>CAVWDY010000037.1:0-42103 GCA_963753875.1 uncultured Alphaproteobacteria bacterium | reverse complement strand
GTGATTTTTCCGCGGAAATACTCGGCGCCGGCCGCGAAGCCGTGCTTGACCGGGCGAAATCACCGAAGACGAAGAAATCCACTCCCCGCATAGCCGCTAAACCGGCACGGCTAAAACGAACTAATGTCGTATTGTCAGAGCAGAGAGATTAGTAACTTACGGAGAGGGACAGGTCGGGGCGACAGAATGAGGAAGGATGCGAAACTGCTGAGTTGTACTTGACGAGATTGTGGAGCTTCCCAAGCGGTCTGTTAGCTGCGTACCGACCGACGTGCCCTTGCAAATAGATGTCCCACGCAAGTTCTTCAAATCAAGCGAGCCGACCATGGGACAAAAAACAAGAGCATCATAGTTCTTCCAATGATCGGAGGACAGATCAAAGGACGCAGAGACGATTCTAGTTTCTCCGGCCTTTACTGCGATGGGATTTTTTGAATCCCACGGAATACTGTCAACCGTGACACCTTTAGGGTTGTATATCGAATTCCTTAGGCCTTCGCCGCCGACTTGTGCGCCGGTCCCCATTATGCCCTGAGCCATTTGAATAATTGGCATTATCTTAGGTTCAACTTCATCACACAAATCAATATATCGGACTGGATCGGATTTGGGGCTCAGAGCTACAATCTCAAAAAGTCCCACACCGCTTACCAAAGCAGACTGCTTCCCAAGATTCAGAAAGACATAGGTGACGGCTAATTTGTTCGATGGACCACCCTCGAAAGCACGGATTCTCCGAAACAGAGGCCTCTATCACGAACAAGCTAAAACGCGGGACGTTCTCTGCGACGTTTTTTTTAGCGTGCCTTGCGGCTATGGAATTGGAAGGTATTGCGCTGGACGAAATCTAAGGTCCGCCCTTTTTTTCTATTTCGAAGGTTATTTCCGCCATTACCAATGGCGGGTTTCGCCATGCACCATCTTCCGTCATGAGTTGCGAGCGACCCGGCGGATTTTTATTCATATTTCTCGCGGTAGCTATCACATTGAATATCGCCGCAGCGCCGCCCTCTGGCCTATCCCACGAAATGGTCAGCTTGAACGGAATTGAAATCGGTTCGCTTGAAGTAGGATCGGATTGGCCTGAAATGGCCGCGCAAAAATATATTTCGGCCAATGTATAGATGGGAATCGCAAACTCTACATATGTAGTGTTGTCGATTTGCGGTGCAATAAAAGGGAACGTCTGAGTGAAATCTCCATAGATCAGCGTGTTCCATTGGTTTGTTTTTGTTTCTTCACCTCCAATAGAGAATCTCCCTTCCTTGTCGTTGTACTTAGCATTGTATTTTTGGAAAGCGGAAGATCTACTGATCATTGAGATAAAAGATGTTTCCTCAATTCCTTGTTCCCACTTAGCTCTAACGCTGAAGGCCGTTGTGGCTCCAAGATTCTTTATTCGGAAAAGAGGATATGGACCGCCGACAAAACTCTTTGGAAGTTTTCCCTTCCAATTGACGGTCTGCATGTACATTTCTTGAGGGGGTCCCCATAAAAGAACACGGCTTCCTCCATCGGGCGGAAGAATTACGAAGTCTGGCTGTGGTGAGACGATGTATGGCGCTTTATGCTGGCTTTTCATTAGCTGCTGGGCGGCGCCTCCAAAAAACAAGCAACCGATCAAAAACAAAATTACCGCATTCAGGGACGGTTTCATGTCGGCCCCCAGCAAATCGACGAGCATGACGATGACGCCGCCGGCAGCCCCCGCCCATGCCACAGCCCTAGGCAAGGTCGGCACCGCATACTGAAGAAATGGCAGAAAAATCGTAATGCCAAGTGCGAGATAAAAACCATGCTCCACGATACCGCCCCTTGATCCTAAGATACCGTACCCTAGGAGCGGCAACCTTGGAATGTGCCGGTAAGGAAAACCGCCCCGGCTCATGACGCGGCCCCGGTGGCGTTTGCGCCATAATATCGGCAAAGCCCCCATTTTCGCAAATCCGTTGCGCGCTTAAAAACCTTTCCAAACCCGGTAAAGACTGCAAGATGCTGCCAAAAATCGGCACACTTGCAAAGGTCTTGGAGGAACGCATGCGTATGATCGGGCATTTTATCGGCGGCCGCGAGGTCAAGGGCACATCGGGCCGATTTGCGAACGTATTTGAGCCGATGACCGGCGACGTCCAGGCCCAGGTGGCGCTGGCGTCGAAGGCCGAGCTGCGCGCGGCGGTCGAGAACGCCAAAGCGGCTCAGCCGGAATGGGGCGCGACCAATCCGCAGCGCCGCGCCCGCGTGATGATGAAGTTCCTTGAGTTCGCGCAGCGCGATTACGACAAGCTCGCCGATTGTCTGGCGCGCGAGCATGGCAAGACCGTTCCCGACGCGAAAGGCGATATTCAGCGCGGCCTCGAGGTGGTGGAATTTGCCTGCGGCATTCCGCATCTGATGAAGGGCGAATATACCGAAGGCGCCGGCCCCGGCATCGATATCTATTCGATGCGGCAACCCCTGGGCGTGGTCGCCGGCATCACCCCGTTCAATTTCCCGGCGATGATCCCGATGTGGAAATTCGCGCCCGCGATCGCCTGTGGCAACGCCTTTATCCTAAAACCGTCCGAGCGCGATCCCGGCGTGCCGATGATGCTCGCGCAATTGATGATCGAGGCCGGCCTGCCGCCGGGCATCCTCAACGTCGTCAACGGCGACAAGGAAGCGGTGGACGCCATCCTCGACGACCCCGATATCAGGGCGATCGGCTTCGTCGGCTCCTCGCCGATCGCGCAATATATCTACGAGCGCGCGGCGCAAAACGGCAAGCGCTGCCAGTGTTTCGGTGGCGCGAAGAACCACGCCATCGTGATGCCGGACGCCGACATGGACCAGGCGGTGGACGCCCTGATCGGCGCCGGCTATGGCTCCGCCGGCGAGCGCTGCATGGCGGTCTCGGTCGCAGTCCCCGTCGGCAAGACCACCGCCGACCGGCTGATGGAAAAACTGATCCCGCGCGTCGAATCCTTGAAGATCGGGACTTCGATCGACCCGTCCGCGGATTACGGCCCGCTGGTGACGCGCGAGGCGGTCGAGCGCGTCAGGAACTACGTCGATATCGGCATCAAGGAAGGCGCGACGCTTGCGGTCGACGGCCGCGGCTTCAAGATGCAGGGCTATGAAAAAGGCTTCTATATGGGCGGCTGCCTGTTCGACAACGTCACCAAGGACATGCGAATCTACAAGGAAGAGATTTTTGGCCCCGTGCTGTCCGTGGTCCGTGCCAAGGACTATTCGGAAGCGCTCGCGCTGCCGTCGGATCATGACTATGGCAACGGGGTTGCGATCTTCACCCGCGACGGCGACGCCGCGCGCGATTTCGCTGCCAAGGTCAATGTCGGCATGGTCGGCATCAACGTGCCGATCCCGGTTCCGATCGCCTATTACACCTTCGGCGGCTGGAAGAAATCCGGCTTCGGCGATCTCAACCAGCACGGCCCGGACTCGATCCGCTTCTACACCAAGACCAAGACCGTGACCGCGCGCTGGCCTTCCGGCGTCAAGGAAGGCGCGGAGTTCTCGATCCCGACGATGAATTGAGCGCATGATCCGGACCCGAAGGGCCGCGTTGGCGCAAGGTGGACACCGGTTTTCCGATCAGATCATGCGCAAATAAAAAGTCAGGCAGCGTAGGTAAATGCAATTCGCTCTCAACGAGGACCAGATTGCGGTTCGCGATATGGCGCGGGATTTCGCCGCGGAAAAAATCGCGCCGCATGCGATCCGCTGGGACGAGGAGAAGCACTTCCCGGTCGACGTGATGCGTGAGGCGGCGACGCTTGGCATCGGCGGCATCTACATCCGTGACGATGTCGGCGGTTCGGCGCTGACGCGGTTCGACGCGGCGCTGATTTTCGAGGCGCTGGCGCAGGGCTGTCCGACGGTGTCGGCCTTCATCTCGATCCACAACATGGCCGCCTGGATGATCGACGCCTACGGCAACGACACCCAGCGGAAGAAGTGGCTGCCCAAGCTGTGCACCATGGAGTACCTGGCGAGCTATTGCCTGACCGAACCCGGCTCGGGATCGGACGCGGCCAGCTTACGGACGCGCGCGGTCCGTGACGGCGACCACTACGTCCTCAATGGCCAGAAGCAGTTCATTTCCGGCGCCGGGAAGGGCGACGTCTACGTGGTGATGGTGCGGACCGGCGAGGGCGGTCCCGGCGGCATCTCGACGCTCGTGATCGAAGGCGACACGCCCGGCCTCTCGCTTGGCGCCAACGAACGCAAGATGGGCTGGAACGCGCAGCCGACCCGCGCGGTGATTTTCGAGAATGCGCGCGTGCCGGTCGCCAACCGGCTCGGCGACGAAGGCATCGGGTTCAAGATCGCGATGGCCGGGCTCGACGGCGGGCGCATCAACATCGCGGCGTGTTCGCTGGGCGGCGCCCAAAACGCGCTCGACAGGTCGTTGTCCTACATGAAGGAGCGCAAGGCCTTCGGAAAGCGCCTCGACGAATTCCAGGCGCTGCAATTTCGTCTCGCCGACATGGCGACCGAACTGGAGGCGGCGCGGACCTTCGTGTGGCGCGCCGCCGCCGCGCTCGACCGCAAGGACGCGGATGCCACGATGCTCTGCGCCATGGCAAAACGCTTCGGCACCGATGTCGGATTCGAGGTCGCCAACCAGGCGCTGCAACTACATGGCGGCTATGGCTATCTCAGCGAATACGGCATCGAGAAAATCGTGCGCGATCTGCGCGTGCACCAGATTCTCGAAGGCACCAACGAGATCATGCGGCTGATCGTGGCGCGCAAATTGGTCGAGGGGGCGCGATGACGGCTTCGGCTGCGGTCGTGGATTCCGAGGGCGATCTGATCGTTCGACGCGAAGGTTCGGCCGGCGTCATTCGCCTGAACCGGCCGAAAGCAATCAATGCCATGACGCTCGAAATGTCGCTCGGCATCGAAGCGGCACTCCGTCAGTTCGAGTCCGACCCGGCGATTGCGTTGGTACTCCTCGAAGGCGCGGGCGAACGGGGCCTCTGCGCGGGCGGCGATATTCGCGGACTTTATGATAGTTCGCGGGCCGGTGGCGATCTTGGCAAGATCTTCTGGCGCCAGGAATACATCATGAATGCGCGCATGGCTAAATTCCCAAAGCCGTATATCGCGTTCATGGACGGATTGGTGATGGGTGGCGGCGTCGGCTTGTCGGCGCATGCGCGCCATCGCGTCGTCACCGAGAAGACCAAGTTGGCGATGCCCGAGGTCGGTCTCGGATTCTTTCCCGATGTCGGCGGCACCTGGCTGCTCTCGCGGTCGCCGGGAGAGATCGGCACCTATTTTGGCTTGACCGGACAGATCATGAATGGGCCGGACGCAATCCATGCGCACTTTGCCGACGCGGTCGTCCCGTCAAGCAGGCTCCCCGCTTTGCGCGGGGTTCTTGCAGGAATCCGGCCCGGCACGGCTTCAGGCGAGGTCAAGACGCTTATTGACGGCTTTGCGACTGGCGAGACCACCGGCCCGGTCGCCGCGATGCAAGCGGACATCGATCGCTGGTTTTCGCACGATCGGATGGAAGATATTTTTGCCGCCCTTCACGGCGATGGTTCGGAGCCCGCCCAATCGACGCTCAAGACGTTGAACGAGAAGTCGCCCCGCGGCATGGTGGTTACCCTCAAGCTGCTGCGGCTGGCCCGTCGCTCATCGTCGCTGGAGCAATGTCTGGTGCGGGAATATCGCGCCGCGCTTGAAGTATTTCGAAGCGATGATTTTCGCGAAGGCGTGCGCGCGGCCGTCATCGACAAGGACCGCAATCCCAGGTGGTCGCCGTCCCGCGTCGAGGATGTGACGCCCGCGATGCTGGCGCCTTATTTCGCGGAAATCGGCGCCGACGAGCTGGTATTCTAGAGCATGATCCGGAAAAGTGGGAACCGGTTTTCCGAAAAGATCATGCTCAAAAAAGAGATGAGATCATGATCCGATTCAATCTAATCGGATCATGATCTAGCACGACAAATGAGAGACGCCTGAGCGGAGGAAATTGGAGATGGCTAGCATCGCATTCATCGGTCTCGGCAACATGGGCGGCCCGATGGCCGCCAATCTGGTCAAGGCCGGCCACAAGGTGATCGCGTTCGATCTGGTGGGGGCCTTGCGCGAGCAAGCCAAAGCCGATGGCGCTGACATTGCCGACAGCGCAGTGGCCGCGGTCAAAGGCGCTGAGGCCGTCATCACGATGTTGCCGGCCGGCAAGCACGTGCTCTCGGTCTGGAACGAAGTTGTCCCGGCGATGGCAAAAGGCGCGCTGATCGTCGATTGTTCCACGATCGATGTCGAAAGCGCCAAGAAGTCCCATGCGCTGGCCTCCAAGCACGGCGTTGGGTCGGTCGATGCACCGGTCTCCGGCGGCACCGGCGGCGCCAAGGGCGCGACGCTGACTTTCATGTGCGGCGGCGAAGAAAAGGCATTCGCGGCCGCCAAGCCCGTGCTGGAGAAGATGGGCAAGAAGATCGTGCATTGCGGCGGCGCCGGTGCCGGCCAGGCGGCGAAAATCTGCAACAACATGATCCTCGGGGTTTCCATGATCGCGGTCAGCGAAGCCTTTGCGCTCGCCGAAAAACTCGGGCTCTCGCATCAGGCGCTGTTCGACGTCGCCTCGACGTCGTCGGGGCAATGCTGGTCGCTGACATCCTATTGCCCCGTGCCGGGTCCGGTGCCGACCTCGCCGGCCAACAATGACTACAGACCCGGCTTTGCCTCGGCCCTGATGGTGAAGGACCTGACGTTGGCGCAGGATGCGGCCACGGCCGCCGGCGCCGCGACGCCGCTCGGCAAACATGCGCAGGAAATCTACAAGGCGTTCGATGCCGCAGGCAACGGCGGGGTCGATTTCTCCGGGATCATCCGGCATGTCCGGGGGTTGGCGGGAAAATGATTGCCGTCATCCCTGCGCAACGGCTTCGCCGTTGTCGCTGGAGGTGCGAGTTCTTGCGAGCCTCGAAGGATGACAAGGCGGGTTTATGCGGCGCATCCTTCGAGACGCCGCGCGAGACGCGCGGCTCCTCAGGATGACGGCGGTGAACCGGGTGAGACCTAAGGTTTGACATGACAACATTCCAGGAAGCCCGCGCTTTCTTGCTCCGGCATCGGACGGATTACGACAAGGCTGTCGCGGATTTCCGCTGGCCCGATCCCGAACCGTTCAACTGGGCGCTGGACTGGTTCGATGCGGAGCTGGCGCGCAACGGGGACAGCAAGGATCGCCCCGCGCTGTGGATTGTCGATGCCGGCAGCAACTGCGAGACGAAGCTTTCGTTCGCCGCGCTGTCGCGCCGCTCCAATCAGATCGCGAACTTCCTGCGGGCGCAAGGGCTCAAGCGCGGCGATCACCTGCTGCTCCTGTTGGGCAACGTCGTCCCGCTCTGGGAGACGATGCTGGCGGCGATGAAGCTTGGCGTGGTGGTGATCCCCGCCACCACGCTATTGACGCCCGACGAGCTGCGCGACCGGCTCGATCGCGGCCGCGCCAAGGTCGTGGTGGCGACGCAAGACCAGGTCGGAAAATTCGCCGGCCTCGGCGGGGGTCAGCTCGTTCGCATCGTCGTCAATGCGTCGTCGAAGCAGGAGGGTTGGCTCGCCTACGAACAGGCCGCGGAATTTCCCGAGGCCTTCACGCCGGACGGGCCGACCCGGCCGGACGATCCGATGCTGCTTTATTTTACCTCCGGTACCACGGCGAAGCCAAAACTCGTGCGCCACAGCCAGCGCAGCTATCCCGTCGGCGGGCTGTCGACGATGTACTGGCTGGGACTGCGGCCGGGCGATGTCCATCTGAATATTTCCTCGCCGGGCTGGGCCAAACACGCCTGGAGTTGCTTCTTCGCGCCCTGGAATGCGGGGGCTACCGTGTTCGTGGTCAATCAGCCGCGCTTCGACGCCAAGGGATTGCTCGCAACGATCGGGCGCTGCGGCGTCACCACGCTGTGCGCGCCGCCGACGGTATGGCGGCTGTTCATTCAGGAGAAGCTTGCGGCCTTCAAGGTCAGCTTGCGCGAGATCTGCGGCGCCGGCGAGCCGCTCAATCCCGAAGTGATCGATCAGGTGCGCGCGGCGTGGGGACGGACGATCCGCGACGGCTATGGCCAGACCGAAACCACAGCACTTGCCGGCAATTCGCCGGGGCAAAAGGTGAAGGTCGGATCGATGGGCCGGCCGCTGCCGGGATACAGCGTGCAGATCACCGACAGCGACGGACATATCACGACAGAGGGCGAGATTACCTTGTTGCTCGGGACCGAGCGGCCGGCGGGCCTGATGCAGGGCTATCAGGGCGACGACGGCACACTGAGCGGTGCCGATGGCGATCTCTATCGCAGCGGGGACGTGGTGTTTGCCGACGATGAGGGCTATCTGACTTTCGTCGGCCGTTCCGACGACGTCTTTAAGTCGTCCGATTACCGGATCAGTCCGTTCGAACTCGAAAGCATCGTGCTGGAACACGAGAAGGTCGCGGAGGCCGCCGTGGTCCCCAGCCCCGATCCCATCCGGCTTGCCATCCCCAAGGCCTATGTGCTGCTGGTGTCGGGCGCGGAGCGTTCGCGCGAGACGGCGCTGTCGATTTTTCGGCACCTGCACACGCGTCTTGCGCCGTTCAAGCGCATCCGGCGGATCGAATTCGTGACCGAACTGCCGAAGACGATTTCCGGAAAAATCCGCCGCGTGCAATTGCGCCGTCTGGAGCACGACAATGATCGCGACAATTCGCTGCGCGGCGCGGAATTCCGCGAAGAGGATTTCCCCGAATTGCAGAAGGTGCGGCCAGCTGGGGCGACGGAGAGTTAGCGAATGAATGAAGTCTGGAAGAAACCGCCGATTTCGCTTGAGGCGTATCAGAAGATGGTCGGCCAGGAAGTCGGCGTGTCGTCCTGGCATCTGGTCGATCAGAACCGGATCAATGTCTATGCCGGTGTCATCGAGGATCATCAGTTCATTCACGTCGATCCCGAGCGGGCCAGGCGCGAAACCTCGTTCGGAACCACGGTCGCGCACGGGTTCCTGACGATGTCGCTGATGAGCATCATGTCGTATGAGGTGATGCCGGTGATCGAGGGCACGACGATGGGCGTCAATTACGGTTTCGACAAGCTGCGGTTCATCTCGCCGGTGCGCGCCGGGTCGCGCGTGCGCGGCCGATTTAGGTTGATGGAGGCAAAGCTGCGCAAGCCAACGGAGTTGCTATCGCGCACCAACGTCACCGTCGAAATCGAGGGCGAGGAAAAGCCCGCTTTGGTGGCCGACTGGATCGGCCTGATCTATTTTGCCTAACGGACCAAGCGTCATTGCCGGGCTTGACCCGGCAATCCATCGCTGATCAAAAACAGCCGGTCTCGGATGCTTGGGCAGCACCCACTCCCCTTGTGGGAGAGGGTGCGAAATCGAGCGAAGCGAGATGAAGCCGGGTGAGGGGTTTCTCTCCGCGGCGAAAGACCCCTCATCCGGCACGGACTTCGTCCGCGCCACCTTCTCCCACAAGGGGAGAAGGAAGGAACTGGCCCTCGATCGATCTCATAACTCCAGGAAGTTCACGCATGACAATCAGGTTTGATGGACGCGTCGCTATCGTCACCGGCGCGGGCAATGGTCTTGGACGCGCGCACGCGCTTGGGTTGGCGAGCCGCGGTGCGAAGGTCGTCGTCAATGATTTCGGCGGCGCGCGCGATGGGACCGGCGGGTCGTTGACACCGGCGGAAACCGTGGTCGAGGAAATCCGCAGATTGGGCGGCGTGGCGATGGCCGACGGCGCCGACGTCTCGAACTTCGAACAGGTCACAGCGATGGTCGATCGCGCCACGAAGGAGTGGGGCAGCGTCGACCTGCTCTGCGCCAATGCCGGCATCCTGCGCGACAAGTCTTTCGCGAAAATGGAAGTCGCGGATTTCGCTAAAGTGCTGGACGTCCATCTCACCGGCACCTTCTATTGCTGCAAGGCGGTGTGGAACGGCATGCGCGAGCGCAATTATGGCCGCATCGTCGTCACCACCTCCTCGTCAGGCCTGTTCGGCAATTTCGGTCAGGCCAATTACGGCGCGGCGAAAGCCGGCATGGTCGGCCTGATGAACGTGCTGGCGGAGGAGGGCCGCAAGAACAATATCCGCGTCAACACGATTTCGCCGACCGCGGCGACACGGATGACGGAAGAATTGCTGCCGCCGCAGGCGCTCGCCCTGATGAAACCGGAATCGATCACGCCGGCGGTGCTTTATCTGCTGGCCGAGGATGCGCCGACCCGCACCATCATGGGCGCAGGCGCGGGCTCGTTTGCGGTCATCAAGATCATGGAAACCGAAGGGATCAACCTGGCCCAAGCCGAATGGACGCCCGAGGCCATCGCGGAGCATTTTGCCGAGATCAGTGACATGTCGACGGCAAGGGCGCTGGAGGGCGCATTCCAGCAGACCCAGAAATATGTCGCCCAGGCCGCGGCGAAAGCGGGGATCAAGCTTTAACTCCAATCGTCATTCCGGGGCGCGCGGAGCGCGAACCCGGAATCTCGATCGATAACCTCCGGATTCCGGGTCCACGCGAAGACGCGTGTCCCGGAATGACGTAAACCGTGGCTATGTCTCGCCTTTCCCAAACCCAAGTCGCCATCATCGGCGCCGGTCCCGCCGGGCTGATGGCGGCCGAGGTGCTGTCGCAAGGTGGCGCCCGCGTCACGGTCTATGACGCGATGCCGTCCGCGGGCCGCAAGTTCCTGATGGCAGGCCGCGGTGGGCTCAATCTGACGCACAGCGAGAAGCTGCCGGCGTTTCTCAGCCGTTACCGCGAAGCGATGCCGCAACTGGCGGCCGCCATCGAAGCGTTTCCGCCGGATCGTCTGCGGGAGTGGAGCGAGGCGCTGGGGCAGCCCACTTTCGTCGGCTCCTCTGGCCGGATTTTCCCCAAATCACTGAAGGCATCTCCGCTGCTGCGCGCCTGGTTGCGGCGGCTCGATGCGATGGGCGTGCAATTCTCACTGCGCCACCGCTGGATCGGCTGGGACGAGAACGGCCATCTGTTGTTCCAGACCGCCGACGGACAGAGTTCCGTCGATGCGCGCGCGACCGTGCTGGCGCTTGGCGGCGCGAGCTGGCCGCGGCTTGGCTCCGATGGCGGATGGGTCGAACCACTCGGCGCGAAGGGCGTGAAGATATCGACGCTCAAGCCCGCCAATTGCGGCTTCATGGTCGCCTGGTCGGATATCTTCCGCGATCGTTTCGAAGGCGAGCCGCTGAAGGGAATCGCGCTGTCGTTCGGCGCGCACAGCGTTCGCGGAGAGGCCATGATTACCCGCAACGGCATCGAGGGCGGCGCGATCTATGCGCTCTCGGCGGACTTGCGCGAAGCCATCCTCAGTTCGGGCTCGGCGACCCTGCGCGTTGCGCTGCGGCCCGATCTTGGAACCCATGATCTGGTCGCGCGGCTGTCGGCGCCGCGAGGCAAACAGACATTTTCGAACTGGCTGCGCAAGGCCGCGCAGTTGTCTCCGGTCAGCATTGGCCTGTTACAGGAAGCCGCTGTCGTGTCGGGCATATCGCTATCGTCGTTGTCACCGGAAAACCTCGCCGAGCGGATCAACGCCGTGCCGCTCCAGCTCACGGGCATTGCTGGAATCGCGCGCGCGATCTCGAGTGCGGGTGGAATCTCTTTCGACGAACTCGACGCCGATTTCATGATCCGCCGCTTGCCGGGCGTGTTCGCCGCCGGCGAGATGCTCGACTGGGAAGCGCCGACCGGCGGCTATCTGCTGCAGGCTTGCTTTGCGACCGGCGTGGCGGCGGGGCGAGGGGTGTTGAAGAGGCTTGAGAGTCGTGCCTCGCACTCATAGTCGCGCCCGTTCAGCAGCCCGCTCCCCAAATACTCTTTACGATCCGGCTATTCCGCGGCTACTTGCGGCAAATGTGCGAGGGCGTCGTCAAGGGCGCCCTGATCGTAGGGCTCATCCTGAAGCTGGCCGGCGAAATAGGCGATGTAGGCGCCCATGTCGAAATGTCCATGGCCGGACAGATTGAACAGAATGGTTTCAGCCTTGCCCTCCCGCTTGCACCGCAGGGCCTCGTCGACCGCCGCTTTGATCGCGTGCGAGGATTCCGGCGCCGGGACAATACCTTCGCAACGGGCGAACTGCACCGCGGCGGCAAAGCATTCAAGCTGTGCATAGGCACGCGCCTCGATCAGCCCCAGCTCCTTGATGTGGCTGACCATCGGCGCCATGCCGTGGTAGCGCAGACCGCCGGCGTGGATCGGAGACGGCACGAAAGTCGAGCCCAGGGTATGCATCTTCACCAACGGCGTCAGATGACCCGTGTCACCGAAATCATAGGCGTAGCGCCCGCGCGTGAGGGTAGGACAGGACGCCGGCTCGACCGCGATAATGCGTGTCTTGCTCTTGCTCTTGATCTTGTCGCGCACATAGGGGAAGGCTAATCCCGCAAAGTTGCTGCCTCCGCCGGCGCAACCGATGACGATGTCGGGAGCGAACCCGGCCATCGCCATTTGCTCTTGCGCCTCCAGGCCGATAACGGTCTGGTGCAGCAACACATGATTGAGGACCGAGCCCAGCGAATATTTGGTATCGTCGCGCCCTGCCGCGAGTTCCACCGCTTCCGAGATCGCAATTCCGAGCGAGCCCGAAGAGTTGGGATTCTGCTCCAGAATGGCGCGCCCCGACGCCGTCAGGTTCGATGGACTGGCGATGCACGTTGCGCCATAGGTTTCCATGAGCGCGCGGCGGTATGGCTTTTGGTCAAAGCTCACCTTCACCATGTAAACTTCGACCTCAAGGCCGAACAGGCTGCCTGCGAACGCAAGCGACGAACCCCATTGGCCCGCCCCGGTCTCGGTCGTGAGGCGCTTGACGCCTTCCTGCTTGTTGTAAAACGCCTGTGCCACCGCTGTATTTGGCTTGTGGCTGCCGGCGGGGCTGACGCCTTCATATTTGAAGAAAATCCGCGCCGGAGTGTCCAGCGCCTTCTCCAGGTGTTCGGCACGGATCAGAGGCGCCGGGCGCCACATCCGATAGATCTCGCGCACGGGGTCGGGAATCTCGATCCACCGCTCGGTCGATACCTCCTGCATGATCACCGCCATCGGAAACAGCGGCGCCAGGTCGCCGGGTCCGATCGGCTGTCCAGTTCCCGGATGCAGCACTGCCGGCAGCGGCGACGGCAGGTCAGCTGCGATGTTGTACCAAGCCTTCGGGATCCGATCCTCGCCGAGCACATATTTTTTGGTGTTCGTCATAGTCCCGCCCCCTTTTTTGCCCGTCGGTGCGAGACGTTGTACGCCCTCGCATACCGGGTTGTGCTGCATGAGAATGCAAACTCTTATCCATAATGGTGACATCCGCGACCGGCAGTGGACGTTGATTCAGATCAAAAACGGTGCGAGTTCCGAAAACTTAAACCCGCGGTCTCCAAGGCGCGTAACTTCTGAATGCTACCTCAACTTCCCGCGTGCCGCCACCGGCAACACGCCGACGATCTCCTCGCCGCGCACCATCACCACCTCGTCCATCATGTTGACGACGACGCAGACATGGTTCGGCACGATCCGCACGACGTCGCCGACCTGGGGCCGCGTGTTGCTGCGGGTGAGGTCGAGGAAACCGTGTTCCTCGGCGAAGCGCGCAATTTTCGCTTCGGGGTGTTCGAGGATCAGTCCGTGGCCGTCGAGCCCGCCGCCGGTGTCCGAGGTCAGCGTTTTCGAGCCGGCGTCGAGAATGCCGCGATCGGGGCCGGCGCGGCTGACCACGGTGGAATAGATGTTCAGCGCGCAATCGTCCCAGGTCGCGACGCCGGCCGCGACCTGCATCCGGTCATTGTAGATGTAGGTGCCGGGCCGGTGCTCGGTGGCGCCCTTCAGCTTGCCGACGTTCTTCAAGTTCGGCGTGCCGCCGGTCGAGACCATCGCCGCATCGAGCCCATGCGCGCGCACGCCGGCCAGCGCCTCATCGTAGAATTTCTGCGCCTCGGCCCAGCCGGTCTCGGTCGGATACAGCATGAAACCGGCGAACACCAATCCCTTCGAGGCGGCGATCTCGCGGGCGAGCGCGATGGCTTCCGCCGGTGTCTCGACGCCGGCGCGCTTGCGCCCGGTGTCGCATTCGACCACGACCGAGAGCGGCCGGCCGGAGCTGGCCGCCGCCTGCGGCAGGCCCGCGATCACCACCGCATTGTCGGCGGCGACCGTCATGTTGGCCTTGGCCTGCAGCGCGCCGAGGCGGGCCATTTTTTCCTCGCCGAGGAGATTATAGCTGATGAGGATGTCGTCGATCCCTGCATCCGCCATCACTTCGGCCTCGCCCAGTTTCTGGCAGGTGATGCCTTTGGCGCCGGCTTCGATCTGAAGCTTAGCCAGCATCGGGCTCTTGTGAGTCTTGATGTGGGGACGGTTGGCGACGCCCACTGCATCGCAGGCCGCCTGAATGCGCGCGATGTTGCGCTCGACACGATCCATGTCGATGACGGCACAGGGCGTGCCGTATTCGCAGGCGATCCTGGCGGCGAGGGGAGTGGTCATCAAGTTGGCTCCAGTTCAACAACCTCGTCATTGCGAGCCAACGGGTCGCGCGAATGCGCGCCCGATGACAGGCTCCGCAATCCACCTATCCGAGGCACAGAATGGATTACTTCGTCGCGGAGCCTGTCATCGGGCCGGCCGAAGGCCGGACCCGTTGGCTCCTCGCAATGACGGTAGAAAGCGTCCTACGGATCAAGCCTGCTCTATCTCTTCACGCAACACTTCAAGCTCCAGCCATTTGTCCTCGGCCTCCTGCAGTTCCTTCTGCGCTTTTGTCAGCGCGTCGGAGGCGGTCGAATTTCTTGCGATCCTTCTTGTAGAGATCGGGATCGTCAAGGTGCCGCTGCTGCTTGGCGATCTCGGCCTGCAATTTGGCGATGGTTTTCGGCAGGGTTTCCAGCGCGTGCTTCTCGTTGAAATTGAGCCGGCGTCTTGGCGCGCCCGAAGGCGCGTTGGACGCTATCTTTTCGCGTTCGACGGCTGCCGCCTTCACCGCTTCGCGCTTCAAGTCCGCGCCGCGCTGCGCCAGCATGTCGGTATAACCACCGGCATATTCGATCCAGCGGCCGTCGCCCTCCGGCGCGATCACGGAGGTCACGACCCGATCGAGGAAATCGCGGTCGTGGCTGATCAGGATCACCGTGCCTTCATAGTCGCCGAGCATTTCCTCCAGCACATCGAGGGTTTCGAGATCGAGATCGTTGGTCGGCTCGTCCAGCACCAAAAGGTTGGAGGGCTTGGCCAGCGCGCGCGCCAGCATCAGCCGGCCGCGTTCGCCGCCGGAGAGCACTTCCAGCGGCGTGCGCATCTGCTCCTGGCCGAACAAAAAGTCCTTCATGTAGCTGACGACATGCTTGGGCTTGCCGCCGATCATCACGTTGTCGCTGCCGCCACCGGTCAGGGCGTCGGCCAGCGTCGATTTGGGATCGAGGCTTTCGCGATGCTGGTCGAGCGTCGCCATCTCGATATTGGCGCCGAGCCGGATGGTGCCGGTATCGGGCGGGTTGGCGCCGGTCAGCATTTCGATCAGCGTGGTCTTGCCGGCGCCGTTCGGACCGACGATGCCGATGCGGTCGCCGCGCTGCACGCGGATCGAGAAGCCATCGACGATCTTGCGATCGCCGTAGGTCTTGCTGATGTTTTTGGCTTCGATGACGAGTTTGCCGGATTTATCCGCTTCCGCGGCGGTGAGGTTGGCATTCCCGGCCGCGCCGCGATAGTCACGCCGCTGCTGGCGCAGCGCGTGGAGATTGCCGAGCCGCTTGACATTGCGCTTGCGGCGGCCGGAGACGCCGTAACGCAGCCAATGCTCCTCGTTGACGATTTTGCGGTCGAGCTTGTGCTGCTCGCGCTCCTCCTCGGCCAGCACCTCGTCGCGCCAGGCCTCGAAGGCGCTAAAACCGCGGTCGATCTGTTTGATCTGGCCGCGATCCAGCCACGCCGTCGAGCGGGACAGATTTGAAAGAAAGCGGCGGTCATGGCTGATGATGACGAGCGCGCTACGGCGGCTGTCGAGTTCGCTTTCCAGCCATTCGATCGTGGTGAGATCGAGATGGTTGGTGGGCTCATCCAGCAACAGGATATCGGGCGAGGGCGCCAGCACGCGCGCCAGCGCCGCGCGGCGGGCTTCGCCGCCCGAAAGATGCGCGGGGTCCTCGTCGCCGTGAAGGCCGAGCTGCTCCAGCACATAACGGGCCTGATAATGGTCGTCGCCGGGTCCAAGGCCTGCCTCGACATAGGAAAGCGTGGTGGCGTGGCCCGAAAAATCGGGTTCCTGCGGCAGATAGCGGATGGTCGCGCCGGGCTGCACGAAGCGGCTGCCGCTGTCCGGCTCAACGAGGCCGGCCGCGATCTTCAACAGTGTCGATTTGCCGGAGCCGTTGCGGCCGATCAAGCAGACGCGCTCGCCAGCAGACACCGACAATTCGATGCCCGACAACAGCGGCGTGCCGCCGAAGGTCAGTCTGATATCTTTCAATTGGATCAGCGGCGGCGCCATGGCGTTCGATTCAACTTCTGATTCTGGGCGGGCGCGGCGGCCCGCTGGCGCTGGATGCGGCGGATGGTCTGATCGAGCGCCGACAGAAATGCCGAACGGTCGCGCGGGGCGAAGGATTTGGGTCCGCCGGTCACTTCGCCGGAGGAACGCAGGTCGGTCATCAGATTGCGGACCGCCAGCGTCATCCCGATCGATTGTTCCGTAAACGGCTTGCCGTTCGGCGCGATCACCTCGGCGCCGGCCTTGACGCAGCGGCTTGCCAGCGGAATATCCGCGGTGACGACGATATCGCCTTTTCCCGCGCGTTCCGCGATCCAGTCATCGGCGGCGTCCATTGCGGAACCGGCCGCGACGCGCTCGATCAGCGGATCCTGCGGTACCCGAATGAAGTTGCCGGCGACCACGCTGACGGGAAGACCATGGCGGGCCGCGACCCGGTAGATTTCGTCTTTGACGGGGCAGGCATCGGCGTCGACATAGATGCGGGTGGTGTTCAAATCTGGCGTCATCGGTTGAGGGATGAGTGAGGAAACGCGGCGGCGCTCCTGAGATGCGCGTGGTACCCCATCGGATCGGGAAATGCGAGCAAAACACGGGGGATGAACAACCTTGCCACGGCATTTCCTTCGCGTACCATGATCGATGAAAGTAAGCCAAAACAAGGGGAAACGGGCATGACGAGCCGGTTAGAGGCCTATCGCGTCCAGGCCTACAACACCGCGAAACTTTCCGAGAACAAGATGCATGACGACACCGTCGCCAAGCGGTTCGGATTCAATGGCGGCCTCGTCCCCGGCGTCGATGTCATGGCGTATATGATGCATCTGCCGGTCAAGAAATGGGGCCGCGCCTTTCTCGATCGTGGATTGATCGAGGCGCGCTTCGTCAAGCCGGTCTATGACGGCGAGACCGCCAATGTCACGGGCGAGGAGAGCGATGGCGTGCTTTCGATCGAGGTCGAAAGCCGCGGACAGCTCTGTGCGACCGGCACCGCCTCGCTTCCCGCCTCCGCGCCTTCGTTCTCGATCTCGGATTTTGCGGAAGCCGCGCCGGTACCGGAACGCAGGCCGGTCAATGAAGCCTCGTACGAACTCGGCAAATGGCTCGGAACGGTGCCGCGGGCGTGGGGAGGCGAAGCCGCATCGGAATATCTGACCGACGTGCGCGAGCGCGATCCGATCTACGCGCGCGAGGGGCTCGGCCACCCCGGCCTGCTGCAGCGGGTGATGAACAAGGTACTGGTCGACAACGCCATCCTGGGCCCGTGGATTCATGCCGGCAGCCGGATGCAGCTTCTCAACGCAGCGCGGAGCGGCGATGAGTTGACGGCGCGCGCCAGGGTGGCCGGCAATTACGAGAAGAAGGGCCATCGCTTTGTCGAACTCGACGCGCTCGTCGTCGCCAATGGCAAGACGCCGCTCGCCCATTGCCAGCATATCGCGATCTACCAGCCGCGCGAGCAGGCGGCGGCGTAGCCCGCTAACCTCGCCCCGCTTGCGGGGAGAGGTCGAAATTCTCGCATGGCGGGAATTTCGGGTGAGGGGGACTCACTGCGGGTGCTTCGCCCGCAGAATTTGCGGAAGCAGCCCCTCACCCCAACCCTCTCCCCGCGAAGAGCGGGGCGAGGGAGAAGCGGCAGCTGCGCTCACGCCACCTTCTTCCCGTCCCTGATCGCGCGCCAGACGCGCTCGGGCGTCAGCGGCATGTCGATATGGGTGATGCCATACTCGGACAGCGCGTCGAGCACCGCGTTGACGAGCGTGGAGAGAGAGCCGGCGCAGCCGGCTTCGCCGCAGCCCTTGGTGCCCAGCGGATTGGATTTGGCCGGCACGGGATGATCGCCGATCTCCATCAACGGAATGTCCTCGGCGCGGGGCAGTGCATAGTCCATGAAGGAGCCCGTGATCGGCTGGCCGCTCGCGTCATAGCTGACGTATTCCATCAAGGCCTGCCCGATGCCTTGCGCGACGCCGCCATGCAGCTGTCCGGCGACCAGCATCGGATTGACGATGGTGCCGAAGTCATTGACGCCGGTATAGCGGACGATCTGCACGATCCCGGTCTCGGGGTCGATCTCGACTTCCGCGACATGGCAGCCATTCGGGAAGGTCGACGGCACGGGTTCGGTGGTGTGGTCGACGTCGAGCGACGACGGCACGCCCTCCGGCATCTTGCCTTCGCGCATCCGGCGCGCCAGCTCGATGATGTCGATCGAGCGGTCGGTGCCGGCGATGGTGAAGCGGCCATTGCCGAATTCGATGTCGCCTTCGGCGGCTTCCATCAGATGGGCGGCGGCGCGCTTGCCCTTTTCGATCACCAGTTTCGAGGCTTCGACGATCGCCATGCCGCTGGCGGTGATGGAGCGCGAGCCGCCGGTGCCGTTGCCGGTATGGACGAGGTCGCTGTCGCCCTGTTCGAGCTTGACACTCTCGAAGGGAACGCCGAGCTGCGCGGAGAGAACTTGCGCAAACGGCGTCGCATGACCCTGGCCATAATCGAGCGTGCCGGTGATCAGCCGGACCGAGCCGTCGTCCTCGAACACGATCTTGCCGAGTTCGACGCCCGGAGGTGCCGTGACTTCGAGATAGGAGCCCACCGCAATCCCTCGCAGCTTGCCGCGCTTGCGGCTCTCCTTCTTGCGCTTGGCGAAATTGGCGTGGTCGGAAATCTCAAGCGCCTTGTTGAACACGCCCTGGAAATCGCCGCTGTCATAGGTGACGCCGGAGGAAGCCGCGAACGGCATCTGCGCCGGCTTGATGAAATTGCGCTTGCGCAGGGTGAGCCGGTTGATGCCCATCTCGTCGGCGGCGCGATCGATCAGGCGCTCCATGAAGTAGTTGGCCTCGGGCCGCCCGGCGCCGCGATAGGCGCCCATCAGCGTAGTGTTGGTCAGCACGGTCTTGATGTCGATCGCCATCGCCGGCGTGCGGTAGACGCTGCCGATGTTCTTGCCGATGTTGAGGGATAGCGGCTGCGGCGCGACGCCGGTGATATAGGCGCCGAGATTGCCGTAGCCGGAAACCTTGACCGCGAGAAAGTTTCCCTCGCTGTCGAGCGCGAGCTCGCAGTGAATCTTTTGCGCGCGGCCATGGCTGTCCGACAGAAAACTCGTCGAACGCTCGTCGGTCCATTTCACCGGCCGGCCCAGCGCCTTGGCGGCATGCAGGACGCAGACATATTCGGGATAGTTGATGTTCTTCATGCCGAAGGAGCCGCCGACATTGGCGGTGAGCAAATGTACTTTCTCGTTCGGAACCTTCAGGATGTTCTTGGCGAGGTTGAGCTTATTGCCGGCGACGCCCTGGGTCGGAACCTGAATCGTGTAGCGCTCGCTGGTCTTGTCGTAGGAGGCGAGCGCCGCGCGCGGCTCCATCGCCACCACCGCGACGCGGGTGTTGACGATATCGAGTTTTGTCACGTGCGCGGCACTCGCGAAGGCAGCTTCCACCTTGGCGGCGTCGCCATAGTGATAGTCGAGCGCCACATTGTTGGGGATGTGATCGTAGAGCTGCGGCGCGCCGGGTTTTGCCGCTTCCTCGGGGTCCGTGACGGCCGGCAATGGATCGATATCGACCACCACCGCCTCGCCGGCATCGCGGGCCTGCGCCAGTGTTTCCGCCACCACGAACGCCACGGGGTCGCCGACATAGCGCACCTTGTCGGTCATCAGCGCGGTTCGGTTGGTCTGCAATAGCGGCGTGCCGTCGCGGCTCTTCAGCGGCAGGCCGCAGGTGAAGGGGCCGTAATTGGCGGCAGCGAGATCGGTTCCCGTCCAGACGCCGAGCACGCCCGGCATCGCCTTGGCGGCCGAGGCGTCGATGTCACGGATGATGCCGTGGGCGTGGCTCGAACGCACGATCCACGCATAGGCTTGCCCCGGAAGATTGAAATCGTCGGTATATTTGCCCTTGCCGCGGACCAGCGTGTCGTCCTCCTTGCGGCGGACCGGCTGCCCGACCCCATATTTTTGCAGTGCAATAGCATTTTCCAGAGAGGATGGAGACGTATGATCTTGCATTGAAAGCACCTGAAATGGCCGGTTTTTGCGCGATTTTGCAGCCCGCACCCCAGATAAACCACGCCTGCCGGAAGGACAACGCCTGATTGGACATGGTCCCATGTGAAGGGTTGTTGCGCCGCCCCTTGGCGCTGCTAGAGTTTCTCCCGAAGCAAAATTCCCTCGTCGGCCGCCCTTGGCCGGGGAAAGACATTTGGATGAAGGACGATACGGGGCTTCGCGACGACCTGGCGCCGCGCGGAAGCTCGATAGTACCGGTCGCCGCTGGCGAAGCCGGAGAGGCAGGGCTGGCGCCGAAAGCCGGCGTCTACGCGGCGCTCGACCTTGGCACCAATAATTGTCGCCTGCTGATCGCGTGCCCGACCGACGACGGGTTCCGCGTGGTCGATTCCTTCTCGCGGATCATCCGATTGGGCGAGGGAATCTCCGCGACCGGCTGCATCAGCGAGGCTGCGATCGAGCGCGCCATCGCCGCGCTGAGCATTTGCCGCGACAAGATCCAGTCCAGGAAGGCCAAGCGGCTGCGGCTGATCGCGACCGAGGCCTGCCGTGCCGCTTCGAACGCCGAAGGCTTTCGCGATCGCGTCGCCGCGGAGACCGGCATCCGGCTCGAAGTGATCGATCGGGAGACCGAAGCAGCCCTTGCGGTGATCGGCTGTTCGCCGCTGCTCGATCCGCATGGGCGGGGCGCCATTCTGTTCGATATCGGCGGTGGATCGACCGAACTGGTTCGGATCGAGCGCGATCCGGCTGAACAAAATGCGTCGCCGCGCATCAAGGCTTGGATGTCGATCCCGCTCGGTGTGGTCACGTTGGCCGAGCATTTCGGCGGCCGGGATGTCACGCCGCAATCCTATGCGCGGATGACGGAGGAGGTTGCGAAACATGTCGGGCCGTTTGCCGCCGAGCATGGCGGGGAGCTTGACGATATGCACCTGCTCGGCACTTCCGGCACGGTGACGACGCTGGCCGGCATCCATCTCAATCTCGTGCGATACGATCGCCGGCGGATTGATGGTGTCTGGATGGACGATGCGGATGTCACCGCCACCATCGCGCGCCTGCTCGGCATGAGCTATCAGGAGCGCGCCGCCAACAATTGCATCAGTGTCGAGCGCGCCGATCTGGTGCTGGCGGGCTGCGCCATTCTGGATGCGATCCGCCATGCGTTCCCGCTGCCACGGCTGCGCGTCGCCGATCGGGGACTGCGCGAAGGCATGCTGGTCGAGATGATGCGCGAGGACGGCGCCCTCAGCACAGGCCGATAGGCGTTTAGGCCGGCGATGTGCTAGAGCACGGGTCGGTGGCCTTCATCCATCGAGACGCGCGCAAGGGCGCGCTCCTCAGGATGAGGTGAGACCCCTCATGGTGAGGAGCGCGGCACTGCCGCGCGTCTCGAACCATGTGGCCCGGATATCCGATAGATCGACGAAAACCAAAATCGACATGGCGAAAGACACCACCGGGCGGCTGCACGTCACCGTCAAGACCGGCGGCAAGCGCAAGCTGTCGTCAAAGCTCTGGCTGGAACGGCAGCTCAACGATCCCTATGTGGCGCAAGCCAAGCGCGAAGGCTTGCGCTCTCGCGCGGCCTATAAGCTGATCGAAATCGACGACAAATATCGCTTCCTCAAGCCCGGCATCACCGTGGTCGATCTCGGTGCTGCGCCCGGCGGCTGGAGCCAGATCGCCGCCAAACGCGTCGGCGCGGCAAGCGGCAAGGGCAGGGTGGTCGCCATTGACCTCCTGGAAATGCCCGAGATCGTCGGCGTCAGCTTTGCGCAGCTTGATTTCTTGGCTGACGATGCGCCGAACCGGCTGATCGAAATGATGGACGGCCGCGCCGATGTGGTGATGTCGGACATGGCCGCGAACACCACGGGCCATCGCAAGACCGACCAGTTGCGCATGATCGGCCTGGTGGAGGCAGCGGCCGCGTTTGCCGCCGAGGTCCTAAAACCCGGCGGAACCTTCCTGGCGAAAACCTTCCAGAGCGGCGCCGACGCCGAGCTGATGACGCAGCTCAAGCGTGACTTCACCAGCGTCCGCCACGTCAAGCCGGCCTCGAGCCGGCAAGATTCTTCCGAGCGCTACGTGCTGGCGATGGGGTTTAGGGGAGAATCGAGACCGCTGCCCTGAACTCCGCCGTCATTGCGAGCGAGCAATCCAGCCGTTGCTCTACCCCAGCCGCTGATCCCTGGCATTCTGGGTTTCCTCGCTCGCCACTTTGACCGCCGCATTCGCCGCGCCCTTGCGGCTGGAAATCTCGACTGCCGTGCGGCCGGAGATTTCGTGTCCGGCATCGTCGGGCATTTGCCGGAAGAACCAGGCCGACACCGCCGAGATGATCGAGACCACAAGGAACGCCGGCGCGAAATCTTCCGCGCTCAGCTCCTGCACATGTCGCATCAGCATGGTGGATTCCACCGAAAACGCCCCGACCGCGACGCCGGCGGAAAGCGCCAGCTGCTGGTTGACGCTGACAAGCGTGGTGGCCCGGCTCATCTGGGCCGGCTCGATCTCTGCGTAGGCGACGGTGTTGATCGCGGTGAACTGCAGCGAGCGGAAGAAACCGCCGACCACGAGTATGATCATGATCAGAAGCAGCGGCGTCGTGACCGTGAACAGCGCGCAGGCGCCGAGGAAAACCGAACTGACGACGGCATTGATGGTCATCATATTACGGAAGCCGAAGGTTCTGATGATGCGCGCGGCCAGCGTCTTCATGCCCATGGCGCCGACGGCGGAGGCGAAGGTGACGAGGCCCGACCGGAACGGCGACAGGCCGAAACCGACCTGCATCAACAGCGGCAGCAGAAACGGCAGCGCGCCGATGCCGAGGCGGAACAGAAAGCCGCCGAGGATGCTGGCGCGCATTGTCGGCAACCGCAGCAACCCGAAATCCAGCACCGGCGAAGCGGTTCGCCGGGCATGGATGACGTAGAGCGTCATCGAGATCGAGCCGATCGTCACCAGCAAAGCTACCATCGACCATGGCAGCAAATTGAGGCCTGCGACCGAGAGCCCGAAGGCAATTCCGGCGAGTCCGATGCCGGCCAGCATCATCCCGTAGAGATCGAAGCGCTCGGGGTCTTCGCTCTTGATCGGGTCGATGTAGCGCAGCGCCATGAAGATGCCGAGCAGGCCGATCGGAATATTGATCAGGAAGATCCAGTGCCAGGAGAAATAGGTGGTGATGAATCCGCCGAGCGGCGGACCGATCACCGGCCCCACCAGCGCCGGCACCGTGACCCAGGCCATGGCGTTCACCAGCGCGCTTTTGTCGATCGAGCGCAACAGCACCAGCCGTCCGACCGGCGTCATCATCGCTCCGCCGATGCCTTGCAGGATACGCGCGATCACGAAATCGGTGACCGAACCGGACAGCGCGCAGCCGATCGAGCCCAACATGAAGACGGCGACCGCGCCGGAGAATACCAGGCGCGCGCCAAAGCGGTCGGCCGTCCAGCCGCTGGCCGGAATGAACACCGCCAGCGACAAGAGATAGGAGGTGATCGCGAGCTTCAGCGTCAGCGGACTGGTGCCGATATCGGCGGCGATCGCCGGAAGCGATGTCGCAATGACCGTCGAATCCATGTTCTCCATGAACAGGGCGGTGGCTACGATGAGCGGGATCAGGCGTTCTTTGTTCATGGAAATTTGGACAAGGCGAGAAAGGGGCGATGGCGTGGCAAGAAGTGGGCAGCATCATCTCGTGGCCCGCGCATTCTATTGGTGAACTCGCAAACCACCTAAAAAGCTTGGTCAACAATTTCAATGGTTTCCGAGAGGAAGTTTCCTCAAAGCTTCGCGGGATGCTTACTGCCCTTTGCGTGGAAACCTTAACAGACGACACCTCGCATAGCTCCATTGCTGGATATGCTTGATAAAAGCTTGCTACATTTGGTGCAATGTGAGACTAGGGCCCTGCGGAGCCGTTGGGCTCATCCCCTGTCAATTCTTGAAGAAGGAAAGACCCAGAATGGGGTATCGTTTGTTGTTCATTTTCGCGATCGTATTTGGACTGGCTCCCGCCGAGGCTTCCGCCGAGGGTCTATTGCATCGCGCATCGTGCTCAGTCGTCCGCTTCTACGTCGCGAAGTATAGCGCGGAGGCGGCAGAGGCTTACGCGCGTAGCAAGGGTGCAACCGAGGCCGAAATCGAGTCCGCCCGGCGCTGTCTCAATGGCGCGCCCGCGCGGACGATTCGTACCGCTCAGGAACTGCACTAAGAGAAAGCCCGCTGGCCTTGCGGTGGCAGCACGCCATTGTGGCCCGCCACCGTGCTATCCGCGGCTAGCGCGGAATTTGGGGGCCGCGGCCCCTTTGATTCGTCATGGTGGCGTGCTATCGACCACCGCCAACCCTACCGATGGGCTCTGATTCGACGGTGAAGCCGATTGCTTCGCCGGCGTATCCGCTCATCCCGGGATCGTATCGCGGCCAACGGGCCGCTGAATGGAGTTGGTGATGGCGCAGGTGCAGGGACTTCAGGGGATACGCGAAGCCTATACGTTCGACGACGTGCTTCTCAAACCCGGTCTGTCGGACATCCTGCCCTCCGAGGCCGACATCCGCTCTTACGTCACCCGCGCCATTCCGCTCAACATTCCCATCATCGCCTCTGCGATGGACACCGTCACCGAAGCGCGCATGGCGATCGCGATGGCGCAGGCGGGCGGCGTCGGCGTCATTCACCGCAATTTCGACCCCGATGGCCAGGCCGCCCAGGTGCGGCAGGTCAAGAAATATGAATCCGGTATGGTGGTCAATCCGTTGACCATCGGCCCCGATGCGATGTTGTCGGACGCGCTGGCGCTGATGAATGCCCACGGCTTCTCCGGGATTCCGGTGGTCACGGGCGGCGGCGAGGGCAGACCGGGAAAGCTGGTGGGCATACTCACCAACCGCGACGTGCGGTTTGCGACCGATCCAAGACAAAAAGTCTCCGAGCTGATGACGCACGAAAACCTCGTGACGGTGCGCGAGGGCGTCAGCCAGGACGAGGCCAAGCGCATGCTGCACAAGCATCGCATCGAAAAGCTTTTGGTGGTCGATGATCGATACCGCTGCGTCGGATTGATCACCGTCAAGGACATGGAAAAGGCGGTCGCGCATCCGCTCGCCTGCAAGGATGCGCAGGGCCGCTTGCGGGTCGCGGCCGCGACCACCGTTGGCGAGGGCGGTTACGAACGCACCGAGCGGCTGATCGACGCCGGCGTCGACTTGATCGTCGTGGACACCGCGCACGGTCATTCCTCGCGGGTGCTGGAAGCCGTCAACCGCATCAAGCGGCTCTCCAACGCGGTGCAGGTGATCGCCGGCAATATTGCCACCCAAGAAGGCGCCCAGGCGCTGATCGATGCCGGCGCGGATGCGATCAAGGTCGGCATCGGTCCGGGCTCGATCTGCACCACGCGCATGGTGGCGGGCGTCGGCGTGCCGCAGCTCACCGCGATCATGGACGCGGTGGAGGCGGCGAAGAAAGCCGACATATCCGTGATCGCGGATGGCGGCATCAAATATTCCGGCGATCTGGCCAAGGCCTTGGCCGCGGGCGCCGATATCGCCATGGTCGGCTCGCTGCTCGCCGGCACCGACGAGACGCCGGGCGAAGTGTTTCTATGGCAGGGCCGCTCCTACAAGGCCTATCGCGGCATGGGTTCGGTGGGGGCGATGGCGCGCGGTTCCGCCGACCGCTACTTCCAGCAGGACATCAAGGACACGCTGAAGCTGGTGCCGGAGGGCATCGAGGGGCAGGTGCCCTACAAGGGCCCGGTCGCCAACGTCATGCATCAGCTCGCCGGCGGCCTGCGCGCCGCGATGGGCTATGTCGGCGCGCGTAATCTCGCCGAATTCCACGAGAAGGCGCAGTTCGTGCGCATCACAGGGGCCGGCTTGCGCGAAAGCCACGTCCACGACGTCACCATCACGCGCGAAAGTCCGAACTATCCGGGCGGGGTGTAATTCCCGGTCCGTAATTGCCCCCACAGGGGTTGCGAAACGCGCTATTGTGCCAACCATATCCCCGTTGGATTTGGGTTCGCGCTGTACCGCTGGCTTGAAAAAGTTCACCTCAACATCATTCAGAAAAGAAGCTGGTTATTATGGTCGATTGGTCGGACGACAGGATATCAGCGCTTTCAGATCAGGATCTGAAAAACCTGCTTGTCAATGCGGAGCGCAAATCGGTTGCCGCCGTGATCGCGCAATGCAAGGCCGAAATGGAAAAGCGCAATGCCGCAAGGCCCCGCAAGGCGGCAAAGCCACGCACCGAGCTCAAGGAATTCGAGCATGAGATGTCGGGGCAGCTTGCCGCGGTGGGCAAGGCGATGGCCGAGAAGTACGATCTGTCCGAGGAAACCGCGAAGGCGAGATCGGCGGGCGTGAAGGGTTTTAAGGCGCACAGGCTGCTGGATGCCAAAGGTTTTGCCAAACTCGGCGGTCATCAAAGAAATGGCGATGTTGCGGTCGACCGTTATATTTCTTATCGGCGCGGCAACGACATCGTTACGCTTGGTGTTTGGCTTCCAAAAGATACCCCGGTTGACGCCCATGAATTTCACGTGAGCGCCCCGGCCGCAATGATCGAAGGCGGGCGGCCGTTTTCCGAAGTTCGGCCCGGAATGGAGGAAACGGAATTACAATCCGGTCGAACGATTCGATCGTTCAAGGATCTGCCGAGCGCCGCCGCGGCGTTCGACGCGGCGCTGGCGAAGATCACCGCCTGAGACGCGGGCTGGTGTCGCGGTTGCGTGAGCGGCGGGTCGCGCGGATCGCCGACGTCACGCCTCAAACGCCTCAAACGCCGCATACGCATCATGCAACATGGCGTCTTGGGGACGGCTCCGTATCCATAGTACATCCCGCATGGCGGCGAGACGTCCCGTCACCTGCCTGGAGACCTCTGTGGGATGCTGAAGGATACAAAGGCGGCGAAGGCAGCATCCTCGCTTGCGATCGACGGTTTGCCGGCGGAGCGCAGGCGCTGGGCGGTGGCCGCGATCTTTACGGCGATCGCCATGGCCTCGCTGGACACCGCGATCGCCAACATCGCACTTCCCGCCATCGCCGCCGATCTCGGCGTCAGCCCGGCGGATGTGGTCTGGGTGGTCAATGTCTACCAGATCGCGCTGGTCGCAACGCTGTTGCCGCTCGGCGCGCTCGGTGAAATCGTCGGTCACCAGCGAATTTATCTTGGCGGCCTGTTGCTGTTCACGCTGGCTTCGCTCGGATGTGCCTATGCGTGGTCGCTGCCGAGCCTTTTGACCGCCCGGGCGCTGCAGGGGCTCGGCGCCAGCGGAATCATGAGCGTGAATTCGGCGCTCGTTCGTTTCGTCTATCCGAGCCGGCTGTTGGGGCGCGGCTTCGGTCATAACGCGCTAGTCGTCGCGACCGCCTTCACGCTTGGGCCGACGATCGCCTCCGGCATTCTGGCGATGGGGCCATGGCCGTGGTTGTTCGCGGTCAACATTCCCTTCGGCGTGATTGTCATGGCCATCGGCCTGAAGACCTTGCCGCATACGCCGCGCGCCGTGCACGCGTTTGATTTTCCCGGCGCGCTTCTGGCGGCGCTCTGCCTCGGCCTCTTCATTCTCGGCATCGGCAGCGCCGCGCACAAGGCCTCCATCGGCCTCGTCTCGATTGAACTTGCGGCCGCGGTCCTGCTGGGCTGGTCGTCGATGCACAGGCATGCGGATCATCCGGCGCCGATGTTGGCGATCGATCTGTTTCGCCGGCCGGTGTTCGCGCTGTCGGCGGCCACCGCCGTGTGCTCGTTTGCGGTTCAGGGTCTGGCGTTCGTTTCCCTGCCGTTCTACTTCGAGGACATCCTGCAGCGAACGCAGGTCGAGACCGGCTTCTTCATGACGCCATGGCCGCTGGTGGTTGCCATCATGGCGCCGATCGGAGGCCGATTGAGCGACCGCTATTCCGCGGGCGTGCTCGGCGGCCTCGGATTGGTGTTGCTGGGTATCGGCATGGTCTTGTTGGCGACGCTTCCCGCAGCCCCGAGCGTCGCCAATATCGTCTGGCGCATGGCGATTTGCGGGTTCGGATTTGGCTTCTTTCAGACGCCGAACCTCAGGGCGCTGATGTCGAGCGCTCCCCCCGATCGCAGCGGCGGCGCGAGCGGCATTGTCGCCACCGCACGGCTGACCGGACAAACCATCGGCGCGGCGCTCGCGGCATTGTGCTTCGGTCTTGCCGGCCGCGACGGCGCCACGCTCGCGCTCGCGCTCGGCGCGGGATTTGCCGCGGCCGGAAGCGTGATGAGTTTTTTGCGCTTGGCGGTGCCGCCGCCACGTGGCGCCTAGACTTTTTTGACGCGTTTTCTGCCGCAGATAAGTCTACGCAATCTGCGTAAACTTGATTGCTATGCGAACCGGTACCCACCCACGGATCAAGTCCGAGGGCATGCTTCGCTTGAAAACGCTACGCCGAGGTTTAACCGCGCCGCACGCTGGCGCCGCCGTCGACCGGCAGCGTCACGCCGGTAATAAAACTCGCCTCGTCGGAGGCCAGGAAGAGCGCGGCGTTGGCGACGTCCCAGCCGGTGCCCATCTTGTGGCGCAGCGGCACTTTGGCGTCGCGCTCGGCCTCGACTTCGGCGCGGCTCTTTTTGAACGCGCGGGCGCGGGTGTCGACCGCCATCGGCGTGTTCATCAGTCCGGGCAGGATGACGTTGGCGCGGATGCCGTACTGGGCGTTCTGGTAGGCGAGTTGTTCGGTGAAGGCGATCATCGCCGATTTCGTCGCTTTATAGGCGACGTAGGGATAGGTGGTGATCGCGGCCATCGAGGAGATGTTGATGATGGCGCCGCTCTTCTGCTGGCGCATGATCGGGATCGCGTATCTCGCCGCGAAGATGCAGCTCTTGAGATTGATCGCCACGCAGCGGTCGATCGCTTCCTCGGTGATGTCGGATAGCTCGGCGTCGCCGCCCGCGAGGCTGACGCCGACATTGTTGTGCAGGATGTCGATGCGGCCCCAGCGGGCATGCGCGTCCGCCACCATGACCTTCAGCGCGGCCTCTTTGGTGACGTCGGCCTCGAAGGCTGTCGCCGCGCCACCCTTGGCGGCGATCATGTCGACGGTCTCCTGCGCGGACTTGAGGTTGCGATCGACGCAGAGCACGCGAGCGCCTTCGCGCGCGAAGGTAATCGCCGTGGCGCGGCCGTTGCCCATGCCTTCGCCGGGACTCTGGCCGGCGCCGACCACGATGGCGACGCGGTCTTTCAGGCGCATGTCTCTTCACTCCCGAAAATTGGGTACTGGTTCAGTACCTCTTTGTTGCAGGGGCTGTTGTCGTTTCCAGTGGGGAGCACCGGTACGACCGCGCAGCATCGCCGCAGTTCTGGCGACCATAATGGAGTCGTGGGAGAGATGCTAATTTCCGCAAGTCACCAGGCGGGCCTTTCGACGAAATGTCGGTCTGTCCTGGTTGGCGGAGGGCAAGGTTCCGGCTTGCTGGTGCATCCGCCCGATCTGGGCACGGCTTCGGTGGCTGCCGCTGCCTTCGGCAGGCGGATTTCCAACTCGACCGGGGGGCGCGCGGCCGCTATAGCGGGCGCTGAAGATTTTCCTGTTGACCTGAGGCGTTCTGTTTCTCGAACTGAAAGTTTTAAATGACCCCCGCAGCGCGGCTCTCCGCGGCCATCGAACTCATCGCCACCATCGACGCCGAGCGCATTCCGGCGGCGAAGGCGCTGAAGGAGTGGGGCACCGCGCATCGCTTTGCCGGCTCCGGCGACCGCGCCGCGATCTCCGGTCTGATCTGGGACGTGCTGCGGCGGCGGGCCTCGAGCGCGTGGATCATGGAGGAGGATACCCCGCGCGCCCGCGTGCTCGGCATGTTGAAACTCGAGCGGGGCCTTGATGCCGACGGCATCGCAGCGCTTTGCGACGGCGGCCGTTTCGCGCCTTCACCATTGAGCGACCGCGAGCGCGCCGCGCTGACGTCGCGGTCGCTGCGCGCGGCGCCTGCGCCGGTTGCCGGCGATTACCCGGAATGGCTCGACGGATATCTCGCGCTGGCTTTTGGCGAGGACCGTGTCGCGGAAGCCACCGCGATGGCGAGCCGCGCGCCGCTCGACCTGCGGGTCAACACCCTGAAGGCCAAGCGCGAGAAGGTGCTGGCATCGACCGCCCATTTGGGAACGATGCCGACGCCGTGGTCGCCGATCGGCTTGCGCATCGAGCTTTCCGCCGATGCCCGCAATCCCGGCATCCATTCCGAGGAAGATTTCATCAAGGGCAATATCGAGGTGCAGGACGAGGGCTCGCAGCTTGCTGCCCTGCTGTCGGCGGCAAAACCCGGCGAGCAGGTGATCGATCTCTGCGCCGGCGCCGGCGGCAAGACGCTGGCGCTGGCCGCGATGATGCAGGGCAAGGGCCGGCTCATTGCAACAGATAACGACAAGCGACAACTCGCGCCGATCTACGAGCGGCTGTCCCGCGCCGGCGTGCACAATTGCGAGGTGCGGACGCCGAAGGGGCCGAACGATACCCTGAGCGACATTCATGCGTCCGCCGATCTGGTCCTGATCGATGCGCCCTGCACGGGAACCGGCACCTGGCGGCGCAATCCGGACGCCAAGTGGCGGATGCGGCCCGGCGCGCTGGAAGTGCGGCTGAAGGATCAGGTGACGGTGCTCGACCGCGCTAGCGCCTTGGTCAAGCCGGGCGGGCGGATCGCCTATATCACCTGCTCGGTCTTACCGCCGGAAAACGGCGACCAGATCCGTAGCTTTCTCGCCCGCCATCCGGATTTTGCGGTGGTGCCGCCCGCGCAGACCACAACCGTGCTCTGGGACAAGGCGGAAGATTTTGCCGCCGCGACGCTGCAATCCCCGGAGGGCCTTCTGATGACGCCGCGCCGGACCGGGACGGACGGATTTTTCGTGTCGGTGCTGAGAAGGCAGGCCTAAGGGGCCCGGCCTCCTCGTCTTTGCGAGGAGCATTCGCGATCGCCTTCTCCCCTCCCTCCCGCGCGCGTCAGCGCGTGGCGGGGAGGGGTCGGGGGTGGGGGGTTTATCACAACCCGCGCCGCTCGTTGAAGCACCCGCCACCCTTGATCCCTCCCCGCCGCTTCGCGGGGGGAGGGAAAAAGATCAGCCGTCACGGAGGATTGCGGAGCCTGTCATCGGGCGCGCATTCGCGCGACCCGTTGGCTCGCAATGACGGCGTATCCCCAACGAGCCCTCCCATGACGGCTTTTCAGGGTTGCGAGCTTAGCCCCGGTCGCGTAATTCCTACCCATGACAGCAGCCCAGCCAGCCTGCGAGCAGAGCGCCCAAGTGGCCTCGGCGCATGACAAGATTCTGATCGTCGATTTCGGCAGCCAGGTGACGCAACTGATCGCGCGCCGGGTGCGCGAGGAGGGCGTCTATTCCGAAATCGTGCCGTTCCAGAAGGCGGAAGCGGCGTTTCTTCAGATGAAGCCGAAGGCCGTGATCCTCTCCGGCGGTCCTGAATCCGTCCACGAGGAGGGCTCGCCGCGCGCGCCGCAGGCGATCTTCGACTCTGGAGTGCCCGTGCTCGGCATCTGCTACGGCCAGATGACCATGGCGGCCCAGCTTGGCGGCGAGGTCGAGGGCGGCCATCACCGGGAATTCGGCCGCGCCGACGTCGAGGTCAAGGCCGACAGCCGGTTGTTCGATTCCTGCTGGTCGACGGGCGAAAAGCATCCGGTCTGGATGAGCCATGGCGACCGCATCACCAGGATGCCGCCGGGTTTTGCCGTTGCCGGCGTGAGCGCCAACGCGCCGTTCGCCGTCATCCAGGACGAGAAGCGCAAGTATTACGGGCTGATGTTCCACCCCGAGGTGGTCCATACGCCCGACGGCGCCAAACTGATCCGCAATTTCGTCCGCAAGGTCGCAGGTCTCACCGGCGACTGGACCATGCGCGCCTTCCGCGAGGAAGCGATCGAGAAGATCCGCAAGCAGGTGGGCAAGGCAAAAGTGATCTGCGGCCTGTCCGGCGGCGTCGACTCGGCGGTCGCCGCGGTGCTGATCCATGAGGCGATCGGCGATCAGCTTACCTGCGTGTTCGTCGATCACGGGCTGTTGCGGCTGAACGAGGCCGAGACCGTGGTCGACCTGTTCCGGCATCACTACAACATCCCGCTGGTTCACGTTGATGCGTCGAAACAATTTCTGGGCGAGCTTTCCGGCGTCAGCGACCCCGAACAGAAGCGCAAGACGATCGGCCGCCTGTTCATCGATGTGTTCGACGCCGAGGCGAAGAAAATTGGCGGCGCCGAGTTTTTGGCGCAAGGCACGCTGTACCCCGACGTGATCGAGAGCGTCTCCTTCACCGGCGGCCCCTCGGTGACGATCAAGTCGCACCACAATGTCGGCGGTCTCCCTGAGCGCATGAACATGAAACTGGTCGAGCCCTTGCGCGAATTGTTCAAGGACGAAGTGCGCGTGTTGGGACGCGAACTGGGCCTGCCGGAAATCTTCGTCGGCCGGCATCCGTTCCCGGGTCCGGGCCTGGCGATCCGCTGCCCCGGCGAGATCACATCCGAAAAACTCGACATCCTGCGCAACGCGGACGCCGTCTATATCGACCAGATCCGCAAAGCCGGCCTTTACGACCAGATCTGGCAGGCCTTTGCGGTGCTGCTGCCCGTAAAAACCGTCGGCGTGATGGGCGACGGGCGGACCTATGAATACGTCGTGGGCCTGCGCGCGGTGACCTCGACCGACGGCATGACCGCGGATTTTTATCCGTTCGAGATGAAATTCCTGGGCGAGACCGCGACCCGCATCATCAACGAGGTGAAGGGCGTTAATCGGGTGGTTTATGACGTGACGAGCAAGCCGCCGGGGACGATCGAGTGGGAGTAGGGTAGCGACAGAGTATGCCGAACCAGTTTCAGCTCAGCATCCCGACTGGCGACGGCCCGCCAACAAACTTCATGCTCGAAATCGGGAAAATCCTTTATGTGCTCGGCGCTAACGGCACCGGGAAGTCCAGTCTTGTGACCCGCTTGTTCAGAGACAACCAGCAATACGCTAGGCGCATCTCTGCGCATCGGCAGACTTGGTTCGAGTCTAATTCGCTAGATATGACGCCGCGCAATAGGCTGGATGTAGGGAATGCCTTTCAGTCCCAAGACGGGCAGGTCCAAGCACGATATCGGGAATGGAACCCTTCCGCGCGTTCCAGCTTGGCGATCTTTGACTTGATCGACGCCGACACCATGCAAGAGCGCAAGATCGCAGCCTTCGTTAGGGCTGGTGATGACGCAGCCGCCAAGAAGGAAGCTCAGGATCCCTCGCCAATCCAGGTAATCAACGAGTTGATGCGGTTGTCCAACCTTCCTATTGAGGTCAGTTTGGAAGAGAGACAAAAGATCGTCGCGCGAAAGAACGGGGGACAAGGCTATAGCGTGGCTGAGTTGTCAGACGGCGAGCGGAATGCCTTCCTTATTGCAGCGGAGGTACTGACAGCAAAGGCAGGTACGCTGATCCTGATAGACGAGCCCGAGCGCCATCTTCATCGATCGATCATTTCACCGTTGTTGAAGCTGCTTTTTGCCAGACGCAAAGATTGTGCTTTCATTATTTCAACGCATGAAATCATGCTTCCTGTGGACACGGCCGAGGCTTCGACCTTACTCGTGCGCGGGTGTGAGTACCAGGGGGCCGACGTCAAAGCGTGGACGGTGGATATGGTGCCCTCCGGTACCGCAATCAACGAAGACTTGAAGCGGGACCTGTTAGGTGCGCGGCGCAAAATGCTGTTCGTCGAGGGTGCCGCACAAAGTCTTGATACTCCGCTCTATAGCCTTCTATTCCCGCAAATCTCGGTCATAGCAAAGGAGGGGTGTCGGGAGGTCGAGTACGCCGTGAGAGGATTGCGTGGTGCCCCGGATATGCATTGGATCGAGGCTTGGGGAATTGTGGACAACGATCAACGATCACCCGACAATGTTGCTCGCCTTCGTGAGGCGGGCATTTGGGCACTTTCTCATTATTCTGTGGAGTCACTCTACTTTCATCCGGCAATAGTGGCCCGGGTGGCCCAACGTCAGGCTCAGATGATCGGCGCCGACGGTATTACGCTGATGAAGTCGGCCCTCGCCGGTGCCGTCGATGCGGCGAGAGCCCAAAAGGCTCACCTTGTTAGGAGCGCTGTTCTCCGTGCGGCTAGAGAAAGGATATTGAACAATTTGCCGACACGAGAAAGCGTTGGTGGCGATTCCGTAATTGTAGAAGTAGATGTCCCTACCCTGCGCGTCGCAGAGGAATCTCGATTCGATTCGTTTGTTGGTGCGGCAGATTGGGACGGGTTACTTACCCGCTACCCGATGCGCGAGAGTTCTGCCTTTGATCGAGTGGTTTCTGGACTTAAAATGCCAGATCGGGGCACCTATCAAGCTGTGGTGCTAAAACTCTTGCAGGATGAGGCGGCTGCGTTGGCAGAACTTCGCGACCTTCTAGGAGACTTGTATGCGAGCGTGACGGCGTAGCTCGTAGGGCGAAATAGCGTAGCCACCGTGCAAGGATTGGTGGTGGATTATGCTTCGCTAATCCACCCTGCGCACTGCCGTTGGCAGCCGGTCACGCCGAGCCGGAACCGCCCGCCACGATCTTCTCATTCAGTTTCTGATCTACGATCTCGACCGTGCGATCGATCTCGGCATTGGGCATGCCAAGCTGATGGGCGATCAACTTCACGAGCAGGTCGACCCGCTCGATGAAGGGGGCTCCGCTGGCGACCGCGCGTGCTGCGGAAGAGGGTTTGAGAAGGCTTTCCGCCGCCTTGGCGTATTTTGCGAAAGGAACCTGGTCCGCAGGATCGGCGCCCAGGCGCCGGGCAATGGCGTCGACATCGTCATAGATCGACTGCGAGAGCTTCAAATCGCTGTGCACGGCGTCGCGGATCGACCGCGGTTCGTGCAGCGTGATGCAGCGGTAATTCCCGGTCAACAACATCGACCATTTTGCCAGAGGCACGAACAGCGAATCGAACACCTTGAGTTTTACGGGAACGTCCAGCCCATCGAGCTTCACCGCGTCGATGTCCGCCTCCAGCTCCCGAAGCAGCAGGTTGTGTTTCCCGTCTTCGAAAACCGCCGCCTTGAAGTTCGTCGCCAGGCCGACATGAAGCACATTCGCCGCCTCTTCCGGGGGACGGAAGGCCTGGGGATCGGGCGAGCAGAGCGTCACCAGTCCCGGTTTGAACCGTTCCCATATCTGGGCATTGGTGTAGGCCTCCTCCAGCTCCATTTCCGCCAGTGCCGGAATCCGTTTGAGATAGGGCAACGGCGGCATGTTCATGATCGAAAGACAAGGCAGCTTTGCCCCGGCGATCTTGATCATCAGAACCCGGATCGTGTGGTTGGTGTATTGCGGTTCCTGCATGGCAAGACCAACCAGATCGTAGCGCGAAACGTCGACGTCGCCGGGCGTAACCGCGTCCAGTTTGCCGGGCAGATCACGGGAGAAAATCGCCCGGTGCATCGCCTCGTCACGCAGCTTGATGCGAACCTGCGTACCGTCGCGGTTGATGAGTTCCGCCGTATTCTTCCGGCAAACCAACGTCACGTTGTGACCTGCCATCAAAAGCTTGGTCGCCAGCAATGAGCCATACGAGGCTCCAAGGATCAGAATGTTGCGCGCCATAATCTCTGTTCCACCCAACGCGCCCCGCCGCAGGCTGAAAAATTGTCGGGGTCCGCATGGATGCCTACCGTGGATTGAAAGGCATGACAATCACATAGCGATTCCCAATTTCATCCACGATCCCGCATTCGTCTCAACTCCGCGACAGCTTGTCGAAGCGCTTGATCAGCCGCTCGCGCTTGAGGCGAGACAGCCGCATGATCCAGAACAGGCCGTTCAGCTGGTCGATCTCATGTTGGTGGCAGACGGCGCGCAGACCCTCGGATTCCTCGGTCTGTATGTTGACCCGTCGGGCAAATCACCAAAAGTCTGACCAGTCCCTCGCGCAAAAATATTTCGCTTTCGCTGCCGGGCAAATCACTGATCTAAATCCGCGCGTCTCACGGCGGATGAGGGGCGGCTCGCGATCGTCACGAACGTTGCGGTGAGATGCGGTGGACGCGGGAGTTACGACGGACGAGCGTGGCTCAAGCGGACGGCGAAGTCGTGTGGTCCTGGCGCCCCGACGCTGGCGTCAAGTTCTCGAGAAGCAAGCTTCTCAGGGATGACGGTGGCAAGAAAGCCCGGTCACCGGGGAGAGCGCGATATAAGCCGTTAAAACCATTGCGCAGGAAATGCCGGGTGTTCCGGTGAACCTGTGGTGACTAACGCGTGTGCTTTCTACACTACACACGCGGCTGCGGGTGCAACGGGCACCCGGCTTTCCCTGCGCCCTCTGACTTTGGAGGGAGAAGGCTTTTGCACAACTCGGGCGCGATCCGCGCCGCGGGATCGCGCGCGCATGTATTTATCTGTTTGAAAATCATACCATCAAGGTGTTAGTCGTGTGGTTTGTGACTTGACGTCGAAGCCGCCGGGCACGATTGAGTGGGGGTTAACCCAGGTTGGCGCGCCAAACACATTTTCGAATGTGGACATGGTCCGAGAGAATCTGCAGGTGGCCAGCAGGAAAAGAGATGGGTGAGAGTCAGAACTCTTTCCGCAGAGGAGAAGGCAGCCATCGCTGCTAGCTGCGATCGCTTTATCGCGGGGATATTGAAGCCCCGCTTCTTGCCGGAAATCCGCCAAACCCGGTTCAACTACCCCGTCGACATTTTCGGCAAATGGCGTTTGCCAGATGAATGTCTCGCGGGAAACCTTTGCTGAACGGAATGTATTTCGATGAAATCCAAGCCCCGAAACCTGAATTCCGCGACCAAGCCGAATAAGGAGCCCAAGCTCTCGCGCACCCATGCGCCCGCCGGTCTTTCGCCGGTGGACTGGCAGCGCGGCTTGCGCCGCCAGTTCGGCCGCGACCAAGACTTCGGGCTTGAAAATCTCAGCGGCGAGCCGTTTTTCTCCGAATTTAGGGTCAGCAATCCTGTTTCTAAATCCAGTTATCGCGTGGCGATCCGAGGCTTGGGGCCCGGCGGCAATTTCTGTTCATGCCCCGATTACACCACCAGCGAGTTGGGTACTTGCAAGCACCTCGAATTCACGCTTGCCCGGCTGTTAAAAAGGCGCGGCGCCAGGACGGCGTTTGCACGCGGCTACCAGCCTGCGTTTTCCGAGCTGTACTTGCGCAATGAAGGCAAACGCTGCGTGCATTTTCGCGCCGGAACGGACTGCCCGCCGGCGGTGAGCGAGGCCGCCGCCGGTTTGTTCGACGCCGAACACGACGGGGTGCTGCCGGAGGAGCGCTTTGGCGAGCTCGAGCATTTTATGACCGTGGTGTCGAAGTGCGGTCATGAGTTGCGTGCCTATGACGATGCACTCGATTTCGTCGCGGCAAGGCGGGATGCGGACCGGCGGGCCTCAAAGCTCGAGCAGTTGTTCCCGCGCGGTGCTGCCGACCCCAAGCTGCTGGCGCTTCTGAAGGTACCTCTCTATCCCTATCAGGCCGAGGGCGCGCTGTTCGCGGTGCGGGTCGGCCGCGCGCTGATCGGCGACGATATGGGGCTCGGCAAGACCATACAGGCGATCGCCGCGACAGAAATTCTGGCACGGCATTTTGGCGTCTCAAAAGTGCTGGTGGTCTGCCCGACCTCGCTCAAATACCAATGGCAAAGCGAAATCGCGCGTTTCGCGGGGCGAGCGGGTAAAAATGCGCCACGCGTGATCGGCGGCGGCCGACCACAGCGGCAGAAGGACTATGCCCTGGACGACTTCTGCAAGATCACAAACTACGAGAAGCTCCAGCCCGATCTCGACCTGATCGCCGCCTGGGCGCCCGAACTGGTCATCGTCGATGAAGCACAGCGGGTGAAAAACTGGAACACCATTGCCGCGCGTGCCCTGAAACGCATCGATAGCGCCTATGCGATCGTGCTGACCGGGACGCCTCTGGAAAACAAGCTGGAAGAATTGATTTCCATCGTCCAGTTTGTCGATCAGCACCGGCTGGGGCCGACCTGGAAGCTGCTGCACCAGCATCAGGTCAAGGACGAAGCCGGGCGGGTCACCGGCTATACCGCCTTGGAGAAAATCGGCCAGACACTGGCGCCGGTCATGCTTCGCCGGCGCAAATCCGAGGTGCTGCGGCAACTGCCCAGCCGGACCGACCAGAACCTGCTGGTGCCGATGACCGAGATGCAAATGGCTTATCACCAGGAAAACGCCGACGTGGTGGCGAAAATCGTCCACCGCTGGCGCAAGACCAGATTCCTGTCGGACAAGGATCAGCGGCGGCTGACCTGCGCCCTGCAAAACATGCGCATGTCCTGCAACAGCACCTATCTGCTGGACCAGGAAACCGATCATGGCGTCAAGGCCGACGAGTTGGCGGCCTTGTTCGACGATTTGTTCGCCGAACCCGAGGCCAAGGCGGTGGTGTTTTCGCAATGGACGCGGACCCACGATATCGTCATCCGCCGCCTCGAAGCGCGTGGTCTGGGCTACGTCAGCTTTCACGGCGGTGTGCCATCGGAGAAACGGCCGGCACTGGTTGAGCGGTTTCGTGACGACCCCACCTGCCGCGTGTTCCTGTCCACCGATGCCGGCAGCACGGGGCTCAATCTGCAGCATGCTTCGACCCTGGTGAACATGGACTTGCCATGGAACCCGGCAATCCTCGAGCAGCGCATCGCGCGCATCCACCGCATGGGTCAGATACGGCCGGTACGGGTCATCAATTTCGTGGCAAAGGGCACCATCGAGGAGGGCATGCTTTCGGTGCTGGCGTTCAAGCGCTCGCTATCAGCAGGAATTCTGGACGGCGGCAGTGGCGAAATCTCGCTCGGCGGTTCGCGTCTCAACCGTTTCATGAAGGACGTGGAAAATGTCACCGGGCGTATGGGTGAAGGCGAGGCTGTGACGCCGGCTGAGGAAGTGGGGAATATCATCGCTGCAGGCGACGCCGGATCCGTGGAAGGTGTGAATGCGGATGTAAACATGGGCGCTGGCGAGATGACGGTGGCCCGGACTGATGGGTCGGGAGTACTGCCGCGCGGTACAGGGCCCGATCCATGGCACGCCCTGGTGCAGGTCGGTGCGCAGTTTATTGCCGCTCTGGCGGCTGCCAGCAATCCCGACGACGCAGCGCATCCATGGATTGAGCGCGATCCAGCCACCGGCGCGCAAAACCTCAAAATGCCGCTGCCGGCGCCGGAAACCGCGAGACAACTTGCCAATGCGCTTTCGGCACTCGCGGACAGCTTGCGCGGCAAGATCGCGTGACGGACGGCGGCCGAACGCATGATCGCTTCAGCCGCGAGACCGGTGATGAAACCTTTGACCGCGCGACCGACCGCGGAGGGAATTGCCGCTTACTCCCACCCAAACGATAGCAGGAACTCGCAATGGCACGTGTGCGCTGTATCACCGAAATGGGCATGGGCGTTGATGTTCATGGCAAAGACGCCACCAAGGCCGCCAGCCGGGCGGTCTCGGACGCCATCCGCCACTCCAGCATCGGCTTCTTTCGGATGCTGGGCAAGACCGCGAGCGACATGTTCGTCGATGTCACGATCGGTGTGCCGGACCCCGGCGCGGTGGACACGTCAGCGGTCGCTAAGGAGCTGCCTTACGGCACGGTGACCGTGACAGCGGTCAAGGGCGGGCTGGAGATTCCCGCCGAGAGCGGCGGCGATGCCGTCATCATTGCCAACGCCGCCGTCATCGTCAGTCTCGATGACGGCGCGGCGGGCTAGAGTGGACAAATCTGACGATGACGAAACCGGTTACCATCTACGGCATCAAGAACTGCGACACCATGAAGAAGGCTCGCGCCTGGCTCGATGGCCATGGCGTGGCTTACGGCTTTCATGACTACAAGGCCGAGGGCATCGCCAAGGACAGGCTCAAGCAATGGTGCGACGAACTGGGATGGGAAATCCTGCTCAATCGCGCCGGGACCACGTTTCGCAAACTGCCCGATGGCGACAAGGAAGGCCTGAACGAGCGCAAGGCGCTTGCGCTGATGCTGGCGCAGCCGTCGATGATCAAGCGGCCGGTGCTCGAACTCGCCGGCAAATTGCTGGTCGGCTTCAAGCCGGAGATCTACGCCAGGGAAGTAGCGCCGTCGGGCGGGTCCCGTCGCGCGTAGAGCTAAGCCTGCTCGATATCCGCTAATTGAACTCGATCAGGTCGCCGGCCGGAATACGGCCGGGCGCGCGATGGAAAAGGTCGCAATCGATAACGGCGCTGCATTTTGTCGTCGGCAACGACTTGTTTGCGCGTATCAGATTCCGGATCTCGAAGCCGCCGTCTTCAGAAATGGTCTTCAACGATGCGATCACATGCGTGACGCCGCCGCCTTCCGAGAACGGCAACAACAGCCGCTCATAGGCGACGAGTCGCCCATAGACGTCGTCGATGTTGGAGATGGTGTAGACGGGAAGCGCACGCTTCAGGCATTCGTGGTAGACCGGCATCACGACGGAAGCGAGCTTAACACCGAGATATTCGTCGAGATATCGGCCCATGCCGGTGTGGCCGTAGGCGGCAGACATCCGCGTGCCGTCGCTCTGGATTATTAGACGCGGAAGCGACCAGTGTGCTGCATCGACGGTGTAAAAGACGAGGTCCGGGAGCTCGTCGGCGAGCCGTTCGGGCTGGTATTGCTCGATGCGCGGCAATAGTTGCGCGCGGGCATAAAGCCGCAGCCACGTGTTCAGGAGATCACGCTGCTTGATCGATTTGACGATCGTCGGGTTGGCGCTTTCGAATTCCAAGGCTGCAATCCGGTCTCAATGCAGTACGACCTACCATCGATCCCAAGGCGGAAATAATTGATGAAAACCCGAGATTGCAACGAAACACCGTTAACGACTGCTTTCCGCCTTGCCTGGCCGGCCTCTCAGAAGCAGTCTGCGGCAACCGCCCGCCCGTGTCCTCTTGACCGCTTTCGCCATTCGACTAATGGCCAATCGGACCGGTGCGCGCTTGCGATATGCCGAGCTTTCCGCCTTGCCTAAGGCGGGCCGTTGGCGGCATATTCCGGCCCGGAGGCGGCCAGTTCAGGGCGAATTTCCAAGACGCCTGGGAGAACCTGCCGGTGAGAAAAAATTGGCCACCCCGCGATGGGGCGTCGCGGCGATGGCTGATGGGGGAAATTTGATTGGCTGATGAGTTCATTCTCGAAACCCACGGATTGACCAAGGAATTCGCGGGGTTCTTTGCCGTTCGCGACGTTGACCTTCGGGTCCGCCGTGGAAGCATACACGCGTTGATCGGCCCGAACGGGGCCGGCAAGACGACATGCTTCAACCTCCTGACCAAGTTTCTGCAACCATCGGCGGGGCAGATCCTATACAAGGGAAAGGATATCACGGCGCTGGCGCCGGCCGATGTGGCGCGCCTCGGCCTGGTGCGCTCGTTTCAGATTTCGGCGGTGTTCCCGCATCTGACCGCGCTGGAGAATGTACGGGTCGCGCTGCAGCGTCAGCACGGGCACTCCTTTGACTTCTGGCGTTCCAAGTCCGTGCTCGACCGCTTCAACGGCCGCGCGCTCGAGCTGTTGAACGAC
>CAVWDY010000036.1:0-13122 GCA_963753875.1 uncultured Alphaproteobacteria bacterium | reverse complement strand
GGGCTACGGCACTAATTCCGCAGCCGCGTGCCGGCGTTGGCCCCGAACACCGGAATCCGATCGACGGCGAGCACCACCGCGAAGGTGATGACCAGCATCGCGATGCCGAGCACGGAGATGGCGGCGAGATCGCCGCTTTCGTTGAGATCGTAGATCAGGACGCTGATCACCTTGGTCTGCGAGGTGAACAGCACGATGGCCGCGGAGAGCTCGCGCATCACGCCGATGAAGATGAAGCACCAGGTCGCGATCACACCGGTGCGCAACAGCGGCGCGGTGATCTGGCGCAGCGACTGCAGCCGGGTCGCGCCGAGAATACGGCTGGCATCCTCGAGTTCGGGATGGATGGTGGCGAACGCCGCCTGCAATTGCTGATAGGCCGACGGCAAATTGATGGTCAGGAACGCGATCAGCAGGATCCACAGCGTGCCATACAGCACGAAGGGCGGCCTCGTGTAACTCAGGAACAGGCCGACGCCGAGCACAATGCCGGGAACGGCGACCGGGGCGGTAGCGAGAAAGCCGAGCACGCGATGTCCCGCGATCACGCGGCGGGCCGTGACATAGGCGATGACCAGCGCAAGCAGGGTGCCGATGGTCGCGGTCGCGGTGCCCAGAATGACGGTGTTTTTCAGCGCGAGCTGGGTCGACGACAGTTCGGTGAACACGAACACGATATTGTGCAGCGTGAATGTCGACGGCGTCACCAGCGTCGTTGCGTTCGGCGAGAACGCCGCGTTGAACAGTGCGAAATAGGGCAGGAAGACCGGATTGAGCAGCATCAGCAGGCAGAATGCCAGCGCCGCCCAGCGCCATCTCTTCATTTCAATGCGGCGCGGCGCGCCATATTTGCCGCCTAAAACCGAATAGCCGCGGCGGCCGAGAATGAACTTCTGCGCCTGCAGCAGCAGAATCGTCAGTATCAAAAGCGGCACCGCGGCGGCGGCGGCGAGTTCGAGTTTGGGCGGATACTGGAACAGGCTCCAGATCTTCGTGGTCATGGTGTGAAAGCCGGCCGGCAGCGCGAGAATCGCGGGCGAGCCGAACAGAGTCATGGCCTGCAGAAACGCGATCAACGCACCGGCGACGAGGGCAGGCAGCGCGAGCGGGATTGTCACGCGCCGCGCCGTGGTCCAGGCCTTGCCGCCGAGAATGGCGGACGCATCCTCGAGTTCGCCGGGCATGTTATCGAGCGCGTTGGCGACCAGCACGAACACAAAGGGGAACGTGTAGCAGGAAATGACGAAAATGATTCCGCCGAGCGAATAGATGTTGAACAGATGCTCGTCGGCCTCCGCACCGGTCACGACGCGATATAGCTGGTTGAGCAATCCGCTGTTGGGCGCCGCCAGCAATTCCCAGGCAACCGCGCCGAGGAACGGCGGCGTCACGAACGAGGCCGTCACCAGCGCGCGGATGAACTGCCGCCCCGGCATGTCGGTGCGCGATACCAGCCATCCCATCGGCGCCGCGACGGCGCAGCAGATGATGGCGGATGCGGTCGCAATGATCGCCGTGGTCAGCAGCGGGTCGAGGAAATCGGGGTCGGTGAACAGCGTGACGAAATTTTGCAGCGTCAGATGGCTGGTCTTGTCGGTGACGCTGTAGATCGCAAGCCACGACATCGGCAGCACGATCAGTGCGATCATAAACGCCGCGAACAACCACAGAACCGGTTTGGTCCAGTCGATTTTGGCTTTGGGAGTGCCGATGCTGCCGGTGATGGTCATATTGTCCTGCTATCTTCTCCCTCTCCCCGTTCTTCACGGGGAGAGGGTCGGGGTGAGGGGCTGTCTCCACACACGCGGATTCGCGGAGAGAGCCCCTCACCCGTCGCGCATCTGACGATGCGCGCCGGCCTCTCCCCGCAAGCGGGGAGAGGCGAAAGGAAGACGACGCGGCCGACGATGATCATGGGTCTACCGATCTAAATATTGTCCGTCATTCCGGGGCGAGAGTGAAACGAGCGAACTACGATGTGCAATTGCACATCTGAGAATTGCGAGAATTCCAGGTCTGGTCCTTCGGACCATCCCGGAATGACGGTGTGGACCGGGCTACGGCACTAATTCCGCAGCCGCGTGCCGGCGTTGGCCCCGAACATCGGAATCCGGTTGACGGCGAGCACCACCGCGAAGGTGATGACCAGCATCGCGATGCCGAGCACGGAGATGGCGGCGAGATCGCCGCTTTCGTTGAGATCGTAGATCAGGACGCTGATCACCTTGGTCTGCGAGGTGAACAGCACGATGGCCGCGGAGAGCTCGCGCATCACGCCGATGAAGATGAAGCACCAGGTCGCGATCACACCGGTGCGCAACAGCGGCGCGGTGATCTGGCGCAGCGACTGCAGCCGGGTCGCGCCGAGAATACGGCTGGCATCCTCGAGTTCGGGATGGATGGTGGCGAACGCCGCCTGCAATTGCTGATAGGCCGACGGCAAATTGATGGTCAGGAACGCGATCAGCAGGATCCACAGCGTGCCATACAGCACGAAGGGCGGCCTCGTGTAACTCAGGAACAGGCCGACGCCGAGCACAATGCCGGGAACGGCGACCGGGGCGGTAGCGAGAAAGCCGAGCACGCGATGTCCCGCGATCACGCGGCGGGCCGTGACATAGGCGATGACCAGCGCAAGCAGGGTGCCGATGGTCGCGGTCGCGGTGCCCAGAATGACGGTGTTTTTCAGCGCGAGCTGGGTCGACGACAGTTCGGTGAACACGAACACGATATTGTGCAGCGTGAATGTCGACGGCGTCACCAGCGTCGTTGCGTTCGGCGAGAACGCCGCGTTGAACAGTGCGAAATAGGGCAGGAAGACCGGATTGAGCAGCATCAGCAGGCAGAATGCCAGCGCCGCCCAGCGCCATCTCTTCATTTCAATGCGGCGCGGCGCGCCATATTTGCCGCCTAAAACCGAATAGCCGCGGCGGCCGAGAATGAACTTCTGCGCCTGCAGCAGCAGAATCGTCAGTATCAAAAGCGGCACCGCGGCGGCGGCGGCGAGTTCGAGTTTGGGCGGATACTGGAACAGGCTCCAGATCTTCGTGGTCATGGTGTGAAAGCCGGCCGGCAGCGCGAGAATCGCGGGCGAGCCGAACAGGGTCATGGCCTGCAGAAACGCGATCAACGCACCGGCGACGAGGGCAGGCAGCGCGAGCGGGATCGTCACGCGCCGCGCCGTGGTCCAGGCCTTGCCGCCGAGAATGGCGGACGCATCCTCGAGTTCGCCGGGCATGTTATCGAGCGCGTTGGCGACCAGCACGAACACAAAGGGGAATGTGTAGCAGGAAATGACGAAAATGATTCCGCCGAGCGAATAGATGTTGAACAGATGCTCGTCGGCCTCCGCACCGGTCATGACGCGATATAGCTGATTGAGCAATCCGCTGTTGGGTGCCGCCAGCAATTCCCAGGCAACCGCGCCGAGGAACGGCGGCGTCACGAACGAGGCCGTCACCAGCGCGCGGATGAACTGCCGCCCCGGCATGTCGGTGCGCGATACCAGCCATCCCATCGGCGCCGCGACGGCGCAGCAGATGATGGCGGATGCGGTCGCAATGATCGCCGTGGTCAGCAGCGGGTCGAGGAAATCGGGGTCGGTGAACAGCGTGACGAAATTTTGCAGCGTCAGATGGCTGGTCTTGTCGGTGACGCTGTAGATCGCAAGCCACGACATCGGCAGCACGATCAGTGCGATCATAAACGCCGCGAACAACCACAGAACCGGTTTGGTCCAGTCGATCCTGGCTTTGGGAGTGCCGGTGCTGCCGGTGATGGTCATATTGTCCTGCTATCTTCTCCCTCTCCCCGTTCTTCACGGGGAGAGGGTCGGGGTGAGGGGCTGTCTCCACACACGCGGATTCGCGGAGAGAGCCCCTCACCCGTCGCGCATCTGACGATGCGCGCCGGCCTCTCCCCGCAAGCGGGGAGAGGCGAAAGGAAGACGACGCGGCCGACGATGATCATGGGTCTACCGATCTAAATATTGTCCGTCATTCCGGGGCGAGAGTGAAACGAGCGAACTACGATGTGCAATTGCACATCTGAGAATCTCGAGATTCCAGGTCTGGTCCTTCGGACCATCCCGGAATGACGGTGAAATTGATTTAGCCTGAAGCATATCTACACCCGAAATAGCCGCGCATAGCGTGTCTTGATCTCTTCCGCCATTTTCTCGACTCCCGCAGGGTCTTCCTTCATCAGCTTGATGTCCGAAATCTTGCGGCGGCCCGGTTTCGCCTGCACCTGCGGGTGAACTGAATATTGCGCCGTGAAGTCGGTGAAAAATTGCTGGGTTTCCCGCGTGTGCAGCCAGGCCTGGAACAGCCTTGCGGCATTTGGGTGCGGCGCGGTGACGAAGATCGCGGTGGGACCCGAAATGGTCGGCGTGCCCTCGGCCGGATACACCGGCTCGACCGGCTGACCGGCCTCCTTCAAGAGGACGACATTATATTCGTTGCCATCCGCCATGACGGCACGCTCGCCCAGCGCCAGTTTCTTCGGCGGGTCGGTCGATGATTGCACCTGCATGACGCGCTGCTTCGAAAGCTTCGCGAAGTAATCCCAGCCGAGCTCGCGGACGAGCTGGAACGTCGTCGTCATGATGGTGCCGCTATAGGCGGGATGGCCTTTTACCATCTTGCCGGCCCATTTCGGGTCCAGCAGATCCGCAAAGCTTTTCGGCGCGTCGTCCGCGGATTTGACGAGACTGGTGTTGTAGGCGATCGACGACAGCCAAATCCGTGAGGTAGCGAACATCCCGTCGGGATCGCGATATTCTGGTGGAAAATATTTCGCGACGTCTTCCGAGACAAAGGGCGCCAGCCAGCCGTTCTGCTTCCAGGGGATGAAGTGCGAGGCATCGGCGCTATTGACCACGTCGGCGGCGTGGATGTTGGAGGCAAATTCCTGCTCGATCCGCTGAAACAGCCGCTCGGAGCCGGCGCGCTCGATCTGCACTTCGATACCCTGATATTGCGCCTCGAAGGCCCTGCCGAGTTTTTCCCCCACCGGCAAATCCATGGGGGAATACAGCACGACCTTGGCCTCTTTCTTCGCCGCTTCGATCAGCTCTCGCGTGATCGCCACCGACGGCGGCGCCCCGGCGCGAGCGGGAGACGCGAACACGGCGCCAAGTGCGAGCGCGGCCGAGCCCTTCAGAATCCTGCGTCTCGAAACTTTCCGCGCGCCCACGTGCCTGGCTCCCTTGGATCATGATCCGATCAGGTTGAATTGGATCATGATCTCATTTCTTTGTTTGAGCATGATCTCCGCGCAAACGCTTTCGCGTTTGTCGCGAGGGAAAACCGGTTCCCACTTTGCGCTAACGCGGCCCTGCGGGTCCGGATCATGCTCTGGTTCATCGGCTGAGCGCCCGGCAGCGTTCGGCCGGCAGCGTCAGCCAGACCTCGGTGCCGCTGGGAACGGCGGTTTGGGTCGATGTAACGGCGCGTAATGTCGTGCCGTCGGAGGTCTCGACCATGTAGTCGCGGTTGGCGCCGAGAAACACCTGGCGGGTCACGGTAGCCTTGACGGCGTTGTCGGTCGTTTGCGGCGCGTTCACCGAGAGCTGGATGTCGTGCTGGCGGATGGCGACCGCGGCGCTCTGGTTGGGCGTCAGTTTCGCGCCCACCACCCGCAAGGTCGCGCCCGAAAACGAGATATGGTTTTCGTCGCGGGCGGTGCCCTTGATCACATTGCTTGCGCCGATGAAGCGCGCGACGAATTCCGATTGCGGCCGGTCGTAAATATCTTCCGGCGTCCCGAGCTGATCGATTTTTCCGCCATTCATGACCGCGATCAGGTCGGCGGTGGTCATCGCCTCAGACTGGTCGTGGGTGACGTAAACCGTCGTATAGCGATATTGGTCGTGCAGTCTTCGGATTTCAAAGCGCATCTCCTCGCGTAAGTTGGCGTCGAGGTTGGAGAGCGGCTCATCAAGCAGCAGGGTTTCGGGCTCGACGACCAGCGCGCGCGCCAGCGCGACGCGCTGCTGCTGTCCGCCCGACAATTCGCCGGGATAACGCTGCGCCAGGATTTCGAGTTTTGTGGTGGCAAGGATCGCCGCGAGCTTTTTCGCAATGGTGTCACGGTCGAATTTGCGCAAGCGCAGTCCGTAGACGATGTTTTCGGCGACGGTCATGTGCGGCCACAGCGCGTAGCTCTGGAAGATCATCGACATCTTGCGCTGTTCGGGCGGCAGAGTGCGCGCGGCCGACGACACCAGCCGGTCGCCGACATGGATCTGGCCGTCCGAGGGCTCGAGGAATCCGGCGATCAGCCGCAGCGTCGTGGTCTTGCCGCAGCCCGAGGGGCCTAACAGGCAGACCAACTGTCCGTGGTCGATCCGCAACGAGACATCATCTACGACCGCCAGCGATCCAAATCGCTTGGTCAGGCCACGCAATTCAACGGACGCCAATCACATTTCTCCCTGTTCGCTCTTGCGCGCATCCTGCCACGACCGGGTCCACGCCATCGGCGTCAACCTGATTGCGATGAAAAACCGACTGCCCACTTCTTTGCGGAATACGCGTGCGCCGTTGCCGGCCGCTTATTTATCGCCAGATCAATATAAGCACGAATGCCGGGGTGCCGAAAAGCCTTCACCGGCGCTCAGGCGGTCACGCTTTCGCCGAGCCAGTCGATCGAGGCCTCGACGCCGCCTCTGCCATGGGGGATGCCGAGCGCATGGAGGGCAACCTCGATGACGCCCAGGGTGCCCAGGATCATCGGCGCGTTGACATGCCCCATATGGGCGATCCGGAACGCCTGACCGGTGAGTTCGCCGATCCCGACCCCGAGCACCAGGCCGCATTTTTCCTTGCAATAGCGCTGCAGCGCCACCGGATCGTGGCTGCCCGCCATAACCACGGTCGTGACCGTGTCCGACCGTTCACCGGCCTCGGCGATATTGAAGCCGAGCACCTGGCCTTCGGCCCAGATCGCGACCGCGCGGCGCACCGCCTCGGCCAAAAGCCGATGCCGCAGGAACACGTTCGGAAGTCCCTCTTCATGGATCATGTCGATCGCCTGGCGCAGCGCGAACAACAGATGGATCGGCGCGGTGCCGCCATATTTCCGGTAATGCTCGGCGCCCTCGCGCTCGGTCCAGTCCCAATAGGGCGTTCGCAAGCCTGCCGTCTTGTGCACTTGCTGGGCGCGGTCGTTGACCGCACAGAAGGCAAGGCCGGGCGGTGTCATCAGGCCTTTCTGCGAGCCGGACATGGCGACATCGATGCCCCAGGCGTCCATTTCGAACGGCATGCAGCCGAGCGAGGCCACCGCATCGACCAGGAACAGCGCGGGGTGACCGGTTGATTTGATCGCCTTGCCGATGGCTTCGATGTCGTTGACGGCGCCGGAGGCGGTGTCGATCTGCGCCACGAGGATCGCCTTGATCTTGTGATCCTTGTCCTGCCGCAGGCGGGCTTCGACCTCCGCCGGCCGTACCGCGCGGCGCCAGTCGCCCTTCAGCACCTCGACGTCGGCGCCCATCGCGGCCGCGGCGTTGCCCCAGCCGACGGCAAACCGGCCGCTTTCGAGCACCAGCACCTTGTCGCCGCGCGACAGCACATTGCTGATCACCGCTTCCCACGCGCCATGGCCGTTGGCGATATAGATGTAGGATTTGCCCTTGGTGGCGAACAGGCGGGAGAGATCGCGCAGCAAGCCTTCCGTCAATTGCACCATCTCGTCGGAATAGATGTCGAGCGCCGGACGGTGCATCGCCCGCAGCACCTCGTCGGGCATGGTGGTGGGTCCGGGGATCGCCAGGAATTCCCGGCCCGCGCGAACGACCATTTTTGTCATTCCTTTTTGGTTTGGCTTCAGGGAAGGGATGCAGGGGAATGGCGGGAAATTCAAGCCGGACGAGGATGATATTAGAGTGAAGCCGTCATTCCGGGATAGCGCCGCGCTATTTTGCCAGCGCCTTGGCAATCACTTGCCAGATCTGATCCTTGATCTCGGTGGCGGGCGGCGACGGAATGATGTCGGCCGGCCCTGTCCTTTTTTGACACGCCACCACCAGCCGCAGAATCCATACCTCGCCATCGGTGTAATAGGGGTCGCCGCCGCCGTTGCGTCCGGTCAATGTTAACCCTATGCCCGACACCTGATATTTGGCATCGACCATGCGGGCGGCTTCCAGATCGGCGGCGAGCAGGTTGCGGTCGGCGTCGACATCGGCGGCGATGTGATGGGTGATGGCGCCGGTATAGTGGCTGACGCCGACGCCGCGATCGAAGGTGGCGTCGCCAAGCCAGACCGGGCGCCCCTCCTGGCCCTGATCCAGCACCTTCCAGAACCGCACATGATGGCGGCGATCGGCGCTGTTGCCGTCAGGCTTTTCGAAGGCGAGATCCTCGCGCCGGCCGAGATAGAACAGCGGGCTGACAGGCGCATCGCGATAGGGGCGGTCGAGCAGCACGCTGCCGGCGATCTCGATCGACGAGCGTAACGTCACGGGATCGGCGGGATACCACCCCGCCGCCAGCATGGCGCAGAGCACGTCGCGCTTGTCGCCGATCAGCCCGACATTGATCGGATCGCCGGGAATGCCCTGCGCCGTCCGCGTCACCATCGGAAGGTCGGCGAGGCCGCGCTGGTGCTCGTAATGGCGCCACAAGGCCGGCAGCGCGAGATAGGCGATGATGGTGTAGGCGATGACAACGCCGAGCGCGGCAAGCAGGAAGCGCTCCAGCCGCGCATGATCGCGGTGCGGCGGCAAATGCAGCTCTTTTTGATAGTCGGCCAATACGCTGCGCTCTTACAAATTGATATTCGGAGGTTTAGCGCATGATAGCCGTGAGTTGAAACGACGATGCGCCAACTTGGTTCACCTCTCCCCGCTTGCGGGGAGAGGTCGGATTGCATGCAATGCAATCCGGGTGAGGGGGTACAGGCCTATCAACTGGCATCTTCATTCGCGGATAGAAGCGCCCCTCACCCCAACCCTCTCCCCGCGAAGAGCGGGGAGAGGGAGAAATATTCTTCATCGCTTGGTCTCGCGGCAGCCGGCGGCTTCGGCCTCATCGACCGAGCAGAACCAGCGCGTGCCCTTGCTGATCTTCATCTCGATCTTCGCATACCAGCGGCTTTTCGGCGTGTGATAGATGCACTCGCCGGCGCGATTGACGTTGCCCTTGATGGTGCAGTCGGGCGAGGGCGCGACCGATCCCGAGGCCGATGCCAACAGGACCGCATGCGCATTCTCGGGCGGCTTGGCGGTGCCGAGAATGGTGGTCTTCTTGTTGCGGACCCGCCAGTCCCACGGCGCGATGAACGCGCCTTGCCACATGCCGGCCTTGGCCTCGCGCGCGGCTTTTTCATCGTCGTCATAGTCATGGGAAAACCGCATATAGGACAGCGCCCATCCGTTTCTCACCATCCACTTCTGGATGTCCTCGCCGTCGACCTCGCACCGCGCCACGATCCGGCCGCGGCGGTCTGGATTCGCCTGGCGCACGTGGCAGGCCCAGGTCTTGTTCTCGGCATGCTTGATGAGCTCGTCGCGCGCGGCGACGCCGCAGGTCCAGCGCTCGCCATTGTTGTTGAGGCAGAGCTGATCCACCGACGGCGCGTCGATCCCGCCGAGGCGAATCCGGGTGCTGCCGACCGTGACCTGGTCACCCTCGCGGACTTTCGCGGTCCCGGTGATGTCGGCGGCCTGCGCCGGCACAAGAAGGACCGGCAGGAGAAATGCCAAAATCGCGAACAGGTATTTCAGGAGCATATGAAAAAGGCCCGTTCAAAATGGAATCGTAGCACAATAATGATGCATTGTGGTGCGGATCGGGCCATGGCGCCAGCACTCGCTGCGGGAATGCGGCTTCAACTTTGTGCGACGGGCAAGTGGAGCGGGGTTTCACTTACCCTCCCCTGCCCTCCAGGGGAGGGTAAGGTAAGCGAGACGCGCAATTTACGCCGCCACCCCCCGCTGCATCGCCTTGCGCGCCAGCGAAAGCCCCATCAGCACAAAGGCCGAGGTGACCTCGGGGCCGCCGACCAGAATGCGCGTCGGGGTCTTCATCTTGTTCCACTCATAGGCCTTGAACGGTCCGTGCCGGCCGCCTTCGCCGAGCTGGCGGACGATACAATGCAAGGCCGGCGCAAAGCTCGCGACGTCAGCGCCGAGATGGCCGAGCGCGATCAGCGCCAGCGCCGCGTCGAACACGTTCATTTCGCCTTTGATCAGCTCGTCCTGCACGTAACCGAGCACCTTGGTGCGGATCAGCGCGAACGCGCCGTCGGGATCGATCGCGGCCCGCGCCGCCAAAGGCAGCGCCATGAAGGCGGCATAGCAGCGGCCGAAATAGGCGCAGTACAGCTCCGGCAGATAATAGATATGCGAGCGCGGATTGGCGAAGGCGCCGCTTGCGGCGAGGCGTTTCTGGAAGCCGATGATCCCGCGCAACGTCTCCAGCCGCCGCGGCGTCTCGAGGATCTGCCAGCGGCTCAAGTTGCGGAAGCTGACCTCGAGGATGTCGAGATTGAGCGTCGGGTCGAGGTCGTTGCCATAGGGCCGTTCGCCCCTGATGCTGTCGATCCAGGTGACGACGCCGCCGTCGTAATCGATGTTGTCGTTGAGCGGCACCGTCACCTTGGGCTCGTTGGCGCCGAGGCCGACTTGATAGCCGCTGTAGAAATCGAGCAGCGGCTGGTCGAGCAAGGGATCATCGGAGCCCGCCTGCGTCGCCGCCGAGAACGCGCAGGCCGTGGTGTCGCAATCCGGCACGTAGACGCCGAAACCGAGGTTCTGCTTGATCTCCGTGAAAAACCGCGAAAAGCGCGGATGCGGCGGCGGCGCGATCGCGGTGATGACGCTGAAGGCGCGGCCGTCGGGCGCGCGCACCTCCTCGCGGCTGGCGGCAAGGCAGAAATCGACCATCCCGGCGATCGCGCGGCGCGCCGCGCCGGCTTGATCGGGTGACGCCAGCCCCGTCTCGACAAAACTCAACAGCGCCTCGGTGAAGAACGCGTCGTAATAGGCCGAGCGGTGGCGGATCTGCATCGGCTGCCACATCGGCTCGGCGATGCCGGTCCAGGACGGGTTGATCAGGCTGCGCGCCGGCGAGCGGGCGATGAAGATCCGGGCGAGATTAAACAGCAGCGTCGAGTTCTTGTAGCCGCGCGCGTTCAGCCCCGTCAGCGCCATCAGGAATTCGCGGCCGCGCAGATCGGGATCGCCGATCAGGTTGAAGGCGGCGTAGGCCGGGATGAAGCCGAGTCTCCCGAAGGTGCGCAGCAGATGCGCGCCGCAGCCGCGGATCACGCGCTCGATCTCGCCCAAGTCCGGCGCCGGCGTCTGGGAACTGACAGCCTTCGGCTGGGGGTGGTGCAGCTCGATCGTATCGAGCAGCGCCGCCACAGGCTGACCGATCGCGGTCCAGTCCGGCGCGTCGTCGTCGCGCGCCCGCTGCAATGCCTCGCGCAGGCCTTGCAGCCGTGGCGCGTCGTTGAGTTCGCAAAGCCCGGTCCGCCGCAACAGCGGGCGCAGCGCCGGATTGCCGAGCGCGGCCCTGTAGAATTTGGCAAGGTGCGCGTCCCCGCCTGCGCCATTCAGCAGCAGGGGGTCGCAGACGTCATAGAGCGACGGGCCGTCCTTCCGGGCCGTCAGCGCGCGGTAGGCGGCGCCGGCGATGTCGTGAAAAGCCATGAATCTTCTTCCCGCGCGGTTTGGCCGCACGTCCCCCACCAGGCCGGCGCCGTTTGTTCCGGCGGCCGGGCCGTCCTCCCCTGGACCTGCAAGTCCTTGAACCCTCAAGTGTTTGAAAAATGGCACGAAAGCGATGGCAATACCAAGGAAATGCCAGAAAACCCCCAAGTAAAACCCAAGCCACCCCCAAGGAAACTAAAGCAAACGTCAAGGCAGCCGAAAAAGGTTCGCCTGTGTGACGAACATCACAGCGCTAAGGCGGGGTCTGGCGGCAGATTTGGGGTGGTAACCGAGGCTGGTTTCGGCTCCTGTCAACCGACAAATGAGGTTGAAGGTTTGGGGCATGCAGGTTAAGGCTTTCTTTGTTGCGATGCCGCAAATTGAGCACAATTAGAGATCAAACGACCGGCACCCCCCGAAAACCTAACCGGCGTTGGCGCGACTAATCTCCCGCGCCTTGGACAGTGATCAGGAATGAGAACCGCGATGGACCTCAGCAAGCTTGGCATCTCCCGCCGTTCCCTCGCCATGGCCACCGCGCTGGTCGGCATGGTGTCGCTGGCGATCGGCGCCCACGCCGCGCTGAACATGCGGGCGCTGGACGCGGCCAAGGCGGTCGCGACCGAACAGGCCGATGCTGCCGCCAACCGGCCGTCCCGCATCGCACTCGTGATCGGCAACGGTCATTATCCCGACGCCAACACGCCCTTGTCCCAGCCGATCAACGATGCCCGCGCGCTGACCGCCAGCCTTCGCCGCGACGGTTTTGATGTCGACGTGGTGGAAGACGCCACCCGGGACGACATGAACCGCGCCATCGCCCGGCTGAAATCCAAGATCAAGCCGGATTCCGTCGTGATGCTGTTCTTCGGCGGCTATGGCGTCCAGGCCGGCCGCGAGAGCTACATGATCCCGGTCGACGCCACGATCTGGAAGGAAGCCGATGTGCGCCGCGACGGCGTCAGCGTCGAATCCGTGCTCGACGCAATGAAGGAGCACGGCGCCTGCGCCAAGCTCGTGGTGCTCGACGCCTCGCGCCGCAATCCTTACGAACGCCGTTTCCGCACCTTCTCCCATGGGCTGGCGCCGATCTCAGCGCCCGACAACGCCCTGATCCTGACCTCGGCGACGCCGGGCCTGGTGGCGGACGATTCCAACGGCCAGCACTCGGTGCTGATGACCGAGCTGCTCAATAACCTGAACGCCAGGGAATCTGAAAAGACCGCCGCCGCCGCCGAAACCGTCTTCAACAAGACCCGCGTCGCGATCTCGCGGGCCTCCGACGGCGCCCAGGTGCCCTCGGTCTCCTCCTCGCTGCTCGAAGACGTCCGCTTCGGCGAAAACGCCGGTAGCTGAGCTAGCGAAATCTATCAACGTCGTCCCTGCGAACGCAGGGACCCATACGCCGCGGCCCATATTCAGGGCACGTGGGCAGACGGCTTCTTTCATAATTGACATCA
>CAVWDY010000035.1:0-217453 GCA_963753875.1 uncultured Alphaproteobacteria bacterium | reverse complement strand
ACTTGGCCTGCTGGTAGGAACAGAGGAATGACTTCGCCCACGCTCAGTAGGTGATTGGCAGCGTGCCACAAGGCATGTGTCTTGCCTGATCCTGGTGGACCGAGGATCAGATGTTTCCGTTGCTCCATAGACAAGAGAGGGGCAATTGGGGTCCGGAGAGGACTGTCAGTCGTTATGTTCGCCTCGATAACGGTGCGTTCAATGGCAACGGCCGAGTCCAAGGCCGCGATCGCGGTGGGTGGTGCGCCTGGAAACAGCATAGTGATCGAAGGTGGCGCGCCGGTCTCAAGGAGCGCCGCAGCGATCCCCTTAATATCCGACACCCCCAAGGACACGCCCACGGCGGAGTTGGCGAGGGCTGCAGATACTGAAGGACCTACGGTGCCAGACCCAAAACCCCACAGCATTTGAAAGGCGACCGCGGCGGCGGTGTCGGCAGCGCGTTGCTGGGAACCGCTCCGATCTGCATTTGCCTTGCCGGACAGCAGATCGGAGATGCCACGAATAACGCATCCTTGGACTGGGTGATTGATATGCACGCCCTCGAGGAACCCACGGCCTTCCATCTCGACGGCCAGAGCGTCGCCGTAATGTTCACGAAGCAGTTTGGCTGCGGATGCGCGTTTGGACGCGACGACCTTTTCGCCAGCCGCTACGGGGCCGACGAAGAGAGTGGGACTGTCGTGACCGATCTGCGGATTGAGGCGAGCCTGCCAGTCCTCAGTCTGACGCATGATCCGCGCGCGTTGTTCAAGCGCGTGCGCGCTGGTCAGTAAGGACGGCCGGACCTGAAGCCCGGCCGTCTTGTCTTTTCCGGACTCGTAGCCGTAGACCTTAGTGGCGACCACGACATCGCCGATTGCGACGTCCTTCACTCCACCGGCGACGCCGACGAATAGCGCCACCCTGGGTTTGTAATGCTCGCAGGCGCGGGCAGCAATCGCGGCAGCGCCTACGTTACCGGCACCGACTTCGGCGACGGCGACGTCCCAACTCTCAAACTGACCTCTAAAAAAACCCGTGCCCGACACCGTTTCGGTCGAGAGGTTGGAGAGGTGGCGCAGCACTGCGCTCGTCTCCACGTCGAGCGCAGTGAGAATGACGGCGGTTTGAGTTGTGTGATCAGATTCGGGCACAGGTCGCGGAAGATTCCAGATGGAGCAGGAGATTAGCAGCGGGTGCCGTAAGCCGCGACCAATAAATTCGATCCCTTTCGGCGTCGCCTAGTTTCTGCATCTGTGCAGCTCGTAGGGTGGCCGGAGGCGTGATCCACCACATCATCTGACCGCGTTGTGGTCATGCAATCGCAAGTCCGCGCCACGGGCTACGGCTCTGCCATTAGCAACACGGTCACGCCGAGCTGGAACCGCCCGCTACGATCTTCTCATTCAGTTTCTGATCTACGGTCTCGACCGTGCGATCGATCTCGGCATTGGGCATGCCAAGCTGATGGGCGATCAGCTTCACCAGCAGGTCGACCCGCTCGATGAAGGGGGCTCCGCTGGCGACCGCGCGTGCGGCGGAAGAGGGTTTGAGAAGGCTTTCCGCCGCCTTGGCGTATTTTTCGAAGGGAACCTGGTCCGCAGGATCGGCGCCCAGGCGCCGGGCGATGGCGTCGACATGGTCATAGATCGATTGCGAGAGCTTCAGATCGCCTTGTACGGCGTCGCGGATCGAGCGCGGTTCGTGCAGCGTGATGCAGCGGTAATTCCCGGTCAACAGCATCGACCATTTTGCCAGAGGCACGAACAGCGAATCGAACACCTTGAGTTTTACGGGAACGTCCAGCCCATCGAGCTTCACCGCATCGATGTCCGCTTCCAGCTCCCGAAGCAGCAGGTTGTGTTTCCCGTCTTCGAAAACCGCCGCCTTGAAGTTCGTTGGCAGGCCGACATGAAGGACATTCGCCGCCTCTTCCGGGGGACGGAAGGCCTGCGGATCGGGCGAGCAGAGCGTCACCAGTCCCGGTTTGAACCGTTCCCATATCTGGGCATTGGTATAGGCCTCCTCCAGCTCCATTTCCGCCAGTGCCGGAATCCGTTTGAGATAGGGCAACGGCGGCATGTTCATGATCGAAAGACAAGGCAGCTTCGCCGCGGCGATCTTGATCATCAGAACCCGGATCGTATGGTTGGTGTATTGCGGTTCCTGCATGGCAAGACCGACCAGATCATAACGCGAAACGTCGACGTCGCCGGGCGTAACCGCGTCCAGTTTGCCGGGCAGATCACGGGAGAAAATCGCCCGGTGCATCGTCTCGTCACGCAGCTTGATGCGAACTTGCGTACCGTCGCGGTTGATGAGTTCCGCCGTATTCTTCCGGCAAACCAACGTCACGTTGTGACCTGCCATCAAAAGCTTGGTCGCCAGCAATGAGCCATACGAGGCTCCAAGGATCAGAATGTTGCGCGCCATAATCTCTGTTCCACCTAACGCGCCCCGCCGCAGGCTGAAAAATTGTCGGGGTCCGCATGGATGCCTACCGTGGATTGAAAGGCATGACAATCACATAGCGATTCCCAATTTCATCCACGATCCCGCATTCGTCTCAACTCCGCGACAGCTTGTCGAAGCGCTTGATCAGCCGCTCGCGCTTGAGGCGAGACAGCCGCATGATCCAGAACAGGCCGTTCAGCTGGTCGATCTCATGTTGGTGGCAGACGGCGCGCAGACCCTCGGATTCCTCGGTCTGTATGTTGACCCGTCGGGCAAATCACCAAAAACCTGTCCACCCCTTCGCGGAAAAATTTTCCGCTTTCGCTGTCGGGCAAATCACTGATCTAAATCCGCGCGTCTCACGGCGGATGAGGGGCGGCTCGCGATCGTCACGAACGTTGCGGTGAGATGCGGTGGACGCGGGAGTTACGACGGACGAGCGTGGCTCAAGCGGACGGCGAAGTCGTGTGGTCCTGGCGCCCCGACGCTGGCGCTAAGTTTCGCGGAGATGATCTGCGAAGTGACGGTGGCAAGAAAGCCCGGTCACCGAGGAGAGCGCGATATAAGCCGTTAAAACCATTGCGCAGGAAATGCCGGGTGTTCCGGTGAACCTGTGGTGACTAACGCGTGTGCTTTCTACACACCACACGCGGCTGCGGGTGCAACGGGCACCCGGCGTTTCCTGCGCCCTCTGTTATCAGAGGGACAGAATTCACGCACAACTCGGGCGCGATCCGCGCCGCGGGATCGCGCGCGCATGTATTTATCTGTTTGAAAATCATACCATCAAGGTGTTAGTCGTGTGGTTTGTGACTTGACGTCGAAGCCGCCGGGCACGATTGAGTGGGGGTTAACCCAGGTTGGCGCGCCAAACACATTTTCGAATGTGGACATGGTCCGAGAGAATTTGCAGGTGGCCAGCAGGAAAAGAGATGGGTGAGAGTCAGAACTCTTTCCGCAGAGGAGAAGGCAGCCATCGCTGCTAGCTGCGATCGCTTTATCGCGGGGATATTGAAGCCCCGCTTCTTGCCGGAAATCCGCCAAACCCGGTTCAACTACCCCGTCGACATTTTCGGCAAATGGCGTTTGCCAGATGAATGTCTCGCGAGAAACCTTTGCTGAACGGAATGTACGTCGATGAAATCCAAGCCCCGAAACCTGAATTCCGCGACCAAGCCGAAAAAGGAGCCCAAGCTCTCGCGCACCCATGCGCCGGCCGATCTTTCGCCGGTGGACTGGCAGCGCGGCTTGCGCCGCCAGTTCGGCCGCGAGCAGGCCTTCGGGCTTGAAAATCTCAGCGGCGAGCCGTTTTTCTCCGAATTTAGGGTCAGCAATCCCGTTTCTAAATCCAGTTATCGCGTGGCGATCCGAGGCCTGGGGCCCGGCGGCAATTTCTGTTCATGCCCCGATTACACCACCAGCGAGTTGGGTACTTGCAAGCACCTCGAATTCACGCTTGCCCGGCTGTTAAAAAGGCGCGGCGCCAGGACGGCGTTTGCACGCGGCTACCAGCCTGCGTTTTCCGAGCTGTACTTGCGCAATGAAGGCAAACGCTGCGTGCATTTTCGCGCCGGAACGGACTGCCCGCCGGCGGTGAGCGAGGCCGCCGCCGGTTTGTTCGACGCCGAACACGATGGAATGCTGCCGGAGGAGCGCTTTGGCGAGCTCGAGCATTTTATGACCGTGGTGTCGAAGTGCGGTCATGAGTTGCGTGCCTATGACGATGCACTCGATTTCGTCGCGGCAAGGCGGGATGCGGACCGGCGGGCCTCAAAGCTCGAGCAGTTGTTCCCGCGCGGTGCTGCCGACCCCAAGCTGCTGGCGCTTCTGAAGGTACCTCTCTATCCCTATCAGGCCGAGGGCGCGCTGTTCGCGGTGCGGGTCGGCCGCGCGCTGATCGGCGACGATATGGGGCTCGGCAAGACCATACAGGCGATCGCCGCGACGGAAATCCTGGCACGGCATTTTGGTGTCTCAAAAGTGCTGGTGGTCTGCCCGACCTCGCTCAAATACCAATGGCAAAGCGAAATCGCGCGTTTCGCGGGGCGAGCGGGTAAAAATGCGCCACGCGTGATCGGCGGCGGCCGACCACAGCGGCAGAAGGACTATGCCCTGGACGATTTCTGCAAGATCACAAATTACGAGAAACTCCAGCCCGATCTCGATCTGATCGCCGCCTGGGCGCCCGAACTGGTGATCGTCGATGAAGCGCAGCGGGTGAAAAACTGGAACACCATTGCCGCGCGTGCCCTGAAACGCATCGATAGCGCCTATGCGATCGTGCTGACCGGGACGCCTTTGGAAAACAAGCTGGAAGAACTGATTTCTATTGTCCAGTTTGTCGATCAGCACCGGCTGGGACCGACCTGGAAACTGCTGCACCAGCATCAGGTCAAGGACGAAGCCGGGCGGGTCACCGGCTATACCGCCTTGGAGAAAATCGGCCAGACACTGGCGCCGATCATGATCCGCCGGCGTAAATCCGAGGTGTTGCGGCAACTGCCCAGCCGGACCGACCAGAACCTGCTGGTGCCGATGACCGAGATGCAAATGGCTTATCACCAGGAAAACGCCGACGTGGTGGCGAAAATCGTCCACCGCTGGCGCAAGACCAGATTCCTGTCGGACAAGGATCAGCGGCGGCTGACCTGCGCCCTGCAAAACATGCGCATGTCCTGCAACAGCACCTATCTGCTGGACCAGGAAACCGATCATGGCGTCAAGGCCGACGAGTTGGCGGCCTTGTTCGACGATTTGTTCGCCGAACCCGAGGCCAAGGCGGTGGTGTTTTCGCAATGGACGCGGACCCACGATATCGTCATCCGCCGCCTCGAAGCGCGTGGTCTGGGCTACGTCAGCTTTCACGGCGGTGTGCCATCGGAGAAACGGCCGGCACTGGTTGAGCGGTTTCGTGACGACCCCACCTGCCGCGTGTTCCTGTCCACCGATGCCGGCAGCACGGGGCTCAATCTGCAGCATGCTTCGACCCTGGTGAACATGGACTTGCCGTGGAACCCGGCAATCCTCGAACAGCGCATCGCGCGCATCCACCGCATGGGTCAGATACGGCCGGTACGGGTTATCAATTTCGTGGCAAAGGGCACCATCGAGGAGGGCATGCTTTCGGTGCTGGCGTTCAAGCGCTCGCTATCAGCAGGAATTCTCGACGGCGGCAGCGGGGAGATTTCACTCGGCGGTTCGCGTCTCAACCGTTTCATGAAGGACGTGGAAAATGTCACCGGGCATATGGGTGAAGGCGAGGCTGTGACGCCGGCTGAGGAAGTGGGGAATATCATCGCTGCAGGCGACGCCGGATCCGTGGAAGGTGTGAATGCGGATGTAAACATGGGCGCTGGCGAGATGACGGTGGCCCGGACTGATGGGTCGGGAGTACTGCCGCGCGGTACAGGGCCCGATCCATGGCACGCCCTGGTGCAGGTCGGTGCGCAGTTTATTGCCGCTCTGGCGGCTGCCAACGATCCCAACGCTCCAGCGCATCCATGGATTGAGCGCGATCCAGCCACCGGCGCGCAAAATCTCAAAATGCCGCTGCCGGCGCCGGAAACCGCGAGACAACTTGCCAATGCGCTTTCGGCAGTCGCGGACAGCTTGCGGGGCAAGATTGCGTGATGGGCTGCGGCCGAACGCATGATCGCTTCAGCCGCGAGACCGGTGATGAAACCTTTGACCGCGCGACCGACCGCGGAGGGAATTGCCGCTTACTCCCACCCAAACGATAGCAGGAACTCGCAATGGCACGTGTGCGCTGTATCACCGAAATGGGCATGGGCGTTGATGTTCATGGCAAAGACGCCACCAAGGCCGCCAGCCGGGCGGTCTCGGACGCCATCCGCCACTCCAGCATCGGCTTCTTTCGCATGCTGGGCAAGACTTCGAGCGACATGTTCGTCGATGTCACGATCGGCGTGCCGGACCCCGGCGCGGTGGACACATCAGCGGTCGCTAAGGAGCTGCCTTACGGCACGGTGACCGTGACAGCGGTCAAGGGCGGGCTGGAGATTCCCGCCGAGAGCGGCGGCGATGCCGTCATCATTGCCAACGCCGCCGTCATCGTTAGTCTCGATGACGGCGCGGCGGGCTAGAGTGGACAAATCTGACGATGACGAAACCGGTCACCATCTACGGCATCAAGAACTGCGACACCATGAAGAAGGCTCGCGCCTGGCTCGATGGCCATGGCGTGGCTTACGGCTTTCATGACTACAAGGCCGAGGGCATCGCCAAGGACAGGCTCAAGCAATGGTGCGACGAACTGGGATGGGAAATCCTGCTCAATCGCGCCGGGACCACGTTTCGCAAACTGCCCGATGGCGACAAGGAAGGCCTGAACGAGCGCAAGGCGCTTGCGCTGATGCTGGCGCAGCCGTCGATGATCAAGCGGCCGGTGCTCGAACTCGCCGGCAAATTGCTGGTCGGCTTCAAGCCGGAGATCTACGCCAGGGAAGTAGCGCCGTCGGGCGGGTCCCGTCGCGCGAAGAGCTAAGCCAGCTCGATATCCGCTAATTGAACTCGATCAGGTCGCCGGCCGGAATACGGCCGGGCGCGCGGTGGAAAAGGTCGCAATCGATAACGGCGCTGCATTTTGTCGTCGGCAACGACTTGTTTGCGCGTATCAGATTCCGGATCTCGAAGCCGCCGTCTTCAGAAATGGTCTTCAACGATGCGATCACATGCGTGACGCCGCCGCCTTCCGAGAACGGCAACAACAGCCGCTCATAGGCGACGAGTCGCCCATAGACGTCGTCGATGTTGGAGATGGTGTAGACGGGAAGCGCACGCTTCAGGCATTCGTGGTAGACCGGCATCACGACGGAAGCGAGCTTAACACCGAGATATTCGTCGAGATATCGGCCCATGCCGGTGTGGCCGTAGGCGGCAGACATCCGCGTGCCGTCGCTCTGGATTATTAGACGCGGAAGCGAGTGTGCTGCCTCGACGGTGTAAAAGACGAGGTCCGGAAGCTCGTCGGCGAGCCGTTCGGGCTGGTATTGCTCGATGCGCGGCAATAGTTGCGCGCGGGCATAAAGCCGCAGCCACGTGTTCAGGAGATCACGCTGCTTGATCGATTTGACGATCGTCGGGTTGGCGCTTTCGAATTCCAAGGCTGCAATCCGGTCTCAATGCAGTACGACCTACCATCGATCCCAAGGCGGAAATAATTGATGAAAACCCGAGATTGCAACGAAACACCGTTAACGACTGCTTTCCGCCTTGCCTGGCCGGCCTCTCAGAAGCAGTCTGCGGCAACCGCCCGCCCGTGTCCTCTTGACCGCTTTCGCTATTCGACTAATGGCCAATCGGACCGGTGCGCGCTTGCGATATGCCAGCTTTCCGCCTTGCCTAAGGCGGGCCGTTGGCGGCATATTCCGGCCCGGAGGCGGCCAGTTCAGGGCGAATTTCCAAGACGCCTGGGAGAACCTGCCGGTGAGAAAAAATTGGCCATCCGCGATGGGGCGTCGCGGCGATGGCTGATGGGGGAAATTTGATTGGCTGATGAGTTCATTCTCGAAACCCACGGATTGACCAAGGAATTCGCGGGGTTCTTTGCCGTTCGCGACGTTGACCTTCGGGTCCGCCGTGGAAGCATACACGCGTTGATCGGCCCGAACGGCGCCGGCAAGACGACATGCTTCAACCTCCTGACCAAGTTTCTGCAACCATCGGCGGGGCAGATCCTATACAAGGGAAAGGATATCACGGCGCTGGCGCCGGCCGATGTGGCGCGCCTCGGTCTGGTGCGCTCGTTTCAGATTTCGGCGGTATTTCCGCATCTGACCGCGCTGGAGAATGTACGGGTCGCGCTGCAGCGTCAGCACGGGCACTCCTTTGACTTCTGGCGTTCCAAGTCCGTGCTCGACCGCTTCAACGGCCGCGCGCTCGAGCTGTTGAACGACGTCGGCCTGAGCGAGTTTGCGATGACGCCCGCGGTCGAGATGCCTTACGGGCGCAAGCGTGCGCTCGAAATAGCAACCACGCTGGCGCTCGATCCGGAGATGATGCTGCTCGATGAGCCGATGGCCGGCATGGGACACGAGGACATCGACAAGATCGCGGCGCTGATCAAGCGGATCTCGGCGAAATACACGATCCTGATGGTCGAACACAATCTCAGCGTCGTTGCCAATCTGTCCGACATCATCACCGTGCTGACGCGCGGTCACGTGCTGGCGGAGGGCAATTATGCCGATCTGTCCAGGGATGAGCGCGTGAAGGAAGCCTATCTGGGGGCAGGCCATGGTTGATTCGAAAATGGCCGATGCCGCCACGAAGTCCGCGCCGGTATCCGGCACGCCGGTGCTGTCGGTTCAGAATCTCGAGGCCTGGTACGGCGAGTCCCACATCCTGCACGGGATCAATTTCGACGTGAAGGCCGGTGAGGTCGTCACCCTGCTCGGACGCAATGGCGCCGGCAAGACCACCACGCTGAAATCGGTCATGGGAATTATCGGCAAGCGCACCGGCTCGGTCCGTTTCGATGGTCAGGATATCACCCGCGCCTCGTCGGACAAGATTGCGCGGATGGGCATCGCCTTCTGCCCGGAGGAGCGCGGGATTTTTGCAAGCCTGGACGTTCGTGAAAACCTGCTGCTGCCGCCGGCAGTGCGCAGCGGCGGCCTGTCGCTGGACCAGATCTTCGAGCTGTTTCCCAATCTCAAGGAGCGGCTGAACAGCCAGGGCACCAAATTGTCAGGCGGCGAGCAGCAGATGCTGGCAATCGGACGAATCCTGCGTACCGGCGCGCGGTTTCTGATGCTGGACGAGCCGACCGAAGGTCTCGCACCGGTCATCATCCAGCAGATCGGCCACACCATCAAGCGTCTCAAGAACGAAGGCTTCACCATCCTTCTGGTCGAGCAGAACTTCCGGTTCGCAGCAACGGTGGCGGACCGCTACTACATTGTCGAGCATGGCAAGATCATCGACGGTTTCGCAAACGCGGAACTGCAAGCCAATATGGACAAGCTTCACACCTATCTCGGCGTCTGAAAAAGCAACGGGAAGGATACACAGAGGGAATCAATATGAAAACCAGGATTGTCGCATCGCTGTTGCTCGGCACGGCGCTGAGCATCGCGGCCGGAAGCTTCGCAATCGCGCAGGACAAGACCGTCAAAATCGGCGCGCTGTCCGATCAATCCGGGCTGTACGCCGATGTCGGCGGGCCCGGCTCGACGCTGGCTGCCCAAATGGCGGTCGAGGATTCCGGTCTGACCGCCAAGGGCTGGAAGATCGACATCGTTTCCGGCGATCACCAGAATAAACCCGACGTTGGCGCCGCCATCGCGCGGCAGTGGTTCGACGTCGACAAGGTCGACACCATCGTCGACGTGCCGAATTCAGGCGTTGCTCTCGCGGTCAATAACGTCGTCAAGGAAAAGAACGGCGTCTATATCAATTCGGGCGCCGCGACCTCGGATCTCACCAACGCGCAGTGCTCGCCCAACACCGTGCACTGGACCTACGACACCTACATGCTCGCCCATACCACCGGGCAGGCACTGGTGAAGGCCGGCGGCGACACCTGGTTTTTCCTCACCGCGGATTACGCTTTCGGCGCCGCGCTTGAGCGCGACACCACCGCCGTCGTTTTGGCCAATGGCGGCAAGGTTGTCGGCAGCGTCAAGCACCCGCTGAACACGTCGGACTTCTCGTCATTCCTGCTGCAGGCGCAGGCGTCGAAGGCCAAGATCATCGGGTTGGCGAATGCCGGCGGCGACACCACGAACGCGATCAAGCAGGCAGCCGAATTCGGCATCGTCAAGGGTGGGCAAAAGCTCGCGGCCCTTCTGCTGTTCATCACCGACGTCAAGGCTATCGGTCTCGAAACCGCGCAAGGGCTGAACTTCACCGAAACTTTCTATTGGGACATGAACGACCGGACCCGCGAATTCTCCAAGAAATTTGCCGCCCGGATGAAGAACGGTGCGCCGCCGACCATGGTCCAGGCCGGCGTCTATTCGGGCCTCATTCACTACTTCAAGGCTCTGGATGCGCTTGGCAGCAATCCGCATGACGGCGTCAAGGTGGTTGAAAAAATGAAGTCGATCCCGACCGACGATCCGCTGTTTGGCAAGGGCGAGATTCAGCCCAACGGCCGCACCATCCATCCGGCCTATCTGTTCGAGGTGAAGAAGCCGTCGGAATCCAAGACCCCCTGGGATTTCTACAAGCTGATCGCCACTGTTCCGGGCGACCAGGCTTTCACGCCGCTGTCGGAAAGCAAGTGTGCGATGCTGAAGAAGTAGCTGTTATCGCCCGCCGGCCTTGCGCCGGCGGGCTCCATTCTGCGTTGCAACGAGATTGAGCGTGAAAGATCGACCGATATGCAAGCTCTCTACGCACAGCTCCTGGTGGGATTGATCAACGGCTCGTTCTACGCGCTGCTCAGTCTTGGGCTCGCCGTGATCTTCGGGATGCTGAACATCATCAATTTCGCGCATGGCGCGCTGTATATGATGGGCGCGTTCTGCGCATATTTCCTGCTCAACGTGGCGGGTATCGGATACTGGCCGGCGCTGATCGTCGCTCCCATTGTGGTCGGCATTTTTGGCATGATCCTCGAGCGGACCATGCTGCAATGGCTTTCCGGCCTCGATCATCTCTACGGGCTGCTGCTGACGTTCGGGATGGCGCTGATCATACAGGGCGTCTTCCAGAATTATTTCGGTTCGTCGGGTCTGCCTTATGCGATCCCCGATGAACTGAAGGGCGGCATGAATCTCGGCTTCATGTTCCTGCCGATCTATCGCGGCTGGGTGGTCGTGTTCTCGCTCGTCGTGTGTTTGCTCACCTGGTACCTGATCGAGCGAACCCGGCTTGGCGCCAACCTGCGTGCCGCCACCGAAAACCCGACGCTGGTGCGCGCATTCGGCATCAACGTGCCGCGAATGATCACGCTGACATACGGGCTTGGTGTCGGTCTTGCCGCGCTGGCCGGGGTGTTGTCGGCGCCGATCAATCAGGTGCGCCCGCTGATGGGCGCCGATCTGATTATCGTCGTGTTCGCGGTGGTGGTGATCGGCGGCATGGGTTCCATTATGGGGTCGATCATCACCGGCTTCGCGCTTGGCGTGATCGAGGGACTGACCAAATACTTTTATCCCGAAGCTTCCAACACCGTGGTATTTGTCCTCATGGTGCTGGTGCTGCTTGTGAAGCCTTCGGGACTGACGGGACGGGCAATCTGACATGACGGCGATGACCGACGATACCTTACCGGTGACGGGGCGTACCATCCGCGATGAGATGATTGCGTTCGGCATCATGACCGCGCTGCTGCTGGTCGTGCCGTTGACTGGCGTCTACCCGTTCTTCGTGATGCAGGCGCTGTGCTTTGCACTATTGGCTTGCGCCTTCAATCTGCTGATCGGCTACGGCGGATTGCTGTCGTTCGGTCACGCGATGTTTCTGGGGACCGCGGGCTACGTCACCGCCCATGCGTTGAAGGTCTGGGGTTTTACGCCGGAGCTTGGAATTCTGGTTGGCACTGCGGGTGCCGCGGGGCTTGGCGTCATTACCGGGCTCGTCGCTATTCGTCGCCAGGGCATCTATTTCGCGATGATCACGCTCGCTCTGTCGCAGCTATTGTATTTCATCTATCTGCAGACGCCGTTCACCCATGGCGAAGACGGCATCCAGGGCATTCCGCAGGGATATTTGTTCGGAGTCTTGAATCTCGCCAACCCGACGGTGCTTTATTACGTCATCGTCGCCGGCTTCCTGTCCGGTTTCCTGGTCATCTTTCGCACCATCAATTCGCCGTTCGGCGAGGTGCTGAAATCGATCCGGGAAAACGAGCAGCGGGCGATCTCGCTCGGTTACAAGACGGACCAGTACAAGCTGCTCGCCTATATTTTGTCCGGAACATTGGCGGGATTTGCCGGCGCGTTGAAGGTGTTCGTCGCGCAGAATGCCTCGCTTACCGACGTGCACTGGAGCATGTCGGGCGAAATCGTGCTGATGACTCTGGTTGGCGGTCTCGGGACCGTGTTTGGCCCAGTGGTTGGGGCCTTCGTCATTATCGCCATGCAGCAATACCTGGCCGGGTTCGGGCAGTGGGTGACGGTGATCCAGGGCGTGATCTTCGTGGTCTGCGTGCTGACGTTCCGCCGCGGCGTGATCGGCGAGATCGCGCATTATTTCCGGCGATCGCTCTAGGCGGGCCGGTTTCCCGGCCATTTTCAGGCCCTACAAAGCGGTGGATGACCCGGTTCCATCAACCGCCTGCCGCGCGCTTTCTTCCTAAAATGGTTTATGACAACCATGTGACAGGCCGTCCTCAGCCGGCCAATTCTACGACAATGGACATATCCTATGCTGATGCGTTGGTTTCGCGCCTTTCTTCCCAGGGAGGAGCGGTTTTTCGATCTGTTCGCCCGGCATTCCCAAGCCGTCCTGCAGGGCGCGCTGGCCTTGCAGGGCATGCTGCGTGGCGGCGAGGAAACGCCGGTATTCTGTCAGCGCGTCAACCAGTTCGAGAATGACGCCGATAACATCACGCGCGAGGTGCTCACCGCGGTGCGCCGGACCTTCATCACGCCGTTCGACCGGGGCGACATCAAGAATCTGATCACCTCGATGGACGATGCCATCGACCAGATGCAGCAGACCGCGAAGGCCGTGGTGCTGTTCGAGGTCCGCAGTTTCGAGCCGCCAATGCGCGAAATGGGAACGCTGCTGGTCGAGTGCGCAAATCTCGTCGGCCGCGCGCTGCCATTGCTGCAGTCGATCGGAGCCAATGTCGCGATGCTCACCGCGATCACCGAGGAGCTCACCAAGCTCGAGGGCCGCGTCGACGATCTCCACGATATCGGCTTGAAGGAGCTTTTCCTCAAGCACCGCGATGCCAACGCGATGGACTTCATCGTAGGCGCGGAGATCTACGATCATCTGGAGAAGGTCGCCGACCGGTTCGACGATGTGGCGAACGAGATCAACAGTATCGTGATCGAACAGGTATAGGGCAGGGCCGCGCAGTGGATGCCACGCTTGGTCTTCCGGTTCTGGTCGGATTAATCGCCGTCGCGCTCCTGTTTGACTTTCTCAATGGACTGCACGACGCCGCCAACTCGATCGCAACGATCGTGTCGACCCGTGTGCTGCGACCGCAATACGCGGTGTTCTGGGCGGCGTTCTTCAATTTCGTCGCCTTCCTGGTGTTCGGCCTCAACGTCGCCCAGACCATCGGCACCGGGATCATCGAACCGAGCGTGATCGATGTGCAGGTGATCTTTGCAGCCCTGGTCGGGGCGATCGTGTGGAATTTGATCACTTGGGCACTGGGAATACCGTCCTCCAGCTCCCACGCCTTGATCGGGGGGCTGGTCGGGGGCGGCATGGCCAAGGCCGGACTTTCCGCCGCGGTCTGGGGCGGCCTCTCCAAGACATTGCTCGCCATCGTGTTGTCGCCGCTGGTTGGATTTCTGCTGGCGCTGGTCCTGGTCGCGATCGTATCGTGGGCATCGGTGCGCTCGACGCCGTTCGCGGTCGACCGCGCCTTCCGGATTCTGCAGTTTGCTTCCGCGTCGCTCTATTCGCTGGGTCACGGCGGCAACGATGCGCAAAAGACCATGGGCATCATCGCCGTGCTTTTGTACTCGCAAGGGTGGCTCGGCGCGGAATTTTCGGTGCCGTTCTGGGTGGTGCTGGCGTGCCAGGCGGCGATGGCGCTGGGTACCTTGATGGGTGGCTGGCGGATCGTCCGCACCATGGGTCTGAGGATCACCAAGCTGACGCCGATGCAGGGATTTTGCGCGGAGACCGGCGGTGCCGCGACGCTGTTCATCGCCACCTTTCTCGGGGTTCCCGTGTCGACAACCCACACCATCACCGGCGCCATCGTCGGCGTCGGCGCGGCGCGGCGGGTCTCGGCGGTACGCTGGAACGTGGCGAGTTCGATCGTCTACGCCTGGGTGATTACCATCCCGGCCGCGGCGGGCGTCGCGGCGCTGGCGTATTGGTCGGTGCCGCTGCTGCGATTTTCAGTGCACTGACTGGAGGTGAGCCGCGTCATCCATATATGGGTGGGTGCCGATCCTCCTTGATCCGGCCTGGTTTCCCTGCCAAACGCTCAAGCCTATGTCCGACCTCGCTTTAACAGCCGAATCGCCGTCCCGCTCGCCGCTCGCCAATGAAGTGGCGCGTCGGCGGACCTTTGCGATCATCTCGCACCCGGACGCCGGCAAGACCACGCTGACCGAAAAGCTCTTGCTGTTCGGTGGCGCGATCAATCTCGCCGGCCAGGTCAAGGCCAAGGGCGAACGGCGCAACACCCGGTCCGACTGGATGAAGATCGAGCGCGAGCGCGGCATCTCCGTCGTCACCTCGGTGATGACCTTTGAATTCGAGGGCCTGGTGTTCAACCTGCTGGATACGCCGGGCCACGAGGATTTCTCCGAAGACACCTACCGGACGCTGACCGCGGTCAACTCCGCCGTCATGGTGATCGACGCCGCCAAGGGCATCGAGGCACGGACGCGAAAACTGTTCGAGGTCTGCCGGCTCCGCGACATTCCCATCATCACCTTCATCAACAAGATGGACCGCGAGAGCCGCGACACATTCGAACTCCTCGATGAGATCGAAAAGACGCTGGCGCTCGATACCACGCCGATGACCTGGCCGGTCGGCCGCGGCCGCGATTTCCTCGGCACCTACGATCTCGCAACCGGCGGCGTGCGCCTGCTGGAAGGCGGCGGCGCCAAGACCGGCGCGGCGCAACAGATCGACATTGCCGAGCTCGCCGGCCGCAACCCCAATCTCGATGTCGGCGCGATCAAGGAAGAACTCGCGCTGGTGTCGGAAGCCTGCAAGCCGTTCGAGCTGGAGGCGTTTCGCGAGGGCCATCTGACGCCGGTCTATTTCGGCAGCGCGTTGCGCAATTTCGGCGTCGGCGACCTGCTGGAAGGCCTCGGCCGTTTCGCGCCGCCGCCGCGCGCGCAGGAAAGCAATCTGCGCAAGGTGGAGGCGGCCGAGCCGCGCATGAGCGCCTTTGTGTTCAAGATCCAGGCCAATATGGATCCGAACCATCGCGACCGCATCGCGTTCGCGCGGCTGTGCTCAGGCAAGCTCACCCGCGGCATGAAGGCGAAACTGGTGCGCACCGGCAAGAACATGTCGCTCTCCAGCCCACAATTCTTTTTCGCGCAGGACCGCGCACTGGCCGACGAGGCATTTGCCGGCGACGTCGTCGGTATTCCCAATCACGGCACGTTGCGGATCGGCGACACCTTGACCGAGGGCGAAGACCTCACCTTCGTCGGCGTTCCCAGTTTTGCGCCGGAAATCGTCCGCCGGGTGCGGCTGACCGACGCCATGAAGGCCAAGAAGCTGAAAGAGGCCTTGCAGCAGATGTCGGAGGAGGGCGTGGTTCAGGTGTTCCGCCCGCGCGACGGCGCGCCCGCGCTGGTCGGCGTGGTCGGCCCGCTGCAGCTCGACGTCTTGAAGGCGCGGCTCGATGCCGAATACGCGCTGCCGGTGGAATTCGAGGTTTCCGAGTTCCAGCTGGCGCGCTGGATTTCATCGGACGACCGCAAGAAACTGGATGCTTTCATTGCCGCCAACGGTTCCGGCGTTGCCGACGACGTCGACGGCGATCCGGTGTTCCTCGCCAAGAATGAATTCTATCTCGGCTATACCAGGGAACGCGCCGAGGGCATCGTCTTCTCCAGCATCAAGGATGTGAAGAAGAAGGCGTGAGCGAGGGCTCGTTGCATGCTCCGTCGCATCGCTATCGGTCTCATCATTGCCATCGCCGCATTTGCCGTCGCAGGATCCGCCGATGCGAGGCGGCGGCACCCCATCGATGCGACGCCGTTTTCGCATGCACCCTGTAGCGTATTATCCGGGCGGCCGTGCACGCCATATTTCTGCAGCGTGCTCAATCGCGGACCCTGCATTCCCGAGATCGATTATCCCTATGGCGAGAACCTGCAGCTGACGGTCGAGAGCGTGCCGCCGCACGGCGACGCCGCGAAATACCAAAAGCCCGATCACGATCTCGATAATATCGGCGACCTCTTTGCCGCCTTGCGGTCGTGCTGGACGCCGCCGCAAGCGGGAGCGGCGAAAGAGGGCATGCAGATGACGGTGCGCTTCAGTTTCAAGCGATCCGGCGGCATGATCGGACCTCCGCGTGTGACCTTTGCCACGGCGGGGGTGCCCGCGGATGTCCGCGACACCTATTTCAAGGCGATCAGCGCCTCGCTCGACGCCTGCGTGCCGCTGAAATTCACCGGCGGTCTCGGCGGCGCGCTGGCCGGGCGGCCGATCGCGATCCGCTATGTCGATAACCGCGAGCTCGACAAGCAGAAGGCGACGCCGTGACGTCCCGGTGGACGAGCCCTCCCGTTTTAGCGCATTGCCGTTTGGGCCCTGAAAGTGTTACCCGATGCCCACAAAAGCGGACATGCGGAGGAGAACATCATGGGACTGGCGGTGATGATCTTAGGGCTAGTCCTGTTCCTCGGCGTCCACACGCTGCCGGCACAACGCGAGCTGCGCACTCAAGCGATCGCCTCATTCGGCGAGGGCGGCTACAAGATCGGCTATGCGCTGGTGTCGCTGTCGGGTCTTGCGCTGATTGTCTGGGGATTTGCCCACTACCGCGCGACCGGCTGGATCGACGTCTGGGATCCGCCGAAGGCGCTCAAGCACATCACCGTGGCCTTGATGCTGCCGGCGGTCATCCTCGTGGTGGCCGCTTTCATCCGCGGCCGTATCTACACCACGCTGAAGCACCCGATGCTCGCCGGCGTCAAGCTGTGGGCGGCGGCGCATCTGCTCGCCAATGGCGATCTCGGTTCGATCATCCTGTTCGGCTCGTTCCTGGGATGGGCGGTGTTCGACCGGATCTCGCTCAAGCGCCGAACCGACGCCGGCGCGCCACCGATCCCGGTCGGCGGTTGGGGCAATGACCTGATCGCGGTGGCGGTCGGGAGCGTGGCCTATCTGGCGCTGGCCTTCGCGTTTCATCCCGTCGTGATCGGCGTTCCCGTCGTAGGAGCCTAGAAAATGTCAGTCCAGTCCGCGATCAAGCGCAAGACCGCACCGGATATTCGCGCCCGCAAGAATGGCGAGCCGATCGTGATGCTGACGTCCTATCACGCCCATACCGCCGCTCTGGTCGATCGCTATTGCGATGTCATCCTGGTCGGCAATTCCCTTGGCAATGTGATGCACGGCTTCGAGACCACCGTGCCGGTGACGCTCGAGATGATGATCCTGCAGGGTCACGCGGTGATGCGCGGCTCGCAGCATGCGCTGGTCGTGGTCGATATGCCCTTTGGCTCCTACGAAGCCTCGAAGGAGCAGGCGTTTCACTCGGCGGTGCGAATCCTCAAAGAAACCCATTGCGGCGCGGTCAAGCTTGAAGGCGGCGCGCGGATGGCCGAGACCATCGCGTTTCTCGTCGAGCGCGGGGTGCCGGTGATGGGTCATATCGGATTGACGCCGCAGTCGATCAACACGCTCGGCTCGTTTCGCGCCCAGGGCCGCGAGGAGGGCAGCTGGGAGCCGATCGAGAATGATGCCCGCGCGGTGGCGCAAGCCGGCGCCTTCTCGGTCGTGGTCGAGGCGGTCGCCGAGCCCTTGGCGCGGAAGATCACGGAGACCATCGCCATTCCCACCATCGGCATCGGCGCGAGCGCGGCCTGCGACGGTCAGGTCCTGGTGCTGGAGGACATGCTGGGATTGTCGCCGCGGGCACCGAAATTCGTCCGCCGCTACGGCAATCTCGGTCCGATGATCGAGGCCGCGATCGAGGGTTATGCGACCGATGTGCGCTCGCGTGCTTTTCCGGGGCCCGAGCACGTCTACGGCATGAAAACGAAGAACTGACGGGGACAACCGCGAATTGGTCGCGCCGACCGGCCAGACGAGCGGCGGCGCAGCGGCTATGGGTGCGGCAGAAGGCGGGCCCGACGGGCGGGGTGGACGCCCCCCGCGCCGCAACCGTTAACGCTTTGATTGGGGCGAGCTTTGCCTTGCCACCGCCATATCGCTAGGGTATCGCCGCCGCCACACAGGGGTCGGGGTTTTGGCAGCGCCTTGTCGGGGCGTCGCCTATCGGGGATGGGATATCTCTAAGTGTCTGAATTATTTGATGAAGTCGACGAAGAGGTCCGCCGCGATCAGCTCAAAAAGCTGTGGGACGCGTATTCGATCTACATCGTTGCCGGCGCGCTCCTGATCATCGCCGCGGTGGGCGGCTGGCGCGGTTACCAGTATTTGGAGGCAAAGAAGGCGGCCGAGGCGGGGCGCGCCTTCGATGTCGCCGTCGACCTCTCCGAGCAGAACAAGCATGTCGAGGCCGAAGCGGCCTTCAACAGCCTGGCCGCGACCGCGCCATCGGGCTATCGCATGCTCGCGCGGCTCCGTGCCGCGGCGGAACTCGCCACCCGCGATCCGCAGGCGGGGGCCAAGTTGTACGACGACATTTCGGCCGATCGCAGCGTCGGGGCGGCAGTGCAGGATCTGGCCAGGATCCGCGCCGCCGGATTGCTGTTGGAGACGACGAGCTACCCCAGCATGCTCCAGCGCCTTGAGCCTGCGGCCAAACCGGAGGCGACCTTTCGCCACACCGCGCGTGAATTGCTGGCGCTCTCGGCTTGGCGCGCCAATGACACCGCGGCGGCGCGGCAGTGGCTGGATACGATCGCCAATGACGGCGAAACGCCGTCAGGCCTGCGTTCGCGCGCCGAGGCGCTGCAGGCGTTGCTGCCTCCCGTCGCGAAGAGCTGACGGCAGGAAAACGAGTTGAACGAGACATCGACCATGCGCCGTCTGCAACGTCTGATCGCGGCTTCCGTCCTCATCGCGCTGTCGGGCGCGGTGGCGGGCTGCTCCAGCGGCATCAGCAGTTGGGATCCAATGGATATGCTCGATTTTCTCGACACCAAGAAGAAGCTGCCGGGCGAACGCAAACCCGTTTTCCCCGATGGCGTGCCCGGCCTGGAACAGGGCGTGCCGAAGTCACTTTACAAGGGGGCTTCGCAGCAGGAGATCGATCAGCAGAATGCCCAGGCCACGGCGGCTGCCGCCGCGCCGCCGCCCCAGGACGCAAAGTCGAAACGATCAGCCAAATCCAAGAGCAAGCAACCCGACACGGCCAGTACGGAACCCGCCGCAACGCCTGAAGAAGACGGCACCGCTGCCGCGCCGCCCGCGCCCAAGCCCAAGAAGATCGTCCGTCAGCGCACCACCGCGCCGCCGCCCGATCAGCCGGCCGACGCACAGCCTGCAGCCCAACCGGCGCAGCCGGCCCAGCCGACGCAACAATCGGCTGCGCCATTCCCGGCGCCGCTGCCGGGTGGCACGTTCCAGCGCTGATTTCAGTCTCCCGTCTCAATTATAATACGCGCGCCACACCGAGCATTTTGCTCTAATTCGATTCCTCCGCGCGCCTGGATCGCTTATGTCGTTTACGATTGCCATTATCGGCCGGCCCAATGTCGGAAAATCGACGCTGTTCAACCGGCTGGTCGGACAGAAGCTTGCGCTGGTCGACGACGAACCCGGCGTCACCCGCGACCGCCGGGAAGGCGCGGCGCGGCTTGGCGATCTCCAGTTCACCGTGATCGACACCGCGGGGCTCGATGAGGGCGCGAAGGGCTCGCTGACCGCGCGAATGCAGGAGCAGACCGAAGCCGCCATTGGCCTCGCGGACGCCTTGATGTTCGTGATCGACGCGCGCGCGGGGCTAACGCCCAACGATCGCGCCTTTGCCGATTTCGCGCGCCGCGCCAACAAGCCGGTGGTGCTGGTCGCCAACAAGAGCGAGGGCAAGCAGGGCGATGCCGGCGCCATGGAAGCCTACGCGTTGGGTCTGGGCGAACCGATCCAGATCTCGGCCGAGCACGGCGAAGGCCTCAGCGATCTCTACGACGCGCTGCGCGGGCTCATGCCGGAGCCCGCGGACGAGGGCGAGGAGTTCGACGATGACGACATCATCGAAACCGATGAGGACCTGGCGAAGCGGCCGATACGCGTGGCCATCGTCGGCCGCCCCAATGCCGGCAAGTCCACGCTGATCAATCATCTGCTCGGCGAGGAGCGATTATTGACCAGTGCGGAAGCCGGCACCACGCGCGATTCCATCTCGGTGGAAATCAACTGGAAGGGTCGGGACTTTCGGGTGTTCGATACCGCGGGCCTGCGGCGGCGCTCGCGGATCGAGGAGAAGCTGGAGAAGCTTTCGGTGGCGGATGCGCTGCGCGCCGTTCGCTTCGCCGAGGTCGTGGTTTTGATGATGGACGCGCAGAACAAGTTCGAGGAACAGGATCTGCGCATCGCCGACCTGATCGAGCGCGAGGGCCGGGCGCTGGTGATCGCCGTCAACAAATGGGATTTGATGGGTTCGCAGCCGGGCCTGATTGCGGCGTTGCGCACCGACGTCGATCATCTGTTGCCGCAGGTCAAGGGCGTGCCGATCGTTGCGGTGTCCGGCCTGATGGGCGAGGGGATTGACCGGCTGATGAGCGCGATCGAAGCGGCTTACGCCGTATGGAACCGGCGGGTGCCGACGGCAGCGCTCAATCGCTGGTTCGAGCAGGCGGTGGACGCCAACCCGCCGCCCGCGGTCTCGGGCCGGCGGCTGAAGCTGAATTACGTGACGCAAGCCAAGGCGCGGCCGCCGAGTTTCATCTTGTTCTGCTCGCGCGCGGACGCCGTCCCGCAATCCTATCTGCGCTATCTCGTCAACTCCTTGCGCGAATTTTTCGAGCTGCCGGGCACGCCGGTGCGGATTTCGCTGCGCGAGAAGGCTAACCCCTTCGCGCACAAGCGCAAGCGGCCATCATGAGCGAACCAGGGGCAGGCAGCCACGGTCGAGGTTTCGAAAGCCGCGTCCCCGGCGCGCGGCGCTGCCGAGTCATTCCGGGATGGTGCGTTAGCACCAGACCTCACTCAGATGTGCAATTGCACATCGTAGCTCACGCTTTCGCGCGCCCCGGAATGACTGCTACGCAGTCACTTCTTCACCAGCGGACACTCGCTTTCGCTGAGCGGTTTTGCGGCGTCTTCCGGCGCGATCGTGGCGATTTGTTTGTAGTAATCCCACGGGTATTTCGACTCTTCCGGCTTCTTCACCTCGAACAGATAGGCCGGAATGATGCGGCGGCCGTCGGCGCGCAGCGGGCCCTTGCCGAACAGCGGATCGTCGGTAGGCAGTTCCTTCATCTTGGCGACGACCTTGGCGCCGTCATGCGGATTGCCGCCGAGCGCTTCCATCGCCTTGAGATAATGCAGCGCCATCGCGTAGTTGCCGGCCTGGCTCATCGAAGGCATCGGGTTCTTGCTCGCCAATGCGGAGAACCGCTTCGACCATGCGCGGGTGGCGTCGTTCTGGTCCCAGTAGAAGGATTCCGTGAACGTCAGGCCCTGCGCGGTCTTTAACCCCAGCGAATGCACGTCGTTGATGAAGAGCAAGAGCGCCGCGAGCTTCTGGCCGCCCGCGACAATGCCGAACTCGGCCGCCTGCTTGATCGCGTTGGTGGTGTCGCCGCCGGCATTGGCAAGGCCGACCACTTTTGCTTTCGATGATTGCGCCTGCAGCAGGAACGACGAGAAGTCCGAGGTGTTGATCGGATGCTTGACCCTGCCCAGCACCTTGCCGCCGCTGGCGATGACGACCGCAGCGGTGTCGCGCTCGAGCGCCGCGCCGAACGCATAATCCGCGGTCAGGAAGAACCAGGTGTCGCCGCCGGCCTTGGTCAGCGCCTTGCCGGTGCCGTTGGCAAGCATGTAGGTATCGTAGGTGAACGAGACCGTGTTCGGCGTGCAGGCCTTGCCGGTGAGGTCGGCGCTGGCGGCGCCGGAGTTGAGCAGCACCGCGTTCTTTTCCTTGACAAGGTTGCTCACGGCCAGTGCAACGCCGGAATTCGGCGTATCGGCGATCGCATCGACCTTGTCGTTGTCGATCCACTGCCGGGCGATGTTGACGCCGATATCCGGCTTGTTCTGGTGGTCGCCGCTGACGACGTCGATCTTCCAGCCCTTCTTGGTGAGGCCGGAATCCTCGATCGCCATCTTCACCGCGACTACCGAATTAGGACCGCCGATGTCGGCATAAAGGCTCGACATGTCGTTGAGCACGCCGATTTTCACCGTCTTGTCCTGAGCCAGCGCGGATGTCGCCAACCCCATTCCCGCGAATGCAAAAAGCGCGGCGTAGCGCCGCGCGAGTGTCGTCCTCATTGAAAAATCCTCCACGTGTTGAAGCCGGGCCGACCCTCTTTTGGAGCCTTAACCATGGTTTTGATCGACCAAGGCGATCCTATTGCGCGATAGTCCTCCTTCTCGATCGTTGCGGCAATGCGCTATCGCAGCGCATCCAACGTTAACCTGAACTTCTGGATGCGCTTTCCATTGTCGACCTCGGCGATGCAGACGGCGGCGATCTTGGGAAGACTTGCGATGGGGCGTATCGAACGGCCGCGGCTCCGGCTCGGCGTCATGGCATTCCCCCGTGTATTTTCTTCGTGTTTTTTCGAGCGGCAGCCAGTGATTAGCGGAGGGGTTCGGGAGTCAACTTGCACGCCGACGTGCCCCGGATGCTGCGCAGCGCGAAAGCGGTGCGCTGCTGATCCGGGGCCCATACTACAAGAGTGACAAATGGATTCCGGCTCTGCGGAGCAGCGTAAACGCTGCACCGCGTCCGGGACGTGAACCAGCTTGCGACTACGCCGGCGCGCGAAAGCTCATTAGCGTGCGGGTCTTGTAATCGTAGAATTTGCCGGTCTCGTTCCAGGACGGCAGGCACATCGGTACGATGAATTCCGCCGCTTGCTCCGGCGTATCCAGCGTCAGCGGATCCTCGCCGGGGAAGACAGTGGCGCGCATGCGCGTGCGGATCGGGCCGGGGCTGAACAGGTTGACGCGAAGCGGCGTCGAGGCCGTTTCGTTGGCCCACACCCGCGCCAGCGCCTCAAGGGCCGCCTTGGAAGCCGCGTAAGGGCCGAGATAGGCAAGCGCCTTGTTGGAAGCCGCCGAGGTGACGAACACCGCGCGGCCGGCGTCGGACTTTTTGAGAAGCGGCTCCATGCAGCGGATCAATTGAAAATTGGCCGACACGTTGATCGCCATCGCATCGTTCCACGGCTTCAGCTCGATATGGCCGAGCGGCGAGGAAGGGCCGGCGACACCGGCATTGCCGACGAGAATGTCGAGCTTGCCGTGACGTTCGTGCAGCGCCGCACCGAGCCTCGCGATGCCGTCGAAGTCGGTCAGGTTGAGCGGCACTAGCGTGGCGCTGCCGCCGTCTTTTCGGATCTCGTCGTCGAGTTCCTCAAGGCCGCCTTGGGTTCGCGCCACCGCAACCACATGCGCGCCGGCCTTGGCGAGAGCGCGCGCGGTGGCATAGCCGATGCCGCGCGAGGCGCCGGTGACGAGAGCGATACGGGAGGCGAGGGGGAGGGTCATGGGAACAACTCTGTCAGCGTCGTCCCTGCGAAAGCAGGGACCCATACAGCGTGATGGTTATGATGCGAGAAAGCGTTTGTGTCGAATGGCGTCCGAAAAACGAAGGCCGGTGGCTATGGGTCCCTGCTTTCGCAGGGACGACAAGGTCAGCTCGCTTCCGCCAAGAGCGACAATTGCCGCGGCTGCGGCTCGACCTGGGTCTGGTCGGTGAGGTGGGTCGGGTAGTCGCCCGTAAAACAATGGTCGGAGAATTTCGGATTTAGGGGATCTCGGCCGGGCTCGCCCATGGCGCGGTACATGCCGTCGATCGACAGGAAGGCGAGAGAATCGGCGCCCATGATCTCGCGCATTTGCTCGAGGTCATGGGTCGCAGCCAACAGGCCGCCGCGGTCCGGCAGGTCGATGCCGTAATAGTCGGGATGAATGATCGGCGGCGAAGCGAGGCGGAAGTGGACTTCGCTGGCGCCGGCATCGCGCATCATGCGGACGATCTTCTTCGACGTGGTGCCGCGCACCAGTGAATTGTCGATCAGGATGATGCGCTTGCCTTCGATCGCCGCGCGATTGGCCGAATGCTTCATGCGCACGCCGAGCTCGCGCACGCTTTGGGTCGGCTGGATGAAGGTGCGGCCGACATAGTGGTTGCGGATGATGCCGAGTTCGAACGGCACCCCGGACTCCCTGCTGTAGCCGAGCGCGGCCGGCACGCCGGAATCCGGCACCGGCACCACCACATCGACCTCGACATGGCTTTCGCGCGCGAGCTGGGCGCCGAACGCCTTCCGGACCTCGTACACGCTTCGCCCGCCGACGATCGAATCCGGCCGCGAGAAATAGATGTATTCGAAGATGCAGGGGCGCGGCGGCTTTGGCGGAAACGGCTTGTGGCTCTGCGCGCCGCGCTCGTCAAACACGATGATCTCGCCGGGCTCGACGTCGCGGACATATTTCGCGCCGATGATGTCGAGTGCGCAGGTCTCCGACGCCAGGATCGGGCAGCCGTCGAGTTCGCCGAGCACCAGCGGGCGAATCCCGAGCGGGTCGCGCGCGCCGAGCAGCTTCTTGTTGGTCAGCGATACCAGCGAGTACGCACCCTCGATCGCCTGGAGCGCCTCGATGAAGCGGTTGATGAAGCGGGGGCGCTTGGATTGCGCGACCAGGTGCAGGATCACCTCGGTATCGGTGGTGGACTGCATCATGGCGCCGCCCCGCACGAGGTCGCGGCGCAGGGTCAGTCCGTTGGTCAGGTTGCCGTTGTGGCCGACCGCGAACCCGCCGGCATTGAGTTCGGCGAACAGCGGCTGCACGTTGCGCAGGATGGTCTCGCCGGTGGTGGAGTAGCGGACGTGGCCGACGGCGGCATTGCCGGGCAGGCGTTCGATCACCTCGCGGCGGGAAAAGGTGTCGCCGACGAGGCCCAGACGCCGCTCGGAGTGAAACCTACTTCCGTCGAAGGAAACGATGCCCGCGGCCTCCTGGCCGCGGTGCTGGAGGGCGTGCAACCCGAGCGCGGTGATCGCCGCGGCCTCGGGGTGGCCGAAAATGCCGAACACGCCGCATTCCTCGCGCAGCGTGTCGCCTTCAAGGTCCGAATCTTGGAGGTTTGAGTCTTCCAGATAGAGGGGGCCGGGATTCGGCTCGCATTGGTCGGCGTCGTCGGAAGGGCTCTGTTTACAGTCCATCGCGCCTCTCTTTTGGCCAAGTACCGCCGGCGAAGTATCAACGTCCCGCGGGCTTCTCGATCAGCTTTTTCAGGCTGTCGCGGGCAGGCTTGGTGTAGCCATCACCTGACGCCGGCGCCGCCTGATCGGTGTCAGTTTGCTCTTCGTCTGGTTTATTCTTCTTGAATCTCTTCAAGATGGTGTTCTCTGGGTCGTCCGGCAAGAGCGCCATCAGCCAATCCCCGGTTCCCTGCAGCACCATCCGGGACTTGGCGCCGGTCACCCAATCGGGCCGTTGCTTGTCGGGGACCAGCCAACTGAAAAACAGGAATGCGACAACGACGATAAGCAAGCCGCGGGCCAGTCCGAACAGGAACCCGAGCGTGCGGTCCAGCGCCCCGATCCGGGAATCCAGGATCATGTCGGAAATCCGCACCGTGATGACGGAGACCACGATCAGGGTGCCGATGAAAACGCCTGCGACCACGACGATGCTCGCGACCGTGTCGTTATTGAAATAGGCCTTGGCGGTCGGCAACAGCTTGGAGAAAGAGTAAAGCGTGACCAGCGCGGCCGCGCCCCACGCCGCGATCGAGAAGAATCTCGCGCATGAAGCCGCGTACCATCGCGAGCAGGCCGGAAATGAGCATCACAGCGAGCAGGACGAGATCAAGGATCGTTATCGGCATCGGCTGGTCAGGTCCGCTCGTAAGTACAAAACCGCGAATCGGCGTGTCAGTACCGCCCTAGGTGACGGTCACACGGGGCGCCCCGCAAGGCCAGAAATCCGCCATCCAGCCCTGCGCGCGGGTTGTATAGCGGCGAGGGCGGGTAACGTCACGCCCAGCTAGCCTTCCTGGCGCCGGAATCTCGCAGGTGTGGCATTTTTCTCCGCAGCCCCGCTCTCCCGGTTGGCGTCCCTATTCCCTTTGGGCGTACCGCGCGCGGCGATTTCCGCGACCAGGCTGGTCAATCCGCCCACCGTATTGAGGGAAAGACCGGCGTCGCCGCCGACCTCGCCGCGGGCCGATTCGGGGAGCACGGCGCGGCCGAAGCCGAGTTTTGCCGCTTCCTTGAGCCGCGCCGAGGTCTGCGCCACCGGCCGAACCGCGCCCGACAGCGAAATCTCGCCGAAATACACCGCATCCGTCGGCAACGGCGCATTGACCAGCGACGACACCAGGGCGGCCGCGGCGGCGAGGTCGGCGGCCGGCTCCTGGATTCGCAAGCCACCCGCGACGTTCAAATAGACGTCATGGCCGGACAGTTTGACGCCGCAATGGGCCTCCAGCACCGCCAGGACCATCGACAGCCGGCTCGGGTCCCAGCCCACCACCGCACGGCGGGGCGTGCCAAGCGAGGTCGGCGCCACCAGCGCCTGTAATTCCACCAGCACCGGCCGGGTGCCCTCGATACCGGCGAATACGGCGGTGCCCGGACTGCCGAGATCGCGCTCGGACAAGAACAACTCGGAGGGGTTGGAGACTTCGCGCAGGCCCAGCCCCGTCATCTCGAACACGCCGATCTCGTCGGTCGGGCCGAAGCGGTTCTTCACGGCGCGCAGGATGCGGAATTGCTGCGAGCCTTCGCCCTCGAACGACAACACGGCGTCCACCATGTGCTCGACGACGCGGGGGCCGGCGATCTGGCCGTCTTTGGTGACATGCCCGACCAGGATGATCGCGGCACCCGATTTCTTGGCAAAACGAATGAGCGCCTGGGCGGAGGCGCGCACCTGCGTCACCGTGCCCGGCGCGGATTCCACCGTGTCCGTCCACATGGTCTGGATCGAATTGATCACGATCAGGCGCGGCACCGCGCCTTCGGACAGCGTGGAAACAATATCCTCGACGGAGGTTTCTGCTGCGAGCTGCACCGGCGCATCCGCCAGTCCCAGACGCTCGGCGCGCAGCCGTACCTGGGCCACGGCCTCTTCGCCGGATATGTAGACCGCGCGGTGACCGGCGCGCGCCAGGAGGCTGGTCGCCTGCGTCAACAGCGTCGATTTGCCGATGCCGGGATCGCCGCCGACCAAAAGCACCGAGCCGCGCACAAAACCGCCGCCGGTGACGCGGTCGAGTTCGGCCATGCCGGAGGGCAGGCGAGGGGCCTCCTGGCTCTTGCCGGTCAGGCTTTCCAGCGCGAACAAACGGCCCTTGCGTTTGCTGCGGATCGAGACCGGCATCGTGGTGACGCCGGTTAAATCTTCCTCGACCAGCGTGTTCCACTCGCCGCAGGACTCGCACTTGCCCTGCCAGCGATTATACGCCGCGCCGCAGTTCTGGCAGACGAAGGAAAGGGTGGATTTGGCCATAGGGGGTGAGTCGCTGGTTAAGCTAAATATGCCGCGTCCAATCATGCCGCAGTAGGTGTCGGGGTGTGTCCCGCAAATTCTAGCGGCTTGACTAATTGTTCCTATTTTGTTCTATAGCTCGTCTTCCCAATGACGTCAAAGGGACGAGCAATTTCGATCGGAATCATTGGTAAGGACTTTTCGCTATTTTGGGCGTCAGCGTAAACCAAGCTTGGCGAGGGCTCCGATGGCCGAAACACAGATCGAATGGACCGACGCCACTTGGAATCCCGTTGCTGGATGTACGATCGTCAGCGCCGGCTGCACCAATTGCTACGCCATGGAAATGGCGAGGCGGCTGCAAGCCATGGACGTCGCAAAGTACAAGGGTCTCACTCGTCGCAGCGGCAAGCGCACAATCTGGAATGGCGTTGTTCGCGAAGACAAGAGCGCGCTCGATATTCCTTTGCGTTGGAAAAAACCAAAGAAGATTTTCGTCAATTCGATGAGCGATCTTTTTCATCAGCACGTAAGTGATACCTTCATTCTGAAAGTATGGAATGTGATGCGCGCGACGCCGCACCATCACTATCAAATCTTGACCAAGCGCCCGGAGCGAATGGGCGCGCTTGTTAGTAAGAAGATTTCCGACGTGCTTCCCAACGTATGGCTCGGAACGAGCATCGAGAGTGCGGAGGTTGTCGAACGTGTTGAGCATCTTCGCGCCGTTCCGGCAGCCATACGCTTTATCTCTTTTGAGCCATTGATTGGTGCGGTTGGTCAGATCGACCTGAGCAACATTCACTGGGCTATCGTTGGAGGAGAGAGCGGCAGGTCGGCTCGTCCTATCCGAGAAGAGTGGATCGACGAAATCTTTGACCAATGCTCGCTGCAGGACACTGCATTTTTCTTCAAGCAGTGGGGCACGTGGGGGAAAGACAACAAGCGGCGTTCAAAAAAAGCCAACGGTCGAGTATATCGCGATCAGGTGTGGGATCAGATGCCGACCGGGGCATTACCTCTTTGATCCTTTTCGCCCCGAGCTGCATTTCGATTGAGGTGGGGGCGGATGTCTTTAAAACCAATTTCATGGAAGACCGGTGCAACGCTCGAGGAGCATTCGAGGCGAAAGCACAAGGTTGTAGGCGAGTATGTCGCGCGGTACCTGACTGTCCGTTGCCAGCTTCCTCAGCAGTCTCGCTTTAAACTCGCGATCGTAGATGGCTTTGCCGGCGGAGGAAGATACAAGTGTGGCAGTCCCGGCTCGCCTTTGATTTTTCTAGAGACGCTCTGCGCCGCTACGGAAGCCTTCAACGTGAAGCGTCTTGCCGAAGGCATGTCATCCATAGATATCGAATGCCTGCTCATTCTCAATGACTACGATCCCGAGACAGTTGAACTACTCAAACAGAATATAGCCCCGCTGATCGCACACATTTCGCAAAACGTGCCGAGGCTGCACGTGCGCCCTGAGTACTTTAAAGAGAAATTTGAGGTTGCTTATCCTGCGATCAAGCAGTTGATCGAGAATGGAAGTTTCCAGAATGTGCTGTTTAACTTAGATCAATGTGGAACGAGCAAGGTAGACATCGATACGATAGGCGACATCATCGCCTCTTTCACTTCTGCAGAGATATTCTACACATTTGGCATTGAGACGCTTGTAACATTTTTGAACAAATCTGATCCCCGTGCGCTTGCCAAGAAACTCTCGCCGTTCGGCGTCACTGCTAAAGAGCTTGCAGAGCTAGATGGGTTGATGAGCAAGCACGCTCGGCTGGGAGCAGCAGAGAAGATCGTGTTTGATGCATTCCGCGGCTGCGCAAACTACGTCAGCCCGTTTTCAATTCACAATCCACAGGGTTGGCGGTATTGGCTAATTCATTTCGCCAACTCGGTGCGCGCTCGCCAAGAGTATAATAATATCCTCCATCAAAATAGCAGCTCTCAGGCGCATTTCGGCCGCTCCGGACTTCATATGTTGGCTTACGATCCGAGCGAAACTGACAGTATGTTGTACGTGTTCGACGAGGTCGGACGCGCTCAAGCTAAGATGCAACTGCATGACGATATTCCCCGCTTTATTACAAATTACGGCGATACGATTGGGGTCGGTGATTTCTATGCGGGCATTTACAACGCGACGCCGGCGCACATGTTCGACATCAATTCGGCAATTATTGATAACCCGGACTTGGAGGTTATCACTGAGGATGGCGGGGAGCGCCGCAAGGCTAACACGATTAGGGTAAGCGACACATTGCGCATAAAGGACCAGCGCAGCTTCTTCCCGATGTTTGCTGACAAAACTAGGAAGAATAAATAGCCCAAAACTCAGTGCACCCCGTTGCAACGGCTCCACTGAATTTTCAGCCCGTCGGGGAAGGACGGCAAGGCCGGAGATATCCGCCTCCGGCACCGTCGCTTTCGCATTCAGCCTTATTTCACCGAACGGCACGGCCGAGCCCGGCACCATGGTCGTCGGCAGCACGCCGTTCCAGCGCTCGGCTTGCACCAGCGTGACGAGGTTGGGGTTGGTGCCGAGCGCCTTGGCGCGGGCTTCGATCGCGGCGGCCTCGGCTTCGCCGGTGATCTTGATGTTGGACGCCCTGGCTTCGCCGTTCAGCCGCGTGGCGCAGGCCACGCCGACGACGGCAACCAGCGGATTTTATGAAAATGCCGCGGTCCAGAGCATGGAAAGGCCGGCCGCGAGCATGATGGCGTCCATCACACGCCGAAACACCTCCGGCTCGAGCCGCAAGACAAATCGCTTGGCGATGAAGGCGCCGAACATCAGCGAGGAGCCGGCGATCAGGCCCTGCAGCGCGATATCAAGCATCAGGGCGCCGAAGCGCTGGAAGGTCACGGATTTGCTCAAATACATGCCGAGCGAGCTCGCCGCTTCGGTCGCGAGAAACGCGCCTTTGGTAAGCCCGTAAAACAGGAACAGCGGCACGCTCAGCGGCCCGGTCGAAACCACGATACCGGTGAGGTAGCCGATCACGGCGCCGCCGATCGCAAGGTGCCACCGCGACAGTTTAAGACGATGCCGGGCGAGCCAGTGCCGCGCCGGCACCATCGCGATCAGAAACAGACCAATCGAAATATCGACGGATCGCGACGGCAGCACCAGCAAGGTGCGCGCGCCGAGCGCCGCGGCCGGAATGCCGGTGACGGAATAGGCGGCGCAGGCGCGCCAGTCGACCTCGCGCCACCAGGCGAGGATGCGCGAAAGGTTGGCCATCACGGCCGCGATCGCCATGATCGGCACCGCCTGTTTCGGACCGTATTGATAGATCAGGACCGGCATCAGCATGATCGACGAGCCGGTGCCGACGATGCCGGAGATGGTGCCGGCGACGAGGCCGACCGCGAGGACAAAGAGGAAGTTCAAGAGGGCTTGTCTCCTGCGAATCGACTGGGCTACCGTAGCGAGTGAGCAAAAGGCGCGAGCTATAACGTCCTTACTCAAGGGAGGCTAGAATGGCCAAGTCCAGGGACCGCGATGCGCGCGGTCAAACGCTGGAAGCCGCTGCCGGAAACGGGTTGATCGACCGTCGCGCGCTGCTTGGCCGCGGCATGGTGCTGGCGGGCGCGATGGGCGCGGGCGTCGGCCCGTCACCGGCGGCCGCGGGCGCCGAACCGCTCGCCGATGATCCGTGGAGCCTTGAATTCGGCGACCCGATGCCGCTCTACCAGGTGCCGTCGAAGTTCGAGGCGAAGGTTGCGCGGACGCTGAGCAATCCCAATCACGAGCCGCGCAATTCCCATGCGCGCACGCCGCACCATCTGCTTGCGGGAACGACCACTCCGAATGGGCTGCATTTCGCCATCAACCACGGCGGCGTCCCCACCATCGATCCGGACAAGCATCGGCTGGTGATCCACGGCCTGGTGAAGCGGCCGCTGGAGTTCACGCTCGAAACACTGTCGCGCTATCCCATGACCTCGCGGGTGTCGTTCGTCGAATGCGGCGGCAACAGTGCCCCGATGTTTTCTCCCGAGCCGATGCAGGAGACCGTGCAGGCGCTGCACGGGCTTGCGTCCTGCGCGGAGTGGACCGGGGTCATGCTTTCGACCCTGCTTGAGGAAACCGGCATCGACGCCAAAGCGAAATGGTTGATCGCGGAGGGCGCGGACTCGCCACGTCTGAGCCGCAGCGTGCCGATGAAGAAGGCGTTGGATGACGCCATGATCGCGCTCTACCAGAACGGCGAGCGCATCATGCCCGGAAACGGCTACCCGATGCGCCTGCTGCTGCCGGGTTACGAGGGCAACATGAATGTCAAGTTCCTGCGCCGCATCAAGCTCGTGGAACAGCCCGCGATGAGTTACTACGAGGCGCGGACCTACTCGCAGATCCTGCCGAACGGCAAGGCGTACCGGTTTTATTTCCTGCAGGAGGTCAAATCCTTCATCACCAGCCCTTCGCACGGCATGGCGTTGAAGGGGCCCGGTCTCTACGAGATTTCGGGCATCGCCTATTCCGGCACCGGCCGGATCGAGAAGGTGATGGTCTCCGCCGACGGCGGCCAAAGCTGGGCGCCGGCGGCACTTCAGGAACCGGTACTGAGCAAGGCCTTCACCCGTTTCCGCATGCCGTGGCGCTGGAACGGTGGCCCAGCCACGCTGCAGAGCCGGGCGTGGGACGAAGCCGGCAATGTGCAACCGACCCGCGCCGAATTCGTGGCCGCACGCGGCGAGTTGACGAAGCCGCCGCCAGTGCTGGCCTTTCCCAATCAGCACTACAACTCGATCACCAGCTGGGGCGTCGGAAGCAATGGGGAGGTCAAGCATGTTTACGCCTAAGCGCGCGAGCTTTGCCGCCTCGGTATTGCTTGCGATGATGAGCGGCGCCTCACTGGCCGAGACACCCAATCTCGGCAAGCCGATCGATGAGGCCGCCATCGCTAGTTGGGACATCAGCATTCTGCCCGATGGCACTGGATTGCCGAAAGGCAGCGGCACGCCGGCGCAAGGAGCCGTGATCTATGCCGAGAAGTGCTCAGCGTGTCACGGCGACAACGGCAAAGGCGGCACGGCCGCCGCCCTGGTGAGCGATCGCAAGATCGACGGTATCTCAGCGGCGCAGAAAACCATCAAGAATTTCATAGGGGATTCAACGACGATCTTTGATTTCATCCGCCGCGCCATGCCGTTTCAAGCGCCGCGTTCGCTCACCGACGATGAGGTTTACGCGCTCACGGCCTACATTCTCTCGGAGAACAAATTGATCGGCGCGAGCGACGTGATGGATGCGCAAACCCTGCCGAAGGTGAAAATGCCCAACCGCGGCAATTTCATCATCCGGTTTCCGGATCGCATCTAGGAGGCCTTGACCCGGGGTGCCCGCGACCATGATCATCCGCAATCGGCCGGGGTGCCCTCCGGATTCAAAAACCGCCGGTTGAAATATCAAAACATCCATTTGCCTTGGCTCACGCCGCGAGCGCTACTTTCCGGAAAGCCTTGATAAGCGATCCTTCCAGCTTCCCGTCCATCCCGCACAGAACCTTGTAAGCGTTTTCACGGGACATTGGCGATCTGTACGACCTGCGCTCAATAAGTGCCGCGAAGATGTCGGAGATGGTCAGCAATCTTACCAGGTCGGAAATCTTTCCCGCCGTCAGCGCATCGGGATAGCCGGAGCCGTCGAGGTATTCGTGGTGGTGCCGCACCCCGTCAAGAACTTCCGGGCTGATGCCTGCGAGATCCCGCAACAATTCATATCCGATGACCGGATGGCGTTTCATGATCTCCTCTTCGACCGGCTCGAGGCGTCCGGGCTTGTCGAGAATGGACAAGGGAATTCGGGCCTTCCCGATGTCATGCAGGGTCGCCGCCATTCCGAGCCGCATTACGTCCGGATAGGTGAACTTGAGATCCAGCGCGAAGCCGACCGCCACGCCCGTTACCAGCAGGCAATGCTGGAAGGTTCCTTCGTGATACCGGCGAACGTCGTCCAGCCAAGCGCCAAGTCCGTTTTGCGTAATGCCGTTGACGATGTGGGTTGTGGCGTTTTCGGCCTCTGAAAGGGTTATCGACTTGCCGTTCCTTATCGCCGTGAACATCGACTTGAAGGCCGCCGCGCCACCTGCGATATCGGGTGAGGCAACGGCAAAATCGGTTTTCGCCGCCTTCGCCGCGACTTCTATCTCTGCCAGCTTGAATACGACTTCCCTGGAACTGCGAACCACCGAGGTCGCGCCGAGTGCATACGCCTGCGCGACCATGTGCTGAATATGGCTTTGGACGACAAACAGCTTTTCTGTGATGGAGCGCAGCCCGCGCAAGACCGGCTTGATCTGTTCGACACGCGCGGCGTCGCGCAGGTCGACGTCAACCATCAGCACGCCGTCGGAGATTTGCGTTTCACCAGCCCCCAGCAACCGGGGAGCCACGTGATAGCGCGGCTCCAGCATCGCGCGGATGGCCGGAATCTTCCCAGGTTCGTCTGTGACGAAATGAACCAGCATTGCAGGGCCATTCGAAAATGGACTTGTGGCCGTTTAATTTCACATTAAGGTTGGTAATAACCGGTCACTTTAGGGGAACTTCCCTAACCAATGGCTAAGCGCGCGGCGCTCAATCCAAACGGGAAACCCCGGGTTTACGGCGAAAAGCCGGATACCGCACAGAGCCCGAAGAGGGGCCGGTCGCTTTTCATCGAGGATTCAAGGATCTCGATCTTTCCGAGGTCTTGACGGAGATCTTCTCGACGCTGTCGATGACGGGGATCTTGAACCCCAGACCTGGCTGCAATAGGGGCGGAGAAAGCAGCTAGGTGGAAGTAACGGCGCGATCGGCGGAGGCGTCAGCCGCGCCGCCCCTGTAGACGCGCGCATAGCGTGGACCGAGGCTGGTCAGCACCTCATAACCGATGGTGCCGAAATGATGCGCGAGCTCGTCGACGGTGATGCCTTCGCCGATCAGCGTCACCATGTGGCCGCGGCGCACGGCGTTCTTTTCGAGATCGGTGACGTCAACCGCCATCAGGTCCATCGAGATGCGGCCGGCGATCGGGCAGCGTTTGCCGGCGACCACCACCTCGGCGCCGCGCGTGCCGTCGTTGCTGCCGCCGGCGCGGAAATAGCCGTCGGCATAGCCGGCCGAGACGATCGCGAGCCTGGTCGGCCGTCGCGCTGTCCAGGTCGCGCCGTATCCAACGCTTTCGCCACGCTCGACGTCGCGGATCTGCGCCACGCGCGCTTTCAGTTCGACAACCCCCTGCATCGGATTGTCAGCCTCCGGCGTCGGATTGACCCCGTAAAGCGCAGCACCCGGCCGTACCAGATCGAACTGGAACGGGCTTCCTAAGAAGATGCCTGATGAATTCGACAGCGAGGCCGGCACGCCGGAGAACAGGCTGGCGATCTCGCGGAAAGTCGCAAGCTGCCTGGCGTTGAGCGGATGATTGAGGCTTTCGGCGCAGGCGAGGTGGCTCATGACCAGCGTGATGCCGTGATCGCCGGCGTTGATCCTGGGAATGATGCCTTGCGCCTCCGCAAGCGTAAGGCCGAGCCGGTTCATGCCGGTGTCGATATGAATGGCGGTGCCGCCTGCCCAGCCGGTGCGGCGGCAAAACACGTCCCATTCGGCAAGCTCATTAAGATCGCCGATCACGGGTCTGGCGTCGATCTTGGCATAGGCGTCGCCGGTGTTCTGGATGAAGCCATCGAGCACATAGAGGGCGGCCGAAGGCAGGGCGGTACGCGCGGCGCGCGCTTCATCGAGCGTTGCGACGAAGAACGTCTTGCATCCGGCGAGGGCAAGTGCGCGCGCGACCGGTTCGAGACCGCAGCCATAGGCGTCGGCCTTGATGACGGCGGAGCATTCGGCCGGGACGGCGGTCTTTTCGAGCTTGCGCCAGTTGGCGCAAATCGCATCGAGATCGACCGTCAGCACGCCGGTGGCGGCGGCCAGCTCCGCTGCCTTGTTGGCTTCGGGCGAGAGAACCGAATTGGCCGGGACCGATTTCGGATCGGAGACGATGTTCATGCCGCACTTTTACGCGCACCCCAGCGGCGGTTCAACCGCAGAGGCCCAGGTCAAACCCAGGTCAGTACGTTCGGTCGGGCAGCTGGTTGTCCGGCGTCAGATCGCCGAACCTGGTCACACTGGCCTCGAACTGCAGCTCGACCGTGCCGGTGGGGCCGTGGCGCTGCTTGCCGATGATCACTTCGGCCTTGCCGTGCACCAGCGACATGTCCAGTTGCCATTTCTCGTATTCCGGCGTGCCGGCGCGGGGTTCCTTGTTCGCCAGATAATACTCCTCGCGGAACACGAACATCACGACGTCGGCGTCCTGCTCGATCGAGCCGGATTCACGCAAATCGGACAATTGCGGGCGCTTGTCCTCACGGCTCTCGACCTGACGCGACAGCTGCGACAGTGCGATGATGGGAACGTTGAGTTCCTTGGCGAGTGCCTTCAGGCTGGTCGTGATCTCCGTGACTTCCTGCACGCGATTGTCGTTGCCGCGCTTGCCCGAACCCTGAAGCAGCTGAATATAGTCGACCACCAGCAGGTCGAGGCCCTTCTGCCGTTTCAGCCGGCGGGCGCGGGCGGTGAGCTGCGAGATCGAAAGGCCGCCGGTCTCGTCGACATAAAACGGCAGCGACTGCAGTTCGATCGAGTAGTCCCGGATCTTTTCGAAGTCGCCCTCGGTGATGCCGCCGCGGCGGATCGTGCTCGATGGAATCCCCGTGCGTTCGGCGATGATACGGGTGGCGAGCTGTTCGGCCGACATTTCGCACGAGAAGAAGCCGACGATGCCGCCATTGACCGACCTCATCGTGCCGTCGGCCTGAACCTCCGCGCGATGGGCTTTCGCCACGTTGTAGGCGATGTTGGTGGCGAGCGCGGTCTTGCCCATGCCGGGACGGCCCGCCACGATGATCAGGTCGGATGGCTGCAGGCCGCCCATCTTGATATCGAGGTCGCGCAGGCCCGTTGCGATGCCCGACAATTTGCCGTCGCGCTGGAATGCCTTGGCCGCCATGTCGACGGCAACGGTCAGTGCCTGGGCAAAACGCTGGAAACCGCCGTCGTAGCGGCCGGATTCCGCCAGCTCGTACAACTGGCGCTCGGCATCCTCGATCTGCGCGCGCGGCGCGAAGTCGACCGGCGCATCGAAGGCGACATTGACCATGTCCTCGCCGATCCGGATCAGATCGCGGCGAAGCGACAGTTCGTAGATCGTCCGCCCGTAGTCCTGGGCGTTGATGATGGTGGTTGCTTCGGCGGCGAGGCGGGCGAGGTATTGGCCAACGGTCATGCCGCCGATGTCGGTTTCGGCCGGGAGGAAGGTCTTCAGCGTGACCGGCGTTGCGACCTTGCCCATCCGAATCAGGCTGCCGGACGTTTCGTAGATGGTCTGGTGGATCGGTTCGAAGAAATGCTTGGGCTCGAGAAAATCCGACACCCGGTAGAACGCGTCGTTGTTGACCAGGATCGCGCCCAGCAGGCTCTGTTCCGCTTCGATATTGTGCGGTGCGCTCCGAAAGGCCGGAGTACCCGGGTCGGGGGCGAGCTTGAGGACGTTCGAATCAGGTGCGGCCATGAGGGTCGAGTGTTCTTGGAACTTTGTCGGATGAGGGGCAGCGATAAAGCGCCTGTCCCGCGGAAAGCGGAAGCGAAAGCTCGCGGCTTATGCACTGTTCTTAAAACAAGTGGATGATTCCCGGCCACTGGATGCGGGGCGCTTGACGGGTTTTCGGTGAGAGGACGGGCGCCATCGAGCGTCCGCCGGTCGAACAGGGGCAAAATTTCGCAGGCGCGCTGAACCTTATCCGGCGCCGGCATACTTATATCGAGGGCAGGCGAGGGTGGTCAGTCGCGTCCCGGCGCCGATCAGATCCGGCTGGTCAGATCAGAATGAGATAGAGCAGCGCGAAGAGGGCCGCTCCGATGGCGGTGGCGATCAGCGCGAAGTCGGTGCGGATGTCCGCCTTCGGGTCGTCCGCCTTCGGGTCGAACGATGGTTGGTGGGTTTTCTGAGCCATGTTGGGGATTTAGGGCAAGCCGGTCGGGTGCTTTGTGAAGCAGGCCACATCTGGCCGATTTTCTTTAAGTCAGGGTTGTCCGGAACCAGTTGGCGGCATCGGGGTTGATGACGGGTTGGTTTCCCGGACGCAGGTATAGACAGGGACAGGCGATGGGCCAGCAACTTCAATCATGGCGAACCGGAAGCGGCCAGGCTTTGTGGCTATCGATGCTGGTCGACACCATGGAGAAGTTATCGCGTCCGGAATGGCGCGCGGTTCCCTGTGATGATCTGGATCTGGATTTGGCTGCGGTGCGCGCGCAGCTTGCCCTGCCGGCAGCGGCGTGCCTCGCATATGCTTCTGGTCTCAGCCTGCGAAACTAGGACGCGAGGCCACTTGCGCTGATCACTCGCCCGCAATCCGCAGCCGCGGCCTTTTTCCACGCTCGACCGCGCGCAGTTTCGTTTCCTCGCGCACGAGGTAGTCGCGGGTCATCGGCACCACGCCCTGGCGCTTGGTGAGCTGGATCTGGAAATTCATCAGATTTTGCTTGCGGAACGACATTTCGGAGCAGGCGAGGTAGAACTCCCACATCCTTGCAAAGCGCTCGTCATAAAGCCGCACGGCTTCTTCCCGCCGGGCCATGAAGCGCTCGCGCCACGCCTTCAGCGTCTCCGCATAATGCAGTCGCAGTATCTCGATATCGCACACCAGAAGGCCGGCGCGTTCGATCGCGGGCATCACTTCGGAAAGCGCGGGGATATAGCCGCCTGGGAAAATGTACTTCGCGATCCAGGGATTGGTGACGTCCGGGCCGTCCGAGCGGCCGATCGAATGCAACAGCATGACGCCGTCATCGGTGAGAAGTTCGGCGCATCGCTTGAGGTAGGTGTCGTAGAAGTCGACGCCGACATGCTCGAACATGCCCACCGACACGATGCGGTCAAACGGGCCAGGAATGTCGCGATAGTCTTCGAGGAAGAAATTCGCCGATTGCGCCAGGTTCCTTTCGGCGGCGCGGGCATTCGACGCCTGCAGTTGTTCGGTCGACAGGGTGACGCCTGTAACGTTGGCGCCGGTCATTTCGGCCAGATACAGACCAAGGCCACCCCAACCCGAACCGATATCGAGCACCTTGTCGCCGCGCCGGATCAAGAGCTTGGCGGCGATATGACGTTTCTTGGCGAGTTGGGCATCGTCCAGCGTCGCGTCCGGTTTTTCAAAATAGCCGCAGCTGTACTGTTTGTCGGCATCGAGAAAGAGAGAATACAGCCGCCCGTCGAGGTCGTAGTGGTGGGCGACGTTATTCTTCGAGCGACCGCGCGGATTGAACTGCCTGATATGCCTGACCAGATAGCGCAGCCACCATTGCAACTTGGCCCATCGCGGCAATATTTCCGGCTGATCCATCAGGATCGCCAGCGCGTCCGCAATCGAGCCATTCTCGACGACGAAGGTGCCTTCCATGTAAACTTCGCCGAGCGCAAGTTCGGGATTGATAAGAACCCTGCGTTCGGCATCGGTGGTCAGAAATCGCACGAAGACCGGCTCGCCGGTCCCATCGCCGCAGCTGAATCTCGTCCCGCTCGCGGTGGTGAATGTCATCGCACCGCGGCGAATGAACTGCTGCAGGAAATAACGCAACAAACGGTCCATCGAAACCACCGAAAAGAGCGATCCCGTAGAAGCTTAGGTCCCGGCCGTCACACTCGACGCACGGGGAACGGGTTGGTTCCCCAGCATCCAGGATAAATCATAAGGGTGACGGAACCTGCGCGCTAGTCCGTTGTACACAAAGCGGATATTCCGGAATGTCTCGTTCACGCAGTTGCGTCATAAGCGCGCTTCCATTCGCGGAATAATCGGCTAAAAGGTGACCGCCACCGGTGCCCGGTTGAGGGGCGCTGGAAGCGATTTCCGCATCTGGAGAATAGGGAATGTTGAACCGGGCGCTCAGTTTAGCGGCGGTGACGCTTCTGATCGGGTGTTTTGCGACGCCTTCGGCGTGGGCGCAGGCGCAAAATCTCGAGGCCGGCAAGAGCCCTTCCCAGATTTTCGCGGGCACCTGCAACGCCTGCCACAAGAGCCCGCGAGGCCTCCTGAAGACGGTTTCGGCCGGATCGCTGCCTGGCTTCCTGCGGCAGCATTACACGACCAGCAGCGACATGGCCTCGCTGCTCAGTACCTTCCTGGTCTCCAACGGGGCCAGCGATACCCGCTATCAGGCAAAGCAGGGGGCCGACACGAAACCCGCCGGTGGAACCGAGCAGGTCGACCGGCACGGCCGCAGATTGCGGCCGCCCCAAGAGGCCGCCAGGCCAGATGCCGATGTGCCTCCGCCTTCCGGCGACGCCGCCCGTCATGGCCGCAACGCCAAGCGGCTGGCGCGGCCGGGGGAGACGCCCGACGCGGTGAAGCCGGTGGATGGGCAGGCACCGGCACAGGCAGCGATCGAGCGCGGCCCCGATGGCCGCAGGCTGACGGCCAAGCAGAGGCGCGGCAGGCCGGGCGGTGAAGAACTGCCCACCGCCAGGGACGAGCCGCCAAAGCCCGAGCCGGTAGTGGATGACAAGGCCAAGGCTGAAACCGTCAAGGAAGACAGCGGCAAACCCGAGGGCACCAAGCCGGCCGGCGAAGGCAAATCTGAAGCCGCCGGAATCGAGATGCCGAAGGAAACCGGCGGCGCCGAGAAGCCCCTGTTGCGGCCCGATCCGGTGCCGCCCGTCACGCCCGCGCCGCCTGCGGCTTCGCCGCCAGCGGCTTCAATGGCAGCGACGTCCGCAGCGGCTCCCAGCCCAGCGCCTGAGCCGGCCGTTCGGCCGTCGGCGCCTGCACCCATGGAGGCACCGGCAGCCGTGACGGCTTCCGCACCGCCGCCGGCGCCACCGGCGCCACCGGTCGCCACCGCGGGGCCACCCGCCCCGCCGATCTCGCAATAGGGACTTTGTTGCGACCAGTCGTCCGCGCGCGGCCCGCAATCGACCAGCCGCGTTGGCGTGAGAGAGCGCCGGCACGAATCCAAAGCCCGGCCTGATCGGGCCGGGCTCGGGCGCGTCTCGTTGACTTAGCGCGGCGTCACTTCTCGGAAGCGGCGTTTTCCTGCGGCTCCACCTCGTCGCGGCGGGCCTCTGGATCGAAGAATTCGCCGGCGGCGGCGAGGGCTTCGGCGGCCGCATCCTGATCTTCCTGACGCGTAGAGATATCCTCGCCACGGTTGATGCGTTCGGCTTCGTCCGCGCTTCGCGCGACGGTGACGGTCACGCCGACTTCGACTTCCGGATGCACGGCGATGGCGATCTTGTGCTTGCCGATGGTCTTGATCGGCGCGTCCAGCATGACCTGGCTGCGGCTAATGGTGACGCCATCGCTCAGGAACGATGCGATGATGTCGCGAACGCTCACCGATCCGAACAATTGACCGGTCTCGGACGCTTGACGAAGGATGATGACGTTGCGGCCGTTGATCTTCTCCGCGACCTTGGTCGCCTCGCCCTTGGCCTGCAGGTTGTGGGCCTCGAGCTCGGCCTTCATGCCATCGAACTTGGCGCGATTGTCCGCTGTGGCGCGCAACGCCTTGCCGCGCTTGAGCAGAAAGTTGCGGGCAAACCCGTCCCTGACGCGGACGACTTCGCCCATATGACCGAGCTTGGCGACGCGTTCCAGCAAGATGACTTCCATATTCGTTCTCCTTTTGAGTGATTGGGATCCAAGGGGTTGAGTTGACATTTCAGGAAGCGGGGAGAGGCGGCGGTCTCCCTCGCAGGTAGCGCTGGCGCAATCCAAAAACGGCGTCGGCTATCCCGAGAATGGCAATCGCCAAAACGGCCCAGGCGAACACAACGACGATGAGGTAGGTGCAGCTGAGCCAGAGCGCGCGGCTTTTCAGCGCGAGCGTCAAGGTGTGCAGCACCGCGAAACCGGTCAGCATGTAAGCGATCATCAAGGCCGCGGCGACGATCTGCGCCACAATCGCAAGCAGTCCGCCGGAAAAACAAAATGCGATTGCGACACACAACGCTGCGAGCGTCAGCGGCGGCAACGCGGTACTCTTCAAGTCAGGCCACGGGCGATGCAATCGTCCCGACGTCGCGGTGATTTTTGCGGCGAGCCAGAGGTTGAGCGTCAGCGCTATCGTGATGACGATGCAGGCCGCGGTGGGCGCGATGATCACCAGCGCGTCGAGCATGCGATCGGAAAGCTTGGCGCCCGCCGGTTCCAGAAGATGCGTCCAGGCGGAGCGCATCGTATCTTGTATGGTGGGTCCGTCAAAACCCATCGTGAGCAGAATGGCCGTCGTCGTGATCGTTGCAAAAATAACGATCCAGAGCAGAATTCGACCGACCGGATACCATTCCAGCGCCGCATCATCATTGGCGGGGGCGCTGCCCGCAGCGAGTGGCCGCCCGAGCAATGCAAGATGTCCGAGCCACCACGCCGGCAGCGCGACGGCGACGACGAAGGCAATGCAATAGGGAAGGCTGAAGATCGCGCCTAGAACGGTAGCCGCAGCGATGCCGCCGATGGTGGCGCTGAGCGGGCCCCATCCAAGCGCCGCGACCATGAGCGGCAGCGGTGCAAGGTAGACTAGCAACACCGAGATCAGCGCGCCCGAAATGATCGAGGCGAACATCAACGCCGACGCGAAGCCGGCTGCCATTGCTATGAGAACGGTCGCGATCATCAGCTGTCCCGCTCCTTTCGAGCGGTTAGAGGTCTTAGCAACCCCAACCATCGGCAACCGGACGACCCGGAAGCCTTATGAAGATTTGCGATCCGCGGCGCGAACGACGCGGATCGCGGATTTGTCTTAGCGAATAACGTAAGGCAGCAGACCGAGGAAACGCGAGCGCTTGATGGCGCGCGCGAGTTCACGCTGCTTTTTGGCGGAGACGGCGGTGATGCGGCTCGGCACGATCTTGCCGCGCTCGGATACGTATCGCATCAATAGCTTGGAATCCTTGTAATCGATCTTCGGCGCGTTCGGACCCGTGAACGGGCAGGTCTTGCGACGGCGGAAAAACGGACGGCGTGCACCAGCTTCGGCCATGATTCTTACTCCTCGATCACTGCGTCGGCATCGTCACGCCCGCGGCGTGGACGGTCGCCGCGATAGCCACCGCCGTCGCGGTCGCCACGGAATCCACCTTCGCGGTCGCCGCGGAAGCCACCGCCGCGATCGTCGCGGTCACGGTCGCGATCGGCCTTGCGCATCATCGCCGAGGGACCTTCCTCGTGTTCTTCGACGCGAACGGTGAGATAGCGGATGACATCTTCGCTGATCCGCTCCTGCCGCTCGATCTCGGCGACCGCGGCCGAGGGCGCGTCGATGTTCAGCAGCACGAAATGCGCCTTGCGATTCTTGTTCATGCGGTAGGTCAGCGATCGCACGCCCCAGTTCTCGGTCTTGGTGACCTTGCCGCCCGCCTGTTCGACGATGCCGGTCATCTGGGTGGTCAGTTCTTCGACCTGCTGGGTGCTCGCATCCTGACGCGCGAGAAAAACATGCTCATAAAGAGGCATGGGTGTCCTTTCCAAGTGTTGGCGCGGTTCACGGCGGCAAGCCCTTCGAACCCTTCGGAAAGGACTCGATATGCTCAGAAGGCGGAAGCACGGGACGACGGGCCGACTGGCCCTGTCACATCAACATCGCCGATACGGTGAAATTGCTGAGACCGTCCGTTCAGCTCCCGGCCGGGATCCACGGATGGCGCGGTTTATACGGATTTTGAGCGCAGGTGCAAGGGAAAGCCGCGGGATCGACGGACGCTGGCCGGAGCCGGAAACCAACGGCGGCTTGACATAGGCGGCCCCAGCGGTGTCTTTCGGCCCCGACTTGGGAGGGCAATCAGCAAAGGGAAATCCGGCCTTTGCCGAATTTGACTTTAACCTATTGAAATTGAATATAATTTACTCCACCACCCGCGCGCTTGGGCGGACGGCGGGCAGGGATCAAGTGTCCAGGGGAATCAATGACGGCAGCATTCACTTTTCCAGGGCAGGGTTCCCAGGCGGTCGGCATGGGCAAGGCGCTGGCGGAAGCCTTTCCGACCGCCCGTGCAGTCTTCGACGAGGTCGATGCGGCGCTCGGTGAAAAGCTGACAGCCATCATTTGGGACGGTCCGGCCGAGACCCTGCAACTCACCGAAAATGCCCAGCCCGCGTTGATGGCGGTCTCGCTCGCCACCTTGCGCGTGCTGGAAAGCGAAGCCGGCTTTTCGGTTGCCTCGGACGCGGCCTTTGTGGCCGGACATTCGCTCGGCGAATACTCCGCGCTCGCCGCGGCCGGCAGCCTTAGCATCAGCGACACCGCGCGGTTGCTGCGCATCCGGGGCCTTGCCATGCAGAAGGCGGTGCCGGTGGGCGCTGGCGCAATGGCGGCTTTGCTCGGTCTCGATTATGAAGCGGCGATGATGGTGGCGAACGAGGCTGCGCAGGGGCAGGTCTGCCAGGCCGCCAACGACAATGGCGGCGGGCAGGTCGTGGTGTCCGGCGACAAGGCGGCTGTCGAGCGTGCGCTCGAGATCGCCAAGAGCAGGGGCGCCAAGCGCGCCGTGTTACTGCCGGTGTCGGCGCCGTTTCATTGCCGGCTGATGCAGCCGGCCGCCGACGCCATGGCGGAGGCGCTCGCCGGTGTCAGCATCAAACGGCCGGTATCGCCGCTGGTATCGAATGTGTTGGCCGCGCCGATCACGGAGCCCGACGAGATTCGCCGCCGTCTGATCGAACAGGTCACGGGAACGGTGCGCTGGCGCGAGTCGGTCGCTTACATGGCAAGCCACGGGGTCACGCGGTTTTTCGAAATCGGCGCTGGCAGGGTACTAAGCGGGCTGGTCAAACGCATTGCCGACGGCGCTATCGGGATTTCGGTCGGTGGTCCCGGTGATATCGCCGCGGCGAAAGACGCGCTCATTGCCGCGCGGGCTGCCTGAGCGGAGGGAGACATGATGTTCGATCTCACTGGCAGGACGGCGCTCGTCACTGGCGCGACCGGGGGCATCGGTGGCGCAATCGCGCAGGCGCTGCACGCGCAAGGCGCGACGGTGGCCATTTCCGGGACGCGGCGCGAGGCGCTGGACATACTCGCCGGAAAGCTGGGCGAGAGGGTTCACGTGTTGCCTTGCAATCTCTCCGATGCCGCGGAGGTCGAGGCGCTCGTGCCGTCCGCCGAGCAAGCCATGGGCCGGGTCGATATTCTCGTCGCCAATGCCGGCATCACGCGGGACAATCTTTTTGTGCAACTGCGTGACGAAGACTGGGATGAAGTCATCAAGGTCAATCTGACGGCGACCTTCCGTCTGGCCCGCGCCGCGACCAAGCTGATGATGCGCAAGCGTTTCGGCCGTATTATCGCGATCACATCCGTCGTCGGCGTTACCGGCAATCCGGGCCAGGGCAATTACACCGCGTCGAAGGCTGGACTGATCGGCATGATCAAGACGCTGGGCGCGGAATACGCCAAGCGCAACGTGACCGCCAACTGCATCGCCCCCGGATTCATCAAGACCCCAATGACCGACGCGCTCAACGACAAGCAACGCGAAGCGATCCTTTCCAAGGTTCCGGCCGCGCAACTCGGAACGCCTGAGGAAATCGCCGCGGCGGCGGTCTATCTCAGCTCAAACGAAGCGGCCTATGTCACCGGGCAGACTATTCACGTCAACGGCGGAATGGCCATGATCTGAGGCGGCTGCCAGTCCCCTCGGGGAGGCGAAACGCCGCTTGTGGCTGCCGATCGAGGCTTATAGTCAAGGCTTTGGAAGTATGATAACCGAACCACCGACGGATGGGCAAAGAACACCATTGCAGGACATTGAAACCCTGTATATTGGCGGTGCGGAGCCTGCCGTCGTTCGCCGGGTCCGTGTCGGCCATGACGGGGCCAAATCAAGACGATGCGCGATTGCGAAGGAAATCAACGACCACGATGGCTCGTACGTCTTGGGTCGGGTCCAATGGAACAAGCACGAGGTTGAACGATGAGTGAGATTGGCGAGCGGGTTAAGAAGATCGTGGTCGAACACCTTGGTGTTGAACCCGAAAAAGTGGTCGACAACGCAAGCTTCATAGACGACCTCGGCGCCGACAGCCTCGATACCGTCGAGCTTGTGATGGCGTTTGAAGAAGAATTCGGCTGTGAAATTCCCGATGATGCCGCGGAGACGATTTTGACCGTCGGCGACGCGACGAAATTTCTCGAAAAGAACGCGAAGAGCTGACGCCCCCGCGCAGCGCTGACGAAGTCGGACGGGCCGTGATCGCGCGGTCCAACGGCTTGTTGTCAGGGGCCGTGAATTCTGGGCTGGAGTGGTCAATATGAGGCGGGTTGTCGTCACGGGCCTCGGCATGGTTACGCCACTTGGCTGTGGCGTCGAGCCGACCTGGAAGCGCATACTCAACAGCGAAAGTGGCGCCAGGAAGATTGATACGTTTGACGTCTCCGATCTCACCAGCCAGATCGCCTGCATGATCCCGCGCGGCGACGGCACGAGCGGCACATTCAACCCCAACCAATGGATGGAGCCGAAAGATCAGCGCAAGGTCGACGATTTCATCATTTTTGCCATGTGCGCGGCGCGCCAGGCGCTCGACGATGCGAATTGGCATCCCGTCACCGAAGACGATCGATGCTCCACCGGCACCATGATCGGCTCCGGGATCGGCGGCTTGTCGGGCATCGCCGATACGGCGCTGCTTCTGAAGGAGCGCGGTCCACGCAAGGTGTCGCCATTCTTCATTCCTGGGCGCCTGATCAATCTCGCTTCGGGTTATGTGTCGATCGAGCACGGCCTCAAGGGTCCCAACCATGCTGTGGTGACCGCGTGTTCGACCGGCGCGCACGCGATCGGCGACGCAAGCCGGCTGATTGCGCTCGGGGACGCTGACGTGATGGTGGCCGGCGGAACCGAATCGCCGATTTGCCGGCTGGCGATGGCAGGATTTTGCGCGTCTCGCGCGTTATCGACCGCTTTCAACGAAACCCCGGAAAAGGCATCGCGCCCTTACGACAGGGATCGCGATGGCTTCGTGATGGGAGAGGGTGCAGGCGTCGTGGTGCTCGAGGAATACGAGCACGCGAAAAATCGCGGAGCAAAAATCTACGCGGAGGTGATCGGCTACGGATTATCCGGCGACGCCTATCATATCACCTCGCCATCGCCGGATGGAGACGGCGCATTTCGCAGTATGAGCGCCGCCATGAAGCGCGCCGGAATCACCGCGTCCGATATCGACTACATCAACGCGCACGGAACGTCGACGCAGGTCGGTGACGAAATCGAGCTAGGCGCTGTGGAGCGGCTGTTGGGGAACGCCGCTTCCAGGGTATCGATGTCGTCGACCAAATCGTCCATGGGGCATTTGCTGGGTGCCGCGGGCGCGGTCGAGACGATCTTCAGTATCCTGGCGATTCGCGATAACGTCGCCCCGCCGACGATCAACCTTGAAAACCCGTCGGTGGAAACGGCGATCGATCTCGTGCCGCAAACGCCGCGCAAACGCGAAATCAACGTTGCGCTATCGAATTCTTTCGGTTTCGGAGGCACCAACGCGTCCGTAATCTTGCAGCGCGTGGCCATCTGACGCGCGTCCTATCGAGTAGAAGTCCACCGTTTCGCCGCGTTTCGGTGATATTTTCCGGATGCGGGCGCAGACTACCGGCCGATGCGGAATTTTTGCGAGGCCGCGATTGAACCGACAGGATTCAGGTTGCATCGATGAGTGAGAGGCCGCCCATTTCGCCACGGAGCCCGCGCGCCGCGCTGGAGCCCGAGCAGGTTCCGCCGCCGCCAAAGCGATCCGATCGCGCCCGCAATCCATTCGTCGTGGTCGGCAATGCCATTATCACGATCGTATTGGTTTTGATGATCGGCGCAGGCGCCGCATACGTCTACGGCAAGCAGAAGATCGAGGCTCCAGGACCGTTGCAAGAGGATAAGGTCGTCAACATTCCGGCACGGGCGGGAATGACCGACATTGCCGATATACTGCAACGCGAAGGCGTGATCGATAACAATCGCTGGGCATTCATCGGCAGCGTGTTTGCGCTGAAGGCGCGCGCTGACCTCAAGCCCGGCGAATATTTGTTTCAGAAGAGCGCCAGTTTGCGCGACGTCATCGGCACCATCGTGGAAGGCAAGGTGGTTCAGCACGCCGTCACTATTCCTGAGGGTTTGACCTCAGAACAGATCGTGGCCCGGCTTTCCGAAAACGAGATTTTCTCCGGTTCCGTGCGCGAGCTGCCGCGCGAGGGTACGTTATTGCCGGAAACCTACAAATTCCCGCGCGGTACCCCGCGAGACCAGGCGATTGCGCGCATGCAGCAGGCGCAAAAGCGCGTGCTGGCGGAGATATGGGACCGCCGCAATCCGGATATTCCGATCAAGACGCCGGAGCAGCTGGTAACGCTCGCCTCCATCGTCGAAAAAGAGACCGGTAAGGCTGATGAACGCAGCCGGGTTGCCGCGGTATTTGCCAATCGGCTGCGGCAGAAAATAAAGCTGCAGTCGGATCCGACCATCATCTATGGCCTGGTAGGCGGCAAGGGCACGCTGGGCCGGCCGATCAAGCGCAGCGAAATCCAGCAACCGTCGCCTTACAATACCTATGTGGTTGACGGCCTTCCGCCTGGCCCCATCGCCAATCCGGGGCGCGCCTCTCTGGAGGCGGCTGCCAATCCCGCGCGAACGCGCGATCTGTTCTTTGTCGCCGACGGTACCGGAGGCCATGCCTTCAGCGACACCTACGACCAGCACCAGAAAAACGTCGCCAAGCTTCGGGCGATGGAAAAGCAGATTCAGAACGATACGGTCGAGCCGGCCGAGGAGCCCGCGCCGGCCGCGGCGGGCGCACCGGCCGACGCCAACCCGACGGCCACGACGGCAAAGCCGGTCCCGGCAAAGAAGCCAGCGCCGGCGCGGAGTGCCTCTCCAGCCCGGCAGGGCGCGGTACAATCGACGGCGTCGCCCCCGGTGGTTCAGCAATAGCGGGTACGGACCGCTACCAAATTCCACTTTTTCCCAATACGCGCTAAGCTCGCGCGTTCTCGGCTTGCGAATCTCAAGCCCGTACCCTTTTTCCGGAGAATTTCACGCGATGGCGCTGTCGAGCATGACCGGCTTTGCCCGAAGCAACGGCGCCAGCGGACCGTATGCGTTCGAATGGGAGTTAAAGTCGGTCAATGCCAAGGGCTTCGATCTTCGCATGCGGCTGCCGCCGGGATGGGACGAACTCGAGGCATTCGCCAAAAAGCGCGCTGGCGAAGTGCTGTCGCGGGGCACGGTGTACGCCAACTTGAACGTCAAGCGAACCAACGCGGCGTCAACTGTTCGCATCAACGAAGAGGTTCTGGCGTCGATCGTGAGGGTTGCGGGCGTGCTGGCCGGCAAGATCGACGCGGTGGCGCCGAGCATCGATGGGCTGTTGGCGATCAAGGGCGTTATCGAGGTCGTCGAGCCGGAAAGCAACGAGGCCGAGGACAAGGCAGCGAAGGCGGCAGCGGCGGCGGCCTTCGACCAGGCGCTGCTGGACCTCGTCGAAATGCGACAGCGCGAGGGCGTCATGCTTGGACAGGTCCTGTCGCAGCGAATGGATGAGATCGAGCGGCTGGCGAACAAGGCCGAGGCCGCGCCGGGCCGCAAGCCCGACGCGATCAAGGCCCGGCTTGCCGAGCAGATCGCCGCCTTGCTCGAGTCGACCGACCGGTTCGATCCAGATCGGCTCAATCAGGAGGCGCTTCTGATCGCGGCGAAGGCCGACATTCGCGAAGAACTGGATCGAATCGTCTCGCATATCGCGCAGGCTCGCGAGATGATCGCCAAGGGCGGGCCGGTCGGGCGGCGGCTCGACTTCCTGGCGCAGGAATTCCACCGTGAGGTCAATACCTGCTGCTCCAAGTCCAATGATCTCGAATTGACCAATACCGGTCTTGCGATGAAGAACGTGGTGGAGCAGTTCCGCGAACAGGTCCAGAATCTGGAGTGATACATGGCGGCGGATGTTCACGGCTTTGACGGGGTTGAGCGGCGCGGATTGATGTTCGTGTTGTCGTCGCCGTCGGGCGCGGGAAAGACCACGCTGTCGCGCCTGTTGATCGAACGGATGCCCGGTCTGAAGATGTCGGTGTCGGCGACGACGCGGCCGATGCGGCCCGTTGAAGTCGAGGGCCGCGACTACCTGTTCGTCGACAAATCCAAATTCGAGCAGATGGCAAAGCGGGACGAATTGCTCGAATGGGCCACCGTGTTCGACAATCGCTACGGCACGCCGCGCGCGCCGGTCGAGGCGGCGCTGGCGGCGGGACAGGACGTGCTGTTCGACATTGACTGGCAAGGCACCCAGCAACTACGGGAAAAAGTCCGGGCGGACGTTGTCAGCGTGTTCATCCTGCCGCCGTCGGCCGCCGACCTTGAAAAGCGGCTTCATAGCCGCGCACAGGATAGCGATGCGGTCATCCGCGGGCGCATGAGCCGCGCGTCGCATGAATTGAGCCATTGGGCGGAGTACGACTATATCGTCATCAATCGCGATATCGATGAAGCGTTCGCCGAGGTTCAGTCGATCCTGAAGGCCGAGCGGCTCAAGCGTGAACGCCGTACCGGCTTGACCACGTTTGTGCGCGAGCTGCAGCGGCAACTGGAGAAATAGCCAAACGTCACGTCGGCGATCGTCCGGATATCCGCGAGAAAAATTCCGCCATGCTGTCGTCGGGGTTACCCGGCTTCACGGAGATCTCGGGAAAATCGGGGCCGGCGCGGGAGAATATCCGCGTCGGAATAGTCCGATAGCACGATGCGATCGTCGTCGGTCTGTTCCCAGACTGGGCGCCGACGCGCGCGAATTGAACTTCGTCGCGGGCGTCGCGAGCGGCCAAATTTGAAGATGAGACTTGCCACGATGCTGCCGAGAGCAAGAGGTACGACAACGGCGACGAACCACCTTGGGATCGGGCCGGGCTGACTTTGCGAAGAAGAATTCGCGGTGACGAGAGTATCCGCGGCGACGGCGGGTGCCGGCGCAGCTATTGAATTTGGCGGCACGTTGGCTGCCAAATTGCTCGCCGGCCGTGGACTGGATGTGGAGTTGATTCCCGAAGGCTCGGGCCAGCGCGAAGCCACGACGGTTGACGACGCGTTTGTATCCGCAGCATTCGCGCGCGGGGTATCGTTCAACGCCGGCGCAATCGCGGGCCAAGGGGTATTCGGTCCGTCGTTGCGGTTCGTCTGCGGGGATAGTTCGGCGCGGGCATCGGCGACAGATCGTTGCATTGCCGCATCTGCTTGCGATGCGGGTGGCTGCGCCGACGGCGAGGCTTTCTGGGGAATAGCTTGCTGAGGCGCAATTTGCAGAGGGGTAGCTTGCGAAACCTTGTCGCCCTCCTCACGGAGATACCAGCATTGGCGCTTGGTAGGGTGATCGATGCGGTAATACCAATGGCGGCCTGGGGGCGTCTCGCCTTTCGGGCCAGAAAGACAATCGTCGGCCGCGACCGTCGCGCCGTGCGATGTTGTTGTGAGCGCGGCGCCGGCCAGAATGCTGGCGAAGATGGCTGACACAAATTTCGCACTTCGGTTTGGCATGTGCATCCCCTACGCAATACTTGGCATGCCAAATCTCCTCAAAAACTTGGGTCGCAATGCGCCGCAAATCCGGACAGCGTTGGGCTTAATTCGGGCCTCCCGTCATTGCCCAGGGGACGGGCAGCGTCAAAAAAAAGGCGCCTTTGTGTCAGGTTGAGATGACGTCACTCGCTCGCGAGCACGTCACTGAACAGCACTTAGCGCTCGCCGTCGAAGCGCACCAGACGCATCGGTTTGATCGGATGCAGATCTGCGGGGCTCGTCTTCAGGCGGATTCCCGGCAGCGGCAAGGGCAATTCCATGTCTGGTTTGGAGGCCTTCCGCCTCAGTTTTTTAGCACGATGCGTCCAACGACCTTTCCGGCTCGCAATGCGTCGATCCATTTCTGGACGTCCGCCATCGGCTCCTCCTTCATCGGCGTCGGTTTGATCTTCCCGGCGCGTGCCAGTGCCATCAGCTCCTGCGCCTCGGCCAGCGTTCCCACCATGAAGCCTTCGATGGTCATGCGCTTGTAGACCCATTGCACCATCGGCAGGCTGAAATTACCGCCCATCAATCCGGAAACCACGATCTTGCCGCCGCGCGCGAGTACGGAAACCGCAAAGGCCATCGATTTCTCGTTGCCCGCGAAATCGACGACTTCGTCAAAGCCCCCTTCGGTTTCTCTGATGATGCGCTTGACCACGTCTGCTTCGGAAGGATCGTAAGCGACGGCGGCGCCGCTCTGCAGCGCCGTTTCGCGCGCGGCCGAATTTAAATCCGCTACCGAGATCTTCTGCCTGAACATGGCTTGGGCAAAAGCCAGCCCCATCATGCCGACGCCGCCGAGCCCGATGAGAAGCAGGTTGCGCTGCCGCGGCCGGTCGGCCAGCCGTTTCAGCGCGCCGTAGGCGGTCACACCGGAGCACATCAAGGTCGCCGCCTGATTGACCGGCAATGGATCATAATCCAGCAGGTATTTTGCATCTGGCACCAATACATGGCTTGCAAAGCCGCCATCGATTGTGACGCCGAGAAACCGCTGCTTGGCGCAGAGATTTTCGTCGCCCTGGAGGCATTCCCGGCATTGACCGCAGCCGATCCACGGGAACACCGCCTTCTTTGTGCCGATCAGCTCCGTTGAGGCATCGGGCCCGACTTCTTCGACGACCCCGGCGATCTCGTGCCCCAGCGTGAACGGCAACGTCATGCCGCGCGTGGTATCGAGCTTCTTGCCGCCGCCGAGATCGGCGTAGCCGTCCTGGATGTGAAGGTCGGAATGGCACAATCCGCAGCGCTCGATCCGGACCAGCACTTCCTTGGCCACAGGCTTCGGTGTCTCGACGATGGTTTCGCACAGCGGCGCATCGAACTTGACAAGCGACTGACGGCGCATGAGCGGCATGGATTTCCTCCTCCGGGGACGTTCAATTTGTGCTGCGTATATTGGTCAATTCCCGGGCCATGGCAACAAAGCCGCCGACCGGAATGGTTTCGGCACGCCGGGTCAGATCGACCTGTGCGGCCGCGGCCAGCCGGGCTGGATCGACCGCCAGCGATTTGAGGCTCTGCCGCAACATTTTCCGCCGCTGTCCAAATGCCGCTGCCGCCACCTGCTCCAGCGCGCGGCGGTCGCACGCCTCCGGGCTGGACCGGGGCACCAATCGCACCACCGACGAGGTGACTTTGGGTTGCGGCACGAAGGCGGCTGGAGAAATATCGAACAGGATTTTCGTCTCAGTGCGCCAGTTCGCGAGCACCCCCAGCCGCCCATAGGCTTCGTCGTTCTCGCGCGCGACGATGCGTTCGGCCACTTCGCGCTGAAACATCAGCACCATCATGTCGTACCATGGCGGCCACGGTTCGATCGACAGCCAGTCGATCAGCAGTGCGGTCGCGATGTTGTAAGGCAGGTTGGCGACGATTTTCGCGCGGGTGGTCCCGAGCAGTGGCCGCGGATCGAAACGCTGCGCGTCGGCGCAGACGATCTCCAGGCGCCCCGGATATCGTCTTGAAATCTCCTCGAGAGCGGGAAGGGCGCGCTGGTCGCGCTCCACCGCGATCACGTGCCGGGCGCCCAGCGCCAGCAACGCGCGCGTCAGCCCACCCGGACCGGGGCCGATCTCGACCACGGTCGCATCTTCGAGCGGCCCCGCGGCACGGGCGATGCGCGCCGTAAGGTTGAGGTCCAGCAGGAAATTCTGGCCGAGCGATTTGCGAGCTGACAGGGCATGCTGGCGAATGACCTCGCGAAGCGGCGGAAGGTCATCGATCGCGCTCATGCCGGCTGGGCTGCCGCCATGCGGGCGGCAAGCCGTAGCGCCGCGATCAGGCTCGACGGATTTGCCCTGCCGGTTCCGGCAATGTCAAAGGCAGTGCCATGATCGGGTGACGTCCGGATGAATGGTAATCCCAGTGTCACGTTGACGGCATCCTCGAATGCCAGTGTCTTGATCGGGATCAGCGCCTGATCGTGATACATGCAGATCGCGCAATCATAGGTCTGGCGCGCCGCCTCGTGGAACATGGTGTCCGCCGGCAACGGTCCCCTGATCTCGATGCCTTCGCCGCGCAGGATGTCGACGGCGGGCGCCACGATGGTTTTTTCCTCGGTACCGAGTGAGCCGTCTTCGCCGGCGTGGGGGTTGAGACCGGATACGGCGAGGCGTGGATTGGCAAGGCCGAAGCGGGCTTTCAAAGCCGCCACCACAATTCGGGCCGTCGTGACAATCAGCTCGCTCGAAAGCTGTGCGAGCGCGTCACGCAGCGAAACATGGATCGTCACGGGCACCACGACGAGGGCGGGGGACCACAGCATCATGACGGGCTGCGGCGCATGGTTTCCGGTCGTGGCGAGTTCGGCGAGATACTCGGTATGCCCGGGGTGCCGAAACCCGGCGCGATAGAGAACGCTTTTGGCAATCGGATTGGTCACCACCGCGCTGGCTCGTCCGGCGATAACGTCGACCACCGCTTGGCGAATCGAGGCCATGGCGGCGTCGGCGCTCGTGCCGTCAGGGGTACCCGGCAGGGCGGTCGCTGGATGGCCGGTGGCCACCACCGGCAAAGCGTCGGCGAATATATCGCGTGCCTCCCCCGCGCGAACTTCGGCGAGCCTGAGATCGAGTCCAAGCGCCCTTGCCCGATGACTGAGGAAGTCGGGATCGCCGAGCAGGTAGAATGCCGGCAGCTTCAGCTCATTGCGGCGGAGCCACGCCTTGATGGTGATGTCGGGCCCGATACCCGCGGGTTCGCCTGATGTCAGCGCGAGAGGCTTTGCCATTCGTCAACGATATTCGATCATCGCGGCTCCGCGGACTTCGCGCAGGTACGATTTCGACTTCGCCTCGTATTTTTCGGCATACATCTTGTCCCGGATCTCTTTCTTTTTCGGCGTGTCGACCGTGGTCGGGTCCCGTCCGCACAATGCAACCATCTCCACGCCCTGCTTTGTCAGCTCGGGCGGGGTCAAATGGCCGACCGGAGTGCTGTCGAGCACTTCACGAAGCGAGGCCGGTATGTCGGCCGAGGTCTTGGTCACGGGGTCGCGTATCGCTGCGTTTTGCATCGACTTGAAGAACGCGTTGGCCTCGGCGCAGGTCTGTATGCGTCCGCGCAGGGCCTCGGCCTCCTTTTTTCTTGTTTCGACGGCGTCGGGCGCCGACCCTCGCGGGACGATCAGCACGATCGGCTGCATCTTGTATTCGAAGCTCTGGGTATCCGGCTTCTCGTCGCCGCCCTTTTCCTGGACGGCGGCAGCGACGTCCTTTTCGCTGACCTGGAGGCTTTCCTTGTATCGGCCGCGGACCAGGTTGGTCCAAACCATATCGGCTTTCACGCGCGACCTCAGCGTGTCAGGGCGAATACCCTGGCTTTCAAGGGATTTTGTCAGTTGTTCTGGCGTGATTTGCATTCGCGCGCTCATCGCGGCGTAAGACTGATCGACATCGGCGATCGAAGGGTCGATGCCGAATTTCTTCCCCTCCCTGATTTTCACCTTTTCATCGATCAGCTCGTCGATCACCTGCTGCCGGTCCGCAGGCTTGTGCGTGCTGAGCGTGATCAGCTTGCCGCGCTGCTCGATATCGTAATTCGTGATGGGCTCGCCGTTGACCATAACGGCGATTTGCGCATGCACCGGCGACTCCCATCCCATCAAGACCAGCGCCGTGGCGCAACCCAGGATGAGAGCTGAAAGCCGGCGGAAGAATGTAGTGGTCATCGTCATATTCGCTACGTTAGCCGATCCTGTTTGTGGCAACGCTGCGCCGGGCATCGTCCTCCGGGAGAACGTGCCCGGTGCCGGTCTTATTGCGTCGACGAATTGGTATTGGCAAGGGTCCGCAAGCCGAGCTGCAGCATAAACGCGTGGCCGAGTATTGGCGGCGAAGTCAGCGTTGCGTAGGAGAAGGACGTAACGTAGTTGGCCGCCAGCACGAAGCAGTCGTCGACATAGCCAACGCCCACGACGTATTGGTTGATCTGGTTCGCGACGAGATCCCATCGGGCAGCTCCCGTCGCCACCCAATTCGAGGCTATCTTGACCGATCCGTTGACGAGAATACCCTCTTGGCGGGTCAGATATCCTATTTCCGGTTGAGCGGCGTAGTCGCCGTACAACACACTGACCGACCAGCGGTCGAAGTTGGCGCGGCCTTCAGCCTCGAAGCGCTGGACGTTTCCGGTTGCCTGGTCGAATCGCGCGCGCGTGCTGAACGTATAAGTCCTGTTGGGCGAATAGCTGAGGCTGGCGACGTAATCCGATATCGGGGTCTGCAGACCGGAATCAACCGCGGTATTGGTCACGTCGTTCACTGCGAAGGAATTCAAACCGAACAGCTGGTAGGATTGGCCGAACACCGCTGTGACCGAGCCGCCGCGGTCGAATTGGGTCGTCGCCTGCACGCCGGCATTGGCGCGGCCACCACCTTCGACGCGGTCATAACCTGAGAATTTGTCGACGCTGAACAGATTACTGGTGTCGAAGACCATGCTCTGTGCGTCCTCGTTGGGCAGCTTGCCGGCATAAGTTTCGTTGGGACGGATGATGACCTGCGCGATCGGTTCGACGGTCGTGGTGCCCCACGGCTGAACGTTGATGAAGGGGTAGCGGTATTCGAGACCGACCGTGGGCATCACGCGCAGGGCCTGGGTGTCGCCGACGGGCAGGAAGTTCGAAACGCCCGGCTGGTTCGAGATCGAGGCGTTGATGGCATCGGCGCGGACGCTTGCAAACGGCGTCCAGATTTCACCCGCCGAATCGGTGAACGATCGGCGCCAATCCGCTTCGCCCGTCAATCGCGTGTAGGTGCCGGGCATGCCCCGAAGCAGGCAGTTCGCGGGCACGATACTCCTGGCAGGATCGGCCGAAATTGCTGACAGGCAAGAACCATTGGCGGCGGCCACTGCATTGATTGGATCGAAAGCCGCGGTTTCGCGGGTGAGGTTGGTGAAGTTCGTCTTGTAGCTGAACTCGCCCCCCAGCACCGAGTGGTTGATCACGTTGGAATAGTCGATGACAGGCGCAACGACGGGAACCTGAGACTGGTTGCCCGAAAGGCTGAGATAATAGATCGTGCGCGCGTCGAAGTAGCTGCGATTGCCGACGCCCGTCAGGTAAAGCTGCGAAATGGCTTCCGTCGGCAGGGTCAGAAACGATTGCAGGGGATCCGCGTAAAGGGACAGACTGTAGTCAAACAACACATTGGGGTCGGTGAGCGCGATGCCTTCCCAACCCCAAACCCATTTATCGTTCAGCGCGAACTCGCCCTTTGTTTCGACGCCGCCGCGGAACTGACGGTCTCCGGGCTGACCGGCATAAGCGCCGGGATCCAGCTGGTCGATGCCATAGGCGCGGATTTGATAGGATCCGTCCAGCAGGCGCTGACGGAATTCGCCCTGGAACAGCACGCCCTGCTGGGTTGTGAAGCGTGGGTTGAAGGTCGCGTCATAGTCAGGTGCAATCGCCCAGTAGAATGGGGTTTCGACGCCAACTCCGTAGCCCACATTCGAGGTCACGCTCGGCATCAAGAACCCCGTCTTGCGCTTCACGGTCGGATCGGGCGTTGAAAAATACGGGATATACGCCAGGGGAACGCCGAAAAATTCCAGCTGGGCGTTCTCAAAGTAGAGCATCTTGTCGATCTGGTCGTGAATGATGCGCATTCCCTTGATCTGCCATAGTGGCGGCTTCTTCGGATCGTCCTTACAGGGGGCGCAGGCGGTGTAGACACCGTTTTCGAAGACGGTGTAGTTGCCGCTGGTGCGGTCGGCGCGGGTCGCGGCCATTCGGGTCGCGTCGGCGGTGTCGACACGCAGCGAATCGACGAAACCATCGCGGTAGTCGTCGCTCAGATCCATGACGTTGGCGTAGGTTATCTTGCCTTCCGCATCGGTCATGCGGATGTTGCCTTCGGCATGCAGCCGCTTGGTCTTCTGATCGTAGATGACCTTGTCCGCCTCGACGCTGGTCCCGTTGTAGAACATCTGGACGTTGCCGACCGCCGACACCCGCGAGTTGTTGTAGTCGTAATCCACCTCCACCGCCTGGACGAGCATCTGTCCATCTTTGGCGGGCCGGGGCGTCAAAGGCCGTGGGGGCCTCGGATTGTAGGTAAAGCCCTGCGCCGAGGCGGGAGGTGCCGTCGCCAGTCCCAGCGCGCCGGCCAGCACCATGCCGAGAAGAACGGCGAAAACCGCTCCGCCGACGGTGGTCAAGCGAGCACGATAGCGGCGCACAATGGCGCGCCGACGGGACTCTGGCGACCTTACCTGGCGGGCGGCGACAACGGCCACTACCCGTCCTCCTGGTACAACAAGGCCAAAAAGCCGGTGAGGCCGCCCACGCAAACAGGCAGCCACGCCGAAGCGATCGGATGCATCAACTCAGCCTTGCTCAAATCCTCAGTTACTTTCGACAGAACGTAGAGCAGAAACCCTGCTCCCACGCCACTTAAAACCATCTTTTGCACGCCGCCGAAGCGGAAGAACCGCAAGCTCACGGCCGCGGCCAGCATGACCATCGCCGCCAGCAAAAACGGCTGTGCGAGCAGCTTGTGGTATTGCAGCCGGTACCCGGCGGTCGCGAATCCCGAGCTCTCGGACGAGCGGATGTAGCCGGGTAGTTGCCAAAAAGAGACAGTCTCCGGAGTGGAGAAACTGTTGCGGACCTGCGCCGGCGTCAGACTGGTGTTCAGGGCGAAGCTATCCTGGTCGACGGGGGGGCCATCGAGGGTATATCGCCGCACGGTTTTGAACAGCCAGCGCCCCTCTTCAAGCGTGGCCGCCTGCGCTTCGATCCGCTCCTTGAACTGGTAATCGTTATCGAATCGGAACACCGTCAACCCGGTCAGCCGCACGCCCTGCTGTTCGCTGCGGGCAGCATTGATGATGGCCTGGCCGTCGCTGTTCACCTGATTGATCCAGAAACCGGACGCATCCTGAACGCCGCCTCCGGGAGTGGAGCCGAACAACTCGGCCTCCATCCGTTTGGAGAGCTCGCGCAGATTTGCGGACATCGGGTTGTAGGCCGTCGTGGCCATGATCCCGAGCACGATCGCGCTTGCCAGGGCCGGCGCGATGAATTGCCATGCGGAAACCCCGGCAGCCCGCGCGACCACGAGCTCCAGTCGCCGCGAAAGCGCCAGATAGCAGGTCATCGCCCCGATCAGGATACAAAACGGCATCATCTTTTCGAGCAGTTGCGGAACGCGGAACAGCGAGGTTTCCGCGACCGTGATTGCGGAAGCTTCGACCAGCCCCGACGTCTTCCTGACCATCTCGATGTAATCGACCAGCACCAGAAGCATGAAGATGCTGGCAAAAACGCCGAGCGCCGAAACCACAAAGCGGCCGGCAAAATAGCGCCCAAGCGTGTTGGTGATCATGCTCATGCTGCGGCAGGCCGTCCGAAGAGCCGCAGCAGTCGCTCGTTCGATTTGTTGATGGCTTCCATCAACCCGGCCGGCGGCTCTATGACGATACCCCCGACGATGATCCAGAAGCTTGCGCCGATCGCCACGGCCAGCATCAGATATTGTACGATCGGAGCGAGCGGCGATTTAACCGCCATGACCGAACAGGCGAATCCCGCCATGCGCAGCCCGAACACGGCGAGGATTGAACCGCCGATTGAAAAGTTTCGGCTCTGGCGCGTCGTGCGCGGTGCGCCGAGAAAGGCAAAGGTGAGGGCCGCGAACGCAAACGGATAGATCGGCGCCATGAATTGGTCATGCAACTCGGCGCGAAATTGTCCGGGCAACTGTTCGTAGACCGGATCGGAGGCGGGCGGCCAGAGCAATTCCCAGAGATAGCGCTCGCGAATGCCCAACGCGACGTCGTGGCCCTGATTGGAGAATTTCGACATGTCGAATCCATAGCGGCCGAAGGCGACCAGCGCCGGATCGCGTTTGCCCGCCTCAAAGCGCTCGAGATTCCCGTCCTCGAGGATCAGGAAGGAGCCACCTTCGTTTTTCAGGACGGTGCCATGGTCGGCAACAATGCTGATGCGTTCCTTGGGGTCACGGCGGTCATCGATGAAGATGCCAACCAGCAGGCCGCCTGGTTGTCGCTCTCGAATTCGGATGGTCAGGTTCTGATCGAGCTGGGCGAAGCGGCCGGGTTGCAGAATGTTGGCCAGCACATCCGCGGTGATTTCGGCATCCCACTGCTTGAGCCGGCGCATGCCGTCGGGGGCGAGGTAGGAGGCGATGAAGGCAACCAGGAGCGCGACCACCAGGGTGGCATAGATAAACGGGCGGAACAGCCGTATCGGCGAGAAACCGGCCGCGTTCATTACAATGATTTCCGAATCGGTCGCGAGCTTGTTCAGCATATGCGAGATCGCGATCATCAAAGCGATCGGGGAGATGATCAGGACCAGCGCCGGAATGACCAGGCTGGTGACGCCGAGGAAGGTCAGGATGGTCTGGCCCTGGCTGGTCATCAGGTCGATGCCGCGCAACGCCTGCGTAATCCAGATCACCCCTGTCAGGCTGACCAGGACCAGCGCAAACGACGCCAGCGTCGTGCGAAAAATATATTTGTCGATCGACCCCATCGCTATCGCACGATCCCACCTTGCGCGCTGGAACGGCGGCTCGCGACCAATCCCGAATCGGGATCCCCTTTGATCGGGCCGCCATGGTTCCGGCTGGCTTACTCTCTCACTACCATCCCTTTGATCCGTCAACAAAATGGCTGGGCGATGGCACCCTTGCGATATGGTTAATAATTCGCCTTATGTGGCCCTCTGGCCACGGGGCGCTTGGCAGTGCGGCGGCGGACGAGCCATAGTGCGCCAGAACATGCTCTTGACGGATGCCTATCACAGCCGGGAAGAGAACATTCGCAGCAGCCCGGCGGGTCCCCGACCCAGCGACAGCCCTGATTTTGGAGGATTTGCTTATGACCGACACCGTCAAGGTCGGCTTCGTCCCGTTTTCCGCCGCTCCGCGCGGAATTCTCGTGGTTTTTTGCGACGATACGCTGCAATTCGGCCCCGCGACCCGAAAGACCCTGGGTGCCGCGGTCAGTTTGGTCAGGCGGGCTGCCGAAACCAACCAATTCAAGGGAAAAAGCGCCGCCGCGCTCGATATTCTGGCGCCGGAAGGCCTTAAGGCCAAGCGCTTGATCGTGATGGGCGTCGGCAAGCTCAAGGAGGTCAAGGACAACGACTTTCTCAAACTTGGCGGCTCGGCGGCCGGCAAGCTGCGGGCCGGGAATGACGCCGTGACGATCGTCGCCGAGTTGCCCACAGGCGCCATGACGCCCGATCAGGCAGCCGCACTCACGTCGGGATTAAGGCTGCGCGCCTATAAATTCGACCGCTACAAGACCAAGAAGAAGGAAGGCGAGGAGGAGGTCTTGCGCGCCGATGTTGCGATCGCAGTCGGCGATGTGGCTGCGGCGCGAAAGGCCTTCGCTCCAAGCGCGCATATCGTCGACGGCGTCATCACCGCGCGCGACCTCGTCAATGAACCGCCCAACGTCTTGTTCCCGGTGGAATTCGCCCGCCGCGCCGGCCAATTGCGCGAGCTTGGCGTCGGCGTCGAAGTGCTCGACGTCAAGGCCATGACGAAACTCGGAATGGGCGCGCTGCTTGGCGTCGCCCAGGGCTCCACGCAGCCCGGCCGGACCGTGATCATGCGCTGGAATGGCGGCAAGCGCGGCGATCAGCCGGTCGCCTTTGTCGGAAAGGGCGTTTGCTTCGACACCGGAGGCATTTCGATCAAGCCCGCCGCAAGCATGGAGGACATGAAGGGTGACATGGGGGGGGCGGCTTGCGTCGTCGGATTGATGCATGCACTGGCCGCGCGAAAGGCGAAGGTCAATGTGGTCGGGGCCATCGGTCTGGTCGAGAACATGCCCGGCGGCAACGCGCAGCGTCCCGGCGATATCGTGACCTCGATGTCCGGCCAGACCATCGAGATCATCAACACCGACGCCGAAGGCCGGCTGGTGCTGGCCGACGTGCTCTGGTACGTGGCAAAAAAGATCAAACCGAAATTCATGGTCGATCTTGCGACACTGACCGGAGCCATCATGGTTGCGCTCGGGACCGAATATGCGGGGTTGTTCTCCAACAACGACGAATTGGCCGAGCGGTTGACCAAGTCTGGGCTTGTGACGGGGGAACGGGTCTGGCGCATGCCGCTTGGCCCGGAGTACGACAAGCTGATCGATTCGCAATTCGCCGACGTCAAAAACGCCGGCAACCGCAATGGCGGTTCAATAACGGCGGCGCAGTTCCTGCAGCGCTTTGTCGACGGCACCCCATGGGCTCACCTTGATATCGCGGGAACGGCGATGGGCGCGCCGAAAACCGAGATCAATCAAAGCTGGGGTTCCGGCTATGGTGTTCGGCTGCTGGAGCGGTTGGTCGCCGATTATTACGAAGCAAAGTGATGACAGAAGTTCTATTCTACCATCTGCAGGACATGACGCTGGAAAACGTGCTGCCGCCGCTGCTCGAAAAGTCTTTGGAGCGTGGCTGGCGAGTTGTCGTGCAGTCGACATCGCACGAGCGCGCCGACGCGCTCGACGCCCATTTGTGGACCTATCGCGACAATTCGTTCCTGCCGCATGCCACTTGGCGGGCCGGCGACGCACAGGATCAGCCGATCGTGCTGGCGGTGGAGGAAAGCAACCCGAATCGGGCCAATGTCAGGTTTCTGGTCGACAGCGCCCCCTTGCCGGCGGACTCCGGGGCTTATGATCGGGTCGTTCTGGTTTTCAACGGCGACGATGGCGACGCGCTCGCCGCCGCGCGTGGCGCCTGGACCGATTGCAAGACGCGGGGTTTCGAGGTCACCTACTGGCAGGCCGACGAGAGGGGCCGCTGGCAGCGGCGCGATTAGCAGGTTCTGACAATTGATGAAAATCTATAGTTTTGGCCTATGACCTTGTATAAAGCCACGGTCGTGCCGCAAAGTGATGGTGGGACAACCGCTTGGAGCGGGGATGGGACCTGGTTCATCGTGCAAGACAAATACCGTCACCGGAAATCAGTGTTGGCGCTGCTTCTGTTCGCCCCCATGGTCGCGGGCTGCGCAGCCACGCCGTCCGATATCTTTTCGTCCGATCTTTTGTCGAAGGACGCGGAATGGTTTTCGCGCAGCGGCAGGCTTTTCATCAAGAACGTTTCGATTGATACGCCGCCCCTGACTCCCGACAAACCCGTCACTCCACAAGATCTGGTCAGTTCCGACGGCGCGTGTCCGGGAATGGCGTCAGCCGGCGTGCCGGCGAATGCCAACGCCTCATCCGACGGCGCCGCGGCCGCGCCAACGACCACCGGGACGGTCGCGCTCGGCCACACCGAATGCGACGTGGTACGCGGAATTGGCGCACCCGACAGGGTAAATATCTCCAATAATGCCCGCGGCGAACGCCTGGCGGTTGTCAATTATTCGCAGGGACAACGCGCCGGAATCTATACCTTCACGGCCGGGCGGCTGACGTCGATCGAGCGTGGATCCGATCCGGTGGCGGAACCGAAGACCGCCAAGCCGAAGGCGAAGAAGAAGCCAGCGGCGACCTGATCGCCTTTATCAGCCTCGGGCCTGACCGGTTCTGATGGTATCAGAACCGAGGCTGTAATCTTTTTTTGACGCGTTTTCCTTACGCGAACCGGCTTCCACTTCGCTCGAAACCGCTCTTGCCGGCTCAGCCGGCTGCTTCGTCATATTGCGCACTCGCCGTCAGCCATGCTTCCTCGGCTCGCCGCAGTGCGCTTGCCGCACTCGCGCGCGCCTTGCCGAGCTGGGCTGCCTGTTTCGGGTCGCGCTTGAACAAATCCGGTAGCGCGAGCGCGGTATCGATCTTGGCGATGATGCCGTTGATGCGCGCGATCTCGGCTTCGGCGTCTGAAATCTTTTGCTTCAGCGGCACGCGCTTTTCGACCTTGTTGCGCGCAGCCTTGTCGCTTCTATCGCTGCGCTCGTTGCTGCCGCGGTCGCGGGAATTGGCGCGCGTGCCGCGCGCCGACAACACCATCCGGCGATAATCATCGAGGTCGCCGTCGTAGGCCGTGACGGTATGATCGGCTACGACCCACAATTGATCGGCGCAGGCCTCGATCAGATAACGATCATGGGAGACCATGATGACCGCGCCGGGAAATTCGTTGATCGCTTCCGCGAGCGCAGCGCGGCTGTCGATATCGAGATGGTTGGTGGGCTCGTCCAGAATGATCATGTTGGGACCGAAGAAGGTCGCAAGTCCAAGCAGCAGTCGCGCCTTTTCGCCGCCCGACAGGCTCCTGACGAGCGTGTCGCCAGCCTTGCCCGAGAAGCCGATCGCGCCGGTGCGCCCGCGTACCTTGGTTTCGGGGGCGTCCGGCATCAACCTGCGAACGTGATCATAAGGCGAACCGTCGAGATTGAGCTCATCGACCTGATGCTGCGCGAAATACCCGACCGAGAGTTTGTCCGCGCGGGTGACATGTCCGGAGAACGGCGACAGTTTGTTGGCGAGCAGCTTCACCAGCGTTGATTTGCCGTTGCCATTGGCGCCGAGCAAGGCGATGCGGTCGTCGGTGTCGATGCGCAACGTAACGCGATTGAGAACGGGCCGCTTCGCGTCGTAGCCGACCGAAACGTCATCGACCGCGATGATCGGCGGCGACAGCATCCTCTCAGGCGCCGGAAACGAGATGTCGCGCACGTCCTGCGTCACCAGCGCAATCGCCGGCTTCATTCGCTCCAGCATCTTGACGCGGGACTGGGCCTGGCGGGCTTTCGATGCCTTGGCCTTGAAGCGGTCGACGAAGGCCTGCAGCCGCTTGCGCTCGTCGGCCTGCCGCTTTGCGTGCTTGGCGTCCAGCATTTCGCGCGTGGCGCGTTGTTCTTCAAATGACGAGTAGGTCCCCTTGTAGAGCGTCAGCTTGCCGCGATCGAGGTGCAGGATCTGGTCGACCGAAGTATCGAGCAGGTCGCGGTCGTGGCTGATGACGATGACGGTGCGTGGATAATTGGCCAGATGATCTTCGAGCCATAACGTGCCTTCGAGGTCGAGATAGTTGGTGGGCTCGTCGAGCAGCAACAGATCGGGCGCCGAAAACAACGTCGCGGCGAGCGCGACGCGCATGCGCCAGCCGCCGGAAAATTCCGAGCAGGGCCTGCCCTGATCGGCGGTGGAAAATCCAAGACCGCTGAGGATCGCGGCGGCGCGGGCAGGGGCGGAATGCGCGTCGATGTCCACCAGCCGGGTTTGGATGTCCGCGATGCGAATGGGATCGTGCGCGGTCTCCGCTTCGCGCATCAGAGCCTCGCGCTCGATGTCGGCTTTCAATACGACCTCGAGCAGGCTTTCCGGGCCGTCGGGAGCTTCCTGCGCCAGGCTGCCGACCCGCCAGCGTGGGGGGATCGCGATGGTGCCGGTTTCGGTCGGCAATTCACCCCGGATCGCGTGAAACAGCGTTGACTTGCCGACCCCGTTGCGGCCCACGAAGCCCACGCGCGCGCCAGGCACGATCTGCACTGAGCTGTGATCGATCAGAAGCCGCCCGGCAATCCGGACCGAAATGTCGGTGATTGAAAGCATGCGGGCTTTTCACCGCAGCCACCAGAAAACGCAACCCGTTTGTTGAGATTAGGCGAAACAGGATCTCGCGCGCGGCCGTGCGCCGCAAGTTTCGGCCTCGTTCGTGAGGCTGCTGTCGTCACGCCTGCGCAATTCGTCCGTCAGATGCTCTAGATGGGACGACAGGGGTTCCGGGCGAAGGCTCTGCTGCAGCCGTTCAGCTACGGCGTCACAGATGGATCGGCTGGTCTTGCGGTCAATCCGTTCGCGGTTGTCGTCGGTTTGACTGTCCATAACGCGTTCCGCCTCCCGGCCATCTCAACGATCTGATGCCAGACCAAGTCACTGAGGCGGAAAATGTTTCCCGTGGCGGATGAATTGCGCGCGCTTTAGTTAAAATTCAGATGACGGCAGGGACGGTTCCCTGAGCTGGTCGGGGCAAAAGCCCCGGCCGAAATAGCGCCGGGGCCTTTTTGACATCCAGATCGGGTGGATCAATAGCAACGGTTGATCAGGCGCCAGCGCGGACCCCACGGCGTCGGAACCGGCTGCCGCACGTAGCAGCCGCCGTAACCGTATCCGTAATAGGCGGGGCCGCCGACGAAGAATCGCGGGCCGCCCCAACCCCAGCCAGGGTGCCAACCGCCATGCCAGCCGCCGTGCCAGCCACCCCAGGCGGAGGCGGAGGTCGGCGCCAGCGCGGCCACACCCAGCGAAGCCGCGGCAACTACAACAAGCGAGAGTTTGCGTAACATGATCGTCTCCTCAAGTTCGGCGCTGTGGGCGCCATCGGTGAAAAGCACTGCCCCGTATCGCCCCCCAGAGCGGCGAGGCGTTCGGTTGCGAGAAGCCTGCGCCGTGGAGGGTGAACGAAACCGGGACGACCGTTTTCAGAGAGGGTTTTTCTTGGTGAAATTGTTGTAATTCCGGGCATCAAATACCCGCCGGGGGATCTGCCGCATGCCACCTGATCGCTTGCCGTGCACCGGCGGCGCCGATATAAGCCCGCAACTTCCATCAGCGCTTCCAAGGACGAAATCATGGCGATTGAACGCACCTTTTCCATCATCAAGCCGGACGCGACCGCGCGGAATCTGACCGGCGCCATCAATGCGCTGATCGAGAAGGCCGGGCTGCGCATCGTTGCCCAGAAGCGCATTCGCATGACCCGCGAACAGGCCGAGACCTTCTACGCCGTTCACAAGGCGCGTCCCTTTTTCGGCGAGCTGGTGGATTTCATGATTTCCGGCCCGGTCGTCGTTCAGGTTCTCGAGGGCGAAAACGCGGTTCTCAAACACCGCGACGTCATGGGTGCGACCGATCCTTCCAAGGCGGCGGAGGGCACGATCCGCAAGCTGCACGCAAAATCCATCGGCGAAAATTCGGTGCATGGCTCCGATGCCCCCGAAACGGCGGCCATCGAGATTGCCCAGTTCTTCTCGGGCAACGAAATCGTCGGCTGATTGACACCGGCGTTGGCGCGCAATCTGGTCGACGATAGCCGCGGCGGGCGGCGGCTTGCGGCCCAAGGGGGTAGGCGGTGAACTGGCTGTTGCAAGTCGTCGATCCCGCAAATATCGGGGCCTTTTTCGCGCAAGTTCAAACGGACATACAAACGCCGGCGTTCTGGCTGGCGGTCGGCAAGATCATCTGGATCAACGTGCTGTTGTCCGGCGACAACGCGCTGGTGATCGCCATGGCTTGCCGCGGCCTGCACGGCCGGCACCGCCTGTGGGGCATGATCATCGGCGCCGGCATTGCCGTGGTGCTGCTGATCGCCTTCACCGGCATCGTGGCAACGCTGATGGCGCTGCCCTATCTGAAACTGGTCGGCGGCATCGCGCTGCTCGTCATCGCCGCCAAGCTTCTGGTGCCCGAAGACGAGGGCGATGAAATCGCCGCGGGCACTACGCTCTGGCATGCGATCCGCATCGTCGTCATCGCCGACATCGTCATGAGCCTCGACAATGTGATCGCGGTCGCGGCTGCCGCCCACGGTCAGCTTTCGTTGTTGATCCTCGGCCTCGCCATCAGCATTCCCATGATTATCGCCGGTGCTGCGTTGATCATGATGGTACTCGACCGGTTTCCAATCCTGATCTGGCTGGGCGCGACCCTGCTGGGCTGGATCGGTGGCGACGTGATCGCGACCGATCCCGCCATCGGTCCGCGGCTGCACAATATGATCGACGGCGACGTCAGCCTGAATATCGACACGACGTCATCGACATTCGGATTTGTAAAGCATCTCCGGTTTGACACCGAGATCGACGAATTCGCGCTCGCATTGCTTGGCGCGGCCACAGTGCTTGTGGCCGGAAGGATATGGCGACGCCGTAAGCTGCATGGAATGAAAACGCCTGTGACGACCTGAGGTCCCCAGCTACGGTCGACGCTGCGGACAAGTTCATTACCGATTTACTCTCCAGCTTTGCGACAATTAGCCGCCAGACGTCTCCGCTGTTTTGCGATAGCGAGTGATGCGGCAGTGGTCGAGGAGGCCGGATTGAGCTGGTTCTTGGATTACTTCGATCCTTCCGCAATCGGCACTGTATTCACGCAGTTTCACCACGAAATCCGTGACCCGCAACTCTGGGTGGCCCTCACCAAAATCATCTGGATAAATGTGTTGTTGTCCGGCGACAACGCATTGGTAATCGCGCTGGCCTGTCGCACATTGGAGCCGCGCCATCGGTTTTGGGGCATGGTTCTTGGCGCCGCAGCGGCTGTGGTGCTGCGCATCTTCTTCACCGCCATCATTGCGACAATGATGGAGCTGCCGTACCTCAAGCTAGTCGGCGGATTAGCGCTGATCGTGATTGCCGCAAAGCTCCTGGTGCCCGAAAGAGAAGGCGAGGGCGAGGTCAAACCGGCGTCGCATCTGTGGGCCGCGATGCAAATTGTGGTGATCGCGGATGTCGTGATGAGTCTCGACAACGTGATCGCAGTCGCCGCTGCCGCCAATGGTAGCATTCCGCTGCTGATCTTCGGGCTCGCCAGCAGCGTTCCATTGGTTGTTGCCGGGGCCGCGCTGATCGTGGCGTTGCTCGAGCGTCTGCCAGTCTTGGTGTGGGCTGGCGCAGCCCTGCTGGGCTGGATTGCTGGCGGAGTCATCGCGACCGACCCGGCCGTTCAACTGAAGCTGCAGAGTCTTTGCGACGGCGCGGTCGGTGTCGAACTCGATGCACTGCTGGCATTGCTGGGAGTGGCGCCGTTGTTTGTCGGCGAGGGACCCGGTAGCGAAATTGTCTGCTCAGTATTGGGCGTTGTCGCCGTGTTGCTCGTAGGATCGATCTGGCGAAGACGCAGGCTGCGGTATGCTGAACAGACTGCTATGGGAGGCTGACGGTGGCGCCAACTCTTTCGGACCCTAGCGCCTCACGATCGATCCGGAGCGGCCGACCAGCCGTGCGAGCTGCTTGAAACGGCTGCCGACGCGGTCGGCGACCAGATCGACCAGCCTGTGCTCGAACACCAGCATCAGCTTGCGGCCGTTGGTGCGAAAATGGGTAGCCGGCAACACGCCCGTCCGCGCCGCCGATATCAGATGGGCGACACGAAACGCTGCGCCAAGCAAGCGGGCGCGCTCCAGCATCGCCGGCGGCACCAGTTCCTGAACAAATGCCGGCGGTTCGTTCTGCTCGCTTAGGCCAGCGTAGCGGTAGAACACCGACAGCGCGACAAACGCCCTGCCTTGGTGGCTGATCGAGCCGAAATTGCCGTTGGTGATGAGATTGAGCGTTTCCTCGCCGCGGTGATCGGGATGCACTCGCCATCCGATGTCCGACAGCAGGCACGCGGCATGGCGCAGGCGGCGATCCTCTTCCGTCTCGCGCAATTTGACGACCCGCACAAGACGATCGGTCCATTCGATCAATTCCTGGGCGTGGCGAGCGGATCGCGACAGCAGTTCGTTCAGCTTCTGCGCAGCACAGATAAATCCGTCCCTTGAGCGCTCGGCCTCCGGCAGCATTTCGTAAAGAAGGCCTTCGCGCACCCCGAAGGTCGAAAATACGATGGTCTTCGGCTTAGCCACGCGAATGATATATTCGAGAACAAGCGCGGCATAGGCCAGCAATGGCCGCCGCGCAACCGCGACGACTTCGATGTTGGCCAGCATGTTCGCCGATACCAGACGGCGCAGGCGCCGTACGAAATCGAGCGCGTCCTGTGCCGGTATCGAATAGCCGTGCATCACCCCCAATGGGTACTCGCTCTGGATGATATGGATGCGCGCCAGTGCGCGCCAAGTTCCGCCGACCGCGTAAAAGGCGCGGCCACGACCGGCCTTAAGCTGGGCGACGTCGGCAAGCTCGGCCTTGACGATGCGTTCGGCGCGCTTCAGCGACTTGTGCGACAGATCCTGCAGCGCCAGACCTCCGAGCGGCAGCGTCACGCCGCTACGGACGCGGCTGCCGCGAATGTCAATCAGTTCCACCGAGCCGCCGCCGAGATCGCCAACGATGCCGTCCGGCTTGTGCACGCCGGAAACTACGCCGAGCGCGGACAATTTCGCTTCGCGCGGACCCGACAGGATTTCGATTCGCACCCCGCAGATGCGTTCGGCCTTGGCGATGAAGTCGGGGCCGTTGCTGGCGTCGCGGCAGGCGGCCGTGGCGATCGCATGCACGCGGCCGACTCTCATCACCCTGCATAGCGCGCGAAAACGCCGTAACGACGTCAAGGCCTTGGTGACGGCGTCCGGCGCCAGAAGACCGGTGGACTGGACCTCCCGGCCGAGGCCGCAGAGGGCCTTCTCGTTGAAGATCGTGATCAGGCTGCGCGCCATCGCTTCATAGACGACGAGGCGCACCGAATTCGAGCCGATGTCGATGACCGCGACGCTGGATGCGCGCTTGCGCGGCCGCTTCACAGGAAGTTCCCCTTATGAGGATTGCTGACGTTCGGTTCGGCGCGTGAGCCGGCGCGGCGATGATTCCTGAAGCGACTTTCCACGGCCTGACAAACTCGGATTCGTCATGAAATAATTGTGCAGGTTGAAGGGCTCCTCGCCCTTCGCGGCCTTCATACGCGTTGACGACCCATCCGGCAATAACCGCCAGCTTTGCTCGGTATCCTTGAGATTCGCGACCATGATTTGCTCGAGAACCTGCTGATGCACCGTGGGATTTTGCAATGGACAGAGGATCTCGACGCGGCGGTCGAGGTTGCGCGGCATCATGTCGGCCGAGGAGATATACACAGCCGCTTTCGCGCTCGGCAGGCCCTGTCCCATCCCGAAGCAATAGATTCGGCCGTGTTCGAGGAACCGGCCGACGATCGATTTGACGCGGATGTTTTCTGAAAATCCCGGTATGCCTGGTCGCAGGCAGCAAATTCCGCGCACCACGAGCTCGATCGGAACGCCGGCCTGGGAGGCCTCATAAAGGGCGTCGATGATCTCGGGATCGACCAGCGAATTCATCTTCAACCAGATGGCGGCGGGTTTGCCGTGACGGGCGAAGGTGGTCTCGCCGTGAATGTGTTCGAGCATTCGCTTGCGGAGCGTGAGCGGCGACACCGCCATCTTCTCGATGTCGCTCGGTTCCGCATAACCGGTGATGTAGTTGAATACCCGCGCGGCGTCCCGTCCGATGATCGGATCGGAGGTGAAGTAGGACAGATCGGTATAGATGCGCGCGGTCACCGGATGGTAATTCCCGGTTCCGGTGTGGACATAGGTCGTCAGGCTGCCGCCCTCTCGGCGCACGATCAGCGACAGCTTGGCGTGGGTTTTCAGTTCAAGAAATCCGTACACGACCTGCACGCCGGCGCGTTCGAGATCGCGGGCCCAGCGGATGTTGGCTTCTTCATCGAACCGCGCCTTGAGCTCGATCAGGGCGGTCACCGACTTTCCGGCTTCGGCGGCTTCGGCGAGCGCCCTTACGATCGGCGAGTTGTTCGAGGTGCGATAGAGCGTCTGCTTGATGGCGACGACGTCGGGGTCACGCGCGGCCTGTTGCAGGAACTGCACGACGACATCGAACGATTCATAGGGGTGATGAACGATCAGGTCCTTCTGCCGGATCGCAGCAAAAATATCGCCGCCGTGATCGCGCACGCGCTCTGGATGGCGGGGTACATAGGGCACGAATTCGAGATCGGGCCGATCGAGCCGGGTCAGTTGCGACAGCTCATTCATTGCCAGCACGCCATCGACCAGCAGAACCTCGTCGTCGGCGGTGGAAAGCGCGCGCTGAACGAAGGCGCGGAGTTCTTCCGGCATCTTGGCTTCGATCTCGAGCCGGATCACCGATCCGCGGCGCCGCCGCTTCAGTGCGGTCTCGAACAGGCGGACCAGATCTTCCGCCTCTTCCTCGATTTCGAGTTCGGAATCCCTGATGATGCGGAAAGCGCCCTGACCCTTGACGGTGTAGCCGGGAAACAACCGGCCGATGAACAGGCCGGTAGCTTGCTCGAGCGTGATCAGCCGCACCGCGCCATCCTTGCCCGCGGGCAGGCGGATGAAGCGGTCGATCTTGCCGGGCATGCGAATGAGGGCGTTCATCGGCTTGCCGTCGGAGACCCGCGCCAGCTGCAACGCGACGGTAAATCCGAGGCTCGGGATGAAGGGGAAGGGGTGCGCGGGGTCGATCGCGAGCGGCGTCAGCAACGGGAAAATGTTGTGGAGGAAATGGTCCTCGATCCAGGCGCGCTCCGACTTGGTGACATCGCGGCCATCGACGAGAACGATCCCCACCTCGGAAAGGATGCCGCGCAGATCGCGCCAGATCGCCTGCTGGTCATTGGCGAGTTTTGAAACCGTCTCGTTGATGAGAACAAGCTGCTCGGCCGGCGTCAGGCCGTCGGGGCTGCGCTCGGCGATGCCTTCCCGCACCTGGGCCTTGATGCCGGCGACGCGGACCATGAAGAACTCATCAAGGTTATTGGCGGAAATCGAGAGAAATCTCACCCGCTCAAGCGCGGGATGGCCGGAATTCACCGACTCCTCCAGCACCCGTCGATTGAAATGCAGCCAGGAAAGCTCCCGGTTGATGAAGCGTTCGGGACTGCTGCCCATTGCTGGCCCGGTCGGGAGATCGCCCTCTTTTTCTTTAGTTACAATGGTTTGCGCGGAGTCCATCAAGCTTTAATCCATCTCAAATCAGGCTGCATAGCCATCCGGGCGAGGACGTCGCAAACGATGTGTGATCGCGGTGACGTTTCAATGACAATGATGTTCCCGCCACGCGCGCCGTCAAGGTGCGAACGGGCGGCCAATCAGGTATTGCCGCGGAGCAGTTCCGCCGCCAGCGCCCGGGTGACCGGCCTGCCGAGCCGCAGGGCTTCGCTGTCCAAGAGCTCCACGGCGTGTCGCACGGCCGCGTAGGAACGCTCGATCCGGGTTGTCAGATAGCTCACGACGGCCTCGTCGACCGCGAGTTGCCGGTCAGCGCAGAATTTGACGATCAGCGCGCGAAACAGATGATCGTCCGGCGGCAACAGTAACACCGTCGGTACCGCGCGTAGCCGCGAGCGCAGGTCACGCAGCTCGATCTGAAGCGCGGACGGTGGCGCGCGGGCGGTGATCAGAACGAACGCCTGGTCTTCGCGCGCCAAATTCAACAGATGGAACAATGCGCGTTCGTCGACATCCGGCGATTTCAGGTCTTCGACAACCAGCGCCCCTGTCGCCAACGCGCCCGGCACCGCCGCCGCGGTCAGCGCATGCGCCGATATCGAGCGCGCGCCTGCCTGTTCCGCCCAAATCGCGGCGAGATGGCTCTTGCCAGAACCCAAGGGGCCGACCAGCAGCATGATCCGGTTTGGCCAGTCGGGCCAGCTATCGACCAGCGCAAGGCCGGCGGCATTTGCCGGTCCCTCAAGGAAATCCTCGCGCTTAAAGCTCTCTGCGTGCGGCAGAGCAAATGCCAGCTGACGAGGTTGGACGCGGCCTGCCACGCAAGTCTCCGTGCCGGGATTGAGCCACACGATCTTAAAAGGTCTAACGTGCCTCGATCGTGCTCATATGCCGTACCCACTCCACGAGATAGAGCGATACGGAAACCAAAGTAAAGACCGTTACAAAGCCCATCAAAATCAGATCATACGGCATCGGCTTGAAGCCGAAACCGAGCGAGGCAAGGACGAGAGCCGCGAATGCCACCTGCGCCACGGTATTGAGCTTCGACACCATCAACGGTTTCATCGGGATCGGTTTGCCGAACAACCATGACACAATCACGGCGGTAACGATCATGATGTCGCGCGAGACCACGAGAATGACGATCCAGCGTGGTACCGCGCCCCAGATTCCAAGCGCCACATAGATCGAGACCAGGAGCGCCTTGTCGGCGAGGGGATCGAGCAGCGCCCCCAGTTCGCTGGCCATGTTGAATCGCTTGGCGAGAAAGCCGTCGACGGCGTCACTGACGCCCGCGACGATGAAGATCGCGAATGCAATTTCCATCTGGCTGGAGGCAATCGCCCAGACGATAATCGGCACCAATATGATGCGCCCCAGCGTAATGATATTTGGAATACTCAATTCGGTCGTTTCCCGGCCACCGGCCTGATTTCCCGAAAATATCCGGCCCTTTGCAAGGGCGAACCGGTTCTTGTCTACATAGTATATGCCCGCGGGTGTTGCGAGCCATTGCACACGGGCGGAATCCGACGTAACCAGCCGCCATTCATCTGGAAAAGGCCATGGTCGAGCGCAGGAACGGGCTCACTTACGCAGATTCGGGCGTCGATATCGATGCGGGCAATCGCCTGGTCGATCTCATCAAGCCGATGGTTCGCGCCACGGCGCGGGCTGGCGCTGAGGCCGAAATTGGCGGTTTCGGCGGACTGTTCGATCTGAAGGCCGCTGGCTTCAAGGATCCGGTTCTGGTCGCGGCGACCGACGGGGTCGGCACCAAGGTCAAGATAGCGATCGAGACCGGCCTGCACGGCGGTATCGGGATTGACCTGGTGGCGATGTCGGTCAACGACCTTGTGGTACAGGGCGCAGAACCGCTGTTCTTTCTGGACTATTTCGCCTGCGGCAAGCTCGATCCGGCCGCCGCGGCCGCAATCGTCGCGGGCGTTGCCGAGGGGTGCCGGGAATCCGGCTGCGCGCTGATCGGGGGGGAGACCGCCGAAATGCCGGGGCTCTACAAGGAAGGCGACTACGACCTCGCCGGCTTTGCGGTCGGCGCGGCCGAACGCGGCACGCTTCTGCCGCGGCCCGATATCGCCGCCGGGGACGCCGTGCTCGGCCTTGCCTCGTCGGGCGTTCACTCCAATGGATTTTCCCTGGTCCGCAAGATCGTCGAAACCTCACGCCTTCCTTTCGAGGCCCAGGCGCCGTTTTCGCCGCTCATGACGCTGGGCGGCGCGCTGCTGACGCCGACGCGGCTCTATGTAAGGTCGTGCCTGCGCGCGATCCGGGAGACCGGCGCGGTCAAGGGGCTTGCGCACATCACCGGCGGCGGTTTCACCGATAATATTCCCCGCGTGCTGCCAAAACACCTTGGCGTCGGAATCGATCTTGCGCGCCTGCCTGTCTTGCCGGTGTTTAAATGGCTGGCGGGGCAGGGCAACATCGCCGAGCTCGAATTGCTGCGCACGTTTAACTGCGGGATCGGCATGATCGCCATCGTGAAGCCTGACGCGGTTGAAGCGGTCAGCAAAGTGCTCGCGGAAGCCGGCGAGAGCGCGACGCTGCTGGGCGAGGTGACCCCAGCCGCGGGCGAGCATCGCGTGGTCTATGACGGCCATCTCGATCTCACATGGTGAGATCGAACCCGCATGGTGAGGCCGTGAAGCGCCGCGTCGCAATCCTGATTTCAGGACGCGGATCGAACATGGCCGCGTTAATTCGGGCCGCCATGGCGGAGGATTTCCCGGCCGAGATCGCGGTTGTTATTTCCAACAGGGCAGACGCTGGCGGTCTTGAAAAGGCCAGGGGATGCGGCATCCCCACGCTGACCATCGAGAGCAAGCCGTTTGGCAAGGACCGTGCGGCGTTCGAGGCGGTTCTGCAGTCGGCGCTGGAGGAACACCGGATCGACCTGATCTGCCTCGGCGGTTTCATGCGGCTGTTCACGGGTGAGTTCGTGCAACGCTGGTATGGAAGGATGCTCAACATTCATCCCTCGCTGCTGCCGGCATTTCCCGGGCTCGATCCTCACGGCCAGGCGCTAGGTGCGGGGGTCAAGATCTCGGGAGCTACCGTCCATTTCGTCATTCCGGAGACCGACGCGGGACCTATTCTGATGCAGGGTGCGGTCGCGGTTCGCGATGACGATACGCCGGATACGCTGGCGGCGCGGATCCTCGAGATCGAACATCGTATCTATCCGCATGCGTTGCGCCTGGTCGCCAGCGGCATGATTCGTATCGAGGGCGATATCTGCAAAGTGGAAGGCAGCCTCGGCTCGGGCGATACATTGATTTCGCCGGCGCCAACTTCGTGAGGCGATGAGATGAAACAAAATCCCCCGGCATCGGCCGGGGGTGCATCAGGATTGCTTACGCGGATCGTGACGAGCTCAGGAGACCTTCAGATTTTCCGCGGAAGTTTTGCCGCGGTTTTCCACAAGGTCATATTCGATAACCTGATTCTCGTTGAGGGTCGTGAGCCCGGCGCGCTCGACCGCGGAGATATGGACGAACACGTCCTTATCGCCGACCATCGGCTTGATGAACCCATAACCCTTTGTCGGGTTGAACCACTTGACGGTGCCTTTTTGCATCGCCTGTCTCCTGGTCTAGACGTAAAAAAGACGCGGCCACGCTTTTCGCGTGCCACGCCACAAGCGGGCTTCCGGATGTCTGCTCAATTTCCTGGTCGCGAAACGCACAGCCTATCGGCCTAATTCCGATTGCGTCAGGGATTGCAACACGAAATTTGCGCGTTAGCAAGCTTCTGGCGCGGCTCGGGAAATCCGGCACATCGGGGCAATAGCCCATGGCGACCCTGTGGCTTGGGGACAACAAGGCCGGGCGATTGGCCCCGGGGGCGGCCATGACTGATTGACGCTTCCCCAGAACTGGGGGCCAAATCGCCTTTGGCTGGCAGCGATTTGCCGTTTTGGTGATTTTCCTGAAGGCGACGACCAGCCGCGGCAAAGGCGGCGCTGCGCAGGATCAACAGCCGGACGCTAATTTCGGTCGACCTTGACGACCCTGCCTTTTTCGATCGCAAGCGCCAGCTGGCCATGTTTCAGCGACAGCGCGGCCTCACCGAAGAGCTCGCGGCGCCAGCCGTGCAATGCGCCGACATCGGCATGGTCGTCGGCGGCAATCTGCTCGAGGTCGTCGACGGTCGCGATGACTTTGCTGGCGACGGCGTGACGCTCCGACGTCATCCGCAGCAGAACCTTGAGAAGCTCGACGATCGCAGCACCATTCGAAGTGCTTCGGGGCTTTTCGATCTTCGGCAATGTCGCGGGATCGCGCGCGAGGCCGCGCTGCACGGCGGCGACGATATCGCCGCCCCATTTCGATCGATCGAAGCCCTTCGGCAACGAGCGCAAGCTGGCGAGCCTTTCGAGGCTGGTTGGGGCATGGGTGGCGATATCGCCGACCGCGTCGTCTTTCAGAACGCGGCTGCGCGGAACGTCCCGGCTCTGCGCCTCCTGTTCGCGCCACGCCGCGACCTCCATCAGCACCGCGAGTTCTTTCGGCTTGCGGACCCGCGTCTTCAGCCGCTCCCATGCGCGTTCGGGGTGGAAGTCGTAGGTCTTGGGGGAGGTCAGCACCTCCATTTCCTCGCTCACCCAGTCGCTGCGGCCGCGCTTTTTGAGATCGGCGTCGAGTGCGGCGAACACGTCGCGCAGATGGGTCACGTCGGCGACCGCGTAGTGCGTCTGTTCTTCGGTCAGCGGCCGGCGCGACCAGTCGGTAAAACGATGGGTCTTGTCCGGCCGGTGGCCGGTGATGCGCTCGACCAGCTGGTCGTAGGCGATGGAATTGCCATAGCCGAGCACCATGGCCGCGACCTGGGTATCGAAGATCGGGTGTGGGACGATCCCCGCCTGGTGCCAGACGATTTCGATATCCTGACGGGCGGCGTGGAATACCTTAAGCACCTTCTCGTCGGCCATCAGCGCGAAAAACGGCTTGAGGTCGATGCCTTTGGCCAAGGTGTCGATGACGACCGCTTCCTCTGCGCTGGCCATCTGCACGACGCAAAGCAGCGGGTAATAGGTTGTCTCACGCAGGAATTCGGTATCGACGGTGATCACCGGGTGCTTGGCGAGGCGGTCGCAAACTGCGGCGAGTTCGGTGGTGGTGGTAATCAGATCCATGAACGGTCCATAGCGCTTTCCAGAACGGCGTTCGGCCGAAAGCGCTGATATGTCAAGGGTCTTGCGGCGAATTCGAGCCTTGTATTTGAGGCGGGCGACGCTTTTTCAACGGGGCCAGCGGCCAGCGGCCGCACAGTTTGGCCGCCCCATCCTGCCAAATCCTCGCGTTGGAAACGCGGCCGGTCAGATGTCGCTGACGCGCCGGCCCGACGGCCGCCGCGAGATGGGAACCGCCAGCACGATGACGCAAAGGGCGAGCATCGCAAGTCCCATGAATTCGAATACCAGCGCGTCCACGGCAAACCTCCCCAAACAAACCATTAGATTTGTCGGCAAGCGCTTCACCGCTTGTTAATTTCGGGCAGCGGGGGCCATCGGCTGCCCCCAATATTGGACGGAGGGTTAACGATTTACGTCCCGCAGAATGTCTGAAGCACGCGCTGATGCGGTGCAGGCGCCTGCGCATAGGCTGATAACGCCGGCTGGTCTTCATAGGGCTTTGACAGGACCGTCAGAAGCTCTTCGAAGGGCGCGAAGTCGTCGCGGGTTACGGCGGCCTCGATGACCGCCTCGATCCGGTGATTGCGCGGAATGAAGGCGGGATTGACCGCCCGCATGGCGATTTGCCGCGCGGCGGGAGCTTGAGGCTCCTCGCCAATCCGTTGGCGCCAGCGGTCCGCCCATTCGTCATAGGCTGCGGGGTCGGCGAATAATTGCCGCACCTTTTGATGTTGATCGCCATCGGCATCGAGCGCCGCCTCGCTCAGACCGCGGAAGGTGAGGGTGAAGTCGGCCTGGTTCTTCGCCATCGCGTCCAGAAGATCCTGCACCAGCGCCTCGTCGCCGTCGCGTTCCGTGAACAGGCCGGTCTTTTGGCGCAGCCCGGCCTGGTAGGCCTTGGCGAATTTCTCCGTGAATTCGCCGAGGATCGACTGCGCCTGTTCGATGGCCTTGTCCTTGTCGTCGGAAAACAGCGGCAACAGGCATTCCGCAAGCCGGGTCAGGTTCCAGAGCGCAATCCGTGGCTGGTTGGCGTAGGCATAGCGGCCTTGCTCGTCGATCGAGGAAAACACCGCTGCCGGATCGTAACTATCCATGAAGGCGCACGGACCGTAATCGATGGTCTCGCCGGAGATCGATGTATTGTCGGTGTTCATGACGCCGTGGATGAACCCGACCAGCAGCCAGCGCGCGACCAGTTCCGCCTGCCGCGCGATCACGCCTTGCAACAGCGCGTGATAGGGGCGCTCGGCATTCGCCGCGTCCGGATAGTGCCTGGCGATGACGTGATCGGCCAGCCGCCGCACGCCCTCGGTATCGCCGCGGGCGGCGAAATACTGGAACGTTCCGACGCGGATGTGGCTGGATGCGACGCGGGTGAGCACCGCCCCCGGCAGGGCGGTCTCGCGCAACACGCTCTCGCCGGTGACGACCGCGGCCAGCGATCGCGTGGTCGGAATCCCGAGCGCCGCCATCGCCTCGCTGACGATGTACTCGCGCAGCACGGGCCCGAGCGCCGCGCGGCCATCGCCCCGGCGCGAAAATGGCGTCGGACCTGAACCCTTGAGCTGGATATCGCGGCGTACCCCATCGGCGTCGATCACCTCACCGAGCAGGATGGCGCGGCCGTCGCCGAGCTGCGGCACGAAATGACCGAACTGGTGACCGGCATAGGCCATCGCAATCGGCTCCGCGCCGTTCGGAATCCGCTTGCCGGCGAGGATTTCGGTTCCTTCCGGGCTCTCCAGCCGGTCCGGATCGAGCCCAAGCCCGATCGCGAGCGGCCGGTTCAGTTTGATCAGCCTGGGCGACGCCACCGGCGTCGGCGCAACGCGGGCAAAAAAGCCGTCCGGCAGCGCCGCATAGGTATTTTGGAAGGGAAAATGCACCGTCATAGGCATCAAGATAGGCGCGCCTCGCCAATAGGCAAAGGGTTCACGTCCGATGGCGCGAAACGCCCCATTTAAGGCCAAAACAGCCCCGGCATTGGTTGCCGCGCCGGTTGTCGTCGGGTAAACCCTGCTCCTCTTCGGGCAGGCCCTGGCCCCCGATTCGACCCTCCGACATTTATTCCTGGAATATCCATGCATCGTTACCGGTCCCACACCTGCGGCGCGCTCCGTGAGAGCGATATCGGCCAGACCGTTCGTTTGTCCGGCTGGTGCCATCGTATTCGCGACCATGGCGGTGTTTTGTTCATCGATTTGCGCGACCATTACGGCCTGACGCAATGCGTTGCCGATCCGGATTCGCCGGCGTTCAAGGACGCCGAAAAGCTGCGCTCGGAATGGGTGGTGCGGATGGACGGCAGGCTGCGCCGCCGACCCGCGGGCACCGAGAATCCGGAACTGCCGACCGGGGCGGTCGAACTCTATGTCAGCGAAATCGAGGTGCTGGGACCCGCAGGCGAGCTGCCGCTGCCGGTGTTCGGCGAGCAGGAATATCCAGAAGATATAAGGCTCAAGTACCGTTTCCTCGACCTTCGCCGCGAGAAACTGCACCAGAATATCATGACCCGTGGCGCGATCGTCGATTCCATGCGCAGGCGCATGAAGGATCAGGGATTCTTCGAATTTCAGACCCCGATCCTGACGGCGTCGTCGCCGGAGGGCGCCCGCGACTTCCTGGTGCCTTCGCGGATCCATCCGGGCCGCTTCTACGCGCTGCCGCAGGCGCCGCAGCAGTACAAGCAGCTCCTGATGATGTCCGGCTTCGATCGTTACTTCCAGATCGCGCCGTGTTTCCGCGACGAGGACCCGCGTGCCGATCGGCTGCCCGGTGAGTTCTACCAGCTCGACTCGAGATGAGCTTTGTCGAGCAGAACGATGTCTTCGCGGCCGTCGAGCCGGTGATCACGGGTGTGTTCGAGGAGTTCGCCAAGGGCAAGCCGGTGACCAAAAACTGGCCGCGGATCCCGTTCGCCGAAGCCTTGCGGAAGTACGGCACGGACAAGCCTGATTTGCGCAATCCACTTCTGATCCAGGATGTCTCCGAGCATTTCCGCGGTTCCGGCTTCAAGGTGTTCGCGCGGATGCTGGAAGACCCGAAGAATCAGGTCTGGGCGATCCCCGCCACCGGCGGCGGTTCGCGGGCGTTCTGCGACCGGATGAATTCCTGGGCGCAAGGCGAAGGCCAGCCGGGCCTCGGCTACATCATGTGGCGCGAAGGCGGGGAGGGTGCGGGCCCGCTGGCCAACAATATCGGCCCGGAGCGGACGGCCGCGATTCGTTCCGCGCTCGGATTGAAGGATGGCGATGCGGCGTTCTTCGTCGCCGGCGATCCCGATAAATTCTGGAAATTTGCCGGCCTCGCGCGCACAAAACTCGGCGAAGAGTTGAGCCTGATCGACAAGGATCGCTTCGAACTCGCCTGGATCGTCGACTTTCCGATGTACGAATACAATGAGGAAGACAAGAAAATCGACTTCTCGCACAATCCGTTTTCGATGCCGCAGGGCGGCCTCGAAGCGTTGCAGACAATGGACCCGCTGACCATCAAGGCGTTCCAGTACGACATCACCTGCAACGGTTACGAGATCGCCTCCGGCGGCATCCGCAACCATCGGCCCGAGGCCATGGTGAAGGCGTTCGAGATCGCCGGCTATGGCGAGAAGGACGTCGTCGAGCGTTTTGGCGGCATGTATCGCGCATTCCAGTACGGCGCGCCGCCGCATGGCGGCATGGCGGCAGGCGTCGACCGTATCGTCATGCTCTTGTGCGGCACCACCAACTTGCGCGAAATCTCGCTGTTTCCGATGAATCAGCAGGCCATGGATTTGCTGATGGGAGCGCCGTCGGAAGTCACGACGAAGCAACTGCGCGAGCTGCATATCCGGACCAATTTGCCGGCCAAGTAGTTCGGCGACAACGAGACGCCGATCTGCTGCTGCCAGCTGCGTGGCCTATGGCGCGCGTACGCGTGAACGCGCGTGAGATTGGCTTGGCGGTCAGCATGCCGAGATGCGGCGGACCCGGCCAGCACGCGATCCCCAAGGCGATCAGGGCGATGCCGGCGACGCGCGCAACCGGTATGGCGACGCCGGTCAGTTCATCACCCAGCAACAAGGTTCCGACGAGCGCGGGAGCAATCAGCAAAACCAATCCGGTAGCCGCTTCGGCGACGGCAGCGAAGATCAACTCCAATTTCATGGCTTCGCCCCGCCTCGTCTTTTTGCGCCGGCGACCTGTTAGTGTTTTTCGCTAGCGCTTCGGTGCCTCGATCGGATCCGGCTCCGGTGCTGCCATAGGACCGAGTTCTGCCCTCGGCTCAGCTACCTGCTTGGACTCCGGTTCAAGCTTGAACGTGAGCTTGTTGATCTTGCCCGTGAACTTGAACGGAGGATCGTAGCGGTATTCCAGCATCGCAACCCCGGTGCGGGTATCTAGGCCAACGTCGAAGGTTTCATCCTCCGGGAATGTGATCGGCGTGGTGTGCTCCACGGAATTCCTGGCCACTTCCTTGCCGTCTACAGACAGTATGCCCGTGCCACCCTTGCCAAGGCCGGGGCCGTCCGACTTGAAATCGAAGACGATGGTGTGCTTGCCGGCGTTAAGCGCCGGTCCCGACCAAATCGTGCGCTTGAGATTCAGGAGGTTGTAGAGAAAGACTGGCTTGCCGCCACGAATGCCGGCGACGCCCTTGCTCAGAAACATGCCATAGCCGCCAAAGCGACCGCCCTCGGTAACGATCATCCCTTCCGCCCCGCCCGCGGCGATCTCGACTTCAGCGGTGATGGTGTAGGACTTGTTGAGAATGCTTGGCGCAGCACTGGCCGGCACGCCCGACAATTCGCCCGAATAGGTGAAGTCCGTTCGTCCCGCTGTCAGGCTTGGACGCGGCGTATTCCAGCGCGGCAGCGTCGTGTTGTCGAGCGGCAGCACGTTGTATTTCTTCGCCTCGGAGTCGAATAGCGCCTGCATCTCCTTGACCTTGTCCGGCATCTTGTCCGCCAGGTCGTTGAATTGCGTGGGGTCCTCCTTAACGTTATAAAGCTCCCATTTGTACCCGGTGATAACGTCCGGCGGCGGGGCGCTGCTCAGCTCCCACGGCAACGTCACCGGCGTCGTGGACGCCATCCACCCATCGTGATAGATGGCGCGATTACCGAGCATCTCGAAGTATTGCGTCGTGTGTTGGGTTGGGGCGTTGGCGTTCGCCTTATCCCATGTGTACATCATGCTTATCCCCTCCATGGGGATTTGCTTGATGCCGTTGATCGTATCCGGCTGCGAGATGCCGGTCGCCTCCAGAATGGTTGGGGCGATGTCGATGACGTGGTGGAACTGGCGGCGGATGCCGCCCGTGTCTTGGATGTGGCCGGGCCACGACATGGCCACGCCCTGGGCCGTTCCACCGAAGTGCGATGGCACCTGTTTCACCCACTTGAACGGCGTGTCCATCGCCCAGGCCCATTCTGCCGCAAAGTGCGGGAACGTCTTGTCTGACCCCCAGAACGGGTACCAGAGGTACTGGGCCTTCACCGGCACGGGGACGCCGTTGAAGGTGGTGAACTCGTTTGGCGTACCGTTGATCATTCCTTCCGCGCTCGCGCCGTTGTCGCCACCGATATAGATGATCAGGGTGTTATCGAGTTGGCCGAGGTCTTCGACAGCCTGGATCACCCGTCCGATCTCATGGTCGGCGTAGGCGAGGTAAGCCCCATAGACATCCGCTTGCTTGATAAAGAGCTTCTTCTCGAAGAACCCGAGGGAATCCCACTCCGGAAGTTCTTTCGGCCACGGTGTCAACTTGGCGTTCTCAGGCATGATGCCCAAGCGCTTCTGGTTAGCGAAGATGGTCTCCCGCAGCTTGTTCCAACCGTCATCGAACAAGTGCATGTCGCTGATCTTCCTGATCCACTCCGGCGTCGGATGATGTGGCGCATGAGTTGCGCCGGGCACGTAGTAGACAAAGAACGGTTTGTCGGGCGCAATCTCCTTGAGTTGCTTCACGTACTGGATGGCCTCGTCGGCCATCGCCGTTTCCAGGTTCCAGCCGGGATTGCCCTGGAAGGGATAGATGGCCGTCGTATTGCGGAACAGGTTCGGCTGCCATTGGCTGGCGTCGCCGCCGACGAAGCCATAGAAATAATCGAAGCCCATTCCATTCGGCCACTGATTGAAGGGCCCGGCCTGGCTCGACTGGAAAGATGGCGTGTTGTGGTCCTTGCCGAACCACGAGGTTGCGTACCCGTTTTCCTTGAGGATTGTGCCGACGGTGCCTTTCTCAATCGGGATGATTGAGTTGTAACCAGGAAACCCCGTCGATATTTCACCCACCACCCCGTTACCCACCGAGTGATGGTTGCGGCCCGTAATGATCGCCGCCCGCGTCGGTGAGCAGAGTGCCGTGGAGTGGAAGTTCGTGTAGCGCAGTCCAGCCCTTGCGATGCGATCCATGGCAGGCGTGGGTATGACGCCACCGAAAGTGCTTGGTGCGCCGAAACCCTGATCGTCCGTCATGATGAGTAGCACGTTTGGGGCACCCTTCGGCGGCACGACGCGTGGTGGCCACCACGCCTTCGACTCCGAGGCCTTCTCCTTAATCTCCCCGCCGAACGCCGGATCGGGGGGCGGAAGTTGTATGCCGTCGATCGTGGTGGTGGCGCCGGGCGATCCCGGTATACCCGTGACTTGCTGAGCCAGTGTCGAGACACAACTCAAGGCGAGAAGGCTCACGGCCAGCATACTGCGGCTGGTTCCCATCGCGGAAAACTCCCGTTGTCGGAGTCTTTGGCAAAAAAGGCCTATACAAGAATGCGCACGATGCGCGAGCCCGACTTTGACGCAGGTCAATTTTCCGATTTTGGACAGGTCGGCTCTTATTGTCGGCGCGTGACGTCAAACTGAGTACACGTCGCCCATCAGGACATACGTTAGGCGACTTCCGTGCGACCGAAGCGATCCGTGAAGCAACGCGGCTGCAGGTTTTCCTTCACGCTGCAGCCGCAGCTCTGACCTTCAGAACCGATAGTTCACGCCGGCGCGGATGGTATCGATGTGGTCTGTACTGACACCGCTTCCCACGGTTGCGATGTAGAGATATTCCAGCTTTGCGCTCCAATTCTGCGCAAAGCCATATTCGAGACCTAGCCCTGCCGCGAGTCCTGGCCGCCATGAGGAAGCAGAACAATTGGGCAAAACCCCAGCCGCGCCACAGGCGACCGCTCCGATCGAGGTGCCGTTGGCGCTGGATTTGTCGAATGCAACGCCGCCCGTAGCATAGAATAACCAGTTATTCATGGCAGCGCCGACGCGAGCCCTGGCGGTCATAACAGCGCTGGTGTTCGTAGCGATATTGAGCGTTCCCAGCGGGATGCCTAAGACGGCCGGATTTGAGATGCCATTGCCTTTGATATTCGCCCAATCAAGATCACCTTCCAGACCCAGCACTACATATCCCTGTTGGATTTGGGCGCCGATGGTCCCGCCGAACATTCCGCCTTTGATATTAAAGCTTGTGCGGTCCAAATTGTTAGAAAACAGTGTCAACGGATCCTGCGCGCCCCAGCCGTATCCGCCGTTCGCGCCGACATAAATGCCGGACCAATTATAAACCTGGGCCGCCACCGGCGCCGGGGTGTAAGCCTTGACCGGCAAATCGGCCGCGTTTGCCGAAACAGCGGCGCTCGTCAGCAACACCAACGCTGCGGATCCGATGTATTTGGAGAAAGCATTCATGACATATCCCCCTATTTTACAACTACAGCTTAGAGGCGAGCTGCAACCGACCATTGATGTGCATCAATTGCAATGGATCAGAAGGTGATCGGTTGGCACCTGTGTTCAAAATGCCTCGTATTCGTAAGCCGCACTGACATTTCAACTAGCCGTCGTATTTTGCTCGCAGCTCGAAGACAAGGTAGCTATGTCGCTTTGAGAAACCTAAAGGCACAGTCCTATTGAAATCCAATTTCGCCAGAAGCCGTATTCGCACCGCGCTGCGGGGGACCACAGATGCGCGCCCCTGTCGCGTTTTGCTTGGTGTCATGATCTCGCTATGTTTTTCCGATCTCGCCCTGAGCAAGGACAATAATGATAATGGTAACAGCGAAGACGACTCAGCAAAGATGGCTTCGACGCTTCCGAACATCTACCTGGACCTGAGGACCATCTACACGACGCTCCCGGCCAATTCGCTCTCGATCGGCTTCAGCCCCGGTTCAATATCTTCGATAATCCCTGTGCTTCAAACACTCTCGACGCTGACGAATCCCCCGGCGATTCCGACGCGCCCGACCCTGTCGACGCCGGCAAGCCGGAGCCTTGGGCTCGATGTACCTTTGACGGTCGATCTCAACGACCGTTTGACGGTCTATGGCGGCTTCAGTGCCACGACCACGCAACTCGGCTCGACTGACTGGTCGACATTCGCGGTTACCAGCTGGAATGTCGGGTTTCAGGCCGACCTCTATCAGCAAAATGGGGGATCGATCCCTACGCTTACATTGCAGTCGACAGTCACGCGAGCGGTGCCGGACTCTCCTCTCGCCACGACGTCGCTGAACACCATCGCGGAGTTCGACTACGCGCTGAACAAGGACGAAACCAAGGGTCTGCTTGCCGGCGTGCAAATCACCCTGACTGAAATCGATACCCCTTTGGCAACAATCAATCCAAATATTATCGGCTATGTCGGCGGCTATTATCAGTGGGACAACAACTGGAAATTCACCGGCCGTGCTGGCATTCAATCTTTCGGCGGCGCGCAACTTCCGATCTTGACGCCGTTCCCGTCTTTTACCCAGCCGACCGTAAGGCTTGATCTGGACCGGATGGATGACAACGACAACCGTCTGTTTGGCGTGACGGCCCAGATCGCGTGGGTACCGAAACCAGCCTATCAGTTGACGATCAGAACGCCACTTTATGCTGTCAGGAATTAGTGTCCGGAACAACCCGAGCCACCTGTCGGCATGTAGCGCGTAGGGCGGGTTAGCGCAGCGTAACCCGCCGTCCCTCGGGAAATAGGCGGGTTACGCCTTCGGCTAACCCACCTACGAGCTGATCCGGAATAACCACCCACATCTCGGCAGACGTCCTGATCCGACCGAGTCGAAAGAGGGCCGCGTGAAGGGTCTGCCCGACAGGCAACTCCCGCATGCACGCCATGCGCGAATTGCCCGTCGTGCCAATCTGCCGCATGTGTTCGTGCTTGCACCGTCGGGCAAATCGCAACGATCTTCTCGCGCATCCCGCCTCGATGAAGAGGGACGTACGCGCGTTCGTCACGACACGTGGGGCGGGGATGCGATGGACGCGGAGGGCACGTCAGACGAACGTGGCTTGCGCGGACGGCGAAGTCGCGTGGTCCCGGCCTCCCGACGCTGAGGTCAAGTTCTTGAGAAGCAAGCTTCTCAGGGGCGACGGGGGCAAGAAAGCCCGGTCCCCGGGGAGATCGCGATATAAGCCGTAAACCATCGCGCAGGGAATGCCGGTTGATCCGGCTGAACCTGTGGTGACTGCCGCCTGCTTTTTTTGTTGCAGGCGGGCCATGGGTGAGGTCATCACCCGGCATTCCCTGCGCCCTCTTCGTTTCCCGAGGGCCAAGTTACCTGCAACACTCGGGCGTGAACGCGTCGCGGGATCGCGGAAATGTGGTCATCCAAAGGTTGAGTAACTTGAGTATCGCCAGGGCAGGAATGAGTTTGAAGTTGAGCGGCCCTTCTCCCTCGCCCCGCTTGCGGGGTCGAGACGAGCGAAGCTCGCTCTTGGAGGGTTGGGGTGAGGGGGAATCTCCACAGACCGAATTCGTGGAGAGTCCCCCTCACCCGAAGCCTTCGGCTTCGACCTCTCCCCGCAAGCGGGGCGAGGTGATCCGAGCCGCGACGCCGTTTTCAACTTAAAGGCATCTCGCCCTGGTTCAGGGCGCGGTCGGGCGGCCAAGCCTGATTCGGTCGGCTTGGCAGTATCCGCAGGCCGGCTGGGGCCATGGCCATTGTCACAATCTTGGCCGAATGCTGCGGGTAGGGGTGTTCAGCGAGCCACGATCATTACCCCCGGAGGCTGTTGATGTGGGCCGTTTCAGATATTGCGCCAAGGCGCCTCTGCGTGCTTCACATGCACCTTCCATCCGCCGGAAAACTGACCCCGAGCCTGACGAAATCGAAATTTCCCGGCCGGCCGGAAACGCTGGAGCATCTATGTCGTCCTATTCTGAAGATCTTCACGCGGCGGCGCTCGCCTATCACCGGCTGCCGCGGCCGGGTAAGCTTGAGATTCAGGCGACCAAGCCGCTCGCCAACCAGCGCGACCTCGCGCTGGCCTATTCACCGGGCGTTGCCGCCGCCTGCACCGCCATTGCCGCCGATCCCGCCGAGGCGGCATCGCTGACGATCCGCGCCAATCTCGTTGCCGTCGTCTCCAACGGCACCGCCGTGCTCGGCCTTGGCAATATCGGCCCGCTGGCATCGAAGCCTGTGATGGAAGGCAAGGCGGTCCTGTTCAAGAAATTCGCCGGGATCGACGTCTTCGATATCGAGATCGCGGCCGATACCATCGAGCGCGTAGTCGAAACCGTGGCGGCGCTGGAGCCGACCTTCGGCGGCATCAATCTCGAGGACATCAAGGGCCCGGAGTGCTTCGAGATCGAGGCGCAGCTCAAGGCGCGCATGAAAATTCCGGTGTTTCACGACGATCAGCATGGCACCGCCATCATCGTCGGCGCCGCGATCACCAATGCCCTCTTGCTGAACGGCAAGAAGCTCTCCGACGTCAAGATCGTTTGCTCCGGGGCTGGCGCTGCGGCCATCGCGTGCCTCAATCTGCTGGTTTCGATGGGCGCGCAGCGCAAGAACATCTGGGTTTGCGACATCGACGGCGTCGTGCATGAGGGCCGCAACACGCTGATGGACCGCTGGAAGGCGGTCTATGCGCAGAAGACCGACAAGCGCGTGCTGGCCGAAGTCATCCCTGGCGCCGATATCTTTCTCGGCCTTTCCGCGCCGAATGTGTTGAAGCCGGACATGGTCAAGCAGATGGCGGACAAGCCGCTGGTGATGGCGCTCGCCAATCCGAACCCGGAAATCATGCCGGACGAGGCCCGGAAAGCACGCCCGGATGCGATGATCTGCACCGGGAGAAGCGACTTTCCCAACCAGGTCAACAACGTCCTGTGCTTTCCCTTCATCTTTCGTGGCGCGCTCGACGTCGGCGCCACCGCGATCAACGAGGAAATGAAGAAGGCCGCGGTCGACGCGATCGCGCAGCTTGCGCGCGATCCTCCGGTGGACGCGATGGCGCCCGGCTTTGACAGCGGCGAAGCGCAAGGGTTTGGTCCGGGCTCGCTGATCCCGACCCCGTTCGATCCGCGGCTGATCCTGCGGATTGCGCCCGCGGTCGCAAAGGCGGCCATGGATTCGGGCGTTGCAACCCGGCCGATCGCCAAGTTCGAGGACTACACAGCTCAACTGGAGCGCTTCGCGTTCCGCTCCGGGCTGGTCATGAAGCCGGTGTTTGCCAAGGCGAAGACCCAGCCCGTCCGTGTGATCTATGCCGAAGGTGAAGATGAACGCGTCCTGCATGCGACGCAGGTCGTTCTGCAGGAGGAGCTGGCGCGGCCGATCCTGGTGGGGCGCCCGACGGTGGTCGAAGCGCGGATCAAGAGGTATGGCCTCGCGATCAAGGCCGGCAAGGATTTCGATCTCATCAATCCCGAAGACGATCCGCGCTACCGGTCCTATGTCCAGTCCTATATCGATCTTGCCGGCCGGCACGGCGTGACTCCAGATGCCGCGCGCACGGTGGTGCGGACCAATGCAACCGTGATTGCCGCGCTTGCGGTCAGCCGTGGCGAAGCCGACGCCATGATCTGCGGCGTCGAGGGCCGCTACATGAGCCATCTGCGCCATGTGCGCGAGATCGTCGGCTTCCTCCCGGGCGTGAGCGATTTCGCGGCGCTGGCGCTGATGATCACCAGCAAGGGGGCTTACTTCATCGCCGATACGCAGGTGCGGCCGAACCCGAGCGCCGAGGAGCTTGCGGAAATGGCGGCGCTGGCGGCGATCCATGTGCAGCGCTTCAATATCAAGCCAAAGATCGCCTTCGTGTCCCATTCCGATTTTGGCAGCTACGATACGGAATCCTCGCGCAAGATGCGCCGCGCCACGGCGCTCTTGAAGCAAAGCCATCCCGAAATCGAGGCGGATGGCGAGATGCAGGGCGATACCGCGCTTTCGGCGGCGGCACGGAAGTTGATCCTGCCTCATTCGAAGCTGGAAGGTGAGGCCAATATCCTGATCATGCCGAACCTCGACACCGCCAACGTCGCCTATCAAATGATCAAGGCGCTGGCTGACGCGCTGCCGGTCGGGCCGATCCTCATCGGTCCTTCGCGGCCGGCCCATATTCTCACCCCCTCGGTGACCGCGCGCGGCATTCTCAACATGACGGCGGTGGCCGCCGTCGAAGCCCAGGAGCGCGCCGGCCGCGCGCAACCGTCGCTGTTTGGCTAGCCAACAGGGCCGGATCCCCTCTGGTCATCGCAGCCAACCGATTTGACCGTTTGAAAAGCTGAAGCGGAGCGCCCATAATCGTTTCGCCGTCCAGACTACCCGCGGTTGCAGCATTCAATGAGGCCGACCATGCCAGCGTTCATTACTATCGGGCGAGTTCTGTTCGCCGTACTCTTCATTGTTTCCGGAGCTTCCAAGCTTCTGGATCTGGCGGCGACGGCGCAAATGACCGAGAAGATCGTTCTTCCGGCCGCACTGGCAACCTACACCGCGCAGCTCGAGGGCCTGACCGGGATGCCGATGCCGCAGATGCTGGCGATTGCGGCAGGTTCGCTGGAGCTGATCTGCGGTCTGATGATCGCGCTCAATTTCGGCGCACGCTTCTTTGCGATCCTGCTTATCCTGTTCGTGGCAGGCGCGACCTTCTATTATCACGACTTCTGGAACCAGACCGGCGCCGACGCCCGGGGCAACATGGTCCATGCGTTGAAGAATCTTTCGATTATCGGCGCGCTATTCATGATCGCCGGCTATGGCCGAGTGGCGCCAGCCCCGGAACCTGCCTACGAGGTCTAGACCTTTCTCCAGGACATGCGCCGCCAAGCCGTGACGCTGACGCCGTCGGCGATATCGAGCATTTGGCTTTCGCCGGCGCTCAAGCCATGAGCGGCCAGAATTTCCTGGGGGGAATGGCCGGGGACGCCCGGAAAGCACGGCTCGCCCTCCGGCAGCCCTACGCGGGGCGCCTGCGACAGCCAGAAGGTGTCGTAGCGGTCCATAAATATTTCGAACACATCCGGTCCGCCGATAATCGCAACCGTCCCTGAGTGCACGCCGGCTTGGTCGCAGGCAGCTTCGAAGGAAGCGCCGGCCGGATTCCACAGCGTGGCCATGGGATTGGATGGATCGGGCGCGATGCTGCCGATCGTCCTGGTCAGGATGATCCGCTTTCTCCGCGGCGAGTTGGGCTGATCCTCATAGGAGTGGCGGCCATGCACGATCAGGTCGGCGCGGTCGAGGGCGGCGGTGAAAAATCGCTTGTCGCCCTCGAATTTCAGTTCATCCGGCATCACGCGGTCGGCGTTCGCCAGCATTCCGTCGGCGGACACGATGACATAGCCTTCAATGCGGAGCGCCGGCACGGGCGTTTTCGCGCGCTGCCAGCCTACTCCGAGATCGTCTGCACCACGCTGGAAACGGGCCGAGAACTCACGGTCGGCAGCTTGGCGTCCTTGAGAACCTCTTCGTCATATTGCGGAAGAGTCTGCACCGGCGCCTTCGCCTTCATCTGCACCACCTTGTAGCCGTCGGCCTTCAGTTTGCGCAGCAGGGCAGGCAGGGCCTCCGCGGTGTGCTTGTGGAAATCGTGCATCAGGATGATGCCCTTGCCCAGCTTGTCGAGCTTTTTCATCGTGACGTCGATCACCTGCTGCGGGTTGCGCGCCTTGAAATCGAAGGAGTTGAGGTCGCACGAGAACATCGCGATGTTCCGGGTGCCGAGATAGGTCACCATTTCAGGCGGGTGTTGCAGTGCCGGGAAGCGGAAGAAGGGTGAGGGCGAAGCGCCCAGGGCCCATTTCACCGCGCTGAAACCTTTCTCGATTTCTTCCTTGCGCTGGTCTTCGGTCAGCTTCTTGTTGGTGAGGGTCGCGTGCGACCAGGTGTGCGATCCGATGGTATGGCCGGCCGCGGCAACCTGCTTCAGTATTTCCGGATAGTAGGTCGAGTGCTTGCCGATCGGAAAGAAAATGCCGGTCGTGCACTCGTCCGCCAGCGTCTTGAGCACCGAGGGCGTGTTGAGCGGCCACGGGCCGTCATCGAACGTCAGCACCACTTCCTTATCGCGCAGGAAATCGAGCTGCTTGAAATGCTCGAAACCGAACCCCGGTCCGCCGGTGGTGTCGATTTCAACGACACGGCCGATCCCAAGCGCATCCGGATTTGCGCAAGGCGCCTTTGCCGGTGCGGGCGTCGCCGCGGGGGGCGGTGCCGGCGCAGCCGTCGCGGCAGGCGCCGTGGTGCTCTTGGTGGCGGGGGTCTGCGACCACGCCGCGCCCGTCGCGCACAGCGAAACCGCGCTTGCAAAGATCAAACCTGCCGCAATGCGCATCGTGTTCTTCCTTTACCGTGATCGCGCGCCCGGTCCCGGCGTTTTTGCCGCCGCCCGAGCGATTTCCTGCCTCCAATCATCATAGCCTAGTTGGACCGGCGCGGCCACGGCAACGGCTTTTTCGTCGCGGGTGGATTTGCCGGCCGGACCGGTTAATTCCAGGGGGTTAGGCTGAGGTTTTGACGCGTTGCGTCAGGTCTCCGCGAGGAGCCGCGCTATCGCCGTCTTGACCCGCGTATCCAGCGGTTCGACGGTTTCCCGAAAGACTTCCGCGATATAGCCGTCGCGCCAATCAGATATTTGTGGAAGTTCCAGCGCGGAACGTCCTCAGTGATCAGGATTTTTCCGGCGGATTGGCGCGTGACGGCGGTTACGCTTGTGACGCGTCTTTTGTTTATTTTGGACGGAAATCGTACCGGGAGCAAATACCGGCATCGCCCGTTGTCTCATAAGAGTTGACGATATCGCCGGCCATAGCGACTCGAATTTTGCATGGCATTAGTGGCTGGCCCCTGAACCATGTGTAGACTTCTTGTCCCGCAATCGCATATCGAATCGAAAGCGCCATGGTTCTGCGCGATCATGGCCGGCTGAATTTAGCCCAATCGGCGCGGTTGTGCCTTCAACAAGCCGTTATGGACGGGCCGCCGGGCACCAGGGCAGCGGCAGCAGCGGAAGGTAGTGACGGTTCCACTCGCATATCGATTCCGGCCCCCGGCGCATGAAGGCATATTTGATCGGCTCGGCCTGGCCGACTGCGATATGCAATCCGAACAGACCCATCGCGACGGGATAGGCCCATTTATGGAAGCGCATGTCCGCGAGCCGATCGAGCAGGATCGCGCCGGCGAGGATGATCAGCGGATCGGTGAAGATGAAATATTCGGATTTCAATCCGCGCCGCACGCCCAGTGCGTCGATTCCGGCCGCGGCCGCCAGGAGCACGAGGGCCTGGATCGCGGCCTGTTTTTCGCCGCGTGACCACGCTGAGATGATGCCGGGCACAATCAGCCAGGTGAGAAATACGGTCGGACGTGGCGAGGAGTGCAGCACGAAGCTGTAGCGCGCAAGAACCGATGCAAGCCCGTCGAGCAGGAGCCGCAGAATTCCCGACAGACTGGATCCGCTCGCCGCGGCCGCCGTGCTCGCGTCCGCAAAGGTCAGCATTTTTTCCAGCGGGTTGAACACCGCGATCACATTACTGGTGTTGTATTCGAGATTGAGCGCCAGCAGCGCCACCACCGCGCCGGCGGCGATTGCACACATCGACGCCAGCGTCTCGGCGGCGCTGACGCGCCAGATCACCGCATAGGCGATCATGCAGCACCCGGTCAGGACAATCAGCGCGGCCTGATAGATGCCGAAGCGGCCGAGCAACAGCGGGCGGAACTGCGCGGCATCGAGGAGCGCGCGGTCAAAGCCTGTGGCGATGAGCGGCCAGGCAGCCCATGCCGCCGCCAGTGCCGCTACGGCCGCGATGATAACCGCCGGCCAGGACGATCGCGCATGACGCCAGAAGGCGACGCTCGCGCCTTCCGCGCCTCCAAAAGGCAACACCAGCACCGGCAATGCGCCAATCAGCAGGATCGCCTGCACCTTGTTCTCCAGACCAAGCACGCAAAGCGCCGCCGCCACCGCCATCCCGAGGGGACGCGCAACGCTGGCGCGGCGCCCGATGACAATCAGGATCAGGAGCGCAAAGATGACCGGACACGCTGCGACAAGTTCGGTTCGCAAAATGCGCGAGTGCACGGCGACGCCGCCGGAGAAAGCGAACGCGAACGTCGCCAGCAACGCGACGCGCCAGTCGCGCACGATGACGCGCACAAGCGCAGCAAAAACCAGCACGCTCCCGGTCGCGATCAGAAAGGCGAGAACGCGGCCGGCGCGGACGGCTGCGGTCATGGCGGCGTCGAAGGCTACGGGGTCGGAGGCCGGCGGAATCGTTGACAGCGAATAGCTGTTTAGCAAGCCGAGACCATGCAGCAGCTCAAACCAGACCTTCACCGACAGGATGGTTATGTAACCGGTGTGATCGAAGAACAGCTGCGGCTTGCCGTCGTTGAGGACAAGCGCGTTGTAGATCACCATGAAATCCATGTCGGCGTTGCGCCAGTAAATCAGCGCGTAGCCGAACAGGAGGAAGGAGGCCGCCATCCCGGCGACAATCGCCGTCAATCCCCAACGCCAGCCGAGAAATGTCAGCCTGTCGAAGGCATCTTGCGCCGCGCGGATCCGCGGTTGGGTTGTCGAGGCCCGGGTGGGAGATTGGTCCATGCCGGCGGTCTTTTAGCCCAGCCTCCGGTCCAAAGCGACCGGCGGCTCAACGGATAGGCACTAACGAAAGGGCCTAACGCAGCGAAACGATGAAATCCGTTCCTTCGCCAGTTTCGCCGGCGGCGATGCCTTGATCTGAAATGATGATCGATCCGCCAGTCGAAAGCGCCTCGGTAATTCTTGCCATGGCGTCCGCGGGGAGGTTGAGACGATCCAGTGCTTCGGCGGGACTGTCCGGCGCCGGCAACGGCTTCACCTCGATCGGGCCTGCGCCCTTTCCGCCTGCGCGAGCTGCGCTCGTCTTCGTCGCGGCGATCGGCGTGCCTGATTGGTGCCGGGAGCGAGACCACCGACCAGTGCAGGACATTGGTATCGTCCTTGTCGACCTGCGCAGTGAAGATATGCGTTCCGAGCGGCCTGTCGCTTGGCGCGATGGTCACAGGCACAGCGAACAGCGGGGAGAAATTCTGCCGGACATAGAGCTTTGAATCCTTGCGGCTGACGAACGCCGCGATCTGGCCGCTACGCCTGGACGCCGCAGTCGGATCCGCCTTCGGGGCGGCTGCTTTCACGGCATCGCTCGGGCGGGTTTGATCCTTCTTCGGTTCCGGGAGCGCGGCGGGCGTTGCTACCGCCTTAGCGCTCTCGTCGGGCTTTTCGCTTGATTTGGGAGCATCAGCCTTCGGCGGTTCAGCCTTGAGGTCGTCCGCCTTGGCTTTGACCTGCGCCGCCTCGGCCTTGATCGGTTCGCTTGCGGCCGCCTCGACCTTTACGGCCTCGACGCCTGCAGGCTCCGCCGGCTTGATCGGGGCAGGCGCTGCTTCGGACGATTTGGCCTCGGCGGATTTTTCATCGGCAGTCTTCTCGTCGGAGGAAGCAACTTCATCGTGCTTTGCGGTCTCCGGTTCAGCCTCCGATTTCGCAGCCTCCGATTTCGAAGGCTCGGGCTTTGCTTCGCGCTTTGCTTCGATCTTGGATGAATTGCCGGCCTTTTCGGAAACGGGCTGCTCGGCAGCCGGCGGCGTGCCGCCATTGGCGGGCGCTGCATCGGACATCGTGACCGGGGGGTTAGCTGCCGGCAAAGCGTTGCTTGCATCTGCGGTTCGGGTCTGAGCCGGCACGGAAGCCTGTCTCTCGTCCGCCGCGGGCTTTGCACTGTCATTGTGCCCGAGGGTCGATCTCAATTCGACGCTCGTCTCCGCAATCACGGATTTCGCGCTCGCCTCGGTGTCCGCCACTTTGTCGACTTTTGCGACCGCCGGTGCATCAAGCTTCGGTTCATCGGCCGCGATCGGCTGGGGCGGGACCTTCAACGTCGCAAGAAGCGGATGAGAGAAGCTGGCGGGGGTGATCTCGCCGGGCGTGATGACGACGCGCGCACCCATCTTGGTCCAGTTCCACATCTTCATGGCAAAGGCCATGGGCATGCGGATGCAGCCGTGCGAAGCCGGATGGCCGGGCAGCACGCCGGCATGCATGGCCACGCCAGACCAAGTGATCCGCTGCATATAGGGCATGGGGGCGCCGCTATAGATGTTGGAATGGTGGAACTTGTGTTTTTGGATCACGCTGAAGACGCCCATCGGCGTCGGGTGGCCCGACATGCCTGTGGAAACCGGGGTTTCCGCGAAGAACCCGTTGGCGTCGTAAATCCTCATTTTTTGTTGGGCGATCGAGATCGAGACGATCAGCGGTCCCTGCGGCTTGGTCGATTCCTTCTCGGCAGTCTCGGCCTTTTTATCGACATGACGGCGAGCTCTTGGGCGCCGCTGAGGATCCGTCAGTCCGGGCCGCGAAACGCCTAGGTCGGAATTCTGCCAGTAGTAGATTGCGGCTTCCGCCTGCGAGGTGACGCCGATCGCACCGGCCGCCGTCAGAGTGGCAACGCGCCAAAGTTGTTTGGTCACAAAAGCAACCCTATGCCCGTTTACGTGCATTACTCTTGAATCCCAGCCGTTGAGATTTAGTGTTGCAGACGAGATACGCATTCACCAGCTTTACACTTCCGATACCCGCGATTTTGGCCCAAAGCGTAACAAAAAAGCCTCACATTAGGTTAAACGGCGGAGCGCACCCGATACTCCTGGCCTTCCTGCCAAGGCTCCCAGCGCCTACATTCGTGGAACTCGCCGACGGAGAGACATCCATGACACGCCAAGCCAAAATCCAATATGACACGCGATGGGGACGCTGGGCCCTGTTGGCGCTGGCACTGGTGTGGCCAGGTTTGCCCGCTCTGGCGGCCGACGAGCCGGACCTGATCTTCCGTCGCTCGACGGTGTTCAAGTGGCTCAGCCCAAACGACAAGCTTGCGACCTATGGGATCGACGATCCCGAAGTCGAGGGGGTGGCCTGTCACTTTACGGTACCGGAGAGGGGCGGCATCAAAGGCTGGCTGGGGCTCGCCGAGGAAGTCTCGGATATTTCGCTGGCATGCCGCCAGATCGGACCGATTCATTTCAAGAACAAGATGGAGCAGGGCGACGACATGTTCCGGCAGCGGCGCTCGCTCTTCTTCAAGAAGATGCAGATCGTGCGCGGCTGCGACGCCAAGCGGAACGTGTTGGTCTACATGGTGTATTCGGACAGACTGATCGAAGGGTCGCCGAAGAATTCGACCTCCTCGGTACCCATCATGCCCTGGGGATCCGGCGATACGGTGGTTCAGAAATGCGGCGAATTCATCCAGTAGCTGGACCAGGCCCGAGTTGAGCCTAGCGCTTCGGGGGAACCGGGCGCGGACGAACCCAGTGCCCGGTCCTGGCATTTGGGTCGCGGCAGCCCACCAGGTGCACGAATTTTTGCGGCGCCGACACGATTCCTCCACCGCCATCGCCATGCTGCTGCGACATGGCGCCACAAACCCTCACGCCGTCCGGATTTTGCGGGCCTCCGCCGTCGATCTGCAGCTCGGGAAAGCCGTCAGGCCCAGCCGATCTATCAACCCTCCGCTGACCGGATTTGCGGGCCGGGCCTTTATTGCCAGCATCGATGCTGCCGTTGCCCACGAGGTCGTCCCCGGTTGAGAGCGGGTACTAACGCGCGACCTCCGACAAAAGTTGCGCGCGACTTGAAGGAGTCGGTGGGCGCGAGCAGCGACGGGCGCCGGCCGACAATCAGTGATACTTGCTTGCCCGCGCTGCCACGCGCCCACGCCTATCGCTGCTTGGGTCCTAAACGCGGGATGCACCTTTGTGTCCGGACGATCCCCGTCGATGTCATCCTGGTGCCGGAAATCTCCTTGATCTGGCCGGCGGGGCAGGTTCCGTCATCGACCTTGATGCGCTGCCCGAGCCGCAAATCCCCGATATCCTGCTCGCGCGAAACCTGTTGCGCCAGCGTCGGGGTAGCGTGAGCGAACAATCCACAGCCGCCCAGTATCAGAAAAGAGATCGCCCTTAACGAAGGACGTTTGTCGGGTGACGCTTTCATGAAGGGTGCGCTTCGCTCGCCATGCACGCCCGTCGCGGCGATAAGTGCGCGTGTGATGAGAACAGCATGTTGCGGTTGCCGGCCATCCGGTGTTTCCATAGGGCGCGAAGCGCTACGGCCGATTGTATTGGGATGGCTTCGATTCTGAAAGCGATCCGGGCATATGATCGTTGGAAACGCGCCGTTACGACGTGATCTTGGCGACAAGGAACAGGAAACGTGAAGCAATGAACGCAAGCGATATCAGGCGAAAAATCCTCGATGCGGTCGACGCCAATTTCGACGCGCAGCTTGCGACGACCCGCGATTTTGTCGCGATTCCCTCGACCCGCGGCGCCGAGGGACCGTGCCAGGACATGATCGGCGATCTCTTGCGCCAGCGCGGTTACGAGGTCGACGACTGGCATATCGATGTCGACGACCTCAGGGATTTGCGCGGTTTCGGTCCGATCGAGCATGATTTCTCGAAAGCCCGCACGGTGGTCGGCACCTACCGGCCTGCGAATGCTATCGGCAAATCGCTGATCCTGCAGGGTCATTGCGACGTCGTGCCGACCGGTCCGATCGAGATGTGGGAGACGCCGCCGTTTTCGCCGGTCGTGAGGGACGGCAAGATGTACGGCCGCGGCGCCTGCGATATGAAGTCCGGCACCATCGGTGCGCTCTACGCACTCGATGCCATCAAGGCCGCCGGGCTCAGGCCGACGGCGCGGATCCACTTCCAGTCCGTGATCGAGGAGGAAAGCACCGGCATCGGTGCGCTCTCGACGTTGCAGCGCGGCTATCGCGCCGCCGCCTGTTTCATTCCCGAGCCGACCTCAGGCAAGATGGTGCGCTCGCAGGTGGGCGTGATCTGGTTTCGCCTGAAGGTTCGCGGCCATCCCGTGCATGTGTTCGAGGCAGGCTCAGGCTCCAATGCGATCACCGCGGCCTACCATCTCATTCACTCGCTGCAAAAACTCGAGGCCGAATGGAATGAGCGCGCGAAAAGCGATCGCCACTTCAAGGCGGTGACGCATCCGATCAATTTCAACCCCGGCATTATCAGGGGTGGCGATTGGGCTTCCAGCGTGCCGGCCTGGTGCGATGTCGATTGCCGGATCGCGATCCTCCCGGGCTGGTCGGTTGCCGACTGCCAGGCCGAGATTCTCGGCCACGTCGCAGCGGCGGCGCGCGATCATCGCTTCCTTTCCAACAACCCGCCGGACGTCGAGTGGTCCGGCTTTCTGTCGGAAGGTTATGAGCTGAAGGATTCCACAGAGGCGGAAGCCGCGTTCGGCAAGGCCTATGCCGCGGTCTATGGCGGCGCGGTGCAGGACCTCGTCTTCACCGCGCTCACCGACACCCGGTTCTATGGACTGAACTACAACATACCGAGCCTGTGCTTCGGCGCCAGCGGGGCCGCGATGCATGGCTTCAACGAATATGTCGATCTCAACTCGCTGCGAAAATCGACCAAGGCCACCGCGCTGTTCATCGCTGAATGGTGTGGGGTGGAGAGGATTTAGGGGGGAGGCCCCATTAGCGAGTAGCCAAATACGGATAGATGCGCGCGCGATGAAGGTCAGATGGCTGGCCGCTAGGCCGCGACGCGCCGTCTCGCATCATGGCAGCGGCGCTGTTTACGCACGTGCGGGTTTCTCTAATGACGAATCCCGCTCGCCGGGATGACCCGCCCGCCAACCACCGTTCCCCACACTTTGATGTCCTTGATCTTCTTCTTGGGGATTGCGGTTGGGTCCTGCTCCAATACCGTGAAGTCGGCGAATTTCCCGGCCTGGATGCTGCCGATTTTGTCCTCGACCCCGAGGGTGTAGGCGGCGTCGATGGTGACCATCTTCATCGCCTGCACGACGCTTACACGCTCAGCGGGGGCCAGCACCTTGCCCGAGAGGCCGAAGCGGTTGACCGCAATCCAAATCCATTCGAGCGGTCGGGGTGGGCCGACCGGAGTATCCGAATGCAGACTGACGGTGTTGCCGGCGTCAAGCAGCGTCTTGAGCCGCACGGCGGTATAGGCGCGATCGGTGCCAAAACTGGGGGCTCCGAGCTCGCCGCGTGTGTAAACGTAGTACGGATTGAGAGACGCGACCCCGCCAAGCGCCTTTAGCCTGCGTGCCATTTCGGGCGTGGCGATGCCGAAGTGTTCGATGCTGAACCGGTGATCAAAGCGCGGATACGCGCCTTGTAGCGCCGCCAGAGCGTCGAGCGTCGCCTGGTTGCCGGCGTTGCCGTTGCTGTGAACGTAAATCTGCATCCCGGCCTTCCACCATGGCATCAGGGCGTCGCGTAGCGCATCGCCCGGCTTGATGATGTAGATGCCGGTGTGGCCGTCGATATACCCCGGGTTTTCGATGGCCATGCCCAGGCCGAGGAACGAGTCGTCGGTGAAAGCCTTCACTCCTTTGAATATCAGCGTATCCGTCGATTTCCTGGCCAGAGAACGCACATACTCGACGGCCCCATCGTTTTTGGAGCGCATGGCCTCGGTGCCATCCGCTACGGCCACAAGACGGGTGCGGACGTTCGGGTCCTTATTGAATACCTCGTCATAAAGCTTTTCTTCCAATGCCGAGTTGCCGGTGCCGCCAAACAGCAGTTCTGACTGCGTGGTGATGCCGTTCCTGGCGCTCAGGTCGAGCACGGAACGTATCTCCGGTATGGCCTTGTCCGGCGCGAGCAAGGAAGCCAACTCGCTCTGCATAATCGACTTCAACTCCGTCGTGCCGAGGAATTGACCGTTATGCGTCGCCACATCCTTGATACCGGCCCGGTTCATCGCGGCGGTGTTGGCATAAGCGAAATGTTCGGAAGCGTCCCAAACGATAATGGGTTGCGTGTTCGAAATTTTGTCGAGCGTGGTCTTCTCGAGATGACGGCCGCCCATGGCCACGACGTCCCAGCCCCAGATCACGACGGGCTCGCTCGGGTTCTTCGCCTGGGCGACATATTTCTTCATCAACGCCATGGCCTTTTCGGCCGTCTTCGCGCCGGGAAATTCAGGGCCATAGGGCAGCAAGGTGGGTTGATAGGTAATCATCGGAAGATTGAGGATGAGGCCGCCAATCAACGGATGCCCGTGCGGTTCGACGAATCCTGGCATCAGGATCTTGGCTTCGAACGTCCGGTCAATCTTGTACGGTGCCGACTTCAGCCAGGGCTGGAGGTCGTCCAACGAACCGACTGACAGGATTTTACCGTCGCGAACCGCAACGGCCGTTGCTTCCGGCCAACCCGGGTCCATCGTGATAATCTTTTTGGCGACGAACACTGTGATCGGCCCATCGGCAGCAAGGGCCGGGGTAGCGGTCAGGAGAAAGACCAGCGCGGACAGTGACGATCGTTTGATTCTCACGCTCATGGCTTCGTTTCCTTGCGCTCAAGCGCGTTTCATTTTTATCCCTGCAACTTGATCCTTCCACCGCAGCCGAGATCATCGCAAACGAGTTCAGGAATCAAGCTCTGAGCATTTGGAATCAACGCGGCCCGTGTCTCGTTTTTCGAACCAAAAAGCGGCTCTTGGAAAATGAGCGGCGTACCACGAAGGGCGCTGCGCAGCATCCGGGGAACGCTCAGCCTGAGGGCCAAAGTGCTGCGACAATCGCATCAAGGCCGTCGGTCAGCGCGGCAGGACCGGGTTGCAGGATCAGCGGCGATTTGATCTCGACGATACGGTCGTTGCGGACGGCGGGAATCTCGTTCCATCCGGGCCGCCGCCTGATTTTGTCCGGAACGACTTTCTTGCCGCACCAGGACGCCAGAATGACGTCGGGTGCGGCAACGCGCACGAGATCGGGCGAAATGATCCGGTCCTTCGCCGCCTGCTGGAATCGCAAGTCCGGCAGGATGTCTTCGCCGCCCGCGATCTCGATCAGTTCGGACACCCAGCCGATCCCGCTGATCAGGGGATCGTCCCATTCCTCGAAATAGACCCTTGGCTTGGGCGAGGGCCGGGCGGCCGAAGCGATGCCGGCAAGGCGCTTCTCATAGCTGTTGGCGAGCCGATCGGCGCGGTCGGCCGCGCCGACGAGGGCGCCCAGCGTGCGGATCATCGCCAGGATGCCCGCGATGCCGCGCTGGTTGAAGACATGGATGGCGACGCCGGCGCGAACCAGATCGGAGACGATGTCCGCCTGCAGATCCGAGAAGGCGAGAACGAGGTCAGGCTCGAGCTTGAGGATTTTCGGAAGGTCGGCAGAGATGAACGCCGATACCCGGGGCTTCTCGCGTCTCACCTGCGGCGGCCGCACCGCGTAGCCGGATACTCCGACAATTCGGTCCTGCGCGCCGAGCAGATAAAGCGTCTCCACGGTCTCTTCGGTGAGACAGACGATCCGGCGGGGAGGGAATTGGCGCATGGGCGGACGATATGCAGAATATCAAGCGGGTTGTCACCGTGGCTATTACCCGTGACGTCATTGCCGGGCATAGTCCGCCGTGCGCAGGCTGCGTAAACTTGTCCGCGCCCTGGGATTACTGGAGCATTGCGAGATGACGCCGCTTGAAAAAGTCAATTCGATGAAAATGCCCTTTGCCGAATTGAAAGGTGTCACCTTCACCGAAGCCGAAAGGGATCGCGTCGTCGCGCGGATGCTGGTCCGCCCCGACCTCTGTACGCTCAACCACACGATTCATGGCGGGGCGGTGATGGCATTGGCGGATTCGGTTGGCGCCGCGGCAACGGTGATCAATCTGCCGGAGGATGCCAAGGGCACCACCACCATCGAGAGCAAGACCAATTTCATCGGCGGTGCAAAGGAAGGATCGACGGTGGTCGCGATCGCGACCCCGGTGCATCGTGGGCGGCGTACCCAGGTCTGGCAGACAAGGCTGGAAACCGAGGAGGGAAAGCTGGTCGCGGTCGTGACCCAGACCCAGATGGTGCTCTGACCAAATTGCCCAATACTGCCCGTCTGTTAACCAAACAGGTCGTGGCCCTTTCTGCCGTCATTTGAGGCGGGAAGAGGCTTGAATTCTATGTTGCGATGCACAATATGGGTGATCTAGGGATTCGACGCCTCCTCGAGGGCTATCCAAGAGGAGATTTGACGTGAACTACCAAGACATTGTCCGTCCGACGGCTGCCAAGGGCACCGTTCGAACGCTGAGTCAGCAGGAAGAATTGCCGCTGCTGCGCGATCATCTTTTGCGGCTTGGTCGGGAAAGCCGCCATGACCGCTTCCACGGCTTCATGGACGATGGGTTCATCGAACGCTATGCCGCAAAATGTGCAAGCGACGGCACCATCATCATTGCCTATCTCGAAGACGGGATGGTGCGAGGTGCCGCGGAACTGCATCCGCCGGACCAATCGCCGGATTCACAGCCGGAGATCGCTTTCAGCGTCGAGGCGGGCCTGCGGCGGCAAGGCGTCGGCAGCACGCTGTTCCGAAAGGTGATCGCGGAAGCGCGCGCCAAAGGCTACCGCTCGCTGCGGATCACCACTGGCGCGCAAAATCAGGCCATGCGGGCGCTTGCCAACAAGTTCGGCGCGCATCTGACGTTCCGCCACGGCGAATCCACTGGCAGCATCGATCTAAAGCCACAAGCGCAGCCCGAACCAGCGCGGCTTGCGATCGCCACGCCGTTCGATACCGCGCGCGCGATGGTCAATTTCAATAGCGAATACTGGAAGTTTCTATTGAGAATGTACGGCTGGGGACGAACCGCCTGACGCGCGGCGGCTTGCGTGCTGCGATGCCGGCCTAGCGAATGCCCATCGCAGTGACGCGCCGAATGCGCGTCTTAGGTGCCAGTCCGCTTGTCGTTGCCGAATCGCCTGACAACCCGGCGTTCGACCACGACCGAGCGCTGTGCGCCCTGTTCGCCGGCGATCACGCGCGTTGTTGAAGAACGCGCGAAGGCGCGTCCGGCCTTCTTCACTTCGGCCGTGACGGATTCGATCGGCAGTCCCATCAGGGACGCGGCGATTTCCGCCTGTTCGCTCTGATCGTCGGTGATGCCCGCCGCTGCGAAGATCGCTTCCTCCAGCGTCGGCGGATCGCGCCGCACGCGCCGCGGTCCATATTTCGTGTTCCAGTCCTGGCTCATCGCGGCCTCTTTCTGATGAAGCATATCTAGGGACCATTATGTTGCATTGCAATATGAAATTGATGTGGCAATCCAGCTATGCGTCTTCCGATTCAGAGGTTTTCCATGCCGCCGTTTTCGAATTCCACGGGACCAAATCGCCGACGCCTGTAAAGTCGATCGGCTGCTGCGGCCAGCGCTTGAGCGCAGCGCGCCCGGCATCGGTCAAGAGATAAACGCCGCGCTCGGCGCGATCGAACCAGCCATACACATTGTGCAGCAGAATTTTCGGGGCGTCGGGAATCTCGGGCTTGAGGTCGCGCACCCGCCTCGGCCCCTGCGACAGTGCCAATGCGCAGGCCAGCGCTTGTTGGCGGTAGGCCGTCATGATCGGAGCGCGCGTGCTGCCGCCCAGCGCCGGGTCACCCTTGCGCCGCCGATGCTCGGCGACCAGGCGCGAACGTTTCTTCGGGTTGCGGCGCGGACTGGTCGTGGGCGGCGTGACGATCACTTCGACATCGCCCGACTTGGTGACCGCAAGCATGCCAAAGCCGAGCCGGCGGCAGAGGTTGCGATAGCGCGCGTCGCTCTCCCGTCCTTTGCCGCGCTCGGACAGTCTGGCGGCGAGCCAGACCTCGTCGCAGGCGGCTGCGCGATCGACCGCCTGCAAAACCAGCTCAAGGTTGAAGGAAAGCTTCAATTCGCCGATCACCACGATCGGCGGGTCGTCGCCGCTCAGCGCGACGAGGTCGCAGCCGCCGACTTCGCCCTTGACCGTAAAGCCGAGCTTCTCGAGGAAACGTTTGACGGGCAGATAAAGCGCGGTTTCCAAGGGGGCTCCCGGTGTCGTGGCCTGCGACTCACCGCCCGAGTTTAGCCCGGATCGCCGTCAGCGCATGCGGCGTGATTTGATCAGGCTGAATTCAAATCCAGGCTGCGGCGGCTGGTCCCGGACTAGAGACCCTTCCCTTGCGAAGGGCGCTTTGGAGCCGAAAGACCTAAACCCGCCCGCTCACCGGAAGCAGCGCGCCGGTGACGGCGCTGGCCGCATCGCTTGCAAGAAACAAGATGACGTTCGCCAGTTCTTTCGGCGTCACCCATTTTCCGAAATCCGCGTTCGGCATGCTGGCCCGGTTCGCCGCGGTGTCGATGATCGACGGCAGCACCGCATTGACGGTGATCTGGCCCCTCCATTCGGCAGCAAGCGCCTCGGTGAGGCGATGCACGCCGGCTTTCGACGCCGCGTAGGCGCCCATGCCGGAGCCGGCCTGCAGCGCGCCCATCGCGCCGACATTGACGATCCGCCCCGCGCCGGAAGCGACAAGATGCGGGATCGCGGACCGCGACGCGTTCAGCGCGGTCAGCACGTTGAGCGCGTACATGCGCTGCCAGGTTTTCGGATCACCCTCGGCGATTGCCTCGAACGCAAAGCCGCCGGCGATATTGATCAACGCATCGAGTTTGCCGAAATGCGATGCCGCCGCATCGATCGCCTTCCTGGCCTGGGCCGCATCCGTGAGATCGACGCCGCCGAGTTCAATCCGGTCGGGCGTTGCCGCGACTTGCGAGGCTGCGTGATCCACGCCGGCTACGCGGGCACCCTGCGCCAGCGCTGATGCCGCGACGACTTTGCCGAGCGCGCCTGAGGCACCGGTCACGACAATGACTTTTCCGTCCATGACTGGTCTCCGGGGCAAGCGGGATGTGTCCACACCACCGTCAGGCGAAATTCGTTTGCAATGCTACGAAATTTTGCGGCCAAATGAGGGTTCTTGGCTCTATGACGCCGATCGCTAAAATTTGCCCGAGTTTTGTAAGCTAAATGCAGAGCCGACCAGCTATAGCTGCGTGTCTTTCAATGCAGGGGGCTGGAACATCATGTTGAAATATTTGCCTGACCACGGTCTGCCGCTTGTTCAGCTCAAGGAGCAGCGGCGGGATTTGGTTGTCGCGCTGCAAAACCGCAACGGCCCGGTTGGCGGCTGGGAGTTGATGCAGATCGCCGCGGTTCAGCAGGCGATCTCCGCCTTCGAGGACGTCATTGCCGACCTCGACGCCGAACTGGAAGCGGCAGCGTAAGCGACCTTTCGGTTTCTTCGAAGCGGCGATTCCTCTGCGATCGGTCCGTTACGGTCTGGGCTATACACTCGCCTCTCACACGGGTATTGCACACCGCGTGTCCCCGCGGACTTCATCCGCGGGGAAGGAATGCAGCCGGGGGCGAACATGACTTGGTACAAGACCGCCATTTTCGGCGCGGCGTTTTCTGTTGCGAGCGCGGCGACTGGCCCATCGGCTGCGCACGCGCAGACTTTCGAGAGTTACCGCTGCGCCGACGGCACCCGGTTCATCGTCGGATTTTACCAACACGATTCCCGCGCACATTTGCAGATTGATGGAAGGGCGGTGACGTTGAAGAAGCGTCTGGCCCTCTCCGGCACGCGCTATTCCGGCAGCGGAGTGACCCTGGCGATCACCAAGGCCGGCCCCACGATCAGGCACGTCAAACGGCCGCTGACCAGCTGCGAGCTGACGTAAAAAAAGGCCGAAACCTTTTCATTCCGACCCTTTGCATTTGATATCGCATCGGCGACCGCCGGTGCATCGGCAACGAGCCCGCGCCGCGCATCAACGCTCACGCGCGGGTTTGGATTCCTGGATAGCTGCTTCGTGATACCAGCTAGCACCGCACGCCGCTTCGCTGACGCGCAATGAGCCGGGATCGACAGCGGCCTTGGCTTCCTCCTGGCGACGTCCGCCGAGAGCCGCGCGGCCCCCGGCGGGGAATTGGTAGATCTTGGCGGACCCGTGATTCAAGCTCGTATTCATTGGTATCTCCATGTGTCGTGGCGCTTTGACTCATGCTGCGCCCGACTCGTTCGCGAGTGGTTACTGAGAATCGATATCGGCCCTGCACGCCGGTCGTGCAACCTGATCAAAGAAAAATCATTTGATGAATAAAATATAGGCATTTTCGCTTTTGCCTTCTGCGAAGCAGTCGCAGGCTGATTAACGCGTGGGCCATCGGCAAGGTTGCCGAGAGGGCCTCCTCTTCTTGCGGAATATTGCCGGCGGTTGCCGCGCCATTAATCGCCGCGAGGGGCGAGGCCGCCGGCTGCTGCGGAAACAGGCGTCGATTGGGCTTAAGTCACGTCGCGCTGCGTCCGCCGGCGACGTCACCCGCGCGGCTTTGCCGCACCCCAAGCGGCCGGAAGTTGGTGAGAGCCGAGGGGATTTCACCGTCTCGGTGAGCCTCCCGCAATGCAGCGTTTTGGCACTTTAATTGCTTGGTGACACCTGGCCGATGGTGGCCGGGTACGCGTGTGGTGACCGAGAGGCTTCAGTTTCACAAGGCTTCGGTTTCACACCTTTCGCATCATCAAATTATGAGAGGCTCAATGACCAAGTATAAGCTCGAGTACATTTGGCTCGACGGATACACACCGACTGCAAATCTGCGCGGCAAGACGCAGATCAAGGAATTCAATTCATTCCCGACGCTGGAGCAGCTTCCGCTTTGGGGCTTCGACGGAAGCTCGACGATGCAGGCCGAGGGCCACAGTTCGGATTGCGTGCTGAAGCCGGTCGCCATTTATCCCGATGCCGCGCGCACCAACGGCGCGCTGGTGATGTGCGAAGTGATGATGCCCGACGGCAAGACCCCGCATGCCTCGAACAAGCGCGCGACCATTCTCGACGACGAAGGCGCCTGGTTCGGCTTCGAGCAGGAATATTTCTTCTACAAGGACGGCCGTCCGCTCGGCTTCCCGTCGAGCGGTTATCCCGCGCCGCAGGGACCGTACTATACCGGCGTCGGCTATTCGAACGTCGGTTCGGTCGCTCGCGAGATCGTCGAGAAGCACCTCGATCTTTGCCTAGCTGCCGGCATCAACCATGAGGGCATCAACGCCGAAGTCGCGAAGGGCCAGTGGGAATTCCAGATTTTCGGAAAGGGCTCCAAGAAGGCTGCCGACGAAATGTGGATGGCCCGCTATCTGATGCAGCGGCTGACCGAGAAATACGGCATCGATATCGAGTATCACTGCAAGCCGCTCGGCGACACCGATTGGAACGGCTCCGGCATGCACGCCAACTTCTCTACCAAGTATATGCGCGAAGTCGGCGGCAAGGATTATTTCGAGAGCCTGATGAAGGCGTTCGAAGCCAACCGTGAAGATCACATCGCGGTCTATGGCCCCGACAACCATCTGCGTCTGACCGGCAAGCACGAAACCGCTTCGATCCATCAGTTCAGCTATGGCGTCGCGAACCGCGGCGCATCGATCCGCGTGCCCCACAGCTTCGTCAATAACGGCTACAAGGGCTATCTGGAAGACCGCCGCCCGAATTCGCAAGGCGACCCCTACCAGATCGCTTCGCAGATCCTGAAGACGATCGCCTCCGTTCCGACCGCCGCCAAGGCGGCCGCCGCATAAGCCGCGCGGCATCCGTCCCGCACCCTGTTTGAGGTGCCTGGGGCGTCCTTACCGCAATCCGATCCGCCAGGGCGCAAGCTTTGGCGGATCATTGCGTTTCAGGCCCGTTGCCATGCTAGAAGCGACCGCGTCGCGACGGAGCCCAAGGAACAGGGGATGGAGAATACCGTACGTCTGCTTTCGACGCTCGCCCTGATGGGCGCGGTTCGAAGCCTTGCAGGGAAGTATGAGGCGGCAGGCGGCGCGCGCATCGACGCCGATTTCGCGCCGACGCTCCGGCTGCTCGACCGTCTGCGTGACGGTGAGGCCGCCGACGTCGTCATCCTGACCCGCGAGGGGCTTGCCGGTCTCGCTGCGAAAGGAGGCGTAGTTGCGGAGAGCTGCGTCGACCTCGCGCGCTCCTTTGTCGGCCTCGCGGTGAAGGCCGGCGAAGCTCATCCCGACATCGCGACGGAGGCCGCGCTGCGCAGAACGCTGCTGGGCGCGCGGTCGATCGCCTATTCGCGTCTTGGCGCCAGCGGCATTTTCTTCGCGCAACTGATCACGCAAATGGGGATCGCAGCCGAGATCAATGCCCGGGCCACGATCGTTCCCCAGGGTTTTACCGCCGAGCGGCTGGTGTCGGGCGAGGCGGACCTGGCGGTCCAGCAGATCAGCGAGCTGAAGCAGGTCGCGGGTGTCGAAATCATCGGACCTATCCCGCTTCACCTGCAAAGTCCCGCCTTGTTTTCCGCAGGGAGGTTGGCGGCGTCCAGCAAGGTCGATCTATCCGACCGGCTGTTGAAATTCCTCGCCTCGGCGGAGGCAGCGCCGGCGTTGCGCGAGTCCGGGCTGGAACCTTGCTTTTAAAAACAGGCCCGGCGCCCAAGCGCTTGCCGCCTTGATCGAACGCAAGGCGCTTTCGGGCAGAAGCGGTTAGTTTTCCAACAAATGCGCGCCGGCTCTTGTCAGCGCGATCAAAACGGGAGATATGGAGCCTGAGATGAGATGGCTTGGGTTGATGGTGCTGATGGTTTGCGCGTCTCCGCTGGTGGCCACCGCGCAAACCGGGGTGAACCTGCCGCCGTCTGAGCCCTATGTGCCGCGGCTCGGCGATATCATGAATGCGGCGCAGTCGCGGCACATGAAATTGTGGTTCGCCGGCAAGTCCGCCAACTGGGATCTCGCCGCCTACGAGCTCCGCCAGCTCAAGGCGAGCCTGGTGGAGGCCGCTTCGCTCTATCAGGGTATCCCCGTGACCAATGTCACGACGATGGCGCAGCCGGTTCAGTCGGTGAACGATGCGATCGAGGCGAAGGATGGCAAAAAATTCGCCAAGGCCTATGGCGAACTGACGATCGGATGCAACGGTTGCCACCAATCGATCGGGCGCGGCTTCATCGTCATGCGGGCGCCTGACGTCTCGCCCTTCAGCGATCAACAGTTCGCGCCGCAGGGCAAACCGTGAAGGCTTGGAAACAGCAAAGGAAAACCGATGTTGTCGCGGATTTTAAGCAGGTTTATGAATACAGCCAGCCCTTCGGTCATTGAGCACGAGGAGTTGCTGCACGAACACCGAAGCGAAAAATACATGGTAGTGGACGTGCGCGAACCGCATGAATACGCAGGCGGGCACATCCCGGGCGCAATCAATCTTCCCTTGTCGAAATTCGATCCTGCGCGGGTGCCCAAGGGACGGCAGGTCGTGCTGATCTGTCAGGCCGGCGGGCGATCTGCTGCCGCCTTGAAAAAAATGAAGGCGGCCGGCGTGCAGGATGCGCGACATTATGCGGCCGGCATGTCGGGATGGCGGTCGCGCAAAGGCCCGGTAGCCGCATGAGCGAGCAGGATACCTGGGAGAGCCGTTATAGCGTTCCTGAATTCATTTTTGGCAAGGACCCAAATTATTTCCTGCAATCCCGCAGAGGGCTTTTGCCGGCGTCGGGCAAGGCGCTCGCGATTGCCGACGGTGAGGGGCGCAACGGCGTCTGGCTGGCCGAGCAGGGGTTGAGCGTCGTTTGCCTTGATTTTTCCGAGTCAGCACAACTCAAGGCAACATCGCTCGCGAAAGAGCGGGGCGTGAACATCACTCTTGTCAGGGCGGACATCCATTCATGGAGCTATCCCCCCGACGCGTTCGACGTCGTCATCGATATTTTCACGCAGTTCAGCTCTCCGGCTGAACGACTCAAAAAGTGGCGAGGCGTTCACAGCACCTTGAAACCGGGCGGACTTTTCATCCTGCAGGGCTATACGCCACGGCAATTGCAATTCAATACCGGCGGACCGAAGAAGATCGAAAATCTCTATACGCGCCAGATGCTGGAAGACGCTTTCCGCGATTTCCGTGACGTGAGGATCGTCGAAGAGGAGCGGGAGATGCGGGAGGGCGCGGCCCACAGCGGAATGTCCGCGGTGATAGGCCTGACGGCCCGCAAATAATCTGCGTCAAAAGGCGCTTCCGGAGCGCGGCGCTGGTGGAACGCGAGACGGGCGATCGCGATTAATGCAGGAGATTTTGCCAAGCGAGGCCAAGTCCGATGATCCGCAAATTAAGGTCAGGTGAGTTTCGGCTTTATTCCCGAAAGGTGAATCCGAAAACCGGCAAGCGCCGCAATCTCGGCACTTTCAAGTCGCGCGGCGGCCGAGAAGCACGAGCGCGCGGTGCAGTATTTCAAGCGGCATTAGAGCATGATCCGGACCCGCAGGGCCGCGTTGGCGCAAAGCGGGAACCGGTTTTCCCTGCGACAAACGCGTAGCGTTTGCGCGGAGATCATGCTCAAACACATGATCTAGCGCACAACCAGGACCAGGCTATTTCGTGCCGTACATGCGGTCGCCGGCATCGCCAAGGCCGGGCAGGATATAGCCGTGATCGTTCAGCTTCTCGTCGACCGCAGCGGTCCAGATCGGAACGTCCGGATGCTCGCTCTGGAAGTGCGCGATGCCTTCGGGGGCCGCGAGCAGGCAGACAAAGCGTATATCGCGTGCGCCGCGCATCTTCAGGAGCGAAGCCGCCGCGCAGGCGGAATTGCCGGTTGCCAGCATCGGGTCCATCAGGATCACGGTGCGGTCCGACAGATCATGCGGCGCCTTAAAGTAATACTCGACCGCCTGCAGGCTCTGGGGATCGCGGTAGAGGCCGATATGCGCGACGCGGGCCGATGGAACCAGCGCAAGCATGCCGTCGAGAAAGCCGACGCCGGCGCGCAGGATCGGCGCGAAGGTCAGTTTCTTGCCGGCGATCATCGGCGCCTTCATCGGCATCAGCGGCGTCTCGATGTCGACCATCTCGAGCGGCAGGTCGCGGGTGACTTCATAGCATAGCAGCATGCCGATCTCGTTCAGGAGTTCCCGAAAACCCTTGGTGGAGCGGTCACGGTCGCGCATCAGCGTGAGCTTGTGCTGCACGAGGGGGTGGCTGACGAGATTAACGGCACTTGCGGAAGTCATGTATTCTCCTGGCGAGGTGGCGTGGGCTTGAAGCGGCCTGCCGCCGCGTGGCCCGCGTCGGTTTGCTTATGCGCTTTTAGCATCCTGTCGATAGGGGTTTCCGCCCCATACAAGCAGGCTATCCACTGTCGCGAAAAATGTCCCCTTACGTCATGCAATAGGCGACGCAATTGCGGGCGTCGCGGTAGGCGGTCTCCAGATAGGACGGATTGTCCCTTGCCGCGCGTTCCACGGCGCGGATGCACATTTTCCAATAATCCTTCGCCCGGCCATAGGAAAAATACCGGAAGCAATCGTCGTCGAATTTTACGGCGGCGATGATGGTCTGTTTCAGCTCATCGTCCGTAGCGCGGGGATGCGCCCGCCTCAAGCGGTCGAAGCTCGGCCCGTCCTGCGCGAAATCGTGCTCGTATTTGAGCTGCGCCTGGCTTTCCCTGGTGGATTTCTCGGCTGCCTCCGGCGTGCTCTGATCCCTCCGCGGCCACACCCGGCCCTCGAGCCGCTCGAAGGTGATTTTCTGCCGCCAGATCGCGTACGCCGCATCCCGCAAGGGCAGGGCGGCGGCCTCGGTGATGAGTTCGTCGACGGCCTGCGGCATGCGAAATGGCGCTCAGCGGAATAATCGATGCTTGGTCGCGTGGGCGGGCAGGCGGGTTCAATCGGGCTTTAGGCGCACAGCCAGCGGCCGTATAAACGCGCGCCCGTGAGGCTCGATCCACTCTATTTTGATTTTGGCTTTTTGTGCTCTTGAATGGACTTGAGATAGTTCACCGCGGCCTCGGCGTCGGTTCGGCTGAATTGGAAAGTCGGCATGTCCGGATGGATGGTGGTGAGGCCGTCCTGCAATCGCTGTGCGAAATCATTGTCGTAGAGCTTGCTGTCTCCAAGGTTGCGAAATAGCGGTGCATCCACGTGCGGGCTCCGGCCCGTCTCGCCCACCGCGTGACACCGTCCGCAAAGGGTTTCGAGCAGCGCTTTGCCGCGTCGCTGCTCGGAATCGAGGGCATAACCGGCCGTGCTCCAGCCGCACATCATCGTGCATATCGTCAGGAGAATGAGACAAAAAATCTTCATGACTGGTCCCGAGATGACTGCACCTCCGTGCTTCCCAATGATCCGGATCGGGCGTCAGGCGAGCAGCGCTTAGCGCTTCGTCCCGGCATCCTGCGCCTGATGATGCGCCGTTACCAGGAAGACGGCGCCTCTGCGAGTGTGGCCGAACTCGGCCAGACGAATTCTGTGCTCGGCCGCGCACCCCGCAGCTATCGCGCGTTCGCCGAAGCCGCGGCGGCGGAGTGGGCCGAGAGCTATTTGTGCGGCGTCGGCGCTTGCGACGTGGGGCCGGCCTCCTGGCATGGCAGCGGTACCCAGGATCCGTCGGGCGCCTGCTGGTAGGCGTGGCAACCCTGCGCAACCGGCTGGTCGTCGATCTTCTGGGCATTGGCATTGGCGGTGGAATTGGAATTCGAATTCTTCGCCAGCGCAGGCGTCGTCGCCGCAGCGAGGGTGGCGATCGAACCAGCGAAGATCAATCCTGCGATCCGCATGTGAGGTTCTCCTTCTCGAAAACGAATTCATTTTGAATAAAGAAGATTTTGGCGATTTTTGGCCGCAATGATTTCCGCGCAGACATATACTTAACGTTTGGAAAATGCGGCTTGCTGGCGGCGAAATCTCGCCGGGTTTCGAGGGGGGCGTACGCCGGGCGCCCGCGTCTTCCGTTGCGGCGCCCTCATCCTTCGAGACGGCGTTTGACGCCTCCTCAGGATGAGGGCGAGGAGCACGGCATTGCCGCGCGTCTTGAACCATGAGTTGATGGGATGCGTGGAAAGCGCCGCGTCTTAAAGCGCGCCGCTTTCAGTGCGGCCGTGATGTTTCGCGCGCCACTTCGGGCCGGGCCCTCGTATGTAATGAAGCTTGGGCCGGTAGGGATTGCAGGCACTTTGGATCAGCGCGTGCCACCTCGTCACGATCGCTTTCAGGCGCTGGAGAAGGGGCATTAATGACGTGATTAACATGGCGCCCTCTTAATGCGGTTTGCCGAGCAGGGAGGCGAAGGGCACGTTGAAGATCTCATTGTCGAGATCGTCCGATTTCGTGATGGCCGGCCACAGCGGTCTGCCTCGCGCAGACTGCGTAAACTTGTCTGCGATGCCGGGCATCCACGTCTTGGCTTCTCCTAAACGAGAAAGACGTGGATGGCCGGGCATAGCCGTCCGAAGGACGGCGTCGCTTCCGCTCGCCTATGCCGGGCCATGACGAGGTTCAAAGCCCTGCATTCCCGTTGAGGCCTAAGATCAATCGCGTGCTATGTTGGCAGTTCCCGTGAGCTGCCCACGCCAAGGGGCGGGTTGAATTTTATCGCAGGGAGTGCGGAACCCCATGAGCCTGCTCGACACGCCATTCGATCCCGGGCGCGAGGCCGCCCTGGTCACCGGTGCGGGAAACGGCATCGGCCGAGCCATCGCGCAAGCTCTGGTCGGCGAAGGGGTACGCACCGTATTCGCCGACGTGAACCGGGAGACGGTCACGGCCGCGGTCAAAACCTCGCCGCGGCCGGAACTGGCGCTGCCATGGGTCGGTGACCTCGCTGATCGCGCCGCATGCGATGCGCTGCTGGCGGATGCACAGTCCGCCGTGGGGCAGGTGACCCATTTCGTTCACAGTGCGTCGCCTCCGCGCCGCGAGGCCGATCACGCCTTCGCCGTCAGCCCGGAGACCTGGGAGCAGATGCGGGCGGTCAACGTCGATGCCGGTTTTCACCTCGCGCGCGAACTGGCGCGAAAGCTCATCGCGGCGCACGAGCCCGGCTCGTTCCTGTTCCTGACTTCGCTGCACGCCGGGACGCCGCGCAACCTGCCGCACTACTCGACGTCGAAAGCGGCGCTGGCCATGCTGGTGAAGGAGATGGCAAAAACCTTCGGCCGTTTTGGCATCCGGGTCAACGCGCTGGTGCCCGGCGCCATCGCCGCCGGTGGTTTCGTCGCCGATCCGGCGCTGGCGCGACACATCCCGCTCGGCCGTCTCGGCCGCAGCGAAGACCTGGCGCCGATGGCGATCGCGGTGTTGTCGAATTGGGTGTCGGCCTACGTCACGGGAGCAGCGATCGTGGTCGACGGTGGTCTGTCGCTGACGAACTGGTTCGACCCTCCGGCGCTTGACGATCTCTGAGCAGCACGTAGCGGCACCGCAACATAATTCCGCTTTTTTCATCAATGCGACATTTCCGCGTTTGGTCACAGCACCCAAGTTGCGCTATGCTGACCTCCATCGGGGATGAATGAGAAGTCAGGAGCTGACGCGAGACGATTAGCGAAGCGGGGCGGCATCAATGATGACTTTACCGGAATTGGCGACAGATGCTCTGGAAGAGTTTCTTCGCTCCTATATGCGCCGCCGGTTCGATTCTTCGCAGACGCCCCTTGTGGAGATCGTGCCCGCGGCGGCTCGCATCGCGCTCGAATGCATTGGAAATAGCGACGCGCTCTACCACAATGTCGAGCATACGCTGCTGGTAACCCTTGCAGCGTGCGATATTCTCCGTGGTCGTGCGTTGCACACCCAGATGGCCGCGGGCGATTACGCCCACATCATCATCGCCTGCCTTGCCCACGACATCGGCTATGTGCGCGGCCTGTTTCGGGACGACGACGCGGACGGATTCGTGATCGATTCGACCGGCAGGAAGGTGACGTTGCCGCGCGGTTCATCGGACGCCGGGCTGATGCCCCACCATGTCGACCGATCGAAGCTTTACGTGATGCAGAGAATTAACGGCATTGCGCCCTTGGACAAGCAGCGCATTGCCGATGCGATCGAAGGCACCAGGTTTCCTCCCCGCGAGGGTCAGGAATTTGATGAGGAGGCGTCGATCGTTCGTGCGGCGGATTTCATCGGACAACTCGGAGATCCCAACTACATCCGGAAAGCCAATGCGCTCTACCATGAGTTCGAAGAGGTCGGCATGAACCGCCAGCTTGGCTATGAATTGCCCGCCGACATCGTCAACCGCTACCCGCAATTCTATTGGAACATCGTGGCGCCCCATATCCAGACCGAAATACGCTATCTCAACATGACCTCGAGCGGGCGCCAGTGGATTGCGAGCCTTTATGCCAATGTCTTCCGCGCCGAACGCGAGATATCGCTTTCCGGCCCGCAAAATTAGCGCGAAGGGCGGGTTTAGCGCACCTCTCCCGCTTGCGGGTCGCGCAAGCGGGAGAGGGAGCGCACTTCTGTCGTCTCGATCTGATCTCGTCTTACTCTGGTCGGTTTAAGTCATTCACCCCTGACGAACTGCTGCCATCGCTCCCGCTGCGACCGCAGCAGCCTTTTTCTTTCTTCGTCCAGTTCAGCGACATGGTTTGCGGCAGCTGTCATCGCCTGGGCTGCGACACTGTAACGGTCCACTGTGCGCTGGAGCGGGAATATGAACTGACCGTTCACGACCTTATAGGCCCCGAATTCCCCGACCAGAACCCCGACATAGTTTTGATAGGCGCGATAGAAATCGGCGCGCGCCGACAACATCCCGGAAGTAAAGGCCGTGATTTCGGAGTGCCGCTTGTCGATGTTGTCCAGCAACCTTTTGTTGATATCCTTTCCCAGATGGAGCGAGACGGTGTATTTTTCCACATTGTCGCGTTCGGCTTTCAGGACAGCGATGGTGCGCGGCATGAACGTCGCCGCATTGGCTTCCGCCGTTTTCAAATCGCCGCGAAGGGCCTCGAGATCGCTCCGGCTCGCCGCGCCCAGATTGCCAGCTTTTGAGATCGCCGGTGGTTCAACTTCGTCAGACAGTTTTTGAACGGCCGCATTGGTATCATCCGCTGCCCTGGTTGCCATGGCCATCATCCGCAGGAATTTATTCTGGGGATGCTGCCTTAGCGCCTCATCGATTTGGCTTGCGTCGGTAATGCCTTGCAATGCCGCCTGGCCTTCACGCGCGGCGATGCGGTCCAGCAGCTGGCCCAGATCGAAAACGAAATATACCCCGACCGAAACGACCATCACGAAAGCTGACAACCATAACAGCGCTGTCCGCACGTGGGTGCTGGCATTCGGATCTGAAGGCATTTTGCCACCGCTTCCCATCGCAATATAGCCCCTGCAGGGAATGGGATGGAGAAAGTATAGCACGCAGGGCAGGTTAGCCACCGCGCAAGTCGCGCGGGAGGATGGCGTTAATCGGAGACGCGCCCCTCGTTCAGTAACCAGGTATGGATAACTTGCCACTTATCGCCCCAGCGTGGTCGGAAATCCAAAAGAGGAGACCGCCTGTCCTGAAGCTCGCAAAAAAACTTCAACGTATCTCTTGCGGTTGCCGCTGGTGGATCAACAGGCTGAGTTCGAATCCAGCGATCCCATTCCAGAAGAAGAAGCGATTTCCGTTCGTCTCGTCTCATAGACTGCGCGTCCTCGGCTCAAGAGGGCGAGGCCTTGAGAGCCTCTGATGGTCGCGCTGGTTTTTCGGGTATGCCGGCTCTATTCTAGCCCGTTGGATGTGACATCCAGAAGGCGTTGGCTACCGCCGTGCCGATTCGCACCTTCAAGGCTCAATATGCTGGCGAGGGCTTAACCGTTCCTAAATACGGGAACCGAGTTATGAAGTGAAGCTCGCAGGGCGAGTTAACCCAATGAGGCCGCCATTGCGCACGGTCGTCGGCATCGAATTCCTCCTTTTGCCCAGCACGGGGAGGGAGGGGGCGTAAGTTCGGGTCGGAGCATGAATCGAAAACCGGCAGCCGGGTTTTTGAAAAGACCGTGCGCAAATGATGTGACCATATGTTCTTCAACATATTCGGTGAGGCGCATCATCAGATTTGATTTTCAAACAGCCGATTCAGTTGAGAACCATCGCGCGACCCGTTGGCTCCTCGCAATGACGGCAAATATGAGTCCTCGGTCTCGCGGCGCGATGCGTCCGAGTTGTGCAAGGATCACTCGCCCAAAACAGAGGGCGCAGGGAAAGCCGGGTGCCCGTTGCACCCGCAGCCTCGCGTGGTGTGTAGAAAACACGCGAGTTAGTCACCACAGGTTCACCGGAACACCCGGCCTTCCCTGCGCAATGGTTTTAACGGTTTCCTTCGTGATCTCCCCGGTGACCGGGCTTTCTTGCCACCGTCGCCTGCGGAATACCTTCCGCACGCTTGACGCCAGCGTCGGGGCGTCAGGACCACACGACTTCGCCGTCCGAGGCCGGCGCATTCGTCAGCGCGCCGCCCCCGTCCATCGCATCCCGCGCCCAACGTCCGTGACGATCGCGATACGCCCCTCTCGAGAGGGCGGGATGGCGCGGAGCTAGCCATCGATCGCGGGTCGATGGAAAGCGAAATATTTCTGCTACGGGGACTGGACGACCCAAATCACGTTGAAACGCTTCAGCAAATCGCCGTTTGCGTGAAGGCGAGTTTCAAGCCTTACGCCGTGCGGCGCGAAGCGGCATCGAGAAAAAAATCAAACTGATTTGCCCGTCGGGCAAATCACGCCTGCTCCAAGGGGTCGGCGCTGACGGGTCGCGCGAATGCGTGCCCGATGACGGGCTCCGCGCCACCGGACGACAGCCCCGGACATCACGGAATTTGCCGGAAGCGCATTCGCGCGGCCCGTTCGCTCAATCCGCGGTTACGATCACGATGTTCCATCTGTCGAACCGTGAAAGCGCGATGCGAACCTGCGATCGAGAAATCCGGTGCATAGCTGTTCGCAAATCTTGATGTGCCCACTCATCTCGATACGATCTTGATTGATTCCAACGCGGCGAACCGCGTGGTGGACGACCGCAATGTCGGTCGATTTTTGGGGGCAACGATGCGAGTTGATCGGTTCAAGATCCGAAATTTCACGCTCATGACCAGCCTGACACTCTGCCTGACGATGTTGCCGGCGGCGAGCCGTGCCTTCACTCAGGAGGATCAGCGGCGGCTCTGCACTGGCGATGTTTTCCGGCTCTGCTCATCGGAAATTCCCAGCGTGGAACGGATCACGGCCTGTATGCATAGGCAACGGGCCAGCCTCAGCGAAGGCTGCCGCGGTGTTTTTGGCAGGCCAGCCGACCGATCCGCTTCGGCGAAGTAACGTAGCCCGGATGAGCCAACGGGCCGCGCGAACGCGCGCCCGATGACAGGCTCCGCGACATGGGGGAGCCACAGCCAATGCGAAGACCCCGGATGCTGATACCATACTTCGGGAAAACCACCGGAGCAGCGGCGATCATGCCCGCCCGCGGACCTGGCACGGCTGAATCGCCATGCGGCCACAGCCTGTTCAGCGCGGTCGCGAACCTGCCGTTTTGAATGCATGGCTGGATCGCCGCCTGGGGGACGCCGGTCATGGCAAAACCTCCGGTAGTTTTGGCTGTTCCTAGACGACCGCGTGGGTGTTAACGTCGCGCTCGGCACACGCACAAGGTCTCTGCGATGGATGACAGCACAAACACGGCAAACTTTTTTGATCTCGCGATCGAGCGTATTGGCGGCTACAAATCGCCGCGCGACCAAATCAGAATCCTGGACTTCGGCGCCGGAAGCGGGCGCATCGCCAAGGAGATGTCAAATTTGGGCTACGATGTTTTTGGTTGCGACATCATCGCTCCGCCGCCCGACATGGATCCTCGCAAATCTCGCCAAATTCAGCAGAATCCATATCGATTGCCATATGACGACGCGATGTTCGATATCGTCATGAGCACCAGCGTTCTTGAACACGCCAGAAATCCGGAAGAGTACATGCCCGAGATGCGACGGGTTCTGAAACCGGGCGGCGCGGCGATGCATCTCTTGCCCGGCAAGTGGTACCTGCCTTACGAGCCGCATATTCTTGTTCCACTCGCAAATTATTTTTACCCCAATTGTCCGACCTGGTGGTTCGCGATGTTTGCTTTTTTCGGCCACCGCGCCCCCGGCGAAAAGGGAATGAACTGGAGAGAGACGACTCAGGCCTACCGCCAATACTACGATACGGGTCTGTTCTATCTCAGCACTGCCCAATACGAAAAACTGTCCACGGCTACCTTTGGAAACTACGAATGGCCAATGGAGTTCTATATCGACCATGCCGGCGGCGGCGTGGGGAGGATCTGCAGAAAGCTTCCCTTCAAGAAATTGCTGGGAAAGTTATCTCGCGAAATACGTATGGGGTTCTTGGTTCAGAGAAAAAACACATCGTCAAATATTATCGTCCCAACCGAAGGCATAGAGGAAGCCACCCGCGCCTCCCTGATAGCCCGTGGGGCGGGTTAATTAGCCGGAGGCGTAACCCGCCGTTCTATCTTCGGCGCTTGGCGGATTACGCTTCGCTAATCCGCGCTACGCGCTACTCTTGGGCTACGGGCAGAGTGTCGAAAGAAAAAAGCGGCCTCTCGGCCGCCCTTTAAGTCGTGGATGGCAGGGTCATCCCCGATCAAGTCGGGGACAGGCGCCCGGCCCTGACGAAATGAATCCCGAACACCCCGTTGTGCTTCCACACGTATCGCACTTCATGTACGTGCCGTTTCTCACCAAAGTGAAGTTGCCGTACTCCGAGCACATCTCGCCTTCGTAACCCTTGGCCTTGGCTTCCGCCCGGCGTTCGGCTTTCGAGGGAGCGGCCTGGGAGTGCGCAGCTCCGGCCTTGCTCCATCGCAGCGCTTCCAGCTTTTCCGTCGGCGACAGATCGTGCTGGGCTTTCGGCTTCAGGGCGACCGCGCCTTCGATGACATCCCGGGCGCGCGAGGTCGCGCCGAGCGAGGCAAGCGCGGGGACGCCGGAGCCGGCTGATGGCGCCGATTAGCGCATCGCCGTCAGGATGGACCCTCAGCATTAATGATGTGCGGAACCTGCATTGTTGCAATGCAACAATAAGCTATCGCAGTGCAGCAAATAGGTGTAGGATGCGTTTCAAATCCTACCAGGAGAATAACAATGAAGAAGACTTCCTTATCGATCGCCGCCGCCGCCGTGATTTCGATGGCGGGTGGCGCTGCCGGCTTCGCCGCGGAGTTGCCGACCTATCAATCGGCGGGTTTGCCGATATCGGCGGTGCAGGTTGGAGTGCTGGGAGCCGCGAATGTCGGGGAACAGTCACCGGTGCCAACCTCCACGGCCTCTCCGCATCAGCTGAGGGTCCTGACACCGCGGACGAAAATGACGACCGCGACGGTCGTACCAACCCGGACCGAAACCGCTCGCTCCATTCGTTGACCGACACCTCCATAGCCGTTTGAGCTCCGCCGGAGGACGCTCGTTACCGTAGATCCACTGGCCCGGGCGGCGGCCGAGCATCTTGCTTCAGGTTGCTTTTGCGTTTTGATACGCAAATGAGCGTCACGAGGCAAAGTACATCCTCTAAAGCAGACGCCGCCGGCACCCGCGAAAAACCCTGAAATCCGAGGGTTCCGGTTGGCGGCTCCGCAGCATATATTGGAGGTGCCGTTAAAGCGGAGCAGCAGTCATGATTTCGGTGCCAGCGTCTGAAGTTCAAAGGAATTTCAGCGAATACGAGGAAAAAGCGGCCCAAGAGCCGGTTGAGGTCACCCATGCCGGTCGCAGCCCGTCCTACTTGGTGTCGGAGAGGCTATTCAAGGACATGATGGCTTCCTACCGACGAGCTATCCCGGTCGAGGCGCTGAGCGATGGCGACGTTGCGTTGATCGAACAAGCTGAGGTCCAGACCGACGATCCCTATGACCTTGAAGATATTCCGGACATCGAAGACGCTCCTTCGCCGTCGCGCTAAGTCCGTCAGGCCGAGGCATGCATATCCCGGATGAACCGCCGATCGGCAACCTCGTCGCGTATGAGTATCTCTGGCTTTCCCAGGAAAACACGCGCGAAGATGGAGCAAAAGTTTATCCGGTAGCGCTGATCTTTGCGAAGAAGATCGTTGCGTCGGTGACACTCGCATATGCAATTGGCATGTCGCACAAGCCGCCTGACGCTTCCGAAAAGGCGATCGAAGTTCCCAAGAAGTTGAAGCGACACCTCGGCTTGGACGAGGATCCGTCCTGGATTTACACCGATCAGTTAAACGAGTTCACCTGGTCCGGCCCCGACCTCAGACCAGCCGAATGGCTGTCGAAGCTTCCGAGCGCGCGAGACAGTTGCATCATAGGAGCTCTCCCGAAGAACTGGTTTGCTCTGGTCAAACAAGACATAATCGAAAACCTCAAGCTGAAACGCACCCACATCATTCGTCGCACCTAGCCTAATGGCGGCGACGAAGAGATAACCGCGACGGCTTTTTTTCATCGATTAGGGTGCCGTGCCGGCCACGCACCTCATTCTGGAGCGGTCTATAAAAAGAAAACCCCGCCGTCTCCAGCGGGTTTTTTCAGACTAGGGGACCTACTTTGCCCGGTAACCGGGGACAAACTTGTAGGGGGCCATGCCCGGTGCTGCAGTCCCGGTTGCTTTGTCATTTTTGTCTCCTTGGTCAGCTACACCCCGTCGTCGACCCGCACGTATCGCACTTCATGCAGGTGCCGTTGCGCACGAGCGTCAAGTTGCCGCACTCGTAGCGACATGCGGGAGCTATAGCCAATGCAAAGAACCCGGAAATCGCGGAGCCTGTCATCGGGCGCATTCGCGCGACCCGTTGGCTAATCCGCCCTACGAGCTGCCGGCGTGGCGATGATTCAGGCCGCATGCTCCGTCGATCGCGTCACGTCGCCCCGTCCGGCCAACAGGCCAGCGACTGAGATGTCTTCATCGAGGGCGTCCCAATGCAGGCCAACGCGGCTCAACTCAACCTGGTCTCGCTCCCCAGGCGTCGCGCGCAAAAGCCGCGGAAACCATGCGAGCGGAACGCCAAGGGTCCGCCCGTCGGTCAGTTCGACCCACATCGTGTGTTCGTCAAAACGGACGCTAGTCGCCGAAATAGTCATGCCATGCTCTCAGAATGAGATCGCGGTTCTCCGTGACAACCCGCAGGATATTCGAAAGTTCGCGCGGATTGAAGCCGTAACTGTCGGCTATCGATATTTCCGGCGCAAGCCGGACTTTCGCATCCCGACCGCCGCCCTTGATGTGAATATGTGGCGCCTCGGGCGGCTGGCCTTCATTTGAGAAGAAGTAGTAGCGCAAGCCGCTATGACGGAACACGACAGGCATGACGGCCTCCGAGCGGCTTGTGTTCTAAGTCGTCAGTGCGTAGCGCGCAATAGCGAAGCGTATTGCGCCGACCGGTGCGCGTGAATTGGCGGCATACGCTCCGCTATTCCGCCCTACGGACTCAACCAATCATTTTGTCGTAGTCGGCGTGCGAGCCGATCCAGAACCAGAGATAGCCGCCGTCAACGTCAACGGCGAGCGCGCGAAAAGCGCAGGCCGACCCGGACGGACCAATAGCAAGTAGGATGGGTTGAGGCCTTCGCGAAACCCATCATCTTCGCAAGCTGCAATTGATGGGTATCGCTTCGCTCTACCCATCCTACGCACTCAGATTTGAATCGCCTCCCAACAGCCGGCCGTCTATGGTGTGCTTATGTCGCGCCTCATGTTTCTGTCGATTGCTATCGTCCTATCGCTGCTGCCGGTCGTCGCGCCGGCTGCGCCGGCTCATAAGCGGCCGGCGCCACGCTGGCACGGCTACGGCTTCCTGCCGGGCTACCATCAGCCGCTGAGCAACAGCCTTCCACTTTACGCCCAGAAAGATGCGATGCGGCGCATGGCGCGCCACAACCGGCGCCCTTGGTATATCGATCCAGTCCCACGTTATTACGGGTACGATGACGAGTGGCACTATTTCGGCCGGCCTGGCTTTTACGGCGGTCGCTACAATGGCGGCAGCTTCGGCCCTTGCTGGACGCGGACGCCGATCGGGCCGATCTGGAATTGCGGCTGATTAAGCAGGTAGCCCGCATGAGCGCAGCGACATGCGGGAGCCATAGCCAATACGAAGACCCCGGATATCGCGGAGCCTGTCATCGGGCGCGCATTCGCGCGACCCGTTGGCTCATCCGGGCTACGCTTGCTGTGACGGAACACGACAGGCATGACGGCCTCCGAGCGGCTTGTGTTCTAAGTCGTCAGTGCGTAGGGCGCAATAGCGAAGCGTATTGCGCCGACTGGTGCGCGTGAATTGGCGGAATACGCTCCGCTATTCCGCCCTACGGGCTCAGCCAATCGTTTTGTCGTAGTCGGCGTGCGAGCCGATGCAGAACCAGAGATAGCCGCCGTCAACGTCAACGGAGAGCGCACGAAAAGCGCAGGCCGACCCGGACGGACCAATAGCGTCCGACTTTCTTGAATTGCAAAGACGGATGGCGGGGGTCTCGTTTGAGAAGCGCGTAATTGGCATCGGCCAATTGTCGCACGGGAGGCGGCAACGCCTCGTAGGCGGCCCAAAACTTCGGAGAGGCGAAATGTTTCACAATTCGCGTGAGCGCCCGGTGCGGTGTGCGGCAAGGGCCTCTTCCGCATGCGCATCAAGCTTGCCGGCACGGGAGTCGCGCTCGATGGCGGCGTCGAACTGCGCCGCGTCGAAGGTTTCAAACCAAGCGCGAAACCGCGCCAGCTCGCGCGGCGCAAGCTGTTCGACGGCTTTTTCGATGTCTTCGGCTGTGGTCATGGTGGAGATATAGCATTTGCGCGTGAACCATAAAAGAGCGGTCAGTAGCCCGGATGGAGCGTAGCGCAATCCGGGGGGCTACGCGTTACCGCACGGCGTGGCGGGCCTTCGCCTCCGGCGAAGCGGCAATTGGCCAATACTTCCAGAAAAAAGTGCTTGGGTTGCGACGAACAAGGTCCCCGGATTGCGCTGCGCTTCATCCGGGCTACGCTTGCTGACAAAAGTCGGAAACCGGCTTAATCTAACACGTGCCATGGCAGAGATTTATGGCCTGTTTTCCGGGCGGGATGGAGCTGTCCGATACGTCGGAGAGACAACGTACCCTCGCGCGACGAGATTCAAGCAGCACCGACGCGACGCATGGCTACGCTCAAGGCCAATACATCACTGGCTAAATGACGAGTGGAAGCACGGCTTTCCGGTAAGATGTGTTCGGCTTGAATGGTGCAATAACGAAGACCGGTTTGAACGTGAGACGGATTGGATAGCAAAATTTCCGAATCTGCTGAACGAACGAAAGCACACCGGTTGGGTGCAACTTTTGCCACGCGGTGCCCGCCCGCCAAAAATTCCTGAAATTAGCAGGTATATGCGAGAGCACCGTTTCAACGTCGATGGTCGCCGAGGTATCCATTACCAAATCAGCATGGACCGATATTTTGTCCTTATCTATACCGGTAGCGATTTTGAATGGTTGGAGGGGGACGAGGCGGTCGGCGGTGGCGGGAATATTTGGTTTTCAGACCTCGCCGCGGCCGAGAATGCGAGGGACCGGCATTATAAATTCAGGCCGCATCTCCAAAGGCTTCCGGACTTCAAGGTTGAAGCAATCTGAAGGGCTGTCACAGCGCAATCAGGGGTCGCGATATCAACTAGAGGCGCCTAGGCGAATTAGGTCAGTAGGACCGTAGGGCGCAACAGCGCAGCGCATTGCGCCGATCGGCGCACATGAATTGGCGGAATACGCTGCGCTATTCCGCCCTGCGAGCTAATCCACCCTACGGACCGCCGACAAGAAGCATTGATTAAGCTTCTTCGGAAGCCTCCTAAAGGTAGGGTGCCTTTGCCCAGACAAGAATTTCACTTTTATTTGGCCGCTTCGGCTCAATGTAAGCTTTCCCATTAAAGCTCGCGTCGAGAGCGATGCTCAGATCATCTAGGTAAACGCGAAGTGCGTGGCAGTCATCAGCAGCAAGTCTGATATCGGTTACCTTAAGTGTCCTAGTGAGAGAGAACCTGCCGCTACGCGTCTTGACCCGCATCACGTACGTCTTACGACCGGCTGGATGTCGCCAAGCCATTCTGAAATGTACGATACTGTTTCGATTTGTCCGGCACGCTTCAAAAGACGATATGGCAAAATCAATTGCTGGCTGGATCAGTGGCTGCTTCGGCGATTTCGCCACGTAAGCTTTGATAGATTCAACGATCGCCAAAGAACTCATCTGTTCGGTCACAACCATGTTCATTAGCACGTCACCACGCATGAGAGTCAGCAAAATGAACTGAAGAGCCATCTCAAGGTCGTTATACGTTTCGACCAAGACTCCGATCGCATCTGTCGCCCCAGCCGTAAAATTAGAGCCGTATGACGGCCAGCGGCGTCCAATACCCATCGGGATGCCTCAGAAACGATAAAAGACCATAACCCCGAAAAGCGCGATCAACGCGGCGCCGATACCCAACTCACCTTCGGCAGAAATGCTTAAGCCCAAAAATTTCACTTCGAATTTAGACGGTTCGCGCATGACACAGCTTCTCGAGCCGTCCGTTGATCATCCAGCGGGATCACCACTTTGAGGGTGATCCCCTTTGTAGTGGCAAGTCGTGCAAAAAACTTTATGACCAATCGGTATGAGTGTTGTGCGTTTACAGGAAACACAGGGCACCTCGAGGTGCTTCTGCGGTTTTTCTAGTCGTCGCATTAATCGTTTAAAATCCTCGTTGCTCTTTAGTACACGGAGAGCGGCCGCAGCTCGCTCGGCCTCTTCCTGAAGACGCTCAAAACAAATTTCCGCGGCCTCACGGCTCACTAGGAATTCTGTGGAAATTTCTTCTGCAGATCTTAGCCTCGACGCTTCCACATCGTCGATCAAAAATGCTGATGCGAAAACCTTTGCCTGATGCTCCGCTGATTCGGACGCATTAATCTTCGAAATCGTGGTTGCGCCGTTTGCGCCAGTCGCGCGGTGATCGACTGCGCCCTCACTAGCATGCATCACGCCATGACCGAGCTCATGGGAGAGCGTCATCCGCGCTCGATCATGCCCCCAACCAGCCTGAGAGTCGACCGAGCGCTTGACCGTTATTCTAACCGTGCCGTCTGAAAATTCCGTCTTGCCATCCTTGTCGCCCAATAGATTGTCGTCGACGACGTCATAAGCGAGCTTCTTTTCGCCGCGCAGAGTACGTATTTTGCCGGATCTAAGTATGCTCGTTATGTTTACGGGCCAACGTCTTTGGACGCCAAAGTACTCCTTCGTCGCATAAGCAATCTCGCGGCATTCTCGATTAGAGCGTCGAGTTACGCGGCGATCATCGTCTGACATTCTTGGTTACCTCGCGGTCGCCTCACGAACACCCCGTCGTTGATCCACACGTATCGCACTTCATACACGTGCCGTTGCGTACTAGGGTAAAGTTGCCGCATTCGCCGCACATCTCGCCTTCGTAGCCCTTGGCCTTGGCTTCCGCCCGGCGTTCGGCCTTCGAGGGCGCGGCCTGGGCGGCCGCTCCCGCCTTGCTCCATTGCAACGCTTCCAGTTTCTCCGTCGGCGACAGGTCGTGCTGGGCTTCCTGCTTCAGCGCGACCGCGCCTTCGACCGCGTCGGAGGCGCGCGCGGTGGCGCCGTGCGCGGCCATCGACGTGACGTTGCCGGTCGCCCGCGCGTCCGATGGCGCTTCGCTGCCGCGCATGACCACGAGATTGTCGGTGCGCGAGCGGGTCAGGCCCTTCGACAGGTACTTGTTGTTCGGCTGCTCCGGCTGTTTGCCTTCATCGACGCCCTTGCCCATGGCATCGAAGTTGGTTTCGGTCGGGTCGACGTGGGCAAGATCGAACCGGCCCATGTAGCTGACCGCGAGTTCGCGGAACACATAGTCGATGATCGAGGTCGCGTATTTGATGCTGTCGTTGCCCTGCACCGGGCCATTCGGCTCGAAGCGGGTGAAGGTGAAGGCGTCGACATATTCTTCCAGCGGCACGCCATATTGCAGGCCGAGTGAGATCGCGATGGCGAAATTGTTGATGATGGAGCGCAGCGCCGCGCCTTCCTTGTGCATGTCGATGAAGATCTCACCTAACCGCCCGTCGTCATATTCGCCGGTGCGCAAGTAGACCTTGTGCCCGCCGACCACGGCCTTTTGGGTGTAGCCCTTGCGGCGATCCGGCATCTTCTCGCGCTCACGCATCACGACGATGCGCTCGACCAGCCGCTCCACCACCTTTTCGGTCAGTTGCGCGGTGCGCGCGGCCATCGGCTTCTCCATGAAACTCTCGATGCCATCCTCCTCCTCGTCCTCGTCGCTGATGAGCTGCGAGTTCAGGGGCTGCGACAGTTTCGAGCCGTCGCGGTAGAGCGCGTTGGCCTTCAGCGCGAGCTTCCAGGACAAGAGATAGGCGGATTTGCAATCCTCCACCGTGGCGTCGTTCGGCATGTTGATGGTTTTTGAGATCGCGCCCGAGATGAACGGCTGCGACGCCGCCATCATGCGGATGTGGCTCTCAACCGACAGATAGCGCTTGCCGATCTTGCCGCAGGGGTTGGCGCAATCGAACACGCTGTAGTGCTCGGCCTTCAGATGCGGCGCGCCTTCCACCGTCATCGCGCCGCAGATGTGAACGTTCGCCGCCTCGATCTCGCGTTTGGTGAAGCCGACCGCGGTGAGGAGATCGAAATTCGGCGCCGCAATGGCTTCCGGCTCGAGTTTCAAGGTGTCGCGCAGGAAGTCCTCGCCAAAGGTCCATTTGTTGAAGGCGAATTTGATGTCGAAGGCGGTCGGCAATGCTGCCTCAACCTTTACCAGAGCTTCGTCCGTAAAACCCTTGGCCTTCAAGGTGGAAACGTTGATGGCGGGCGCGTTGGAGAGCGAGCCGTGGCCGACGGCATAGGCCTCGATCTCCGCGATATCCGATTCACGGTAGCCGAGCGCGCGCAGCGCCTCGGGGACCGCGCGGTTGATGATCTTGAAATAGCCGCCGCCGGCGAGCTTCTTGAATTTCACCAGCGCGAAGTCAGGCTCGATGCCGGTGGTGTCGCAATCCATCACCAGCCCGATGGTGCCGGTCGGCGCCACCACGGTGACTTGCGCGTTGCGGAAGCCGTTGGCCTCGCCGAGTTCGAGCGCCTTGTCCCAGGCGGCCTTGGCGTGCTCGACGATGTTGGTCTGCGGCACGCTGGCGTAATCGAGCGGTACCGGATTGACGGCGAGCGCCTCGTAGCCACGGGACTCGCCGTGCGCGGCGCGGCGGTGGTTGCGGATCACCCGCAGCATGTGGCCGGCGTTCTTCTTGTAGCCGGGGAAGGGGCCGAGCTCCTTCGCCATCTCGGCCGAGGTGGCATACGCGGTGCCGGTCATGATCGCGGACAGCGCACCGCACAGCGCGCGGCCTTCCTTACTGTCGTAGGAAAGACCCATGGTCATCAGGAGGCCGCCGATGTTGGCAAAGCCGAGGCCCAGCGTGCGGAATTCGTAAGAGAGCTCCGCGATCGCCTTGGAGGGGAACTGCGCCATCATCACGGAGATTTCGAGCACGACGGTCCACAGCCGGCAGAGATGCTCGTAAGAGGCGACGTCGAAGCGCCCCCTCTCAGATCCCGTGGGGGTGTAGAAGGTGATGAGGTTGGCCGACGCCAGGTTGCAGGCGGTGTCGTCCAGGAACATGTATTCCGAGCACGGATTGGACGCGCGGATCTCGCCGGACGCCTTGCAGGTGTGCCAGTCGTTCATGGTGGTGTTGAAGTGCAGGCCGGGATCGGCGGAGGCCCAGGCGGCGTGGCCGATTTTTTCCCAGAGGTCGCGGGCTTTAAGAGTTTTTGTCACCTTCTTGTTGGTGCGGCCGATCAGGTTCCAGTCGCCGTCCGTCTCTACCGCGCGTAAAAAATCGTCCTTCAGCGACACCGAGTTGTTGGAGTTCTGGCCGGAGACCGTGAGATAGGCTTCCGAATCCCAGTCGGTGTCGTAGACCGGGAAATCGATGTCCTTGTAGCCTTGTTTTGCGAACTGGATGACGCGCTTGATCATGCCGTCGGCGACCATCGCGCGGCGGGCGAGTTTTATTTCGCGGCGAAGGGCCGGGTTCTTTTCCGGATCGAAGCAATCGTCGCCGCTTCCTTCGCAGTTGACGCAGGCCTTCAACACTGCCTTGAGGTGCCGCTGGTTGAGCTTGGAGCCGGTGACGAGCGCGGCGACCTTCTGCTCTTCCTTCACCTTCCAGTCGATATAGGTCTCGATGTCCGGATGGTCGGCGTCGACCACCACCATCTTTGCCGCGCGGCGCGTGGTGCCGCCGGACTTGATGGCGCCCGCCGCGCGGTCGCCGATCTTGAGGAAGCTCATCAGGCCGGACGAACGGCCGCCGCCGGACAGCTTCTCGCCTTCGCCGCGCAGGCGGGAGAAGTTGGAGCCGGTGCCGGAGCCGTATTTGAACAGGCGCGCCTCGCGCACCCAGAGGTCCATGATGCCGCCCTCGTTGACGAGGTCGTCATTGACGCCCTGGATGAAGCAGGCGTGCGGCTGCGGATGCTCGTAGGCCGATTTGGATTTGGTCAGTTTGCCGGTGAAGGGATCGACGTAATAGTGGCCCTGGCCCGGACCGTCGACGCCGTAAGCCCAATGCAGGCCGGTGTTGAACCATTGCGGCGAATTGGGCGCGACCATCTGCCTGGCGAGCATGTAGCGCAGCTCGTCGTAGAAGGCGCGGGCGTCTTCTTCGCTGGTGAAATAGCCGCCCTTCCAGCCCCAATAGGTCCAGCAGCCACTGAGGCGATCGAACACCTGCTTGGCGGAGAGTTCGCTGACATAGCGCTCGGATTCGGGGAGATTGGCGAGCGCCTCGGTGTCGGGCACCGAACGCCACAGCCAGGACGGCACGGTCTCTTCCTCGACCTTCTTCAGGCGCGCGGCGACGCCGGCTTTGCGGAAATACTTTTGCGCGAGAACGTCGGAGGCGACCTGCGACCAGAATACCGGCACCTCGACGTTTTCGAGGCGGAACACCACCGAGCCGTCCGGATTGCGGATTTCAGATGTCGTCAATCTGAAATCAATCTGTGCGTAGGGTGACTGGCCGTCAGTGGTGTGTCGCCGTTCGATTCGCATGGTCGTGCCCCGTTCTCTTTAACCGGCCGCCGCCGCGGCGCCGGGTGTTATTCTAAGCGAACCTCCCGGACCAAAGTTGGAGACAACTTTGGCCCAGGCGTCCGCAAGCTCTACCGGTTGACCCGGCCCTTTTCTCTCCGGCGGCAATCTTGGTGCAGGCACCCAGCTTGCCGCCGCATGGCCTGGACGGAACTCCCCGGTTCCGGCTCAGGCGCATGTACTCAACGCCCCCAACTCTCTCCCTGAGCCATTTTGGCTCGTTTTTCGTGCTCCGATAGCGTCCGGAATTCGGGACAAAAAAGCCCGCACCCGCTGCCTCGACCGGCTGGCGGAGTGGTCATTCTGGAACCCTTCAGGGAGCGATCAGCGGGACCCAAACACACTCGCGCCGAACAGGATCAAAGCTAGGACGACTCCATCGCGCCCGTCAAGGATTAGTACGAGTTCCTGAATCAAATACTAAATATGGTGGAAAGCGGGGGAAAACAGGGGGCCGTCGGCGTCCCTGCTGCCGCCAAGTATCAGTGAGTCCTCAGGGATTCCCAAGCGAAAAAATCGACTCTGGCGCGCGGCTCGAGGCTTCGTCCCGTTGTTCACAGGCCAACTATTTATTGTGGGTGAGGGCTTGCCTCGTACAAACTCACGTGAAGCTACGGGGACGCTCCGGACTTGTCCGGTCAGGCATGCCGTCCAGCCCATGGTTTGACATCAGGATAAGCGGCAAGGTGCCGGCGATTCCCACCGGTCCAACGCTCTCATGACACTGCAAAACCAGCCGGGCGCGAAAGCGCGCATCGCGCCCGCGGGCCTTGCCTTCCTCGCCATCACCTCGATCGGCTGGGGCTTCAACTGGCCCGTGACCAAACATCTCCTCAGCCAGCTGCCGCCGCTGACGCTGCGCGGCACGACCGGCGTGGTCGGCGCGAGCCTGCTGGCAGCGATCGCCTTGCTCCGCGGCCAAAACCTGCGCGTCCCCCGCGAGCTCTGGCCGAGGCTGGTGCTCGCCGCCTTCCTCAACGTCGGCTGCTGGATGGTGCTGATGGGGTTCGCGCTGCTCTGGCTGCCGGCGAGCGAAGCGGCGCTGATCGCCTATACCATGCCGGTCTGGGCCTCCATCCTGGCATGGCCCATTCTCGGCGAGCGGCCGAATCTGTTGCGCGTCATCTCGCTCGTGATGGCGTTCCTTGGCCTCAGCGCCATCCTGGGCGGCAATGGCTTTGCGGCGAGCGTGTCAAAACTGCCGGGAATCATCATGGCGCTTGGCGGCGCGATCGGTTTTGCGGCCGGCGCGGTCTTGGCCAAGAAGCTGCCCATCAACCTGCCGCCGGTGTCGGCGGCGGCCTGGCAGATCGGGATCGGATGCCTGCCGGTAGCGATCGCGGGCCTCGGATTCGAGAAATCCAGCGTGGCCGGGTTTTCCGATTTTGACTGGATGCTGCTGGCCTATTCGACGGTGGTCCAGTTCTGCGTCGCCTATGTCTGCTGGTTCGCAGCCTTGGCGCGGTTGCCGGCCTCGGTGGCTGCGATCGGCACCATGTCCGTTCCGGTGATCGGCGTGGTCGCGTCTGCCCTGGCGCTGCACGAGCCGCTCGGCGTCGGCCAGATCGCAGCGCTGGTGTTCACGCTGGCCGGCGTGGCGCTGGCGACGCAATCGTGATCGTTGTTTTGCCTCTGAGCGCCCGACGGACCATCTGGTCAAGGTTTTTCATTTGGAAAATTGCGCGATCGGAGTCGGTTTGGCCAGACATTGATTGACGGCGGCGAGCAGCGCGTTCGGCGTAAAAGGCTTGCGCAGGCAGAGTGTCGCACCAAGCTCGAGGCTCATCTGAAGAAAGTCGGGCAAGCCGGATCGCAGCGCCCGTGTTCACGCTGGGGAAACGCATCACATCACATCCGGCTACGGGCAGGGGTGCCGATAGCCATCGTCGCCAACGTAAGTTCCGGATTGCGGATCGTAGGAGCCATAGGTTTGCAGGCAGTAGGCGACCGCATCATCCCCGACAGGGGCCGGCGCGACCGCGGGCCCACCATCGTCATATTGGTCGCCGTAATAGCCCGGCGCATCATAAGCCGGCGCGCCAGGGAGGTGAGGCAAGCGTCCGGCCGAACCCTTTGCGCCGGACTTTACTGGACAATTCGGCCCGCCAGTGGCATCAGGACCGGCAACCTCACTCGAACCGGTCAGGCCCTATGAAGCTGTTTTTGCTCAAAGTGTTCACATGGTGGAACGGTCAGACCTTCGGCACGCAATTGTGGACGTGGCGGTTCGGCGAACTGGTCGGCGAGGACGAGCAAGGCAACCGCTATTACCGCACCAAGGGCCGCAAGATCGATCCGACGCTCGGCTTCGAGCGGCGCTGGGTGATCTACAACGGCTATGCGGAGGCGACCCGCGTGCCGCCGTCATGGCACGGCTGGCTGCATCACATCGTCGATGTGGCGCCGACCGAAGAGACCTATGCACCGCGCGAATGGGAAAAGCCGCATGTGCCGAACATGACGGGCACGCCCGCGGCCTACCGGCCCTCCGGTTCGACGCTTGCGAGCGGCCGCCGGCCCAAGGCCACCGGCGATTACCAGCCATGGACGCCGGGTAGCTGAACTACACTCATTGTCATTCCGGGGCGCACGAAGTGCGAACCTCAGATGTGCAATTGCACATCGGGGAATCCAGAGGTTGTGGTGCGAGATTCCGGGTTCAGCCCTGCGGGGCTGAACCCGGAATGACAAGATAGGCGCCTGTGAACAACGGGAACAGCGGGGACATCCGCCGCGGCGTGGTTGTGTCCCGCGTGGGGCCATGGCTCAATGGGTCATCTTACGGAGATGGGAAACCACCGCGACGGTTCGGGCTCCAGTTCGCGACTGACCCGATGAGCAGCGGCTTCCGATCAGGATGTGGCCGGGAGATAGGCCCCCGGCGATCAACGTCCTGAAATCGCCCGTTAATGTGAAGCCGCCGTAGGACAGGAAAGGCCGCTTGGGAAACCATGCGGCCTTTTTCTCTTTCTTTCAACGGTATGCGGCGCCGGATGGCAACGTCACGCGAGCCTTTCCGCGGCGCGACGGTTGGCGGCACGGCGGCGCGCTTGCGCGGGCGCACTTCTTTCCTTCAGGCGCGCGAGGATCTCCGGCGGCGCGGTATCGGGCGAGCCTGAATCGAAGGGCGGCGCCGGGTTGTATTCGAGCCGGAGCTGGATCGATTGCGCGGTCGGCCGGTCGATCAGGATCGAAACCAGCGTCAGCGCAAAATCGATCCCCGCGGTGACGCCGCCGCCGGTGACGCGGTTGCGGTCGACGCACACCCGCGTCTTGGCCGGCGTCGCCCCGTAAGGGCCAAGAAATTCCATCGCCGTCCAATGCGTCGCCGCGCGGTATCCCTTCAGCAGGCCGGCGGCGCCCAGCACCAGCGATCCCGTGCAGACCGAGGTGATGTATTTCGCGCCCGCGGCCTGACTGCGGAGGAATTGAAGCATCTCTTCATCATTGATCATGTCGTCGGCACCGGCCCCGCCGGGAACGCAGATCACGTCGAGTTGGGGGCAATCTGCGAAGGTAGTGGTGGGCGTCAGCGTCAGCACGCTGTCGCTTGCGACCGGCTCGATCCGTTTCCAGATCAGATGCACGCTGGCGCCGGGCACGCTCGAGAACACCTGCAAGGGACCGGTGAGATCGAGCTGGGTCACTCTCGGAAATACCAGAAGTCCAATCTGAAGCGGCGCTGACATGGTGAGAGGCTTTCAAAGTTTGGCTTGACCCCCACATCCTGGCATGATGGTCTTTTGTCTGAAATGGCCAATTTCCCTCGTTTCAGGACATCTGCGTTTTCAAACATCGGGCGGAATCATGATCGGCGTGCTCGTATTTCCTGACTTCCAGTTGCTGGATGCCGCCGGCCCGATTTCGGTGTTCGAGATCGCCGGCCGCTTTGCCGGTGCGGCATCGTCGATCAGGGTGCTTGCGGAAGTGCCCGGTCCGGTGCGCAGCTCTTCCGGCGTGGAATTGCTGGCGCGGGGTTTGCGATCCGCCGGCGCGATCTCAACCTTGATCGTCGCGGGCGGCGAGGGGGTTCGCGTGGCGGCGCGCTCCGCCAAGGCGCTGGCCTTCGTGCGGGCTTCGGCAAAACGCGGGGTTCGTATCGCGAGCGTCTGCTCGGGCGCCTACATCATGGCCGAAGCCGGACTATTGGATGGCCGCCGCGCCACCACGCATTGGCAGCGTACCCGGCATTTCCTGTCCGCTTACCCCAAGGTGAAGCTCGAGCCCGACCGGATCTTCGTTCGTGACGGCGACATCTGGAGTTCGGCGGGGATCAGCGCCGGCATCGATCTGGCGCTGGCGCTGGTTGCGGAGGATTTCGGCGAAGAGATCGCGCGGCAGACCGCGCGCCAGCTCGTGCTCTACCATCGCCGCAGCGGCGGGCAGTCGCAGTTCTCGTCACTGCTCGAGTTGAAGGCGCCGACGGGACGCTTTGGGCCGCTGCTGAGCTGGGCGCGCGAGCATCTCGACGCGTCGCTGACGGTGGAACATCTGGCCGAGCGGGCCGGCATGAGCTCGCGGCACTTCACCCGTGCCTTCATCGCCGAGACCGGCACCACGCCATCGAAGGCGGTGGAGCGCTTGCGGATCGAGGTGGCGCGGCAACAGGTGCAATCCTCCGGCGAGGCGATCGAACGCGTGGCGGAAGTGACCGGCTTTCGCGATCCGGAGCGGATGCGCCGCGCCTTTATCCGCGCCTTCGGCCAGCCGCCGCAATCGCTGCGGCGCGCGGCAAGGGCGGGGTAGGGGGAAAGCTATCCTGCGCCCGAGCCGGGTGCCGGTGCAGGACTCAGCGGGGCGCCTCCGACCGAAACAGGGCCGAAAGGTTTGGGCAGTGGAATTATTTTATGCGACGTCCGGACGAACCGGGCGCGAGTATTTGAATGTGGGATGCTGGAAGTCGTCAACGGCGCCACCGCACTCTGCAGAGCGTCCGCCTGCGCCGCTAGCGAGGCGAGTTGACGGGATATTCTTTTCAAATCCGCCTGTTGAGTTGCGGAACTCTGCGTGAGCGACACCAACACAGCTGCATTTTGCTGCTGCGACAACTGAATGTCCTTCAGTGTCGCGCTGACGGCGGGATCTGGTATCGGGGCTGAAGCCGTCTCATGTGGAGACTGTGCAGCGAAGCGATCGAAATTCGGCAACGAGAAGTGATCGAAAATCGGCAAGGAGAAGCGATTGAAATTCGGCAAAGAATTGGCGGTGGCCGCGCCAATGATGGCCAAGGCGGATAAGGACACCGCTATCGCCGGCACTCGGCTCGAAGCCCGCTGCTGCGCCGCCTCAGGCTGTTTATCTCCTTGCGTTTCTTTATCCGGTGTTTCAGCCACCTGCGTTCCTTACGTGTCAGCCCAGTCGCAAGATTTTTCCTCGCCGCCGATCAGCAAAACAAAAAGAACCATCGCGTGGACGATCCAGCGACAACTCTCGCGCGATTGCCCAGCCAAATTCAGCTTAAATCATGGGCTTATATGGTTAATGATCAGTTATTCTCAGCCGTCTCGCGTGTGAGGCGATCTGCCGCCGGTTGCCGACCGTTCTCCTGCTGATGCTTGAGGCCGCTACCACGGACCTCGTTTCACCATCAGCCCGAAGCGCAGCACCCTCAGCTATCCACAGGCCGGGCCGGCCGATTACCCCATCTTTGGGTCAGCAAGAGACTCATGCACCGCAGCAAATGGCGTCGCTATTCGATCGCTTCGTCGGCAGTGCTGAGAAAGTCTGGGGACAGCGTTATTCCCAGAAGCCTTCGCGGTTTTCAGATTGACAACTAGCTCGAATTTTGCCGCTTGTTCGATTGGCACGTCAGCCGGTTTGGCGCCGCGTGCGATGCGATCGACATATCCTGCGGCGAGCCGGACAAGACTATTGATGCTGAGGTCTCGGAGAAAGCGATCCGCTAATTCTCCTCCAAAAGCCCGAGCCTGCGTCCCAGCCATTCGGTGGTCGGCGCCTGAATCAGGATCGTCATCAGGATGGCGATGAAAACAACCGAGGCGATCAGCTCCGCGCCCGGCGCCTTGGTACCGAGCAGCAGGCCGGCGAGCGCCGCCGGGATGACGCCGGTCTCGCGCGTCCAGCACATGAAAAGCATCTCGGCAAAACTCCATCGCGCGCGGCGATCCGGCAGCGCGCACAGGAACACCGTCACCGGCCGCGCCACCAGCATCAGGACGGTGACGACAGCCACGCCGCCAAGAGCATATCGGCCGATCAACGTGAAATCGACCTGCGCGCCAAGCAGGATGAAAATGAAAAGGCGCATGATGAACGCGGTGGTCAATACGAATTCGCCGAGCTTTTGGGCTTCGCCAGTCTTCCATCCGGAAGCCGAAAGTTTCCTTGTTGCCTAGCACGATGCCGAACACGAACACCGCCATGAACCCGCTGGCCTGCAGACCGCTGGCCGCGAAATAGGCGCCGATCACCGCGACCAGCGTGACCACCGGCGCATATTCGGCGAGGAACGCCCAGCGCTCATGCGCGATCAGCAAGGCGGCCAGATAGCCGAGCGCGATGCCGGCGGCGATGCCGATGACGGATTGTTTCACGAGGTCGAACAAGGACGAGGCAAGCGAAAACTCGCCGCTTCCCGTCACGGCGGCGAGCACGGCGAAGGTAACGATCGCCGACATGGCATCGTTGAACGCCGACTCGCTCATCACGGTTTGCGCCACCCGATCGCGAATATGAACTTGCCGGAAAATCGGCATTAGCGTCGCCGGATCGGTCGAGGCGAGCGCCGCGCCCAGCAGCAGCGCAATACCTGCGGGAATGCCGAGAATATAATGGGCGGCAAGGCCGGTGATCCCCGCGGTAATCAGCACGCCCGCCGTGGCGATGATCAGGATGGTGATCCAGACCTGTTTGAGGACATCGAAGCGCAGCGCCGCGCCGCCATCGAACAGAATGTAGCTCGCGCCGAACAGAAGGATGATCTGGTTCAGCGCCGAACCCGCCTTGATATCGATCAGCCCCAGCCCATGCGGGCCGATCGCAATGCCGGCAAGCAGGAATACCGCGACGTCCGGAATCCTGATTTTCTGCGCCAGCAGGCCGCCGATGGTTCCGATCGCCAGAATGAGGCCGCAGGAAAGCAGTGTGTGCCTGGCGATTTCGATGGAGGCTGATGTTTCCAACTGGTCTTCTCGACAGGTGACGTGAAAGGTCGCTCGCGCTTTATTCGCACCGATCATCATTTGCCGGCGCGACGCTGCCCGACGCGCCGTGAAATGGCAAGGCCGGCACCGGGGCGATGCGTCGAGTTTTATGCGTCGTGCGGTTTGGTCTCCGGCGCGATCGCCTCTCACGCGCCGCCGGCTTCGGGTACGGCAGGCGTCGCTTTCTGAGCGCTCAGCCTGCGCACGATCGGCCTGAGCAGTTGCGGCGACAAATAGATCGGAAACTGGGAGAGCGCGAAGTACAGCCACGTCGTCCCCGGCAGCACCCCGTCGGTCGCCGCCAGCATCAGTCCCATGTTACGCTGCGAGACCATCAGGCCGAGCGCCATCGCGCGATCGTGGCCGGCCTTGCGAAAGATCAGCGCGGTCGCGCCGAGCAGCGCGAAAAAGACGGCGAAGGCAAGCCCCGTCAATTCGATCGTCGTGATGGGATCGGCCAGAAAACCGCCAACCATGTTGCCCATGACGGCCGCGACAAACACAAAAAGAAACAGGACGTTCAATCCATCGATGGGCCGGGCATGCCGCTTGATGGCGGATGTGCCGACGCTCCAACGGATCGCGCCTGCAACCAACAGCGATCCCGCAAGGATCGCAACCAGCTTCAGCCCGAGCCGGAGCGGCGAGAGCGTCAGCGCCGCGCCGAAGAAGGCATAGGCGAACAGCGGAGCCGTGATCGGAATCAGCGCCGTTGAGGTCACGAGCGTAACGAGCACCAGCGTTGCATCCAGACCCATCACGGCCGCCAGCGCCGGCGAGGCCATCATCGGCGATGCCACGGCCTGCAGCATCAACGCCAGATGCAGATCCGGTGAGCGCGTATCGAGGCCGGTGACGAGACAGCCTGCCCCTGATATCAGGGGTACGGCGAGCGTGGTCCATGCGGTTGCTGCGAGAACGAGGCCCGGCCGCCGCAAATGATCGCGCAGCGCGCCGAGATCGACGCGCAGGTACGAGATGCAGAGCAGAAGAAAAATCGCCTCGGTGACATAGGGCTTGAGCAGCTCGCCAAGCGGCGGCAGCGCGATGCCGATGAACACCAGCGCGGCAATCGCGCGGGTGCCCTGACCGCCGAGCCATGCCAGCGCCTGCACCGGAAGGGCGACAATTCTCTGTGAGCTGGCAGGCATCTGGCTTTTCTGAATTGAGCGGAGGGCGCGGCAATGGGCTTTGTCGGGGAAGCGCCAGCCCGCGTTGGGGATTGCGAACATGCTGCAACCATCCCGCGGCACAAAGTAACATCTGGTTACCGTCCATTTCGGTCGGACCGGCGCCATGGTGCGCTGCCGCCGGTTTGGCCGATGCGGCTGGGCCGCCTTGCGAAACCTGCTATAATGGATATGGCCAGCCGTCGCAAAAACGTAGCTTTTGTAGAGTGAGATGCCCGATACCATGACCGAGGTGAGTCTAACCGCGGAGCGCGCCCCCGGCATCGCTGATAGGCCCTTGAGCTGGAGAACGTCGATATCGGGGATCGCGCGCTTCAACGTCCATGATATCGCCACCGTCGTCCTTCTTGCCGCACTCGTCGTCATAGCGCTGTGCACCTTCAAAGACTACGCGATCTCCAACGATGAAGGCGTTCAGCATCGTTACGGCGAATTGATCATCGCCTATTATACGAGCGGCTTTGCGGACCAGAGCGTATTCAAGTTCCAAAACCTTTATCTCTACGGTGGCCTGTTCGACATCATTGTCGTTACCCTCAGCCATCTGATTGCGATCGACCCGTATCATTTGCGCCATATCCTGTGTGCGCTGATCGGCATCGGCGGAATCGGTGCTGCCGCGGCGACGGCGCGGCTTATCGCGGGACCGCGCGCGGCTCTGATCGCGGCGGCCGGGCTGAGCGTCTGCGGCGCCTGGTACGGCGCCATGTTCAGCCATACAAAGGACATTCCCTTCGCTGCCGCGATGATGGGTGCGACGTTTTTCCTGATCCGCACCGCGCGTCTCCTGCCATCGCCCCGCGCCGGCGACGTCGCGGCATTCGGTTTGCTGACGGGAGCCGCGCTCGGCATGCGGGTCCTTGGTTTGCTGCTGGTGATCTACGCCGGTATGGCAATCGCCCTTTACCTGCCCCGGCCGTGGCTCGGTCATGGCGGAGCTCGGTGGCGATTTGCAATCGAATCGTCGTTGCGGTTGCTGCCGGCGTTGCTGCTCGGCTATGCCATCATGATCCTTGCCTGGCCTTGGGCGGCGCTCGCGCCGCTCAATCCGATCCGGGGCCTGCTCGTATTCTCGGAGTTTCAGTACGGCATCCGCACGCTACTCGCCGGCCACGTCTACGAGATGGCGCATGTGCCGAGGCTGTATGTGCCGATCTACATTCTGATCCGCCTTCCCCTGCTGACGCTGCTCGGCGCAGCGCTTGCGATCGCGTTTGCGCTGTTGCCGCGTTTCGCCGCTGGTGCAACCCCATGGCAGCGACGCGATATCGCGCTGGTCTCGCTGACGGTATTCTTTCCGCTGGCCTGCCAGGTGATATGGCACGGCCCGGCCTTCACCGGATTACGCCATTTCCTGTTCGTCGTTCCGGCGCTGGCCACACTCGCAGGGATCGGTCTTGACGCGGCGGTGGCGGCGCTCGCGCGGCGCGGTCGCGTGGTCGCCTCGGGCGGGATCGCGCTGATGGCGGCATGTCTCCTCGTCGACGCGGTAACTCTGGTCAGGCTGCACCCCTACGAGCATCTTTTCTACAACCCTGTGGTGGGAGGTCTTGAGGGAGCGTCACGGCGATACGACCTCGACTATTGGTTCAGCAGCATGCCCGAGGCGCTCAATCAGCTCGAAGCCTATCTGCGCCGCACCGAGCCGGCCGATGCGAGCCGGCCGGCGCAGGTCTATTCGGTCGCGGTGTGCGGCGAGCGCCTCCCGTTCGAGAAGACCGTCACGCTGCCGCAACTGCACTGGGACTTCATGCCGGAATGGAACCAGTCCGAGTTCTTTATCGCGCCGACCCACATGAATTGCGACAGCGATCTCGACGGTAAAGTGATCGGCACCGTCGAACGGCTCGGCGTTACCATCGCATACATCAAGGACCGCCGGGCGCTGACCCGACGAATGGCAACGGTGGCGCGGTAAGCGAAAAAGATCCTTCGGCCAGATCGGGCCAGGCGGGACTCCTGAAATCAGGCTCCGTCAGCCCCCTCCCACGATATCGGCGTTGCCGCCAAATTCTCTCGTCCAGGACCTGCTCTCGCGGTCGGAGCGCTTGTACCAGGTATTCAGCCAGGCCACGGCGGTCATGATCAGGACTCCGAAAAAGGCGGCGAGGAAATGCAGGCCGAGGCCAGCGGAGCTTTCGATGAGAATGAAATACCCGACGAAAGCCAGGAAGACGCCGAGGCAGAAAATCTCCAGCGAATGCTGCCCGCACAGGATCAACGGCCGCAGCCAGGGCGATTTCAATCCCGGCCAGCCCGGCGGCACCAATCGCACCGCAATCGCCGCCAGCGCCAGAAAATGCGCGAATCTGAGCACATCGAGATCGGTCTTGCTGATGGGATAGATCCATTGCTCGAGCCGGCGCGGCATCAAAAAGCCGAGTTGAGGAAAATACCACGTCATCGTGACAGAGAACGCCGCCAGCAGATAGCCGATCGCAATCCATTGCGTGACCGGCGACAAAATCAATCGCGACATTCGCCGCGCGCCGCCCAGCGCGCACCAGGCGCCGAATACGAACAATAGCTGCCAAAAGAACGGATTGAAGGCCCAGAAGCCGTTCGGATAGGACGTCAGATACAGATCGTACTTCCAGGCGAGCCCATAGAGCCCGACCGACAGGGCCAGCGTGACGTCGGCCCGCCACTGCATCAACCGCAGGATCCAGGGCAGGAAAAACATCAGCAGGACATAGAGCGGCAACACGTCCATATTCAGGAGGCGAAATCTCAGCAGCAGCGCCTGGACGATGGCGACGTTGGGGTGCTTGAGAAAATCGTTGACGCCCATTTCGTCCGAGTACAGGGGGTTGTTGAAGCTTCTGGCGGCGTAGACGATTTCCGCAAAGAAGATCGTGAACAGGAACACATTGGCGACGTAAATCTGCCAGGCCCGCCGCAGGATCCGCGCGCTTGCGATCACGAAGCCGGCCTCGCGCATGATGCGGCCGTAAACGAACGCCGCGGTATAGCCGGAGATGAAGATGAAGATCTCGGCCGCGTCGCTGAATCCGTAACTGCGGATCGTGAACCAGGTCAAAAGATCGGGCGACATGTGATCGATGAAGATCAGCCATAGCGCCAGACCGCGGAACAGATCGATCCGCAATTCCCGTTCGCCTGCGGGAAGCGAAACCGCCGGTGACAAGACGATCGCCGGTGCGGGCCTCGCGTGGATCGCATCCGTTGCGCTCGCAAGGGGTGGCGCGGCAACTCGATCAGCAGTCGACACCTTTTAGCCCCGTCTCGAGAAGGTCGCCTACGCGCTCGCAACCGGGAAAGATAATATATGCCCGCGGTTTCTAAGCAAGTTATGGGGATGCTCGCCGGCGCGTCGCTTAAGCCCGCGGCCTAGTTCATCGCCCTCAGCCAGGCGCCGATTTCGCCGGCTGCGACATTGGCCTGCTGCAGGAGCTTTCCCATCGTGAAGAAGCCGTGGAATTGGCCGGAGAAATACCGGTGCGTCACGGGCACGCCGGCTTCCTTCAGTCGCCCAGCATATTCGTCGCCCTCGTCGCGCAGGGGGTCGGCGCCCGCGGTCAGTACATAGGCCGGCGGCAGGCCGATCAGCGTCGTCGCACGCGCGGGCGAGGCGCGCCAGTCGTGAACGTCGGCGGCGCCATTGAGATAATGATCGGCAAACCAGCGGATGACGGAATGGGTGAGCAGGATGCTGGTCTCGGGTTCGCTGTGCGAGGGATGCGTCATCGCAAAATCGGTCGCCGGATAGATCAGCACCTGGCCTGCGATCGCCGGGCCGTTGCCATCGCGCGCTGATATCGCGACGACGGCGGCGAGATTGCCGCCGGCGCTGTCGCCGCCGACCAGAAGCCGCGCGGCGTCGATGCCGAGCTCCTTCGCATGGCCGGCGATCCATGCCGTCGCGGCGATGGCGTCGTCGGCGGCGGCCGGGAATTTATGCTCGGGCGCGCGGCGATAATCGACGGAGATGACGATGAGCTGACCTTCGTCGGCGAGTTTGCGGCATACCACATCGTGGGTATCGAGATCGCCGATCACCCAGCCGCCGCCGTGGAAAAACACCAGGCAGGGCGCAAGACCCTCTGCCTGCCGCAGCATCTTCGGCGTGTAGATCCGCGCCGGGATCGATCCGTGCGGGGAGGGGATCGCGAGCGGGGTTACCGACTTGAGTTCGGGTGGTTCGGGATTGGTGATAAGGCGCGCCTTCAAATAATAGTCGCGCGCTTCACTGGGCGAAAGCGTTTCGTAAGCAGGCCGGCCGGCTTCCTGAAAAGCCTTGAAGACGAAAGCGGCGTCGGGATCGAGGGTCACTGGCATCGTAAGAAAACTTTCTGATACTTGAACCTGTCATTCCTGGGTGAAACTCGATATTGCGCGTGACAAGCGCTTTGCGCTTGCGCGGGGAATGACATCAGCCCGCAGTGCGTCCTCCATCGACGGTGTAGGCGGAACCTGAGACATAGCTGGCCTCGTCGGAAGCGAGAAACGCAACGATGGATGCGACCTCCGACGCCTGTCCAAGCCGGCGGGCCGGAATGCGCTCCACGATCTTGTCATTGGCAACAGGCACTTGCGCTGGATTGCGGCCTTCGATGATCGCGCTCAGCATGCGGCTGTCGATCAATCCGGGGCAAACGCAATTCACGCGCACGCCGGTCGCGGTGCATTCCAGTGCGGCACTCTTGGTGAGACCAATCACCGCATGCTTGCTGGCGGTGTAGGCGGCGATCTCAGTGGCGCCGATCAGGCCGGCAATCGAGGCCGTGTTGATGATGCTGCCCTTGTTCTGTTTGAGCATCACCGGCAAGACGTGTTTCATCCCCAGGAACACCCCGACCACGTTGATGTCGATCACCCTTCGGAATGCCTCGAGCGAATAGCGCGTAATCGGCGTGACGTCGCCCTCGACGCCGGCATTGTTATAGAATACGTCGATGGTGCCGAATTTGTCGACGGCGGCGCGGACATAGCCTGCGACCTCGTCCTCGCGGGTAACGTCGGCGGTCACCGCCAATGCCTGCGCGGAAGCGGGCAAATCCCTGATGGCGGCCTGCAAGTCCTGCTGGCTGCGGTCGACGGCGACAATGCGTGCCCCGCGCTCCGCCAAGAGCCGCATCGCCGCGGAGCCGATGACGCCGGCGGAGCCGGTGACAACGGCAACCCTGCCGTCCAGTCGAATGCGATCGGGCATGCGTGGCGTTCCCTTGGCTTGTCCGGTTGTTCCGGATTTCTGGGGGGCTCTGTGCGCACCGCGCGAGCCCCCGTTGGCCCGACTATTTCATCTGCCGCGTGGACTGACCAGTAGGGGTAGATTTGAACCACGACCGCAGGCGGACTTCGGAATTGGGACAGAACCGGCCGGAGGAGCCCGTAAACCGCCCTTTCCCCGCCGTATTCAGCGTGTTAACCGGGGGGCCTGCGAGCGGCGGTAGCCTGTACAATGTCGCAAGCCCGATTCGCCTGTTAAAGCCGCGAGATGTTTCGAACCATTGTCCTGACCGGTTTTGCGGCCCTTGTCGCCGCCACAGCGATCTCGCTTGCGCCGCCCGCGCGCGCGCAGATTGGCAACATTTTTTCCGACCAGCCACGGCCACCCGGCAACGTTCCCCGCGGCAATCAACAACAACAAATGCCCGACGACGAAGAGGAAGTGCCGGAACTGCCGCAGGGCCGTCTGCTGCCAACGCCCAATCGTCCATTGCCGGGTCAGGGCGTACCTCCGCCGGGAAGCGTGCAGTCGCAACCTCTCGCCCCGCCACCCGGCACCACCGTGATTCCACAGAATACGCCGCCGGGCGTCGCGGTCGCCCCGCCTGGCGCCAATCCATTGCCGGGCGGACAGCGTCAGCAGAAGGGCGTGCCGCAGACCCCGGCGACATTGCAGCCCGGCGACGAGGTGGTCTCCGAGCCCCCGGCGCAGAAGATCGTCAACAAGAAGGCGAGCTTTTCGGGACTCGACAAGATCACCGGCCGCATCATCAATTTCGACGAAGATATCGGCGAGACCGTCCAGTTCGGCGCGCTGCGGGTGAAGACCGACGCCTGCTATACGCGCCCAGCCACGGAAGCCGCCAATACCGATGCGTTTGTCGAGGTCGACGAGATCACGTTGCAGGGCGAGGTGAAGCGGATTTTTTCGGGTTGGATGTTCGCGGCAAGCCCCGGCCTGCACGGCGTCGAGCATCCGATCTACGACATCTGGCTCACCGACTGCAAAGCCCCTGACACCACCGTCGTCAGCGTGCAGCCCGATCTGCCAAAACCTGCGCCGCCGCCGGCGCAGAAGCGCCCGCCACCGCCGAAGCAGGCCCAGCGTCCGCCGCCGCCGCCCCAGCCGCAGTTCCAGCAACAGCCGCCTCAGCCCCAGCCGCCGCCGCAATCCGGCGGCCTGTTCGGGATTTTCAGGCAGTAGAGCAGGGCGTCGTCCAGAGCATGATCGGTTCTGATTGAATCAGAACCGACGCCCTGGTCTTTTTTTGACGCGTTTCCTTCACGCGCCCCCCCGGATCGAGTCCGAGGGCATGCTTCGCTCGAAAACGCTCTAACTTCGCCCCGCGATGATCTGCAGCGCATGTGCGCCGCTCATGGGCCGATCGACCGGCAACTTCCCGAAATCCGCCTCGCCCTTGATCGCCTTGTCGAGCAGGGCGGTGTAACGCCGCCGCGGGATCTCGACCGCGCCAAAGCTGCGCAGGTGCTCGGTCACATATTGCGTGTCAAGCAGCTCGAATCCGCCGGCAATCAGGCGGGCCACCAGATGCACCAGCGCCACTTTCGAGGCGTCGCGGGCGCGGTGAAACATGCTCTCGCCGAAGAAGGCCTTACCCAGGCTGACGCCATAAAGCCCGCCGACAAGGTCGTCATTTTGCCAGACCTCGACGCTGTGGGCGTGCCCAATCCCGTGCAGCCCCACATAGAGATCGCGGATCCGCTTGTTGATCCAGGTGTCGTTGCGGCCAGGCTGTGGCGCCGCGCAGCCGGCGATGACCGCCTTGAACGCTGTATCGACAGTGACCGTAAAGGCGTCGGAGCGCACCGTGCGCGCCAGACGCGAAGCGATACGAAAGCCGTCGAGCGCGATCACGCCGCGCATTTCCGGCTCGACCCAGAACAGCGTCGGATCGTCGGCGCTTTCGGCCATCGGGAAGATGCCGCAAGCATAGGCGCGCAGCAGCACTTCGGGCGTGATTTCGGAGGCAGCGGAGTCGCGCGACGTCATGGGCGGGAGGATAGCAGGATGAAGGCCGCCGCCGCTAGTTTGCGGCCGCGCAACCGGGCTTCGCTGCGGGCTTGTTGTTTTAGGGGGTCGAACGGCCGCTCAATTGGTGGGTTGGCCGGCCAGATATTGTTCCAGCCAGTGGATATGGTAGTCGCCGTCGATAATGTCGGGTTCCCGGACCAGGGCGCGGAACAGCGGCAAGGTCGTTTCAATGCCTTCCACCACCATTTCGTCCAGCGCGCGGCGCAGGCGCATCAGGCACTCGCCGCGGGTCTTGCCGTGGACGATCAGCTTGCCGACCAGCGAGTCATAATAAGGCGGGATCACGTAGCCCTGGTAGACGGCCGAATCGATCCGCACGCCGAGGCCACCCGGGGGATGGTATTGCAGGATCTTGCCGGGCGAGGGCCGGAAGGTCACGGGGTTCTCGGCATTGACGCGGCACTCGATGGAATGGCCATTGATGATGACTTCATCTTGCGTCAGCGGCAGATCGCCGCCGGCGGCGATGCGGATCTGCTCCAGCACGAGGTCGATGCCGGTAATCATCTCGGTGACGGGATGTTCGACCTGGATCCGGGTATTCATCTCGATGAAATAGAACTCGCCTTCCTCATAAAGGAATTCGACCGTGCCGACGCCGAGATACTTGATCTGCTGCATGGCCTTCGCGACCGTTGCGCCAATCCTGGCGCGCGCCGCGCCATCGAGTGCGGGCGAGGGACCTTCCTCCCAGACTTTTTGATGGCGCCGCTGCAGCGAGCAATCGCGCTCGCCGAGATGGATCGCGCCGCCGCGGCCGTCGCCAAGGACCTGGATTTCGATGTGGCGTGGCTTCTGCAGATACTTTTCGAGATAGACCGAGGCGTCGCCGAACGCGGATTTGGCTTCGTTGGCCGCGGTCGATAGCGCCAGCATCAGGTCGTCGGCGGTCTGCGCGATTTTCATGCCACGTCCGCCGCCGCCCGACGCCGCCTTCACCAGAACCGGAAATCCGATCGCCTTGGCAATCGCCATCGCGTCGTCGCTGGCGCCCACGGCGTCATCCGAGCCGGGCACCACGGGAATGCCGAGCTTCCTCGCCGTCTTCTTGGCCTCGATCTTGTCACCCATCAGACGGATGTGTTCGGCCTTGGGCCCGATGAAATGCAGATTATGATCGGCGAGGATCTCCGCAAAACGGGCATTCTCCGACAGAAAGCCGTAGCCGGGATGCACTGCATCCGCGCCGGTGATCTCGCAAGCCGCGAGCAGCGCGGGCACATTGAGGTAGCTGTCCTTTGACGGCGGCGGGCCGATGCAAACGCTCTCGTCGGCAAGCCGCACATGCATCGCGTCGGCGTCGGCGGTGGAATGCACCGCCACCGAGGCGATCCCAAGTTCCTTGCATGCGCGCAGGATGCGCAATGCGATTTCGCCGCGATTGGCTATCAGGATCTTGTCGAACATCGCGGCGCCTGACTTTGACGAATTCTATTCAATGATCACCAGCGGTTCGCCGAATTCGACCGGCTGGCCGTCCTCGACGAGAATCTGCGTCACGGTGCCCGCGCGCGGGGATGGAATCTGGTTCATCGTCTTCATCGCTTCGATGATCAGCAGCGTTTGTCCGACCGACACCTTGGCGCCGACTTCGATGAAGGGCTTGGCGCCGGGCTCGGAAGCCCAATAGGCCGTGCCGACCATCGGTGAGGGCACTGCGCCCGGATGCTTGGCAATGTCGGGCGACGCGACCGGCGCAGCAGAGGGCTGCGCCGCCGCGGGGGCTTGAACGTTCGCCGGGAACGATGCCGCGATGCTGACGTTGCGCGCGACGCGCACGCGAAGCCCTGCGCGCTCGATCTCGATCTCGGTGAGGCTGGTCTCATCCAACAGCAACGCGAGTTCGCGAATGAGCGCGCTGTCGCTGCTGGTGAACTTTGCGGCTGCTTTGTCGTCAGGCTGGCGCGCCATGATCTTGATCCGGAACTTTCTTGGGTGATGACGGGCGGATGCGTCAGGCTTTTGCCTTGGCGCCGATCCTGGCCGCAAGGCCCGATATCGCGAGCCGGTAGCCGTCGATGCCGAAACCGCAAAGCGTTGCGAAGGCAGCCTTGGCGGTAAAGGAATGATGACGGAAACCCTCGCGGGCGTGAATATTGCTGATGTGCACTTCGACGGTTGGAATTTTCACCGCGACCAGCGCATCATGCAGCGCGATCGAAGTGTGCGAATAGCCCCCGGCATTGATGATGATCCCGGCTGCCTTCTTCGCATGGGCCTCGTGGATGAAATCGATCAGTTCACCCTCCCGGTTCGACTGCCGGCAGTCGGCCTTCATGCCGAATTGCGCCGACGTTTCCGCGCACAATTTCTCGACGTCGGCGAGCGTGGCATGGCCGTAGGTCTCGGGCTCGCGGATCCCCAATAGATTGAGGTTGGGGCCGTTGAGCACGTAAATTGTATCGGCAGCGGTCTTGGCCATCCAAATCCCGGCAATGTGGCGGTAGGTGGCGCGGTTATAGGTAACAACCGGGCCAAGGGGAAGCCTAGGCCGCGCAGGACCGCCCCCAAACGCTTCATGCGCTTGGTAAAAACCTGTGTGGAACCTACGGAAACCACTCGTTAACCAATCTTAAAGGATGAACCTGCCGGCCGGTCACGGCGGGGTCGAACGCGAAGATGCGCGAACGAAAAGGGCGGGCCGAAGAAGGCCTGCCCCGGATTCCCGTGGATGTGACCGAGATCAGGCGTCAAGGACGGCCACGATCTCAGACGTCCGCGGATCCACCACCACGATCTCGTCGCGGACGAGGATGAACTCATATCCGCGCCAGTCCGGATAGAAATGCTTGGCTCGAAAACGCTTTAACACGTCGCCTTGCCGCAACGGGCGACGCCGATTTTCTCCTTGAGACCCTCAAGGCCGACCGCGCCGATCACCACCTGCTTTCCGATCACGTAGCTCGGTGTGCCATTCATGCCCATCGCCTCGGCGAGCTTGAAGTTTTCCTCGATCGTGGCGCGCACTTCGGGGCTTGCGAGATCTTTTTCGATCCTGCCGACATCAAGGCCGGCGTCCTTGGCCGCGGCGATCGCGCGCGCCTTGTCCGCGGGGCCACGTCCGCCAAGCAGCTTCTGGTGAAAATCGAGATATTTCTTGCCGCTCGCATCCTGCATCCGCACGGCGACCGCGACCTGCGCGGCTTCGACGGAACCCTGGCTCAGCACCGGGAATTCCTTGAGCACCACTTTCAGCTTGGGATCCGATTTCAAGAGATCCAGCATGTCGGACATCGCGCGTTTGCAGTAGCCGCAATTGTAGTCGAAGAACTCGACGAAGGTGACGTCGCCGTCCTTGTTGCCGAGCACGACGCCGCGCGGCGAATTGAAAATCGCGTCCGAGTTCTGAGCCACGCTCGCTTCATGCTTCTCGGTTTCGGCAGCGGCCTGGCGCTTGTTCAGTTCGGCCATGGCCTCTTCCAGCACTTCGGGGTGCGCGATCAGATAATTCCGGACGATGGTCTCGATCTCCCCGCGCTGGCCGTCGGAGAAGCTCTGTGCCGAGGCAGCCGGCGGCGTGGCGCAGAACGCCAGCGCAAAAAGTGCGGGAACGAGCAGGCGGAGCGGAGGCATCGGCAAATCCTTTGTGAGCGAGTTTCTCAGGGCAAGTTCCTGGCAGGACCGGTTCTCAAAAACGTCCTTGGTTCCGAATCGTTCGGGTCGGCGAATTTTGCGTTGTTCTTCTGGCCGGGCAGCGGCTTTGCCGCGATAATGTCGTCAGCCTTGACCCATCCGGGCGTTCCGACGGCGAAACGGGTTTTGGCGCGCGAGGCGAGATCGCGCGCGGTCTTGTTGTCGCCGCGAAGAAACGCCGCCTGCGCCGATGCCAGATCGGCTTCCGCCAGATCTCCCTTTCGGCCATAGGCCATCGCCAGTTGGGTATAGCCAATCGGCGCCTCGGTCTCTCGAGCCACCGCGGCGCGCAGAATGGAAATCGCCTCCTCGGTGTAGGCTTTATTATCGGACCCCACGAGCGCTTGCCCAAGTAGCATCTCGATGAGAGGCGCGTTATTCGACAGTTGAACCGCCTTCCGCAGGGGGGCGATCGCCTCCGCCGGCCTGCCACCTTCCATCAGCGCCTGACCACGCAATTCGTAGAAGTATGGGTTGTTGGGCTGCACCTGGATCAGCCCGTCGATCTGGCCGAGCGCGTTGCGCAAATCGCCATGCAGGTAGGTCGAGATTGCGTGCGCGTAGCGCGCGGGCAGGCTGTTATCCGACAACGGATAGCGCCGATAGACGGTGTCCTGCCGCTCCATGAACGCCGAGATCTTGGCGCGCATCATGTCGTGGCGCAATTGCAGCGCCGGATCGTCCTTTTTGTCCCAATAAGGGCTTGAACGGGCGAGTTCCTCCAGCGCCGCGACGCGGTCCGCGGGCATCGGATGCGACTGGTAGTAGGGATCGGCCCCGTGGGCCGCGAACAGGCTGTCGTTGGTGAACCGCTTGAAGGTCTCGTACATGCCCTTCGCGGACTGGCCGGTCGCGGTCAAAAACTTGACCCCGGCGCGGTCGGCGCTTTCCTCCTGCTGGCGTTGATAGGAGAGCAGCGAGCGCATGATCATGTTCTGCGGCCCGGCGAGAATGGCGGCGCCGGCATTGGTCAGGCCGTTATCGCCGTAGTTGCTTCTTGCGCCGGCCGCGATGGCGCCGACGCCCAGCAGCATGGCGATGATCATCTGCGTCTGCGCCTGCGCCAGTTGCTCGCGCAACCGGGCCAGATGGCCGCCGGCCAGATGGCCGGTTTCGTGCGCCAGCACCCCGATGATCTGGTTCGGGGTTTCCGACTGTAGCAATGCGCCATGGTTCACGAAGATGCGGCGGCCGTCCGCGACGAAGGCGTTGAATACGGCCTGGTTGATGATCGTCACCTGGATGTTCTGCTTCTCCAGGCCCGCGACCCGCAGGATCGGCCGTGTGTAGTCGCGCAAGAGTTGCTCGGTCTCGGTGTCGCGGAGGATGGCGAGTTTTTCCCCTTCCTGCGCGAGCACGGGAATCGGCGCAAGGATGATCGCGACCGCGGTGGCGACGGCGGTGAGCTTCCTGGTCTTCCTGAGTAACGCTAGGCGGAGCAGCATCGGGCAGTCTTTAAATGATTGGCGCCGGGTCTGATACGAGATATGCCCTAACAAACCGCCGAATGAGGCTAGTCTGGGGCACCCGGCAAAATAGCAGAGATCGATGCTTGATGCGACACTAACAGAGCGAACAAAAGGCCTGCTGACGGCATCGGGGCGAAGCGAAGTTCCGCCGTTCATGGTGATGGATGTGATGGCGGCGGCGGCGCGCATCGAGGCGGCTGGCGGCCATGTTATTCACATGGAAGTGGGACAACCGGCGGCTCCGGCGCCGAAAACGGCGATATTGGCCGCGCATGCCGCCCTTGACGGGGCGCGGATCGACTACACCTCGGCGCTGGGCATTCCCTCGCTGCGTGAACGTATTTCCCGCCACTACCGTGAAAGTTACGGTTTTGCGGTGGATGCCGAGCGAATCGTCGTCACCACGGGCTCTTCAGGTGCCTTCATCCTGGGCTTTCTGGCCATGTTCGAACCCGGCGACCGGGTCGCGGTCACGGTGCCCGGCTATCCGCCGTATCGGCACATTCTCACCGCACTTGGCTGCGAGCCGGTGTTGATCGAGACATCGAGCGAAACGCGGCATGCGCTGACCGGAGATGCCTTGCTGGCCGCGCATCGAAAGGCGCCCCTGAAGGGCGTGCTGGTCGGAAGCCCCGCCAATCCCACAGGCACGATGATGTCCCGCGAGGCGCTTACGAGCCTCATTTGGGCTGCGGAAAGCGCCGGTATCCGGTTCATTTCGGACGAAATCTACCATGGTCTCGACTACGCGTTTCCCGCGGTAACGGCGGCTGAGCTTTCTCCCCATGCGCTCGTCATCAATTCGTTTTCGAAATATTTCTGCATGACCGGCTGGCGGGTCGGCTGGATGGTGGCGCCTGAGCCGCTGGTGCGGCCGATCGAGCGGCTCCAGCAAAATCTCGCCATCTCGGTACCGACGCTGTCGCAAATTGCCGCGGAGGCGGCGTTCGAAGGCCGCCAGGAGATGGAAGAGGTGAAACGCGGCTATCTGGAGAACCGCCGCATTCTGATCGAGGGTCTGCCGCGCGCCGGCCTCACCAAATTTCTCCCTGCCGACGGCGCGTTTTACCTCTACGCCGACGTTTCGGATTTCACCTCCGACAGTTTCAAATTTGCCGGTGAAATGCTGGAACATGCCCACGTCGCGGCAACCCCCGGCGTCGACTTCGATCCGGTTCACGGCCACAGGTTCATTCGGTTCTCCTATGCGCGTTCGGCCGATGAGATGCGTGAAGCGGTTGCACGCATCACGCAATGGCTTGGATGAAACGCGTTATCTCGGGTTCGATCCGCCGCGCTTGATCTTGACTCCGGAAGATGGATCGGTGCCATTGACCAAGCCGACCCAATTGATTTTGGCTGGGTCCGGCAGCACGGCGGCCCACGCAGCGAGCGACAGACAGATCGCCAAACGCGGACAAGCTCATTGGGGGAGTGAAATAGATGGCGGCAACGATCGCGACCGCGGCGCCGGTCCGCGCGGCGAAACCCTGGTACAAGGTACTCTACATCCAGGTGCTCATCGCCATCGTGCTCGGCGCCGTCGTCGGCTGGCAATGGCCCGACCTCGCGACCAATGACTGGATCAAGGCGCTCGGCGACGGCTTCATCAAGCTGATCAAGATGGTGATCGCGCCGATCATCTTCTGCACGGTGGTCTCGGGCATCGCGCATATCCAGGATGCCAAGAAGGTCGGTCGCATCGGCATCAAGGCGCTGGTTTATTTCGAGATCGTCTCGACCTTCGCGCTTGTGATCGGGATGACGGTCGGAAATCTGGTGCGCCCGGGCGCGGGCTTTGGCGGCGCCATGGCTGATGCGCAGAAGATTGCCGGTTTCGCCAAGCAGGCGGAGGCCCAGAAGAGCGTCGATTTCTTCCTTCACATCATCCCCGACACGGTGGTGGGCGCCTTCGCAAGCGGCGAGATATTGCAGGTCCTGTTGTTTTCGATCCTGTTCGGGTTTTCCGTGATGGGCCTTGGCGAGCGCGGCCACACCTTGCGTTCCTTCGTCGACGATGCGGCGCATGGAGTTTTCGGCGTGATCGCCATCGTCATGCGGGCCGCGCCGATCGGCGCTTTTGGCGCGATGGCCTATACCATCGGCAAGTTCGGAACCGGCGCCATCCTCAATCTGATCGGCCTCATCGCGACGTTCTATGTCACGGCGGCGCTGTTCGTGCTCGTCGTGCTCGGCGTCATCGCGCGAACGATCGGTTTCTCGATCTTCAAATTCCTGGCCTACATCAAGGACGAGTTGCTGATCGTGCTGGGCACGTCGTCCTCGGAGAGCGCGCTTCCCTCGCTGATGGAAAAGCTCGAACGGCTCGGCTGTTCGAAGTCGGTGGTGGGCCTTGTGGTGCCGACCGGATATTCGTTCAATCTCGACGGCACCAACATCTACATGACGCTCGCGACCCTGTTCATCGCGCAGGCGCTCGGCTTCGATCTCACCCTGGGACAGCAAATCACCATTCTGCTGGTCGCGATGCTGACCTCGAAGGGGGCGTCCGGCATCACGGGGGCGGGCTTCATCACGCTGGCGGCAACGCTCGCCGTCGTCGATCCGCGCCTGGTTCCGGGCATGGCGATCGTTCTCGGCATCGACAAGTTCATGAGCGAATGCCGCGCGCTGACGAACCTTTGCGGCAACGGCGTCGCATGCGTCGTTGTGTCGTGGTGGGAGGGAGAACTCGATCACGAGCGGTTGCTCGCCAATCTCAACAAGCAGATCGATCCGACCGACGTGGAGACGGCGGTAACGACGGGGTAGGGCGTTTTCGAGCGAAGTGGCTCTGGCGGGTCGAACAAATCAAAACCGCCCGGTTTTGCCGGGCGGTTTTTCGTTTCAAAAAATCGTTTTGCTATTCGCCGTTGCCAAAGCGCCGCGACCACCATCCGGCGCGCCGGGGCTGGTTGTCGGTCGTCTCGGAAGCGGGCTCGGCCGGGGTGGGTGACGCCGGTGGCTGAGGAGGGCTGTGGCTCACGGGCGCGGCCGCGTCGGGTTGGGCATTGACCAGGAGGCTCACCTTCTCGCGCACGGTTGAGCGCCGCCGCGCGGCGGCCCGCTCGGCCTCCTGAGCGGTCTCGGCTTCAGGCGTCGTCCGCGCCGGTTCCTGCGGACTGGGTTCGGCAGCTTGCTGCTCGGGCGGTGGTGCAAGGGATTCGGGCTGCACGACCGGTTGAGACGGTGCCGAAGAATATCCGTCGAAATCAGCCACCGCACTTGTCACCTCCGGCGCCGATGCCGGCCCGAGTTCATCGACAATCGATGCAGCCAAGCCGTCCTCCGGCCCGCCGCGCCGGCGGCGTCCGCCACGACGTCCGCGACGGCGCGGCCGCCGCTCGCCGCCTGCCGCCTGATCGGCGCGAGCCAGGCCGGGCTGCTCCTCGGATTCGTCCTCATCGGATTCGCCCTCGTCCGTTCCCGCAACCTCGGCCGGGATGGGCGCCGTGCGCGCCATGCCGTTCTCTTCACGCGCGGGGCCACTTTCGCGCGCCTCGCCGCCGCGACCACGCCGACGCCGGCGCCGTTTGCGCCTCGGGCCATCGGCGCCTGCTTCGGTGCCGGCCTCTTCGCCGCCAGCGGTATCCTCGGTGAGCCCTTCGGTCTCCTCGGTTTCCACTTCGGATTCAGTTTCGATGTCGAACGGCTCTTCCTCGTCGAAGGCTTCTTCGGACTGCGACGGATAGGCTGCAACCTGCGCCGCCAGCAGCGCCTTGGCGGCCTCCAGCGTGTGCACCTGCTCGCCGCGATCGATGATGAACGACTGCTGGCCGCTCACGCTCGGGTCGGCGATCACCGCAAGGGTTACCTTGAAGGTGTTTTCGAGATCGCGCAGATGGCCGCGCTTGTGGTTGAGAACGTACAGCGCAACGTCGGTTCGGGTGCGCACCACGAGATTGTGGGTCGCGCCCTTCATCAATATTTCTTCGAGTCCGCGCAGCAATTGCAGCGCCACCGAAGATACCGAACGTACATGGCCGCTGCCGCCGCATTGCGTGCAGGGTTCGGTCGAACTCTCCAGCACGCTGGCGCGGATGCGCTGGCGCGACATTTCGAGCAGCCCGAAATGCGAAATGCGTCCGACCTGGATGCGGGCGCGGTCCTGCCGGAGGCAATCGCTGAGCTTGCGCTCCACCGCGCGGTTGTTGCGCTTCTCGTCCATGTCGATGAAGTCGATGACGATCAGGCCGGCGAGGTCGCGTAGTCGTAATTGCCTTGCGACTTCCTCGGCGGCTTCGAGATTGGTCTTGAGCGCGGTATCCTCGATGTGGTGCTCGCGGGTCGAGCGGCCGGAATTGACGTCGATCGAGACCAGCGCCTCGGTCTGGTTGATCACGATGTAGCCGCCGGAGCGCAATTGCACGGTCGGCGAGAACATCGCATCGAGCTGGCTCTCGACACCCATGCGCGAGAACAGCGGCTGGCCGTCGCGATATTGCCTGACCGCGCGCACATTCGACGGCATCAACATTTTCATGAAATCGCGCGCTTCCTGATAACCGGCTTCGCCGGCGACCAGGATTTCGTCGATTTCCTTGTTGTAGAGATCGCGCAGCGACCGCTTGATCAGCGAACCTTCCTCGTAGACCAGCGTCGGCGCCTGCGACTTCAGCGTCATGTCGCGCACGGTTTCCCACATGCGGATCAGGTATTCGAAGTCGCGCTTGATCTCGGGTTTGGTGCGGGAAGCGCCCGCGGTGCGCAGAATGATGCCCATGCCCTCGGGCACATCGAGATCCTGCACGACTTCCTTCAGCCGCGAGCGATCCTGCGCCGAGGTGATCTTGCGGCTGATGCCGCCGCCGCGCGCGGTATTGGGCATCAGGACGGCGTAGCGGCCGGCGAGCGACAGGTAGGTCGTCAACGCGGCGCCCTTGTTGCCGCGTTCTTCCTTGACGACCTGCACCAGCATCACCTGGCGGCGCTTGATGACTTCCTGGATCTTATACTGGCGGCGCGGGCGGAAGGCGCGTTCGGGCACCTCTTCGAGCACGTCGTCGCCGCCGACGGATTCGACGACTTCTTCCTCGGCTTCGTCGCCTTCGTCTTCATCGTCGTGGTTTTCGTCGCCACCTGCCGCGGCGTGCACTTCATGCGAGGCGGGGTGTTCTTCAGCGGCGTGTTCGGCATGCTCCCCGCTAACGTCTTCGGCGTGCGCCGCGTCGTCGGCATGGGCGGCGTTTTCACGCGCATCTTCCTCGTGGCGGGCCTCATCACGGGCAAGGTCTTCGTGAGCTTGCGCGCTGAGGAAGGCGTCCGGTGCAGCGATGGAGGTCTCGGCGGCGGCCATACCGGGCTCGGTCACCGCCGCGGGCGTGTCGCCTTCATGAAAATGGCCGTGCCCGTCATCGGCATGCTCATCATGCGCATGTTCGTGATCGTGCGGATGCTCATGATAGTCATGATGATGTTCTGCATCGGCGTGGTGAAGTTCGGCGTCGTGGCCGTGATCGTCCTCGGCGTGTGGGTGGAGGTCGTGCGCTGGGATCTCGCTCGATTCTGCGGCCGGCGACGGCTCAAGGCTCGCGTTCTCGATGACTTCGCTCTGGATGCGCTCGCCGTTGCCGCGGCGGCGTGAGTTGCGGTGGCGCGGGCGGCGCCGGTTGGAGCGGTTTTCGGATTCTTCCTCGGCCTCGCGATGGGCGCGTTCGTCGGCTTCGATCAGCGCCTGGCGATCGGCGACCGGAATTTGGTAATAGTCCGGATGAATTTCGCTGAAGGCGAGAAAGCCGTGACGGTTGCCGCCGTACTCGATGAAGGCCGCCTGCAGGGACGGCTCGACGCGCGTGACCTTGGCGAGGTAGATATTGCCGCGTAGCTGTTTGCGTTGAGCGGTCTCGAAATCAAATTCTTCGACGCGATTGCCGCGGACCACAACGACCCGGGTCTCTTCCGGGTGGGTGGCATCGATAAGCATTTTGTTGGGCATTTTGGAACTCTTGACGGCGGCGGGCGCGTATCACGGTGCGCGCGTATGGCGCGGCCGGGTGACGCGACGGTCCACCTGATTCGGGGGTGAGGGGAAGGCCAAAACGCAACCCGGGGCGCCGAGCCGAACGGGATCCGATGGATGCAAAACGACGCGCGGAGCTTTCGCTCCGCATCGGCGCGATTCTTCCGTGGATCTTGGTCGGCAACACAGTCTGGCGCATCAAGCGTCGGCCCGTCTGAACAGGTTGGCGGCAAAGGCGCCGCCTTGTCTTTCGCTGAAAGCCCGGCACGGCGCCAAGGCGCCCGCCGGAATCGGATATCGCGGCCCTGCGGCCCGATAATCGGTTAAGCCGAATCTAAAGCCGTCCCCGGAACAAGATGGTACCCTGGGACCGGACGCCGCTCGGGCTCGAAACCGCCGCTCCTGGTCAGCCGCGCGCTGCGCTGGCTGTGGAGGGATCGGAAAGACGCTGGAATCTCCACTTTTCGGAGGCTCCTGCGCTGCACCGGGAGGCTGAACGCGACACAACCGGGAATTTTAGCCGTCAGCATCTCTTACATACGTCGATTGGCCGCGGGGTGCAAGTGAGGCGTCGCTGCGCGGCAACACTCGGGCTTATTCGCCGCGAGAACCTTAAGCTGCGGTTAACCCTGCAGTTCTATTGCGGTATGAGGGCTGCTCGGAGGCACGGAATCGTTGGCGAGCCGCGCAAATCATCATGTTTTGCTGAGCTGTGTGCTATTGTGCGCCGCAGCATTGTTGTGTTCCGAATTCGCCATGGGCGGCGCGGTCGAAAGCCAGCCATCGAAGCCGCCCGCGGCATCGAATTTCCCGGTCGCCTCGGATGTCCGCCTCGCCGGCGACAGCAAGCAGACCCGCTTTATCCTCGACCTCGACCAGCCGATCACGTTTCGCGCCTTTCCGCTTGCCGATCCCTATCGCGTGATCGTCGATATCCCTCAGGTCAGCTTTCAGCTTCCTGCCGGTGTCGGCACCGCGGGGCGCGGGCTGATCAAGGCGTTCCGGTATGGCCTGGTGATGCCGGGCGGCTCGCGGATCGTGTTTGATCTGACCGGTCCGGCAAAGATCGCCAACGCCCAGGTGCTTGATGCCGCCAATGGTCAACCGCCGCGGCTGGTGCTTGAACTGGAGGAGGTCGATCGCGCGACCTTCCACAGCCGGCCCGAGCTGAGGCCCGCCATTGCGGACGCCACGGAGGCCGCGGTTCCGGTGGTGGCAAAGCCCGAGGTTGCGCCCAAGCCTCAAGTGGCCACAGCAACGGATTTGCGTCCTGTGGTTGTCATCGATCCCGGCCATGGCGGCCCCGACAATGGCACGCAGTCGGGCGGCGAAAGCGAAAAGAACCTGGTGTTGGGCTTTGCGCTGGCCTTGCGCGATCGCATCGAGAAAGGCGGCAAATACCGGGTCGTCATGACCCGGACCGACGACACCTTCATCCCGCTTGCCGACCGTGTCCGGTTCGCGCGCAATCAATCGGCGGCCCTGTTTGTATCGATCCATGCCGACGCCTTGCCGCGTCGCGAGGGCGACGCCCAGGGCGCCACGATCTACACGCTGTCCGACCGCGCCTCCGACGACGAGGCCGAACGGCTGGCCGAGGCCGAGAACAAGGCGGACGCCATCGGCGGCGTCAATCTGACCGAGGAGCCGACCGAGGTTGCAGACATTCTCATCGACCTCGCGCAGCGTGAAACCCGTGCATTCTCCAACCGGTTTGCACGCATGCTGATGGGCGAGATGAAGACGACGACAAGGATGCACAAGCATCCCCTCAAGTCCGCCGGCTTTAGGGTGCTCAAGGCCCCTGACGTGCCGTCGGTGCTGATCGAGCTCGGCTACGTCTCGAACAAGGATGACCTCGAACACCTGGTATCGGAGAATTGGCGCTCCCGCACCGTTGGATCCGTGGCGCACGCCATCGACGCGTTCTTCGCCAAGCGCCTGGCGACGGCCGGGCCGGGGAACTGAAAACGAGCCGGACGCCGGGAGCCCTAGTTTGGCCACAGCGGCGGCACTATAAAAAACTACCGCGAGGCCCTCGGAATCGATCAAAATTGCCTCTCGGCCGACGTATGATGGGCCTGTCGCGGGACGGCAGATCGTTCCGCACCGGGCTTTGCTGCTTGAGGAAAGCGCCGCAAGTTGCGGCGCAAAGGGCTGAAACGGACATTGGATAATGCGCTTGCTGGTGCGGTTCTTGGGTTTCCTGTTCGCCGCCGGAACCGTCGTGTTCCTGGTGGGCGTCGCCGCCGTGGCCGGGCTGATCTGGCATTTCTCCAGGGATTTGCCGGACTATTCGCAGCTCCAGGATTATGAGCCGCCGGTGATGACGCGCGTTCATGCGGCGGATGGCGCGCTGCTGGGCGAATATTCCAAGGAGCGCCGCCTCTATCTGCCGATCCAGGCGGTTCCAAAGCTGGTCATCAATTCGTTCCTGGCCGCCGAGGACAAGAATTTCTACGAGCATGGCGGCATCGACTTCTCCGGCATGGCGCGTGCTGCGGTTCTCTACGCGCAGAACTTCGGTTCCAACCGCCGTCCGCAGGGCGCCTCCACGATCACCCAGCAGGTGGCGAAGAACTTTCTTCTGACCAACGAAGTTTCGTTTACGCGCAAGATCAAGGAAGCCCTGCTGGCGATGCGGATCGAGCGCGCCTATTCGAAGGACAAGATTCTCGAACTCTATCTGAACGAAATTTATCTCGGCCTTGGCGCCTACGGCGTCGCAGCTGCCTCGCTCGTCTATTTCGACAAATCGGTCAACGAACTCACCGTCGCGGAAGCAGCCTACCTCGCCGCGCTGCCGAAGGCGCCCGCCGCGCTGCATCCGGTGCGCAACCGCGACCGGGCGATCGAGCGGCGCAATTATGTGGTCGACCGGCTGCTGGAAAATGGCTGGATCAAGCAGGCCGATGCGGACAAGGCCCGCAAGGATCCGCTGACCGTGACCAACCGGGCCAACGCCGCTCATATTTTCGCCGGCGAGTATTTCGCGGAGGAGGTTCGCCGCGATATTTTCGAGCGATACGGCGAGAAGAAGCTTTACGAAGGCGGCCTGTCGGTCCGCGCCACGCTCGACCCGAAGATCCAGGTGATGGCGCGCAAGACCATGGCGGCAGGCCTCGTCAATTACGACGAGGCGCAGGGCTGGCGCGGCGCGATCAGCAAGCTCGACATATCGGGCGATTGGGGCGTCAGACTTGCCGACGTCAAATCGCTCTCGGACATCTCGCCCTGGCGCATGGCCGTCGTTCTGGAAACCAGCGATCAATCGGCGCGGATCGGTTTTCAGCCCGGACACGAGCTCGGCGGCGCTGTGAGCAAGGAACGGCAAACCGGAATCATCACGCTCGATGGCGTGAGATGGGCCAAGCCCACGGCCGGCCCTGCGAAGGGCAGAACGCCGACGTCGGTGTCGCAGGTGCTTTCGCCAGGTGACGTCATTTACGCTGATCCCCTGATAAAGGACGGCAATCCCGTCGAGGGTCAGTTCCGGCTGCGCCAGTTGCCGGAAGTGTCGGGCGCGATGGTGGTGATGGATCCCTGGACCGGCCGCGTGCTGGCGATGGTCGGCGGCTTCTCGTTCGACCAGAGTCAATTCAACCGCGCGACGCAGGCCTACCGGCAACCCGGTTCGTCGTTCAAACCCATTGTCTATTCTTCCGCGCTCGACAACGGCTATACGCCCTCAACCGTCGTGGTCGACGCGCCGATCGAAATCGATCAGGGGCAGGGCGCCGGCGTCTGGCGTCCGGAAAACTATTCGTCGGGCAAATACAACGGGCCGACGACGCTGCGCAACGCGCTGCGATTGTCGCTGAATACGGTCACGGTGCGGCTGGCGCAGGACATCGGCATGCCGCTGATCGGCGAGTATGCGAGACGGTTCGGCGTCTATGACGAGTTGCCGAACTATCTTTCCTATGCGCTCGGCGCCGGCGAAACCACCGTGATGCGGATGGTCACGGCCTATTCGATGTTTGCCAATGGCGGCCGTCGCGTGAAGGCGACGCTGATCGATCGCATCCAGGACCGCTACGGCCATACCATCTTCAAGCACGACGCCCGCGAGTGCCGTGGCTGCGATGTTCCTGGCGGCTGGAAGAATCAGCCCGAGCCTCAGCTTGTCGACCGCCGCGAGCAGGTGCTGGATTCGATGACCGCCTACCAGATCACCTCGATGATGGAAGGCGTGGTGCAAGGCGGCACGGCGACGGCGGTGAAGGAAGTCGGCAAGCCGATCGCCGGCAAGACCGGTACTACCAACGATCTAAAGGATGTTTGGTTCATCGGCTTCTCGCCGGACATCGTGGTCGGCATCTATATGGGCTACGACAAGCCACGCAACCTCGGCAGAGGCGCAACCGGCGGTCATCTGGCCGCGCCGATCGCGCGCGACTTCCTCAAGCTCGCGCTTGCCGACAAGCCCGCGATTCCGTTCAAGGTGCCGGCCGGGATCAAGCTGATCCGTGTCGATGCCAAGAGCGGCATGCGCGCCGGTCCGGGCGACACCGGCAGGACCATTCTCGAAGCGTTCAAGCCAGGTACCGCGCCACCGGATAATTACTCCGTCATCGGCGTTGCCGATGCTGACGGCCGCCAGTTGCAGCCGACGCCCGATGCGGATCGCAGCCTGTTCCGTCCCGGCACCGGCGGTTTGTACTAGCGGAATTTTGAACGAAGCGGGGCGCCGGTTCGCGCCAAGTAAAACACCCAGATAGAACAGGCCCCGATTGCGCTTTGCGGCGTCGCCCGCTACATCCCTCGCGACATCATCAGTAGCGGTTTGCGCCGCAGATCAGAGAAACCATGCGCGCCGAAGTCGAACGTCTAGTTGAAGAGATCAAGCAGTCAGTCGGGCTGCTGAGGAGGCATCTTTGACGTCGATGCATCCGCGGCGCGGCTTGCGGAACTGAACAAGCTCGCCGAAGACCCCAATCTCTGGAACGATCCCCAGAAGGCACAGAAGCTGATGCAGGAACGCACCTCGCTGGAGGATGCGCTCGACGGCATCGGCAAGGTCGAGCGCGAGCTCGAGGACGATGTCGGCATGATCGAACTCGGCGAGGCCGAGAACGACCCGGGCGTGGTGGCTGAAGCCGAAGCCGCGCTCAAGGCCCTGAAAAAGGAAGTCGCCCGCCGCGAGCTCGAAGCCTTGCTGTCGGGCGAAGCCGACCGCTTCGATTCCTATCTCGAGGTTCACGCCGGCGCCGGGGGGACCGAGAGCCAGGATTGGGCCGCGATGCTGTTGCGCATGTATACGCGATGGGCTGAAAAGCACGGTTTCAAGATCGAGTATCTGGAAGAGACGCAAGGTGAAGAGGCCGGCATCAAGTCCGCCACCATCCAGATCAGCGGCCACAACGCCTATGGCTGGCTGAAAACCGAAGCGGGCGTGCATCGGCTGGTGCGGATATCGCCGTTCGATTCCAACGCGCGCCGGCACACGTCGTTCTCCAGCGTCGCGATCTTCCCTGTTGTCGACGACAGCATCAAGATCGATATCAAGGAATCCGACGTGCGCACCGATACCATGCGCTCGGGCGGGGCGGGCGGTCAGCACGTCAACAAGACCGAATCCGCGGTAAGGCTCACGCACATTCCGACCGGGGTTGCGGTGGTCTGCCAGGCCGGGCGGTCGCAGCACAAGAACCGGGCCCAGGCCTGGGACATGTTGCGCGCGCGGCTTTACGAGATCGAGCTGAAGAAGCGCGAGGAGCAGGCCGCCGCCGACCAGGCCGCCAAGACCGAGATCGGCTGGGGCCATCAGATACGCTCCTATGTCTTGCAGCCCTATCAGATGGTGAAGGATCTCCGTACCGGCGTGCAGACCTCGGACACGTCCGGCGTGCTTGACGGGGACCTCGACGAGTTCATGGCGGCGACGCTGGCGCAGCGCGCGTTCGGAACGGCGCCCGGCGCGGTCGATGACGTGGATTAAGTCTTCGCGGCGCGCTGCGAGGCCGGCGTCAGCCTGCGCTCAGCCGCACGCCGGCGCGCAGGAATTTTTGCGGATCGACCGCTTCGCCGTCGATCCTGGTTTCGTAATGCAGATGCGGTCCTGTCGATCGACCGGTCGAACCAACGGAGCCGATGACCTGTCCGATCTTGATGGGATCGCCGACCTTGACGTTGATTTCCGAGAGATGCCCGTAGCGGGTCGACAGGCCGTTGCCGTGGTCGATCTCCACCATGCGGCCATAGCCGCCGGCCCAACCGGACGACGCCACTTTTCCGTTGGCGGTGGCGCGCACCGGGTCGCCCGTCGCCGCGCGGAAATCCAGGCCCGTATGCATGGCCGGACGGCCGAGGAAGGGATCGCTGCGGACCCCGAAGCCGGACGTGAATTCGACTTCACCGATCACCGGCTTTCGATACGGCACCAGCGCGAGCGTTCGGTTGAGGCGTTCCACCTGAGCGCGGGTGACGTTGATCCTGTAGAGCTGGCGCTCGAAGGGGCCGGCGTCGGCGGGTAGCTTGACGGGAACATAGGGGCCACCGATGGCCGCGCGGGGTGCGGCGGCTTCCAGCTCGGCGACATCGAGGCCGAGATCGCTGAACACGCCGCGCATCCGTCGCATGCGGGATTCCATGCCGTCTTCGACCGAGCTGAGTGTTGCGAGCTGGCGCCTTTCGACCTGGTCGAGCGAGGTTTGCAGGCGGACGATCACGTTGTCGACGCCCTGGATTTTCGCGAACTTGTTCGGTGGCGGAGTGACGATAATCGGCGCGCGCGATTCCAGACGTGCTTCGCGATCCGGGGGCGCCACGAACACCGCGGTATTGCTGATCGGCGAGGGTTTCGGCACACCCGAAGCAGCCGGGTCGGTCGCGGCGGCGCCTCGCGACGGCGCGCGGATCGATCCGGTGGCCTGCATGTCCGGAATGGCGCCGAGCGCGGTTGCGCGCGATTCCAGGGTGGTCTGCCGGCGCATGACCTGTTCGAGTTTCTGGTCGAATTGCTCCTGATCCAGCAACTGGCGGCTGGTGGTGCGGTCAACCTTGGCGCGGAGTTCCGCGATGCGGTCCTCATAAGCGTATTGCATCTCCGCCTGACGCGCGATCAGCCGGGTGAGAACGTCATCGCGGAACGCGAAATAGGTCGCGGTCGCGGCCGACCACATGCCAAGCGCCGTCACGGAACCGATCACGATCCAGAATGCGACCGGGCCAAACCGAACCTGCTTGCCGGCATGGACCAGCGTATACCCGCTTTGCGCGCGCTGTGCGGCGGCAGAGGCACGGCGAACCGGCTGGCGAGCCGACTGCCTGCCGTGGTCATGGTGGTGATGAGGCTCAGCATGACCGGAACGGTACGACATCGGCACTCCCGCGCCGGTCGGAGGTGAGTTCCTTACGGCCCAATTTGCGGGGGTAATTTGACCTCGTCATGGTTAATTTTTCGCGAACAGGGCCGCCCCACATTATGCCGCTTGGGCGGCGGCAAGCACCTCGTCGGCGTGGCCGTCGACCCTGACATTACGCCAGATTCTGATGATGCGGCCATCCGCATCGATTAGAACCGTGGTACGAAGAATGCCCTGGAAGGTCCTGCCATACATGGATTTTTCGCCCCATGCGCCATAGGCTTGCAGCATCTCGTGCCTCTCATCGGAAACAAGAGGAACCGAAAGCCGATGTTTGTTTCGAAAGGCTTCCTGCGCCTTCGGTGGATCGGCCGAAACGCCCAGGACGGCGGTCTGGCTCTCGGCGAACGCATCCGAGAGCCGTGTGAAGTCGATTGCTTCCTTGGTGCAGCCAGGGGTGTCCGCGCGCGGATAGAAGAACAGCACCAGCTTTCTGCCGGCGAAATCTCCCAGCGAGACGGTGCTGCCGCCGTCGCGCGGCAGGCGAAACGAGGGTGCCGTTGCGCCCTCGGCCAAAGCCGATCGGGCAGCGGCCGAGGCGCCGGCTTTCTTCGGAGAAGGATTCGCGGTCTTGGCCTTCGATCCAGCCGCGGTCCGCTGAGCCGATTTTCCAGCGCTGGGCGGGTTTAACGCTTTCGACGGAGGCTTATGCGATGCTTTCGACACAGAGCTTCCAGTTTGCCGATTTTTTGCGTTCTTGCTTGACTTGCTTGCACTTGGCCCGCGGGCTTTCGAAGCCGGCCTCTTTGCTGACGTCTTCGATTGAGCGCGGGTCGGTTTCCCGCTGGAGGATTTGGAGGTTTTCTCACGCGTTTTCTTGGACATACGCCTTCCTTTCGTCGCTTTCCGCGGATCAATCATTGGGGATTCAGGCATGCTGGAATCAGGCCGACGGCTGGGCAAGTCAGATCGGCTGGGAGTATGCTTAAAAGGAATTCGACACGCCACCCGTCCGCTCGTTGAATGTGCTGCTTCGGCCAGATGACGAGCATGGGTACCATGAGGATTGGTAGCAATGCCGGCACGGGAGCCCTCGTTGCGTGGAGGGGGCCCTGACGGCGATCAATCTTGCAATCAGCGCCAGCACCGAGAGGCAATGTTAAGGAATACGTCGCCCCAGGGGTCAAATCCGCGTGCTGACGTCCAGCTGCCGCAGTGGGATGATGCCGATTGGGATCAGGACCACGATGAGGTGGCGGGCCGTCGCGCACGCCGGCTGTTGTCGCGCTCGAACTCCCGCTTCTATGTGCTCGGCGATCGCGCCGGCGCGTTCCGGCGCTGGCTTGCCGGCGAACGCTGGGTAAGACGTCTTGCCGTCGTCATCGCGTCCCTGTTTGTGATCTTCGTGGTGTGCTTCGGCGGGCTGTGGTGGCGGCTGGGCGCAGGTCCAATCAACCTCGAAATGGCCACGCCCTGGCTGGCCTCGGCGATCGAGGAAAATATAGGTAACGGAAATACCGTCGAGGTCGGCGGCACGCAGATCGAGCGCGCCGGCAGAATTCGCATCGCCGTGCGCATCCGCGATATCATCGTGCGGGATCGTGACCATGCGATCGTGGCCAGTGCGCCGAAGGCCGAGGTGAAGCTTTCGGGCTCCGCGCTGTTGATGGGGCGTCTTCGCGCCGAGAGCCTCAACCTGGTGGATGCCGAACTCGCGGTGCGAATCACGCCGGACGGCAATGTCACCGTTTCCACAGGCGACAACGCACGGCCGCTCGCGACCGGCGTCGCTTCAAAGAAAGAGGCAGGCCTTCCGGCCACGTTTCCGCGCCAGGCGAGGCCGTCCCTGACTCCCTCGCCGTCTTCACCCGCTGCCCAGTCCACCGCTGCGCCAGCAGGCCCCGAAAGCACGCAAAGCGGCCTGCTTGCCGGCCTTGACTGGCTCGACAGCCTGAGCCTGACCGGCCTTGATGGACAAAACCTCAATGAAATCGGTTTGAAGAACGGCAACCTGATCGTTGACGATCAGCAGCGCGGCAACAAATGGAATTTCCAGAACATCACCCTCAGTCTCCGGCGGCCCAGAGGCGGCGGGGTCGCGATGAGCGTCGGCGAAGAGGGCAAGGGTGCCTGGTCGCTGAGCGTGGTGGTCGGACCTCCCGCGAACGGCGTGCGATCGGTGGACATACGAGCCGACAAGGTCTCGACGAAAAATATCCTTTTGGCATTGCGGTTGAAGGATCTGACCTACAGCGCGAATTTGCCGTTGAGCGGCGAATTGAATGGTGAATTGGGCCGCGACGGCCTGCCTACCTATTTCCGCGGCAAGGTCACCGCCGGCGCCGGCGACATCATCGACAGCGATACGCCGGATTATCCGATGGCGATCGATTCGGCGGAAGTGAACGTCGAATGGGATTCCGGGCGGCGTGTGCTGCTGGCGCCCTTCAAGATCGTTTCCGGGCAGAACAGGATCACGCTGCTCGCCCATCTCGAGCCGCCCAACGACAACGTGGCCGATTGGCAGTTGGGCTTGAGCGGCGGCACCATCCTGCTGGCCGGGATCGACAACGAACCGCCGCTGATCTTCAACCGCATCGCCATCGGCGTTCGCTTCGACACCGACAAGCGGCGCGTGCTCCTGACGCAGGCTGATTTCAGCAACGGCGACATTGGCGTCGCCGGAACCGGCAGTGTCGACTATTCGGCCGAACCGCGTCTGACACTCGGTTTTGCCGGAACGCCAATGACGGCGTCCGCGCTGAAACGGATGTGGCCCACGCTGGTCGTTCCGGAGGTCCGCGAATGGGTGATCGACCGGGTCGAACGCGGCTCGGTTCAGCGCATCGAGGTAGGCGTCAACTCGCCGGTTCGAAACCTTTCGCGGCGAGGTCCGCCCATTCCCGACGACGGTCTTAGCGTCAACATCGTTGCCAACGGGGTGACGTTGCGTCCGGTGGACGATTTGCCGGTGGTGCGCGAGGCGGATTTGAAAGCGCATGTGACCGGCCGTACCGCGACGGTGACGATCGGGCAGGGCGTGGCCGATACGCCGGCGGGTCGCAAACTCACTATTTCGGACTTTGTGTTCGAGGTACCGGATATGGCCCCGAAGCCGTCACCGGCCCGGGTAAAGTTCCGGATCGACGGCCCGGTGCCGGCGGCGGCGGAGATTCTCGCGTCGGACAAGCTCAGCGAATTTTCCGGTACCCCGGTCGATCCCAATTCGAGCAAGGGAACGGTTTCCGCAATTGTCACGCTCGGCCTGCCGATCAAGCGCGAACTTACCAGGGCGGACACGACCTATGCGATCACTGCCGACCTCGGCGGATTTACCGCCGATCGCCTGGTGATGAATCAGAAGCTGGAGGCCAATGCGCTGAAGGTCGTTGCGAATAATCAGGGCTATCAGGTCAAGGGCGATGTGAAGATCAACGGGCAGCCCGCCTCGCTGGATTACCGCAAGCCGAGTGAGGGCGATGCCGATATCAAATTGCTCGCGACGCTGGACGATGCGAGCCGCGCGCGCCTCGGCTTCGACCTCGGACCGGCCGCCATCGGCGCCATTCCGGTCAAGCTGATCGGCAAGATCGGCGGCGACACCCGCGTCGGCGTCGACGCCGATCTGACGGCATTGAAGCTCGACAATATCCTGCCGGGCTGGGTCAAGTTGCCGGGCAAGTCGAGCCGCGCGACCTTCAACGTGGTTCAAAAGCCGCAGTCGACCCGTCTCGAAGACATCGTCATCGAAGGCGGCGGCGTGTCGATCAAGGGCTCGCTCGAGGTCGACCAGAACGGCGACCTGATGAACGCGAACTTCCCGACCTATTCTCCTTCCGAAGGCGACAAGACGTCGTTGCGTGCCGACCGTGGCCCCGATGGTGTGCTCAAGGTCACCATGCGGGGCGATGTATTCGACGGTCGCGGTTTTCTGAAATCGGCGATTTCGGGCAAGGAAGCCGACGCCAAAAGCAAAGCCAAGAACGTCGATCTCGACGTGGACGTGAAGTTAGGCGCGGTCGCGGGTTATTTCGGCGAGGCCCTGCGCAGCGTCGACGCCAAAATGTCGCGGCGCAATGGAACGATCAAGAGCTTTGCATTCAGCGGCAAGCTTGGACGCGATACGCTGCTTACAGCGGACTTGCGCGGCCGCGCGCAGGGGCATGAGGTGGTCTATCTGGAGACCAATGACGCCGGCGCGTTCCTCCGCTTCACCGACACGTATTCCAAAGTAGTGGGCGGCCAGCTTCAATTGGCGATGGACCCTCCGACAGCCGAGCCCAGCGCGCGAGAGGGATTGCTCAACGTCAAGGATTTTTCGGTCAAGGGCGAGGATGCTCTTGATCGCCTGGCGGCGGGCGGCCCAGCCGGAGCTCAAAGCGGCATCGGCTTTTCGCGACTGCGTGCGGAGTTTACCCGGCAGAATGGACAGCTCACGATCCGGGAAGGCGTCCTGAAGGGGCTGACGATTGGCGGGACCATCGAGGGCAGCATCGATTATCCCGGCAACCAGGTGCGCATGAGCGGCACCTTTGTTCCGATTTACGGGCTGAACAATATGTTGGGCCAAATTCCGGTTTTCGGGCTGTTCTTTGGCGGCAGCAATGAAGGGCTGTTCGGCGTCACCTACGAGGTCGTCGGTACCCCGGACAAGCCGACGCTGCGCGTCAATCCGATTTCGGCGATATTCCCGGGAGTGGCCAGGAAAATCTGGGATTTCAACACCGGTAAGCAAAGCAACCCGGTGGAGTTTCCGTCAAACAACAACTGACCGGCGGGCGGAAAAGCGCATGCGCTTTCCGGCATGCCCGTTCTGGCCGTCAGCGCCGCAGCGCCGGCACCACCAGAAACGGGATCATGCCGAGGATCACGCTGACGAGCGCAAATGCGATCAGCGGATTGTAGCTGTGGGTCCAGTCGTGGATCAGTCCTCCGCTCCAGGAGCCGAACGCCGATCCGAGTCCGCTGCCGATCGAAATGGAGCCGTAGATCGTCCCGACGTGCTTGCCGCGAAAAAGCTTCATCGCGGTTGCGCTGAGCAGCGGGCCGCGCGAACCGATCATGCTGCCAAAGCAAACGACGAAGCCTGTCAGTATCCAGATGTTCGGATACCATTGCAGCAGCCAGAGCAGGAAAAGGCCTGCGATCGACAGCGCGTAGCTGAACAGCACCGATGGCCTGCGGCCGATGATACCGTCGAGCCAGGAGACGCCCAGCATGCCGAACAGCAGCACCACACCGCTGAACCCCCAGGCGGTCGCCGCCTGCAGGGGCGGGAATCCGGCATCGATCAGATAGGCCACGACTTGCGGCGCGATCGCGTACATGCCGATCGCGGTGAAGAAGAATGTCGAGAACAGCGCCCAGAACGCGTGGTGGCGCACCGCGCTCGAAAGCGTCCAGCCGTCGTCGGCGAGGTCGGCGGTGGCGCTTTTGGCGAGATGGGGCGAGCCGGTGGAGAACAGCCGCCATGGCAATATCAATAGCGGCACGAGCAGGACGAGCGCCACGCCGCCAAAGATCTGATAGGCGCCGCGCCAGCCGATATGGTCGATCAGCACCTGCGACGCCGGCAGCAGGACCAGGACACCGGCGCCGGTCGCCGAATAGACCACGGCCATCGCCGTCGGCAATCGCGGGCCGAACCAGCGGCCGAGCAGGATGGAATTCGGAACATTGCCGATCAGCGCGATCCCGAAACCGACGCACGCGCCGAGGCTCAACTGGAACTGCCACAGATAGTTCGCGTTCGCGGCGAACAGGAACGCCCCGCCAAGCAGCAGCAATCCGAGCGAATAGACGCTGCGAGGTCCGGAATAATCGAACAGCCGGCCGATCAGCGGCGCCGCCAGCCCGCCTGCAAGCGCCGTCAGCGAGTAGACCGAGACGACCTGGGCGCGGTCCCAGCCGAAGTTTTCCGAGATCGGCAGCAGGAACACGGTAAAACTCTCGCCGAGCCCGCGGCCGACGACGGACAGAGCAAAGCACAGGGCAAGCACGTTAAGTGCTGTGCGCGCCGGCTTCAGCGGCTTTGCAGCGATGTCCTCCCGCGGGGCGTCTTTATCCATAAAGAGTAGGGAGCGCGCTTTCGCCGACGCCAGCAAGGGTCTGGAAGGAATATGCCTATGCAGGCTTGAGCAGGACGTGCCGCTTCTTGCCGAACGACAACTTGATGACGCCTTCCGCCGTAAGGTTTTCCGGCGTCAGCATCATGTTTTCGTCGACGACGACCAAATCGTTGACTCGCAAGCCGCCGCTCTTAATTTGGCGGCGTGCCTCGCCCTTCGAAGTTACTAAGTGCGATAACACATACGCCTCTAAGACACTGAGTCCGCTCTCAAGAACGGAATGCGGAACCTTTGCAGTAGGAAGGTTTTCGGCGATCGCGCCTTCCTCAAAAGTTTGCCGCGCGGTTTCCGCCGCGACGCGGGCCGCATCCGCGCCGTGCAGAAGCGCGGTCGCGGAGTAGGCGAGCGCCTTCTTGGCCTCGTTGATTTCCGCGCCCTGCAGTGCCGCCAGCCGTTCGATCTCGCCAAGCGGCAGCGTCGTGAACAGTTTGAGGAAACGCGCCACGTCGGCGTCCTCGGTGTTGCGCCAGAACTGCCAGTATTCGTAAGGGCTCTTCATGTCGGCGTTGAGCCAGACCGCGCCGCTGGCGGTCTTGCCCATCTTCTCGCCCGACGAGGTCGTGATCAGCGGGGTCGTCAGGGCGTGCAATTGCGGCGTGCCCATACGGCGGCCGAGGTCGATGCCGTTGACGATGTTGCCCCACTGGTCGGAGCCGCCCATCTGCAGGCGACAGTCGTAACGCTGGTTGAGCACGGCAAAGTCGTACGCCTGAAGGATCATGTAGTTGAATTCGATAAAGCTCATCTCCTGGTCGCGCTCGAGCCGGAGCTTGACCGAGTCCATCGCCAGCATCCGGTTGACCGAGAAATGCCGGCCGATATCGCGCAGCATCTCGATCCAGTTGAGCTTGGTCAGCCATTCGGCATTGTCCGGCATGATCGCGTCGTTCTTGCCCTCGCCGAACTTCAGGAAGCGGGAGAACACCTGCTTGATGCCCTCCTTGTTGCGCTCGATATCCTCGATCGAGAGAATTTTCCGCGTCTCGTCCTTGCCGGAGGGGTCGCCGACGCGCGTGGTGCCGCCGCCCATCAGCGCGATCGGCTTGTTGCCGGTCTGCTGCAGCCAGTAGAGGCACATGATCTGCACCATGGAACCGACATGGAGGGAAGGCGCGGTGCAGTCGAAGCCGATATAGGCCACGAGCTCCCGACGGGCCGCCAGCCCATCCAGCGAGTCGGGGTCCGAAATCTGATGAATGAAGCCGCGGCTCCGCAGCACATTGAGAAAATCAGATTTAAAAGCAGTCATTTGTTTGCGACTCGGATCATTCTTGTTTTACGTTAACTTCAGGGATTTTTGGAACCCAGCAGATTAGGCTGCCGCCGGCGGGGGCGCTGTGGCATTATAAGATGTGCTTGTTTGGCACAAGCTGAACGTCCTGGGGTAGGGCGCTGCTGGGGCTTGATTGCGATGATGTTGACGGCCATCGGTCTGATGAGCGGCACCTCGCTCGACGGGGTGGATGTCGCCATGATCGAAACCGATGGCAGGCGGGTGAAGGCGTTTGGCCCCTCGGGGTACAGGCCCTACACCGAAGCCGAGCGCCGCGTGCTGATGCAGGCCCTGACGGAGGCCGTCCACCTGCCGCAGCGCGATGCGCGGCCGGGCATCCTGCGCGAGGCCGAGCGCGTCGTCACGGTGGCCCATGCCGAGGCCGTGGCCAGCTTTACCGCGCACAACCGCATCACCTTTGAGGATATCGATATCGTCGGCTTTCACGGCCAGACCGTGCTGCACCGGCCGGCCGAGAGGATGACGGTGCAGATCGGCGACGCCGCCGCGCTCGCCAAGGCGATCCATATCCCGGTCATGCACGATTTCCGCGCCGCCGATGTCGCCGCCGGCGGGCAGGGCGCGCCGTTCGTTCCGGTCTATCACCGGGCACTCGCCCAGTCGCTTGAGCGGGAAGGGCCGATGGTGGTGCTCAATATCGGCGGCGTTTCCAACATCACCTATATCGACGGCGGCGATATCCTGATCGCCTGCGATACCGGTCCAGGCAACGCGCTGCTCGATGATTTCATGTACCGCGTGACCAGCCAGCGCTTCGATTGCGAAGGCCGCATGGCGGCCCAGGGCAAGGCGGACGAAGCGTGGATCGCCGAGGCGCTGAAGCATCCGTTTTTTGCGCTGCCGCCGCCGAAATCGCTCGACCGTAACGATTTTGCCAAGCTGGTGCTGCGCGATATGCCGCCTGCCGACGGTGCGGCGACCCTCACGGCGTTCACGGTCGCGGCGATCGCCCGGATCGTTCCGCTGCTGCCGAAGCTGCCGCGAAGCTGGATCGTGGTTGGCGGTGGTGCGCGCAACCTCTCCATGCTGCGGATGCTGCGCGAGCGGCTGCAGCCTGCCACCGTCGAGGCCGCCGACGCGCTGGGCTGGTCGGCTGACGCCCTCGAGGCCCAGGCGTTCGGCTTCTTGGCGGCGCGCGGCCTCAAGGGCCTGCCGCTCAGCTATCCCGCCACCACCGGCGTGCCCCTGCCGATGACCGGCGGTGTGATCGCAAGGCCGTGAGCAGGCGCGATTGATGCAGGTGCATTGATCTTAACAGTTTAATGCTTCTGCATGTAACTTACGTGCGTTTGCATCAAAATCGAGGTCGCCGGCAAACCGAAACTGGCACGATGGCGCAAGTCGCTCGCGGAATGGCCGTCGGTGCGGGCGGCCGTCAGATCGGATTATCCGGCGCTGCTGCGCGATTTCCTGAAGCGGCGAAATTCCTGGATATCGCGCCTGCAGGCGCAGGCGGCGGCGTAATCGCAACAGTTCAGCGTCAGGACTGAGCAGCCATCCGGGCGAGCGTCGCCACAGTGTTCATATTTCGCGCGGTTCCCGATTTGGCGGCGGCGATGACGAGCTTCGAGGAGGCCATGCCCTGGCCGTAATGGATGTAGATTTCGCGGCGCCCCAACCGGATTTGTTCGTCACGCTGACCGCGAAGGCTGGTCGACGTATCCGCAGGCGGCGCGCGGTCGAGGAACACCGCCATGGTGCGGTTGAGCGCGGCCTTCGGAAATGGATTGTCGGCGAGTACCTGCGCCATCTCGGCCGCGGTGCGCACCAGCACGCCGATCGGGTTGCCGGCACAGGCTTGCAGGCGCATTTCAAGGGCAACCTTGATCGCGGCTTCGGACTTGCGGCTTGTGAACACGACATTGCCGCTGGCAATGTAGGTGCGGACTGTTCCGAAGCCCAACTCCCCGCAGATGTCCTTGAGATCGCTCATCGGCAGCTTTCCGGTGCCGCCGACATTGACCGCACGCAGAAGCGCCACGAACGAAGTCATGGCAGATCCCAAGCCCTATCGAACGTTGGCGAGCCGCATGTCCAGATAGCCGGTCACCGTCTGCATCAACGGCTCCAACTTGCCGTCGAAGAAATGGTTGGCGCCGGGGATGATCTGCTGGTCGATCACGATGCCCTTCTGGGTCTTGAGTTTCTCGACCAGCGTGTTGACGTCCTTGGGCGGCACCACCGCATCCTTCTCGCCGTGCACGATCAGCCCGGAGGACGGGCAGGGGGCGAGGAACGAGAAGTCGTAGAGGTTGGCGGGCGGCGCGATCGAGATGAAGCCTTCGACCTCGGGGCGGCGCATCAACAGTTGCATGCCGATCCAGGCGCCGAACGAGAAGCCCGCGACCCAGCAGGCGCGCGCTTCCGGATTGATGGTCTGCGCCCAATCGAGCGCGGAAGCGGCATCGGAGAGTTCGCCGGTGCCGTGATCGAACGATCCCTGGCTGCGGCCGACGCCGCGGAAATTGAAACGCAGCACCGAAAATCCGCGATGCGCGAAGGCGTAGTAGCACTGGTAGATGATCTGGTGATTCATGGTGCCGTGAAACTGCGGATGTGGATGCAGCACCATCGCGATCGGCGCATTCTTCTGCTTCGCCGGATGGTAACGGCCTTCGAGGCGGCCTGCGGGGCCGGTGAAAATGACTTCAGGCATTGATGGTCCTTGGCAAAATCAACCGACTTTATGCTGGCTCTGTCTGGCGCTTCGGCAGACAAGAGTTCGCAGGAAGATAAGGGGCTGATCAGACGTCGTTGGGGCGATGCGCGAACGGCGCCTGGTGAACTGGAGGCCGCGTTCTAGCATGAGGCAAGGGGCAAAAAGCAAGGGTTTTGAACATCCGGCTGGTCGTTCGAGACGTCAGCGTTTCGATTGCCAGGAGACGCCGCCATCGCCAATTGACATAGCGCGTGAGGAAGACCGACAGGCTGCGGTCTGCGGCGCGGTGACACGAAGTCCTAAGATTCAAGGTAATATGATACTCTATGCCTGACCGGGTCTATCTCGATTGGAATGCAACGACCCCGCTTCGCCAGGAGGCGCGGGAGGCGATGGCTGCGGCCATGGATCTCTGCGGTAACCCCTCCTCGGTCCATGCCGAGGGCCGCCAGGCCCGCAGACTGGTCGAGGATGCCAGGGCCATCGTCGCGGGCGCGATCGGTGCCCTGCCGAGAAACGTCGTCTTTACCTCCGGCGGAACCGAGGCCAACGCGCTGGCGCTGAGATCGGGACTCAAGCGTGGCCTTGGCCTTCCGGTTGAGAGGCTGGCGGTCTCGGCCATCGAGCACGCCTCTGTTCTCGCGGGCGGGCGCTTTCCGGCCGAAGCGATCGAAACCGTTGGCGTAACGCCTGCCGGATTGGTGGATCTGGAGCTTCTTGGCGCGGCGCTGGAGGGCAAGCCTGCGGCGCTGGTGTCGGTGATGCTGGCCAATAACGAGACTGGCGCGGTGCAGCCGGTCGCGGAGGTGGCCGAAATTGTTCACTCTGCCGGCTGGCCTGCTGCATGTCGACGCGATCCAGGCCTTTGGAAAAATCCCTTTTGATATTAATGGGTTGCATGCCGATCTGATGACGCTGTCGGCGCACAAGATTGGCGGCCCCAAGGGGGTGGGCGCGCTGGTGCTGGCCGAGGGGCTGCTCGGATTGGAGCCGTTGCTGCGCGGCGGCGGTCAGGAACGGGGCCATCGGGCGGGAACCGAGAATGTCGCGGGAATTGCAGGTTTCGGAGCCGCCACGAAGGCCGCCCTGGACGCGCTGGAGGACGATGCCATTCGGCTGAAAGGCCTGCGGGACAGGCTCGACAGCGGCTTGAAGGAGACCCCCGGCGCGATCGTGTTTTCGGATGCGGCGCCCCGGCTGCCCAACACCACGCTGTTCACGATCCCAGGCCTCAGGGCGGAAACCGCGGTCATCGGTTTCGATCTTGAGGGAATCGCGGTGTCTTCAGGTTCGGCCTGCTCATCCGGCAAGGTGCAGCCCTCGCATGTGCTGGAGGCCATGGGATTTGGTCCGGAAATCGCCCAAGGAGCGGTGCGGCTCAGTATGGGCTGGTCCACCCGAGATGCAGACATCGATCGCTGCCTTGAGGCTTGGCGAAAGCTCGCAGGTAGCCTACTTAAGGATCAGGGATGAAACACGGCTTGAATGGTTCTAAGCAGGTGATTTTGTCCGGGAAACATCGTAATAGTCTTGCGGAATCGATCCACCGCGGTCCTTGAAACCGCGAGCGGAGGAAGACAATGGCTGCCGTACAAGAGACGGTCGATCGGGTTCGCCAGATCGACGTCGATCAGTATCGATATGGATTTGAGACGCTTATCGAGTCCGACAAGGCCCCCAAGGGGTTATCGGAAGATACCGTCCGCTTCATCTCCGCAAAAAAGAACGAACCGGCCTGGATGCTGGAATGGCGGCTGGAGGCTTATCGCCGCTGGCTGACCATGACCGAGCCGACCTGGGCGCGCGTTGATTATCCCAAGATCGACTACCAGGATCTCTATTACTATTCGGCGCCGAAGCCGAAGAAGACGATCGGCTCGCTCGACGAGATCGATCCGGAAATCCTGAAGACCTACGAGAAGCTCGGCATTCCCCTGCGCGAAGTCGAGGTGCTCGAAGGCGTGGTGCGTCCGGAAGGCGAGCGCAAGATCGCGGTCGATGCCGTCTTCGATTCCGTGTCGGTTGCGACCACGTTCCAGAAGGAGCTGAAGCAGGCCGGCGTGATCTTCATGCCGATCTCGGAGGCGATCCGCGAGCATCCCGAACTCGTGCAAAAATATCTCGGCACCGTGGTGCCGACCTCGGACAATTATTTTGCCACGCTGAATTCGGCGGTGTTTTCCGACGGCTCGTTTGTCTACGTGCCGCCGGGCGTGCGCTGCCCGATGGAACTGTCGACCTATTTCCGCATCAACGAACGCAACACCGGCCAGTTCGAGCGCACGCTGATCATCGCCGACAAGGGCGCTTATGTCAGCTACCTCGAAGGCTGCACCGCCCCGCAGCGCGATGAGAACCAGCTCCACGCCGCCGTGGTCGAACTGGTCACGCTGGACGATGCCGAGATCAAATATTCGACGGTGCAGAACTGGTACCCCGGCAATTCCGAAGGCAAGGGCGGCATCTACAATTTCGTCACCAAGCGTGGCGATTGCCGCGGCAACAATTCGAAGATTTCCTGGACCCAGGTCGAGACGGGATCGGCGATCACCTGGAAATATCCGAGCTGCATCCTGCGCGGCGATAACTCTCGCGGCGAGTTCTACTCGATCGCGATTTCGAACGGGTATCAGCAGGTCGATTCCGGCACCAAGATGATTCATCTCGGCAAGAACACCACCAGCCGGATCATCTCCAAGGGCATCGCGGCGGGCGTATCGCAAAATACCTATCGCGGCCTCGTCACGGCACACCGGAAAGCGCAAGGCGCGCGCAATTTCACCGCCTGCGACTCGCTTCTGATCGGCGACAAATGCGGCGCCCACACCGTGCCCTATATCGAGGCCAAGAACTCCTCCGCGCTGTTCGAGCATGAGGCGACCACGTCGAAGATCTCCGAGGACGTGCTGTTCTACTGCGTGCAGCGCGGCCTGAGCCAGGAGGAGGCCGTCGGCCTCGTGGTCAACGGCTTTGTCAAGGACGTGCTGCAGCAACTGCCGATGGAATTCGCGGTCGAAGCCCAGAAGCTGATCTCGATTTCGCTGGAAGGCTCGGTCGGTTAGTGCCTCGTCCCTCGGCGGGCGCGAAAGCGACCGTCTCGAAGGACGAGAAGGAAAAATTGTCGACCTCGTTCTTGTAAGACGCGCCTGCGGCGCTCCTCGGGAAGAGGGTAGCGGAAGAAAAACGGAAGAATGCAATGGCATTACTTGAAGTCAAAAATCTGCAGGTTCGTGTCGGGGATCGTGAGATCCTCCATGGGCTTTCGCTCACCGTGAACGAGGGCGAGGTGCACGCGATCATGGGGCCGAACGGCTCCGGCAAATCGACGCTGAGCCACGTCATCGCCGGCAAGCCCGGCTACGAGGTCAGCGGCGGCGAGATCCTGTTCAAGGGCGAGGACCTGCTGGAGATGTCGCCCGACCAGCGCGCCGCCAAGGGCGTGTTCCTCGCGTTCCAGTACCCGGTCGAGATTCCCGGTGTCGCGACCATGACATTCCTGCGCACGGCGCTGAACGCCCAGCGCAAGGCGCGCGGCGAGAATGAATTCTCAACGCCGGATTTTCTCAAGAAAGTGCGCGAAGTCGCCAAAAGCCTGAACATTCCGCAGGACATGCTCCGCCGCGGGGTCAATGTCGGCTTCTCCGGCGGCGAAAAGAAGCGCAACGAGATTTTGCAGATGGCGCTGTTCGAGCCGAGCCTGTGCATCCTTGATGAAATGGATTCCGGCCTCGACATCGACGCGCTGCGGGTCGCCGCCGACGGCGTCAACGCGCTGCGTTCGCCAAAACGTGCGATGGTGGTGATCACGCATTATCAGCGGCTGCTCAACTACATCGTGCCGGACGTCGTGCACGTGATGTCGAAAGGCCGCGTGGTGAAAAGCGGCGACAAGACGCTGGCGCTGGAACTCGAGGCTTCCGGTTACGCGCAGTTCGAAGATGCGGCCTGACGCGAGAGCGGAATTCAAGACGGAATTGATGATAAATCTTGCACTGGCAAAAACCGATACCGCACGCGCGCTGGGCGATATCTTCGCGACCGCGCGGGACCGGCTGCCCGGCGCAGGCCCGGTCGCGGACGCGCGTCGGCGGGCCTTTGAGGCTTATGAGCGCGTCGGCCTGCCGCATCGGCGGATCGAGGAATGGAAATACACAGATTTGCGGGCGCTGATGCGCGAGGTGCTGCCGCTTGCCGCGGCACCGGATGCCGTTGCGCTGCGGCGCGCCGAGGCGGCGCTTAAATCGCTCGCAACGGCGGACACGCAGCGGCTGGTGCTGGTCGACGGTGTATTGGCGCCGACGCTATCGGATTTGACGGGCCTGGAGGCCGGCGTCGGCGTGCGTACGCTGCGCGATGTATTGGAGGAAACCGGCAACGAGGCGAGGGCCGATTTGCTGAACAGCGGCGCGGTCTCTGGCCCGATGATCTCGCTGAACGCGGCCATGGCGACGGATGGCGCGCTGATCACGGTGGCCGAGGGGGCCGCGCCCACCAGGCCGATTCATGTCGTGCGTGTCGCGACGCGCGCGTCGGCCGCGATCTATAGCCGCTCGTTCCTGACCGTCGGCAAGGGCGCGCGCGCGACATTGCTGGAGAGCTTCGTCGCCGCCGATGGCGCGCAATCCTATCAGGTCAACGACGCGGTCATCGTCTGGCTTGGCGAGCGCGCCGAGCTGCAGCATGTGCGGCTGATGGTCGATGCGCCGGACGCGATCAATATTTCCACCGCGATCTTCACGGTCGGCGCGAAAGCCCGCCTCAACTCGTTCAATATGACGAGCGGTGGCGGCGCCAGCCGTTATCAGGGAAACGTCACATTTGCCGGCGAAGGCGCCGAGGTCAGTGCCAACGGCGTCAATCTGCTCAACGGCCGCCAGCATGCCGACACCACGCTGTTTCTGGATCACGCCGTGCCGAACTGCACGAGCCGTGAAATCTTCCGCTCGGTCGTCGACGATCGCGGACATTCGGTGTTTCAGGGCCGCATCATCGTTCGCCCGAACGCCCAGAAGACCGACGCCAAGATGATGACGCGGGCGCTGCTATTGTCCGACGAGGCCGAGGCCGACAACAAGCCGGAACTGGAGATCTTCGCCGACGACGTGACCTGCGGTCATGGCGCGACCACCGGCGCGCTCGATGAAAGCCTGCTGTTTTACCTGCGCGCGCGGGGCCTCTCCGAAAAGGAGGCTCAGGCGCTGCTGATCCAGGCGTTCGTGGGCGAGGCGATCGAATTGATCGCCAGCGACGTCCTGCGCGAGGCCGTGATTTCGGCCGCGCAGCGCTGGCTGGCGGCAAGGGGATGACCATGCATCCGGCGGTCTTGAACGGTTTCTATGACGTCGCCCGGGTGCGGGAGGATTTTCCCGCGCTGGCGCTGAAGGTCTATGGCAAGCCGCTGGTCTATCTCGACAACGCCGCCTCCGCGCAGAAGCCGAATGCGGTGCTCGACCGCATGACCCAGGTCTACAAGACCGAATACGCCAACGTGCATCGCGGGCTGCATTTCCTCGCCAATGCCGCGACGGAAGCCTATGAGGGCGGCCGCGCCAAGGTGGCGAAATTTCTCAACGCCGCGCGTACCGAAGAAATCGTCTTCACCCGCAATGCCACCGAGGCGATCAACCTCGTGGCTTCCTCCTGGGGCGAGCCGAACATCAGGGCCGGCGACGAGATCGTGATCTCGATCATGGAACACCATTCCAACATCGTGCCCTGGCATTTTCTCCGGGAGCGTCACGGCGCGGTCATCAAATGGGCGCCGGTGGATGACGAAGGCAATTTCCTGATCGACGAATTCGAAAAACTGCTGACCCCGCGCACCAAGCTGGTGGCGATCACGCAGATGTCGAACGCGCTTGGCACCATCGTGCCGGTCAAGGACGTGGTGAAGATCGCGCATAACAGGGGCATCCCGGTGCTGGTCGACGGCAGCCAGGCCGCCGTTCACCTCGCGATTGACGTGCAGGACATCGACGCTGATTTCTATGTCTTCACCGGCCACAAGCTGTACGGGCCGACCGGGATTGGCGTGCTCTATGCCAAGCACCAGCATCTCGTGGCGATGCGGCCCTACAATGGCGGCGGCGAGATGATCCGCGAGGTCGCGAGGGACTGGGTCACCTATGGCGATCCGCCGCATAAGTTCGAGGCGGGGACGCCGGCGATCGTGGAAGCAGTTGGGCTAGGTGCGGCGATCGATTACGTCAATTCGATCGGCAAGGAACGCATCGCCGCCCATGAGCATGATCTTCTGACCTATGCCGAGGGGCGACTGCGCGAAATCAATTCGCTGCGCATGATCGGCACCGCGCGCGGCAAGGGACCGGTGATCTCGTTCGAGATGAAGGGCGCGCATCCCCACGACGTCGCGACCGTGATCGACCGGCAGGGCATCGCGGTGCGCGCCGGCACCCACTGCGCGATGCCGCTTTTAGAGCGGTTCAATGTTACGGCGACCTGCCGTGCCTCGTTCGGCATGTATAATACACGCGAAGAAGTCGAGCATTTGGCACAGGCGCTGATCAAGGCGCGGGAATTGTTCTCATGACAGACACCGTTGAAGCCAAGGATCTTGAATCCAGGGATATCGAAGTCGAAACCAGCAACATGGAAACCCATTCGGCATTGCCGCCGGAGGAAACCGAGCGGCTCAGCAGCGAGATCGTTGCGGCGCTCAAAACCGTGTTCGATCCGGAAATTCCGGCCGATATCTATGAGCTCGGTCTGATCTACAAGGTCGACATCAAGGACGACCGCAGCGTTGACGTCATGATGACGCTGACCACCCCGAACTGCCCGGCGGCAGGGGAATTGCCGACGATGGTGGAGAATGCGATCGCCAGCGTTCCCGGTGTCGGCATCGTCAATGTCAATCTGGTGTGGGATCCGGCGTGGACGCCGGACCGGATGTCCGACGAGGCCCGCCTCGTTCTCAATATGTGGTGAAGCGTTGCAGCATGATCCGGAAAAGTGGGTACCGGTTTTCCGAAACGATCATGCTCAAAAGAGAATGATAATTCACAAGAATTAGGCCGGCATTGAATTGGCCCTGGGATTGACCACATGACTGACATGACACCGGCCTCACCAACTCCAGCTCCCAAGGCGAAACCGCGCCCCCGTCCGCAGGTGATGAAACTGACGGAGGCCGCGGCCCAGCGCATTGCCGAACTGACCAGGCGCGCCGATTCCGAGATTGTCGGCTTGCGGGTCGGCATCAAGAACGGCGGCTGCGCCGGGCAATCCTACACGGTCGAATATGCCCACGATGTCCGCCCGACCGATGAGATCGTCGAGGACAAGGGCGTCAAGATCCTGGTCGATCCCAAGGCGGTGCTGTTCCTGCTCGGTACCGAGATGGACTACAAGGCCGACAAGATGCAGGCCCAGTTCATCTTCAACAATCCAAACCAGACCGGCGCCTGCGGCTGCGGCGAGTCCGTGCAGTTGAAGCCTGCGAAGGCTGAGGGGTAGACGCTACCGCCGCTCTCACTGCCGCCGTCTTTGCGAGGAGCGTAGCGGCGATTCCAGACTTCGTCATTCCGGGGCGCGTCGCGAGCCCGGAATCTCGAGGTTCCGGGTTCGATGCGCTGCATCGCCCCGGAACGACGGCTTTGGATTCTTCGTGGAGTGAATGTCCATGGACCGCGATTTCCTGATCGATCTCTTTGCCGATTTCGGCCCTGTGACGATCCGCCGGATGTTTTCCGGCTTCGGGATTTCCGCCGACGGAATCAATTTTGCGCTGGCGCTGCGTGGAGGGCTTTACCTGCGTGCCGACGAAGCGAGCATCCCGCGCTTCGAGGCGGAAGGTGTCAAACCGTTTCAATATCAAACCAGTACCAAGACCGTCACGGTGGCCTCCTACTGGCAGCTGCCGGAGCGGCTATATGACGATCCGGAAGAATTGACGGAGTGGGCGAGGGTGGCCCTGGCCGCGGCGCAGCGCGCGGCACCCCGCAAGCGTCCAAAGGCGCGTGGGGGCACGAAGGCTGTACCGAGCAGCGCTGCAACCAAAAAGCAGCCAGCCAAGAAGACATCGAAGAAAAACAAACCGTCATCCTGAGGCGCCCGTCGCGCTTGCGACGGCCTCGAAGGATGGGCAACGCACACCCGGCGCAAATCATCCTTCGAGGCTCGCGAGAGCTCGCACCTCAGGATGACGGCTGGCGTTCAGGCGACCTGGCTTTGGGTCTCGGCGACGTATTCCGGGTCGGCTTCGCAGACGACGCGGTTACGGCCGTTGCGCTTGGCGGCGTAGAGACAGGCGTCGGCGCGTTCGATCAGTGAATCGGTGTCGTCGCCCGGCTTCAGCATCGACACCCCAACCGAAATGGTGACGCGGCCGAGAATCTCGCCGGTGGATTTCTTCTTCAATTCCTTCGACATCACGGCACGCCGAATGTGATCGGCAACCGTCAGCGCCTGGCGGAGCGCGGTGTTGGGCAGCACGACCGCGAATTCCTCGCCGCCGTAGCGCGCGGTGACGTCCTGGCCCTTGATGGTCTGCTTCAGCGACATGCCGACCAGCCGCAGCACCTGATCGCCGGTGAGATGGCCATAGGAGTCGTTGAACGATTTGAAGTGGTCGATATCGAACATCATCAGCGAAAGCGGCTCGCCGGTCGCCAGCGCATTCTGCACCGCCATCTCGATCGAGCGATCGAAATATTTGCGGTTACCAAGGCCCGTGAGGGGATCGGTCAGACTTTCGGCCCTGATCGCCTCGAGGCTCTGCTGGAGACTGCTGATTTCCTTCTTCGACAGCATCAGCCGTTCTTCCAGCGCTTTATTGGTGTCGCGCATCTCGTCGGTGGATTTCACCAGCGTGCCGACGATGGTTTTGACCTGGTCGCGGCTTTCCACGTGGGAGAGCTTTTCGGTAGCCCCGGTCAGTGTGGCGTCATAATTGGCCGACATGCCAAGCGCGTCGTTGATCAGCCGCATCACGTCGTCGATTTCGCCGATCACGCGCGCGCCGACCTTGTCGATGCGGTCGGTGGTCTTGATGTGGGAAAGGTAGGTCTCGTAGATCTGCTCGAGATCGGCCTCGGTCAGCTTGCCGTTGCGCGCCAGGGTCTCGTTGATGATCTTGTTGAGGGGAGCATTGTAACCGGTGGCGTAGACGTACCAGATTTCATAATTGCGGGGGACGGCGGTTTGCCGCAGCGACTTGATCTGGCCCAGCGCAAGTTCCGCGAAGGCCATGGTGCGTTCATGTTCGTCGAGCACTGATCGCGTCCCCAAACGGCGGACAGCGCTGCCCGCCTCCCGCGTCAATTATTAAAAAATCGACGACAGGTTAGGGGACGTTGATGAAGGGCCGGTAAACGGGTTCCGCCGGCTCTCGCAGTTGCGAAATAAATTTCAGACGCGGGCGCGAACGGGCCGCAACAGGAACGCCGGGAGATGCGAATGATCCGCATGCTCTGACGATGACGGTTCGGTTTGCGGCGCGGGTTTGCGGCCGATGGAAGGCGTGCGTGAGGCTGGCGGAGCGACCGCCGGTGTGAACGCTGCCACCGGGGCCTGCGGCTGCGGGTTGGAATGGCGGCCTCCGCCGGAGCGTCGGGGTTCGCGTTCACGGCGCGGCTTGCGGCCGCCGCGTGAACCTTCTCTTCCGCCTTCTCTTGCACCTTCTCTTGCACCTTCTCGGGTGCCTTCGCGCGCTGGCTCGCCGCCGCCGGGCGAGGTTGCCGTGCGCTCGGCCGGCTGGCTTTCGGCGCCGCCTTCCGCGTGGGGAATGCTTTGCCCGATCAGCTTCTCGATCGCGACGATGGATTTTTGATCGAGCGGGGTGACGATGGAAATCGCGGTGCCGGTGCGGCCCGCGCGCCCAGTGCGGCCGATGCGGTGAACGTAGTCGTCGGCATGATGGGGAACGTCGAAATTGAAGATGTGGCTGACGGCGGGAATGTCGAGACCGCGGGCGGCGACGTCGGAGGCGACCAGCAGCGGAATTTCGCCCTTGCGGAATTGATCGAGCGCTGCGGTGCGCGCCGACTGATCCATGTCGCCGTGCAGGGCGCCGACGCTGAAGCCATGTTTCTGCAGCGACTTGTGAAGAAGCGCCACTTCGCGCTTGCGGTTGCAGAAGATAATCGCGTTCTGGAGGTCCTTGGCGTCGCGCAGCAGGCGCCGCAGCACCTCGCGCTTCTCATGCGGCTCGCGGCCGACGCCGATCTGGAACTGGGACACGCCGACCGCGGTGGTCGCCGGCCGCGAAACTTCGATCTTTTCGGGGTTATGCAGGAAAGTTTCGGTGATGCGCCGGATTTCGGGTGGCATGGTCGCGGTGAAGAACAGCGTCTGCCGGGTGAAGGGGATCATCTTGCAGATGCGCTCGATGTCGGGAATGAAACCCATATCCAGCATGCGGTCGGCTTCGTCGATGACGAGCAGTTCGACGCCGGTGAGCAGCAATCCGCCGCGCTCGGTGTGGTCGAGCAGCCGGCCCGGCGTTGCGATCAGCACGTCGACGCCGCGGGTCAATTTAGAGTCCTGGTCGCCGAACGAAACCCCGCCGATCAGAAGCGCGACATTGAGCTTCTGCCCGGCGCCGTATCTGTCGAAATTCTCCTTGACCTGGGCGGCGAGTTCGCGCGTCGGCTCGAGGATCAGGGTGCGTGGCATCCGGGCGCGGGCGCGGCCCTTTTCCAGCATGGTGAGCATGGGAAGGACGAAGGCAGCGGTCTTGCCGGTGCCGGTCTGGGCGATGCCGAGAACGTCTCGGCGGGCCAGAACGTGGGGAATCGCCTGTTCCTGAATGGGGGTAGGGGTGGTGTAACCGGTGGCCGCGACGGCGGCGAGCACCTTATCGGACAAGCCGAGATGGGAAAAAGACATTGAGCCTCTGGTAGATACCGCCGCTTGGAATCTCGAAAAAGACTGTCGCGCTCAACCCCGGAACGGCACGCAGATTTGCACGGGATTTTCGGATACGCAGACAGGCGGCTTGATCAAGATATCGCGTTTCGATACCGGGCCGCGTCAAGCCGGAACATAGGGGCGAATTGGCCAAAGTCAATGGAGCACGTGCGGGAAGCATTGAAAAAGCTTAATGTTTTTGCATCAATGCTGCCGAATTACCCTCGATACTGCGCGGCACTTGCGCAACCGAAGACTTCAGGAAGGCGTCAAGGCCACCGAGGAGCGCAGCGTTACGCGTTTTGGAGATGGTGAGTTTTCCACCTCGCCCATTGGGAGAGGCAACGCGCGTACATGCACCTGATGTTGCCGAAGGTGACGTAGCGTCCGGCTTCAAGAAGCAACCTGGGTCGGCGAGTACGGCAGCCATTTCGATGATGGACTGGCAGGCAATCTCGGCGCGGATTTCGAGCGGTCCCTCCGGCGTATCGATCGTGCGGCAGCGCGCCAACCTCGAGGACCCGAACTTCAGCCCATGATCGAAAAGCCGCCATCGACCGGAATCGCGGTGCCCGTCACGAAGTCGGACGCGCCGGAGGAGAGGAAGACCGCGATGCCGGCGAAATCGGTCGACGCGCCCCAGCGCGCCGCGGGCGTACGGGCCAGCACCTTGTCGTGAAGGCCTGCGACCTCCTCGCGGGCGCGTCGGGTCAAATCAGTGTCGATCCAACCCGGCAGCACTGCGTTGACCTGGATGTTGTCGGCGGCCCAGGCGACCGCGCAAGAGCGCGTGAATTGCACGATGCCGCCTTTGCTCGCGGCATAGGCGGGCGCAAAACTGGCGCCGAAGATCGACATCATCGAGCCGATATTGACGATCTTGCCGCCGCCTGCATCCCGCATTGCCGGGTAGACCGCCCTCGAGCACAAGAACGCGCTGGTGAGGTTGGTCTTGATGACGCTGTCCCACTCCGCGGTATCAAGCGCGTGCGGGGGCTTGCGGATGTTGATGCCGGCGTTGTTGACGAGAATGTCGATCCGGCCAAGCTCGCGACTGACGCGCTCGACCATCGCGATGACGGCGGCCTCGTCGGTGACGTCGGCGAGGACGGATATCGCCCTGGTGCCGCCCTGACCGAGCCCAGTGACTACCGCATTCGACTTCGCTTCATCGCGCCCGACGATCGCGATATCGGCGCCGGCGCCCGCAAGTCCGCGGGCCATGCCAAGGCCAATGCCGCCGTTGCCGCCGGTGACGATCGCGACTTTCCCGCTGAGATCGAACAGTTTCGTTGTCATTGACGATATCTCCTCCTTTGTCATGGCCGGGCAAAGGCAAGCGGAAGCGACGCCGTCCTTCGGACGGCTGTGCCCGGGCATGACGAATTATCAGCGCTTGCTCTGCCAGATCAGGATCAGGCCAAGGGCGGCGAGCACCGCGCCGTATCCAGCCCACTGGATCTGCCTGATCATGAAGCTCGATTGCGGCCAATTGATCATGCCGGTGCCCTGGCCGATCCAGAGCATCCCAATGGCGAGTGCGAGAAGGCCTGTGATCAGGAGCAATGTGCGCATGGGTTTCCTCTGTTGGTGGTTTGTTATTTCGGTCCGCGACAATTCCAGGACGCCTCGCGGTTCGTCCTCAGGCCTCGGAAACCCTCGCGACGGTGGAGCGTAGCTTTCGATCGAAGGCAATACCAGCCATGCTGGCGAAGCCTGAAGCGATGCGCGGTGGCGTAAGCCCCACCGGACCTGCGGGCGGGCAGCATACTCAAGCCTGAGTAGTGACAGGCTTGTTGCCAAGCGGCCGGTCGAAGGCCGGCCTGGCCGATAGCTTCCGGAGATCGCCGAGGTCTGCCCTGACTTGAATTCAGCAGTGGTAAGATTGGACGCAAAAAAGCCCCGGACCATGCCGGGGCTTTTGAAAGGCCGAACCTTCGGCCGAAGACTTAGTATTTCGACACCACCGGGGCGCCAGTCCAGTTGAAGCGATAGACCAGCGAGGTGCTGATGGTCTGCACCAAGGGGTTGAAGGTGATGTCGCGGCCAATCGGTAGGCCGGTAACATCGGAGAGCTCGCTGATGTTCTTGGTGTTGTAGTAGGCGGCGCGATATTCGGTCTTCATGAACCAATTGGGACCCAGGAAGCTAAAGAGCGCCAACTTGTTCTCGACGCCACCGCCGATGAACCAGCCGTTTTGGGTAAACGAATTGGTGTGAGTTCCCGAGGCAAGACCGCTCGCCGTGTTGAGCAGGCTGGTGCCCGACCAATCGGATCCGCTGTATCCGGCATTGACGTACGAATAAACGGTCGGAGCGACGAGGTAGCCAAGCCGAGCACCGACCGCCCAGCTGTCCTTGTTCTTTTCCCAACCGGTAACCCCAGCAGGACCCTGATCCTGGATCGAACCCTTGATGCTTCCGAACTGTCCGTCTGCGAAGAGGCCGGCAACCCAATCACCGGAGAACTGCCAATCGTAACCGGCACCGACCGTGCCAAACCAACCGTCGCCGCCCTGCTTCTGATTGGTGCAGAGGAGGCAAGCGCCCGTACCCGTGGCGACAACACCTGTGTTGGCATCCCACAATCCGCCGCCGGCGCCACCGAAGATGTAAAAGCCGGTCCAGCTCGGGATCGGCTCGTACACCGGTGCCTTGGAATAGGTCCGGGCGGGAAGGTCAGCTGCGAGAGCCGATCCGCTGAACGCTGCGATCGCCGTCAGAGCCAGCACCAATTTCTTCATTTTCAATCCCTCAGCCCTTTAGCGCTCGGACCCGACCGCGCGCCCCAAGTGCAAATGCACCGAATCTGAGGATACTTATACGCGATCCTGCCCAAAATGCTGTTGCCGGGGGGGCACACCGGTCGGAAAACGATCCGGCGGACAAGCTCACAAAGTACAAAAAAACCTGTAAATTCAAAGGTTGGGGATGCAGAACGGCCTTCCGGGTCCCCCAAACGGCCGGCCGCCGCTAAACGTCCAGCAGGTCGTCGCCGGCAAATTCCGCCTTCTCGGAAATGAAGGCAAAGCGGGCTTCCGCCTTGGTGCCCATCAGGCGTTCGACGGAATTGGCGGTGCCTTCGCGGTCTTCGGTCAAAAGCACCACCCGCAGCATGGTACGCTTGGCCGGGTCCATGGTGGTCTCTTTCAATTGCGCCGGCATCATTTCGCCGAGGCCCTTGAAGCGGCCGACATCGACCTTGGCATTGGCGTTGAATTCGCTCTTCAACAGGGCGTCCTTGTGGGCCTCGTCGCGGGCGTAGACCGTCTTGCTGCCATGGGTCAGTCGGTAGAGCGGCGGTACCGCGAGATAGAGGTGGCCCTGGTCGATCAGCGGCTGCATCGTCCGGTAAAAGAAGGTGATCAGCAGCGAGGCGATATGGGCGCCGTCGACGTCGGCATCGGTCATGATGATGATGCGGGCGTAACGCAAATCCTCTTCGCGATATTGCGCTCCGGTGCCGCAGCCGATCGCCTGGATCAGGTCGGCGAGCTGTGCGTTGGCGGTGAGCTTGTCCTTGGTAGCAGATGCGACATTGAGGATCTTTCCACGCAAGGGAAGGATCGCCTGGGTCTTGCGATCGCGCGCCTGTTTGGCGCTGCCGCCGGCCGAGTCACCCTCGACGATGAACAGTTCGCTTCCTTCGGCAGCCGTGTTGGTGCAGTCGGCGAGCTTACCGGGAAGGCGCAGCTTTTTGACCGCGGTCTTGCGGGAAATTTCCTTTTCGGCGCGGCGGCGCAGCCGCTCGTCGGCGCGCTCGATCACGAAATCCAGAAGCTTGTTGGCTTGCAGAGGATTGCCGGAAAGCCAGTGGTCGAACGGGTCCTTGACGGCCTGCTCGACGATGCGCTGGGCTTCGGCGGTGGCGAGGCGGTCCTTGGTCTGGCCCTGAAATTCCGGTTCGCGCACGAACACGCTGAGCATCACGGCAGCGCCCACCATCACGTCTTCGGAAGTGACGGAGGAGGCGCGCTTGCCCTGACCGACGCGTTCGGCGTGATCCTTCAGGCCGCGCAACAATGCGCTGCGCATGCCGGATTCGTGGGTGCCGCCGTCCTGCGTCGGCACGGTGTTGCAATACGAAGACAGAAAGCCGTCGGCGTCGGCGGTCCAGGCGACCGCCCATTCGCAGGCGCCGTGGGCGCCGACACGTCCGGACTTTCCGGAGAAGATATCCGGATGCACCAGCGTATCGGCGTGGATCGCAGCGGCGAGATAATCCTTCAGGCCCCCCGGGAAGTGAAAGCTGTCCTCCGCCGGTACGTCCTCAAGACCCTTCAGCAACGCCGGGTCGCAGCGCCAGCGGATCTCGACGCCGCCGAACAGATAGGCCTTGGAACGCGCCATCTTGAACAGGCGTTGCGGCTTGAAGGTGGCCTTGGCGCCGAAAATGTCGGTGTCCGGCTTGAAGCGGATTTTGGTGCCCCGGCGGTTGTTGATCTTGCCGAGGTCTTCGAGCTTGCCCTTGGGATGGCCGCGCTCGAACGCCATTCGGTAGAGCTTCTGGCCGCGGGCGACCTCGACCTCGAGCCGCGAGGACAGCGCGTTCACCACCGATACGCCGACGCCATGCAGACCGCCCGAGGTCTCGTACACCTTGGAGTTGAATTTGCCGCCGGAATGCAGCGTGCACATGATAACTTCGAGCGCCGATTTTTTCGGGAATTTCGGATGCGGATCGACCGGAATGCCGCGGCCATTGTCGGTGACGGTCAAAAATCCGTCGGTGCTGAGTTCGACCTCGATGAACGTGGCATGGCCCGCCAGCGCCTCGTCCATGGAGTTGTCGATGACTTCGGCGAACAGGTGGTGGAGCGCCTTCTCATCGGTGCCGCCAATATACATGCCCGGCCGGCGCCGCACCGGCTCAAGGCCTTCGAGGACTTCGATGTCGCGCGCGGTGTAGCCGGCTTCCGCGCTGGTCGAGCGTGATGCGACCTTAAGCGGCGCTCCGCCCTTCCGTTCAGTGGCGCCGAACAAGGTCGTTCGACGTCTTGGTTTTTGTAACTGATTTCAATGCTTTGGACATGTTTCTTCATGAGTTGCGCGCAGGCGTGGCGCGGCGAATCGGTTCCCCTGACTATGCCACGGATGAGCTTAAAAAGTGACGTCACCTGCTGGGAGGCAGGGTGCCTCCCTTAAGGGCAAGTTTCGGTCAGGCGCGCGACGTCTGCAGCACGATGACCGCGAACAGCGCTACCGCGACGACTGCAATCAAGGATCCCACGACCGGCGCGGCGATGAATGAGGTACCCTTCAGGATCACGATCGCGACGCCCGCCGGAAACAGGATCGCACCGGCGATATGGAGCCAGCCCTGCACCTTTGCGAGCCTGCTGTTTCCGGCCGCAGGAACCAGTCGGTAGTAAAGTCCGAACAGGAACAGCAGAACGCCGCCGACCAGGTTGAGATGGGCATGCGCCGGCGCCAACGTAAAATCCTGTTGAACACCCATTGCTATCCCCGCGAGCATGCCCACCAGTAGAACCACAACGCCGACGCACATCATCAATGATCCGATCATAAATCTTCCTTTGGATTCGCATGCAATTGAAAACGGATTGGCTGAGCCTCGCTCACGCAATCACACTGCCATTATACTTGATGTCGTCGAACGGGCTAGCTTAAACAGATCAATTGCCGGGAAGGGCCTTTGGGAATGGAAGATTTCACGCGCGCGCTCGCCGATTTCGTGCGCGACCATCAAGCCTGGGCCTCGCCGATCGTCCTGCTGCTCGCATTCGGTGAATCCCTTGCCTTCATCTCGCTGCTGATCCCGGCCTGGGGAGCGCTGGTGGCGATCGGCGCGCTGATCGGCGTCAGCGGCATCAGTTTCTGGCCGGTCTGGATTGCGGGCGGGATCGGCGCGGCGCTCGGCGATTGGGTCTCCTACTGGTTCGGCTTCAGATACAAGGAACACGTCGCGCAGATGTGGCCGCTGACGCGCTTCCCAGATATCCTGCCGCGCGGAGAGGCCTTTGTGAAAAACTGGGGCGTGCCGAGCATTTTCATCGGGCGGTTTTTCGGACCCTTGCGGGCCTCGGTGCCGCTCGCGGCCGGAATATTCGAGATGCCGTACTGGCGTTTTCAATTGGCCAATTTCGTATCGGCACTGGTCTGGTCGGCGGCGTTGCTCCTGTTCGGCGACGTGATCGCGCAGATCGCCGAATGGCTCTGGCGCGTTGCTTGAACCCGACCGTGCAGGCCACGTGCAGGCCACTGCCATCTTGACGTCAACCAGCCAAGGCCTTATAGGCCGCGGCCATGATCAACGCCGTGACCATCGCCGTCATTGCTCGCCGCCGCCGCACCTTTGCGGTATGGGCGGACATCTGCGTTTAGGATATCGCCTCTGCCGCCGGATACGGTCCGCGGCGTCACTTTTCCAAAGCAGCGCGATCTGATCCGGTGGCTCCTACATCAAGCAGGAGTTTGAAATGTATACGCCTCCCATGTTCCAGCCCGATCGCGCCGCAAGCCTTGGCTTCGCGCAAGCGCGCGGATTCGGCACGGTTTGCGCATGGAACGGCAACAAGCCGGTCGCTTCTTCAGTGCCGTTCGTTCTCGCTTCAGCCGACGACGGCACGCCGCTCGCTGCGTTTCACGTCGCGCGCGGCAATCCCCTGGCGGGTTTGGCGGATGGGACTTCCTCCTGGCTGTTGGCGGTGAACGGCGCGGACGCCTATGTTTCCGCCGATTGGTATTTGTCGCCTGACCAGGTGCCGACCTGGCTTTATCAGGCCGTTCATTTGACGGGCGTGGTGCGAAAGTTGTCCGACAGCGAGCTTGGTCCGCATCTCGAGCTGCTCAGCGCGAAGTTCGAAAACTGGCTTGCACCGAAAACGCCCTGGACATCGTCGAAAATGGCGGCGGCCCGCCTCGATGCGCTTAAAAAGGCAATCGTCGGTCTGGTCATGACGGTTGAGGAGGTCGAGGGCAGTTTCAAGCTCAACCAGCATAAATCCGATGTCGATCATGCTGCGATTACCTCGGCACTGATGCAGCGTCACGACGAAGCCGCACAGACGATCGCAAAAGAGATGGTCGCGCTACGGCCGCACTTGGACTACAAATCATCCACGCCTGTCAGTGTATCCGCGGATTGAAGGAACACGTCATGACCCTCTCCGACACCAAGCAGCCGAAAGGCCAACCTCTGACCACCGACGGCTCCGCGCGGCCCACCGTGTTCGTTGATGGTGCGGCTGGAACGACGGGCCTCGGTATTCGCGAACGCCTTGGCCTGCAGAGCGACGTCATGCTTAAGAGCATTGCCGTGGAAAAGCGCAAGGATGCGCAGGCAAAGGCGGCGCTGATGGAGGAAGTGGACCTCGTCATCCTCTGCTTGCCCGATGAAGCCGCGCGCGAGACGGTTGCGCTGATCGACGGCATGGGAGCTGCGGCGCCCAAGGTGCTGGACGCATCGACGGCCTTTCGCGTCGCCGGTGACTGGACCTACGGTTTTCCGGAGCTGGCGCCGGATCAGGCAGACAAGATACGGGCGGCGCGGAAAGTCTCGAACCCGGGCTGCTATCCGACAGGCGCAGTGGCACTGCTGCGGCCGCTCGTGGATGCCGGGCTGGTGCCGGCCGACTACCCCGTAACCATCAATGCGGTGAGCGGTTATTCGGGCGGCGGCAAGTCCATGATCGAAAGTTTCGAACACGGCACGGCGCCGGCCTTCGAACTCTATGGTCTCGGCTTTGAGCACAAGCATGTGCCGGAGACCCAGCTTTACTCAAATCTCGTGCGCCGGCCGATCCTTGTCCCGTCGGTCGGCAATTACCGGCAGGGCATGCTGGTGTCGGTGCCTCTGCATCTGGATACGCTTCCAGGTAAGCCCGAGGCTGCCGACCTCCATGCCGCGTTGGCGAAGCGATACGCCGGGAGCACCTACGTCTCGGTCATGCCGCTCGATAACGCGGCTACGAAGAGCGGACGCATCGAACCTGAGGCGCTCAACGAGACCAACATGCTTGAACTCTATGTCTTTGCGAGCCACAGATACCCTCAAGCAGTTCTTGTCGCGCGTCTCGATAACCTGGGTAAAGGCGCATCCGGTGCTGCGGTACAGAACATGCGGCTGATGCTGGGCTTTGCTGAACCTTAAGCCAGCAAGGTCGCGCTGTTTCCGTGAGCGGAGAAGATCCGGTGGACCAGCAAACCCTTCAATTTTATGGGCGCAACGCGCAGGCCTATGCCGGGCGCGAGGTAACGAAGCATACGCGCCTGATCCGCTTTCTGGCGCTGCTGGCTCCGGGGGCAACAATTCTCGAGCTTGGATGCGGCGCCGGTGCGGACTCGGCGGAAATGCTCGCCGGGGGATTCGATATTCACCCGACGGACGGATCCCCGGAAATGGCGGGCGAGGCGTCGCGCCGTCTCGGCCGCCCGGTCGAGACCTTGCTGTTCCACGACCTCAACAAGGTCGATGCCTATGACGGCGTTTGGGCCAACGCCTGTCTGCTGCATGTTCCGAGGTCAGAGCTTGCGCAAATTCTGGCGCTGATCTGGCGCGCGCTCAAGCCTGCCGGCTATTTCTACGCCAGCTTCAAGACGGGTGCTGCCGAAGGGCGAGATTCGCTCAATCGCTATTACAACTATCCGTCGCCGGATTGGCTGCGAGCCGCCTACTCGAAGGCGGGCGGCTGGAGTTCATTGTCGATCGAGACGGGTGAGGTCAAAGGCTTCGACGCCAAGTCGGCGCAGATGCTGTTCGTCGTGGCGCGGAAAAACCTCTGACCCCTGCATTTTCAAACAATCTTGAAGATCGCCAGCGCCAGCACGGCCTGAGCGAGGAAACCGACCGTGAAGGCGAGCGTGCGGAACACCGGCAGGCCGAGCGTATAGACGAGCAGATGGGCGAGGCGGGCCCAGAAATACACCGCGCTGGCGTAGACGGTCCATTTCGTTGAATAGTCAAGCTCCGTCAGGATCAGCACCAGCGGCGCAAAGACCACGAGGTTCTCGACCGCGTTGTCGTGCGCGAACATCATGCGCGTGGCCCATTCCGCATGCGGCTTGTCGTTGCGCGACGGATTGGCCATCGCGCCAAACAGGCCGCGCACGGCGACGCGATTGAGAGTGTAGGGGACCCACAACAACCCCGTCAAAATCACCGTCAAGGTGAGCCAGAACAACTCAGGCGTCATCAATCCAGGCGTCATCATTTCCCCCTGCTAATTCGCAAATCGATCGCGTGAGATCATGATCCAATATTAGATCATGATCTCATCTCTTTGTTTGAACATGATCTCTTCGGAAAACCGGTTTCCACTTTTCCGGATCATGCTCTGGACGATTAGTTATACCCGAGCGCGGTTGGTTGCGCTATGCGCGGACACGGACGTAGCTGCCCGGCGCATCCTCGATTGCAGGCAGCGCAGCCGCGCCGACGGCGCGGGCGGGCACTTCCTCCGGATCGTTGGTTTGAAGCCATTGGCGCCAGTCGGGCCACCACGATCCCTTGTGCTCCTGGGCGCCCTTGAGCCAGTCGGCAAGCGTCACGTCTGTGATATTGTCGTTGGTCCAGTACTGATATTTGCCTGACGATGGCGGGTTGACCACGCCGGCGATATGCCCCGACCCCGAGAGGACATATTTCACCGGGCCGCCGAAAAACTGCGAGCCGTAAAGCACCGAATCCGCCGGCGCGATATGGTCTTCGCGCGTCGCCAGGTTGTAGATCGGCACCTTGATCTTCGAAAGATCGAGCAGCGTGTTGTCGAGCACCATGGTGCCTGCCGAAAGCCGGTTCTCCAGATAGCAGTTGCGCAGGTAATAGGAATGGTTCGCGGCCGGCATCCGCGTCGCATCCGAGTTCCAGTGCAAGAGATCGAACGAGGAGGGCAGCTTTCCCTTCAGATAATTGCTCACGACAAAGGACCAGATCAGGTCGTTCGAGCGCAGCATGTTGAAAGCCATCGCCATTTTGCTGCCTTCGAGCACGCCGGTTGCCCGCATGTCGCGCTCGATCGCCGAAATCTGGTCTTCGTCGACGAACACCAGAAGATCGCCGGCGTGGGTGAAATCGACTTGCGCCGCCATGAGTGTTGCCGAGGTCACGCGCATACGACGTTTTTCCGCAAGCCATGCCAGCGTCGTGGCGAGCAGGGTGCCGCCGACGCAGTAGCCCACGGTGTGGACTTTCATTTCGCCGGTGACCCGCTCAATCGCGTCCATCGCCGCCAGCGGGCCTTGCTTCATGTAATCTTCCCAGGTCTTCGCGCCCAGGCTCTTGTCCGGGTTGACCCAGGAAATCACGAACACCGTGACGCCCTGATCCACACACCATTTGATGAAGGATTTTTCCGGCTTGAGGTCGAGGATGTAGAATTTGTTGATCCATGGCGGCACGATCAGAAGCGGGGTGCGCAGCACGGTTTCCGTCGTCGGCGCATACTGGATCAGCTGCATCAGCTCATTCTGGAAGATCACCTTGCCCGGCGTCGTCGCCATGTTGACGCCGACCGCGAGGTTGGAAGGATCGGACTGGCGGATGCGCAGCGTGCCGCCTCCCGCCTCGATGTCTTCCGCCAGCATTTTCATGCCGCGAACGAGATTGTCGCCGTTCGACGCCAGTGTCTCGCGCAGCACTTCCGGATTGGTCAGCACGAAGTTGGATGGCGCGAGCGCGTTGGTGACCTGCTGGACGTAAAACTCGGCCTTCTTGCGGGTGTGCGGATCGAGACCTTCCGCGTTGCGGACCAGGTCGTGCGCCCACTGTGTCGTCAGTAGGTAGAGTTGCAGCACGAAATCGAAGAACTGGTTCGATTTCCATTCGGGGTCGGCGAATTGCTTGTCGCGCGGAGACGGCGCAATCGCCGGCGGTGCTTCCTCGCCGGCGAGGCGGCGCACCGATGAGCCCCACAGATCGAGGTAGGCCTTGGCGATCTTCGACTGTAGCTCCGCCGATCGGTCGTTGTCCGACAGCCAATATTCCGCGACCGCGCTGAACGTCTTGACGAGCTCGCTGAGTTCGTTCGGCGGCTTGTCCCTCGCTTCGCCATTCTCGCGTGCCTTGAGATAGGCCGCCAGCGCCTGGCCGCTGTTCTCCATCGCCCGCGCGAGGTTCATTGCGAAAGCCTCGGGGTCGAATTTCTTCACAGTCTGGGTCTCGATCGTGACGTCAGCCATGTCCCCACACTATAGGTTCATTCGGGGTTCGTCACCGCGCAGATCGACGCTGAGAACTCGTAAAATCAATCTCGATAACTTGTGTGCTGCACTGCGACATGCATCTTGGTTTTGTCATATTGAGGGAGCACCGGTACGTTTGTTGTTTGGGATTTAATGATTTCGGGCGACAATAGTTTGGACGCCGTTCAAATAAGCAGGGGTTAGCTGCTAAAGCGCTCATGTGGCGGAGTGGGACTGACGGACGTATGTCGGCGGGTCGAGAAAAAAGGGCACTGGCCTTGGGAGCGCTGCTGTTGTCGGCGCTGGCGCTGGGCGGCTGCTCGATATCGATCGCCGATCTGCCGTTGGCCGGAACGCCGGCCGATGCACCTGCGCGGCCGAAGGAAAGCGGTGCGTATCTGCCGGTGAATGAGTTGCCGCCGGACCGCGAAGAAGCCGCGATGAACCCGGCTGAGCGGGCCAAGATCCGGAGCGAACTCGTTGCCGCGCGGGAACGCCAGGCTTCCGCGACCGCCGCCAAAGACTCCGCCGCCAAAGACTCCGCGGCGAAATGATCTGACCGCTGGCGCGACCGGGCGTCCGTGGTAAAAGAACCCAATTCAACCGCAAATTTGGCCCAAGACACCGAATTTGCGCCTGAATTCGCACTAAATCTCTGATTTTGCGCGACTTCTGGACGAAACCGAATTGAGTTTCGTTGCAAAATGTACCGGCGATTCTGTCCTAGCCGGTTGCCGGAGCAAGGTCCCATGGAAGATTTTTACCGCATACGCCGTCTGCCGCCCTACGTGTTCGAGCAAGTCAACCGGGCCAAGGCGGCTGCGCGGAATGCCGGGGCCGATATCATCGATCTCGGCATGGGTAATCCGGACCTGTCGACGCCTCCCCATGTCCTCGAAAAGCTGAAGGAAACGCTGGGAAAACCGCGAACCGACCGTTACTCGGCCTCGCGCGGAATTACCGGCCTGCGCAAGGCGCAGGCGGCCTATTACGACCGGCGCTTCGGCGTGAAACTCAATCCGGAAACCCAGATCGTCGCGACGCTGGGCTCGAAAGAAGGCTTTGCCAACGTTGCCCAGGCGATCACCGCGCCGGGCGACGTAGTGCTCTGTCCCAATCCGAGTTATCCGATACATGCCTTTGGATTTCTGATGGCCGGCGGCGTGATCCGCTCGGTCCCGTCGGAGCCGTCGCCTCAATTCTTCGAGGCGGTCGAGCGGGCGATCGTCCATTCGATCCCGAAGCCGCTGGCGCTCGTCGTCTGTTACCCCTCCAATCCGACCGCCTATGTCGCGAGCCTCGATTTCTACAAGGATCTGGTGGCGTTTGCGAAGAAGCACGAGGTCTTCATCCTGTCGGATCTCGCTTATGCGGAAGTCTATTTCGACGACAACAATCCGCCACCCTCGGTGCTCCAGGTTCCCGGCGCGATCGACGTGACCGTGGAATTCACCTCGATGTCGAAGACCTTTTCGATGGCCGGCTGGCGCATGGGATTCGCGGTGGGCAACGAGCGGATCATCGCGGCGCTTGCGCGGGTGAAATCCTATCTCGATTACGGTGCGTTCACGCCGATCCAGGTTGCCGCGACCGCGGCGCTCAACGGTCCCGACGATTGCATTCGCGAGATGCGCGACACCTACCGCAAGCGAAGGGATGCGCTGGTGGAGTCGTTCGGCCGGGCCGGCTGGGAGATTCCGCCGCCGGAAGCCTCGATGTTCGCATGGGCGCCGCTGCCCGAGGCCTTCCGCGGCGTCGGCAGCATGCAGTTTGCGACCCTGATGGTCGAGAAATCAGGCGTCGTGGTTTCGCCCGGGGTCGCCTTTGGCGAGCATGGCGAGGGTTATGTCCGCATCGCCATGGTGGAAAACGAGCAACGAATTCGCCAGGCCGCCCGCGGCGTGCGCCGTTTCCTTGAAAGCGGCATAGAAACGTTGCACAACGTGGTTCCTCTCGCCAACCGGCGGTAGGCATGATCCCGAAAAGCATGTCCTCGGGCTTGACCCCCGGATGGAAGTTCGGTTTTCGGATCAGATCATGCCTAGATCGTAGTCTCTCCGGCAGGTTTTTCCCGTCATGGTCGCACCCCTGAAAGTGGGTATTGCGGGGCTCGGCACCGTTGGCGCCGAAGTGGTCCGTCTCATCGAGCAGCAGAGCCGAACCCTGTCGGCGCGCAGCGGACGCGGCGTGCGCGTTGTCGCGGTCACCGCGCGTTCGAAGGCGAAGAAGCGCGGTCTCGATCTGCGCGGCATTGCCTGGGCGAAAAATCCGCTGGCGCTGGCCACCGATCCTGGCATCGACTGCTTTGTCGAATTGATGGGCGGGGCGGGTGAGCCGGCTTTGTCGGCGATCGAGGCGGCGCTGAAATCCGGCAAATCGGTCGTGACCGCCAACAAGGCGCTGATCGCCAGACATGGGATGCGGTTGGCGAAGTTGGCCGAGAAGCATGGCGGCGCGCTGAATTTCGAAGCAGCTGTCGGTGCCGCGATCCCCGTCATCAAGACCCTGCGCGAAGGTCTGGCCGGCACCGCCGTCAATCGCATCTACGGCATTCTCAACGGTACCTGCAACTACATCCTGACCCGGATGGAACAGGAAGGCTTGTCGTTCGCCGAATGCCTGAAGGACGCGCAGCGGCTTGGTTATGCGGAGGCCAACCCGTCATTCGACGTCGATGGCCATGACACCGCGCAGAAGCTTGCGATTCTTGCCAGCCTCGCGTTCGGCACCAAGGTCACGCAGAGCGCAGTTTATGTTGAAGGCATTTCCTCGATCGCGCCGGAAGATTTGCGCGCGGCCGACGAACTCGGCTACCGCGTAAAACTGCTCGGGGTCGCGGTGCGGACCGCCAAAGGCATCGAACAGCGCGTGCACCCGACCATGGTGCCGAAATCATCCTCGATCGCACAGGTCATGGGTGTCACCAACGCGGTGACCATCGACGGCGAGGGCATCCCGCCGATCACGCTGGTCGGCCCGGGCGCCGGCGGAGCGGCGACGGCATCGGCCGTCGTCGCCGACATTGCCGACGTCGCCCGCGGTATCCGCGCCTTGCCGTTCGGTCGGCCGGTGGCGCGGTTGCGCGCCACCAAGAAGGCGCCGATGGAGCGCCATGAGGGTGGCTACTATATTCGCTTGATGGCGCGTGATTTGGCAGGCACTGCCGCCACCATCGCCACCCGGCTTGCCGAGCAAAAAATTTCCATTGAATCGATCGTGCAGCGCCATGCCGATGGCGTTGACGCGAACGGAATGGCGAGGAAAGCTGCGCCGGTGCCGGTCATCCTGATCACCTATGCCACCAGCGAGGACGCGGTTCATCGCGCGCTGCAAGCCGTGCAGCGCGACAAGGTGATCAGCGGCCGGCCGCAGGTGATACGGATCGAAAAGAACTAGAGCATGATCGGGAAAAGTGGAAACCGGTTTCCCCTCGCGACAAACGCAAAGCGTTTGCGCGGAGATCATGCTAAAATTAAGAGATGAGATCATGATCCGATTCAATTTAATCGGATCGTGATCGAGTGTGGCCCGAACAGACGATGCAAGAAGCGATTGTTTGCGGACTGCAAGATCCGCGAGTTAAGTCCTGAGAGGAGTTCGCCGATGTCGACCCATATTTCCGTTCCGCCGCAGTTGTTGCTCGAGCGGGTCCTCACGCTCGAAATCGTGCGGGTGACGGAGCGCGCGGCGGTATCGGCAGCGCGGCTGCGCGGCCACGGCAATGAGAAGGCCGCGGATCAGGCCGCGGTCGACGCGATGCGGCGAGAACTCAACAAGCTGCCGATCGAAGGCACCGTCGTGATCGGCGAGGGCGAGCGCGACGAGGCGCCGATGCTGTTCATCGGCGAAAAGGTCGGACTGAACGCCGGGCCCGAGGTCGATATCGCCGTCGATCCGCTCGAGGGCACCACGCTCTGCGCCAAGAATATGCCCGGCTCGATCGCGACCATGGCGATGGCGGACGGCGGCACGCTCTTGCACGCGCCTGACGTCTACATGCAGAAGCTTGCCATCGGTCCGGGCTATGCCAAGGGCGTCGTCGAACTGGATGCGTCGCCGGCCGATAACGTCCGCCGGCTGGCAAAAGCCAAAGGCGTCGATCCCTCGGCGATCACCGTGCTGGTACTCGATCGCCCGCGCCATGCCGAAATCATCAACAGCGTGCGCAGCACCGGTGCCGCGGTCCGCCTCATCACCGACGGTGACGTCGCGGGCGTCATCCATTGCGCCGACCCCGACAACACGGGAGTGGATATGTATATCGGCACCGGTGGCGCGCCCGAAGGCGTGCTGGCGGCGGTGGCGCTGCGCTGCATCGGTGGCCAGATGCAATGCCGGCTGATCCTCGACAGCGAGGAAAAACGCGACCGCGCCCGCAAGATGGGCGTCACCGATCCGCGCATGATTTACGGCATCGAGGATATGGCGAAAGGCGACTGCCTGTTTGCCGCGACCGGCGTCACCGATGGTTCGCTGCTTTCGGGCGTCAAGTTCCGCCAGGGCGTGATTCAGACCGAAACCGTGGTCATGCGCTCGGTGACCGGAACGGTCCGTTACATCAAGGCCGAGCACCGGCAGCTTGATAAATTCTACCTCGATTGAGGCGAGGCGCTGTCATTCCGGGGCGATGCCAACGGGTCCGGCCTGCGGCCGGACCGATGACAGGCTCCGCATCGAACTACAATGTGCAATTGCACATCGGAGAATTTCGAGATTCCGGGTCTGGTGCTGGCGCACCATCCCGGAAAGATGGGGTGGAAAACAGGGAGCGACCATGTCCGATATTTCCACGGTGAAAGCCCTGGTGTTCGATGTGTTCGGCACCGTGGTCGACTGGCGCAGCAGCCTGATCGCGGATTTCAGCGCATGGGGCGAGACGCGCGGCATCAAGGCGGATTGGACCGCGCTGGTCGATGGCTGGCGCGCGGTCTATGCCGCGTCGATGGACGAGGTCAGAAAGCACCCCGAACGCGGCTACGTGATCCTGGACAGGCTTCACCGGCAGTCACTGGAAAGACTGGTCGCGCAGCTTTCGATTCAAGGGTTGACCGACGCCGACCTGCACCACCTCACGATGGGCTGGCACCGGCTCCATCCCTGGCCTGACAGCGTCGCCGGATTGACCCGGCTGAAGACCAAATTCATCATCAGTCCGCTCTCGAACGGCAATGTCGCGCTCCTGACCAACATGGCGAAATTCGCCGGCCTCCCATGGGACCTCGTCATGTCGGCGGAATTGTTCGAGCATTACAAGCCCGACCCGGAAACCTATCTCGGCGCCGCGCGCCTGCTCTGCCTGCCGCCGGAACAGGTCATGATGGTGGCCGCGCACAACCACGACCTCAGGGCCGCCCAGAAGCTGGGATTGAAGACCGCCTTTGTCGCGCGCCCGACCGAATATGGCCCGTTGCAGAAATACGACATCGAGGCGACCGGCGATTGGGACATCGTCGTGAAGGATTTTGGCGGGATCGCCGAGCGGATGGCCTGCTAGCACGTGTCCCGGACGCGGGGCAGCGCTCTAGCGCTGCTCGGCAGAGCCGGGACGCATGCGCGAACACGGTGTAGGCCCCGGATCAGCAGCGCACCGTCCGGACGATGCTTCGCATCGCCGTGAGCGCGCTGCGCAGCATCCGGGGCACGATGTTTGCAGAATCGCGCTTCATGCTTATTTGCTGAAAGCATCATGACGCTTCCCGCATCCGCATTGCCTGTCGAAGCCCCGCCGGCGTTTCTGGGCGTGTCGCATTCGGCGACCGGAAAACTGTGGCGCGACCGGCTCGATGCGCGGGGCGCGGCGAGGGCGCTGGCGATCGCACAACGTTATCAATTGCCGGAGATGCTGGCGCGGGTGCTGGCGGGACGCGACGTCGAGATCGACGCGGTGGAGGACTTTCTCGATCCGACGATCCGCAAATTGATGCCCGACCCCTACACGGTGACGCAGATGGAAGCGGCCGCCAAACGCATCGCGGATGCGGTTGCGCGAAACGAAAAGGTTGCGATCTTCGGCGACTACGATGTCGATGGCGCCACCTCGGCGGCGCTGCTCGCCTGGCATCTGCGCCATTGCGGGCTCGACCCGCTGATCCATATTCCCGACCGGATTTTCGAGGGCTACGGCCCCAATGTCGAGGCCGTGCGCATGCTCGCGGCAAGGGCGCCACGCTGCTGGTGACGGTGGATTGCGGCACCACCAGCCTTGAGCCGCTGGCGGAAGCGCGGCGGCTCGGGATGTCGGTCGTCGTGATCGATCATCATCAATGCGGCGATGAGTTGCCGGAGGTCGACGCGCTGGTGAATCCGAACCGGCCCGATGACCTCTCCGGCCTCGGCCATCTCGCCGCCGTCGGCCTCGTGGCGGTCACGCTGGTCGCGGTCAATCGCGAACTGCGGGCGCGGGGATTCTGGACCGGCGAAATGCCCGAGCCGGATCTGTTGGGCATGTTGCATCATGTGGCGCTCGGCACCGTCGCCGACGTCGCGCCGCTGATCGGGCTTAATCGAGCGTTCGTCGCCAAGGGCCTGATCGCGATGCGGCGCCGCGATCACGTCGGTCATACCGCGCTGATGGACGTGTCGCGGCTGAACGGTCCGCCCGAGGCCTGGCACCTCGGCTTCATGCTGGGACCGCGCATCAACGCGGGCGGCCGGATCGGGCGCGCCGATCTCGGCGTGCGGCTGCTATTGGAAGGCGACGTCTCGGAAGCAGCTAGGATCGCCGCCGAGCTTGATCGCCTCAATACCGAACGCCGCGTCATCGAGCAGATGGCGGAAGCGCAGGCCGAAGCCGAAGCGCTGGCTTCGCTCGGGCTTGAGGACAAGGGCTCGGTGATCGTCACCGCGTCGGAAGGCTGGCATCCCGGCGTGGTCGGCCTGGTTGCGTCGCGTCTGAAGGAAAAATTCTCGCGGCCCGCTTTTGCCATCGCGCTCGAGCCCGGCGGCATCGGCACCGGCTCGGGCCGCTCGATCGGCGGCGTCGATCTCGGCAAGGCGGTGCGGCAGGCCGTCCATGACGGTTTGTTGCTGAAGGGCGGCGGCCACGCCATGGCCGCGGGCGTTACTTTGCGAAAGGAAAAACTCGCCGAATTCCGTGCCTATATGGAAAGCGCGCTTGCCCATGACGTCGCGGCCTCGCGCCATGTCAACGAACTCTTTATCGACGGCGCCGTCAGCGCGCGCGCGGTGACGCCGGAACTGGTCGCCACCCTCAATCGCGCCGGGCCTTTCGGCAGCGGCAATCCCGAGCCGGTGATAGCGCTGCCGTCGCATCAACTGGTCTACGCCGATGAAGTGGGGCAGGCGCACTTGCGCGTCCGGTTCAAATCCGGCGATGGCGCGATCGTGAACGGCATCGCGTTCCGATCGATCGGACAAAAACTCGGTAACGCGCTGGCTGCCCATCGCGGCCAGCCGCTGCATGTGGCGGGATCGCTCGCAGTCGATCGCTGGCAGGGCACCGAGCGGGTGCAGTTGCGCGTGCTCGATGTCGCCGTGCCGGATCAGGGACCGGCGAGGATCAGGTAGAACGTAGCGGCGAGCGCAATGCGCTCCCTCGCCCCGCGCTTCGCGGGGAGAGGGCTGGGGTGAGGGGCTCTTCTGTCCGCGAACTCTGAAAACGTATTGTGCGCTGTACCCCCTCACCCGCCGCGCGAAGGGCGCGGCGACCTCTCCCCGCGAGCGGGGAGAGGTAGGAGATCACGATCCCTGCCTCAGCCGCGCCAGCACCTTCAGCCCGCCGTAGCCATCCGCTGGCAATAGCCCCATCTTGGTCTGATAATCCTGGACCGCCTGCATGGTGTCGTTGCCGACGCGGCCGTCGGTGCCGCCGGTGTCAAAACCCGCTTTCGTCAACCGGACCTGCATTTCCCGCACCTCGGCCAACGTCAGCGCGCGCTCGGAGCCGGGGAAGGGCTGGATGAAGGGCGGGCTGCCCAGGATGCGGTCGCCGAGATGGCAGATCGCGAGCGCGTAGTTCATGGAAGGATTGTAACTGCGCACCGAATAGAAATTCGGCCCCAGCAGAAAGCTCGGCCCGCCGGGCACCGGCGTCCATAGCTGCGCCGACGCATTGGGTTGCGGAAACGGCTCGCCGTCGGCGCGCGTGACCCCGGCGCTCGCCCATGCCGCGTAGGTGCGGCTGCCGCCGGAGGACACACCGTTCGCGCGGACCTCGTAGCCCCAATGCTCGCCACGGTGATATTTCCCGCGATTGACCAGATAGCGCGCGGTGGAACCGAGCGCATCGTCGGGCTTGCCGAACGGCGACACCCGGCCGTCATGATCGTAATCGATGCCGACATTGAGCCAGACCTCCGGCATCCATTGCGTATGTCCCATCGCGCCGGCCCACGATCCCCGCATTTCCTCAGGATTGCTCCAGCCGCGATCGACGATGCGGAGCGCATTGATCAGTTCGGTCCCCCAATAGGCGCGGCGGCGCGGCTCGTTCCAGGCGAGCGCCGCCAGCGATGGAAACACCGGCCGCATGTGGTTCTGCTGCACCAGCGGATCGCCGAAGGCGGATTCGACGCCCCACAGCGCCAAGAGCGTGCCGCGCTCGACGCCGTAATCCTGTTCGATCCGTGCAAACAGCGCCTCGTTCTTCCTCAGCGCTTCCTTGCCGGCGATGATGCGCCAGTCCGAGACGCGGCGATTGATGTATTGCCAGATCTGCTCGTTGAACTCCGGCTGGTTCTGCATCTGCTTGAAGACGGACATGTCGGGTTCGATGCGGCCCATCACTCTCGTATAGGTCGCGTCCGAGATTCCCTTTGCCAGAGCGCGCGCGCGAAAGGCGTCGCGCCACTGGTCGAAGCCGGGCGGCGCTGCGGCAAACGCGGCGAAGGGATGCGTCAGCAGGGCGGCGGTACCGATGCCGGATCGCAGCAGCGCGCGGCGCGTCATCGTGCGCAAGGAATCAGGCTGTTTCATCGAAGCATTCTAGCGGCGCCGGGAGGGCGGCGGCAAAACCATTGCGCCTGCCGAAACTAGCCATCCTGGTGCAGGTCTGCGTCGCCTATCGCCGGACGCCGCCGTCGCGGCCAGAAGCGGTTTACACCGGGTCGTAGGGATCAGCGTGTGGCTCGACGCGCCGGCTGACGCGCGCGGGCAAAGCTGCTAGGATTGCTGAGGTTTACCGGAACGGAGCATCGCCATGGACGCCGTGACGACGAAGGGTCCTGAGATCGCCGACACGCATTCCCACCTCGTTCGCCCTGAGAGTATGGAGTGGCAAAAAACCCGCTTCCCCGGTTGCGAGGCCAAGACGCTGCTGTTCGATCGCGCCACGGGCCTGATGACGGCGCTGATGCGGTTCGCGCCGGGTGCGGTGCTGCCCGACCACGAGCACGTCAACATCGAGCAGACTTACGTTCTGGAGGGACATCTGGTCGACAAGGAAGGCCCGGCGAAGGGTATCGAAGCGAGGGCCGGCGAATTCGTCTGGCGTGAGCCGGGCAGCCGCCATGTTGCATGGTGTCCCGAGGGCGGGCTGATGCTCGCGATCTTTCAGGTCCCCAACAAGTTCTTCGAGGCCGACGGCCGCGTCGTCGACGCCGCGGGCCAGGACTGGGACGAGACCTGGGGGCATACCGGCAAGGCCGGTTCCTGAGGAGTACCCGCAGACGGCAGGCTTCTCGGAGGTGCGAAAGCCGGGAACGATCGCAGCTTTGGCAATCTGCGACGCCAGGCGCGCCAAAACAGACGTCCGCCAGCGCCCAATTTTCAGTTATCGCCGCCTTCCTGGACGTCCGGATGGTTCATATCCACCGGCAGCGCGTGTGCCACCGCGGCCGAAGCGGCGGGTGGGGTCCGATCTCGCGCCCGCGTCCGCGGATCAGACGCTCATAGGCCGAGATCAGCGTGACGTAGGGATTGACCCAGATCCAGCCGTCGCGCGTGAACACCTGCACGTCGAAATGCAAATGGCGGCTGGTGCCGTTGGGACGGTCCAGATAGTTGGAGACGACGCCGATCCCTTCGCCTTCCTCGACGTGACGGCCGTTCAGAATTCCGTCGGCGTCCATGGCGGCCGGATTCATATGCATGTAGCGGAAGCGGACATGTTCGGTGCGCGAGTTGACTTGTAGCGTGGCGGCCTGCTGCTTCAGCGAGCGGATCAGGACGCCGTCGCGCACCGCGACGACACGCTGCTGCTTGGGGTCGCAGCTGACGGCGTCAGCTTCGGGCGGGCAGGGCGCCGGGCGGATGTCCTCCCCCTGATGGCCAAAACCGCTCGAGCACTGTCCCACGTTAAAACTGCGGGCTTCGCAAAAATTATCCCGCCATGGATAGCTGGTATTTCCACCCGCCAACTCGTCGATTGGCCTGTCGCCTGACCGGCGGTTTCGGAACGACTGCGAGTGGATGAAAGCCGGAGTTCGTACCAGCGGAAATCGAATTTGCGAATAGGCGGTGAAATCGGGGCGGCCGCCCTGCCTGCGAGAGCCTGAGTTGGTGATGATGTCGCCGGGCGGGCGATAGGTGAAATCCGGGGAAGCGGCGAGCGTCCGCTCGACGATCTCGGAAACCATGTCCATCCGCGGTCGCGACGGGAGGCCGCCGGCGACGCGCAGCGCCTTCAGGAATCGCTCTGCGACGGGGTAGGCCTCGCGGCAAGCCAGACGCCGCGGGCGCGGGGTGCTGTCGAGACACTGGATCGAAACCACATAGGGCACGCCGAAGCGGGTGAAGGCGTAACGCACATAGCCTTCCCGGATAAAGCGGCGCAGATCGGGGAACTGCGCGGCCAGTGATTTGACCGGCTCACCCTTGCCGCCCAGGGGATCGTTGATGTCATAGGTCAGGATCGAACCGGTGATGTGCACTTCGACCGGTTCGGCAAAGGTTCGCTGCGGCAGGCCGTGGCCGGCGTCGGGCTCGAGCGAAAACATCGCGTCGTAGCCGGCGGGACCCGCGTCGAACAGGTCGACGGGACGGAAATCGGCCTGATAGCGCGACACCGAGAGGCTGGCCGGTGCGCCGTTCAATTGTGCGTCGAGAAACGCGGCGGTGTCGAACGGCAACAGCACCGGCACCGGACTGCGTCCGATCCCTGCGAAGATCTGTGACGTCACTGCGTTCAGCTGCACCAGCGCCGGCATTGACCGGGGATCGGACGCTGGCAGCCGGCGCCGGCCGAAAAAAGTGAATGACGGCACGACCGCGGGCCGGGTACCAATCTCGGACCGGAGCTGATCGAGCGCGGCATGCCATTCGACGCGCACGGCCGAAATCGCCGCCGTTCTGAATTCGTCGGCGGAAAGACCCAAAGTGCCGGCGATGAGCACGGAGAAGCATGCCGGCAGAAGCGCGACGAAACGGACAGCCCTCGTACCCAAAGCGTCGCCCCCCGGCGCCAAAGCGTGCGTGCCCCGTCTACCTTAATCCTTTGCGCGCTCGACGTAAGACCCGTCCTCGGTCATGACCACGATACGCGTTCCCGTGCCGATATGCGGAGGCACGGCCGTACGCACGCCGTTGGACAGAATGGCAGGTTTGTAGGACGACGACGCGGTCTGTCCCTTGGTGACCGGCTCGGTTTCCACAACTTCCAATGTCGCGCGCTGCGGCATCTGGATCGCCACCGGTAAAGCACCGTGGAGCGAAAGCTTGACGGTCATATTTTCCTGCAAATAGGGCGCGGCCGTGCCGATCACATCCTTCGGCACCTGGACCTGGTCGTAGGTGTCGGTATTCATGAAGTGAAAGCCGTCGGCGTCCTCGTAGAGATAGTTGAAGTTGTGATCCTCGATCGTCGCTTTCTCCACCTGGTCGGTGGTCTTGTAGCGCTCGGAGATCTTTACCCCGTCGCTGATTCGGCGCATTTCGATCTGGCTGACCGGAGTTCCCTTGCCCGGGTGGATGTTCTCGGCGGTCAGAACCACGTAAAGCTTGCCGTCTTGCTCGATGACGTTGCCCTTGCGAATAGAACTGGCGATGACTTTCAAAGCTGTTTTTCCTGATATTCTGGCCCGGGACCAATCCGGACATGGGCGTCCCGAGGCCATCGAAGCGGTTTCGGGCTGCAACATACTGATTTTGCTGCGTCGATGCCAGCGTTTTACGGTCTTGCGAGGTGGCTCCATGATGGCCGAGGATGATAAGCCTTCGCCATGGTGGTCCGCCGGTCGGCACACCGACGTCAGGCCCTTTTTGACGGCACGCAATGCCATTACCAGGGCTACCCGGGCCTGGTTCGACGAGCAGGGTTTTACCGAGGTCGAAACCGCCATTTTGCAGGTCTCGCCGGGCAACGAGACCCATCTGCATGCGCCCCGCACCGAGCTTGTCGGCGTCGATGGCGCGCGCGCGACACGTTATTTGCGGACCTCGCCGGAATTCGCCTGCAAGAAGTTGCTGGCCGCCGGCGAAACGAAGATCTTCGAGTTTGCGCGGGTGTTTCGCGACCGCGAGCGCGGCCCTTTGCATCTGCCCGAATTCACCATGCTCGAATGGTACCGTGCGAACGCGACCTACGATGCCGTGATGGCCGACAGCATCGTTGTCATCGCCCACGCCGCGCAGGCGACCGGGATCGGGCGATTTTCGTTTCGCGGCCGTACCGCCGATCCCTTTGCCGAGCCGGAGCTGTTGACGGTGGCCTCGGCGTTCGAGCGCTTTGCCGGCATCGATCTGCTCGCCACCGTCGCGGATGGTCACGGCGATCGCGAGCGTTTGGCGGCAGCAGCCGGGCAGCGGGTGCGGATCACGGACGATGACACCTGGTCCGACATCTTCAGCAAGGTGCTGGTGGCGCATATCGAGCCAAATCTCGGGCAGGGGCGTTTGACCCTGCTGTTTGAGTATCCGGTGCCGGAGGCGGCGCTGGCGCGCGCCAAACCGTCCGACCCGCGCGTTGCCGAACGTTTTGAGATTTATGCCTGCGGCGTTGAATTGGCCAACGGATTTGGCGAATTGACCGACGCGAGAGAGCAGCGCCGTCGTTTCACTTTAGCCATGGATGAGAAGCAGCGGCGCTATGGCGAACGCTACCCGCTCGACGAGGATTTTCTCGCCGCGGTCGCCAACATGCCCGAAGCAAGCGGCGTTGCGCTTGGCTTCGACCGGCTGGTGATGCTGGCGAGCGGTGCGTCCGGGGTCGATCGGGTGGTGTGGACGCCGCCTTCGGGAGAGACATGAGCAGCATCAATTTCAAACCGATCACAACCTTGCGCGAGCCCACGGAACTGGTCGCCCACGGCCTCGCGTCGGTTGAGGATCTTCCCGATCTGGAAAAGGTCGCGGCGCGCTATGCGGTGGCGGTAACGCCGGATGTCGCCGCATTGATCGACCCCGATGACCCTCAGGATCCGATTGCGCGACAATACATTCCAAGCGCTGAGGAATTGGTGGCGCAGCCGAACGAGAAACCCGATCCGATCGGCGATGACGCGCATTCACCGGTCTCCGGCATCGTGCATCGCTATCCGGATCGGGTGCTGTTCAAGCTGGTTCATGTCTGCGCGGTATATTGCCGGTTCTGCTTTCGCCGCGAAACCGTCGGACCGGGCAAGGCGACCGCACTCTCGCAGGGCGCCTACGACAATGCGCTGGCCTATATCCGTGCGCATCCCGAAATATGGGAAGTCATCCTGACCGGCGGCGATCCCCTGATGCTGTCGCCGCGGCGGCTCGGTGAGATCATGGCGGACATCGCCGGTATCGATCACGTCAGGATCATCCGGATTCATACACGCGTGCCGGTCGCAGAACCTTCGCGCATCGGCACCGAGATGGTTGCCGCGCTGAAGGTGAGGGGGGCTACGACGTGGGTCGCGTTGCACGCCAATCATGTCAGGGAGTTGACCCGCAAGGCCCGCGCCGCCTGTGCCGCCATTGTCGACGCCGGCATTCCGATGGTCAGCCAGTCGGTGCTGCTGCGCGGCGTCAACGATGACGTAGCCGCGCTGGAGGCACTGATGCGCGGCTTCGTCGAATGTCGGATCAAGCCCTATTATCTGCACCACGGCGATCTCGCACCCGGTACCTCGCATCTGCGAACGACACTGGAACAAGGCCAGGAGATCATGCGTCGCCTGAGGGGGCGGGTCTCCGGACTATGTCAGCCGGATTACGTGGTTGATATTCCCGGCGGCCACGGCAAGGCGCCGGCCGGCCCGAGCTATCTGTCGCCTGAAAATTCTTTTTCCCCAGAGCGTGAACAACCCGGCGAAACGCGTTATCGTATCGTCGACTACTGCGGTGACGTACATCTTTATCCCCCGGAGTCGTGATCGCACTCTCTGAGATCGGAGGAGCCAGATGCGAAAGATATTCTTAACGACCACTCTTTTGGTGCTGATGGCCGGTCCGGCAGCGATCGCGCAGACCAAGGACCGCACGGCAAATCCGTCCTCCCAAAAGCAAATGCCGTGGCCGGCGCCGGTCGGTCACCGCCAGCCGCGGGTCGATCAAGTGCCGTCCGAGAAGGATCTGGGCAATCCGAACGATGCGGCCAACCGCGAGGATGCCGTCCTCGACCGCAAGATCAAGAGCATTTGCCGGGGCTGCTAAAGCGTTTTCGAGCGAAGCGGGTACCGGTTCGCGTGAAGAAAACGCGTCAAAAAAGAAGACTAGCGTTTTGTCTCTGAACCACCGTCGGATCAGGCGTTGCGCGCGGCGAGAGCCATTCCGATCAGGGAAGCGCCGCCGAACAGGAGATTGATCCCGACCAAAAGGCCGATGGCCCAGAGCGCCGACCCCGGCAATCCCGTGATGATGATGGCTGCGATCACCAGATCCATGATTCCTGCGACCAGCAACCAGGACCACCGCTCCGACAGTTCGCGGCGATGCTCCAGCGCGTACATGATGGTCGCGACCCCCTCGGCGAGGAAATAGGCGCCGACGACGATGGTCAGGGTAAGCGTGCCCTGCACCGGCTGGGCCAGCAGGACGATGCCTGCAACAATCGCCAGCGCCGCCGAAATCAGGGACCACCAGAAGCCCGGCATCTGTCGCGCCCAGTACGTCAGCGCGAGGCCCGCGACGCCGCTGATCAGAAACATCCAGCCCAGAAAAATGGTGACGGCGAGGCTCGCAAGCGGCGGCACGATCATCGCGGCCAACCCCAAAATCACCAGCAGGATACCCTCGATCAAGAACGCCTTCCAATGCTCGCGAACCGCGGCGCTCATTTTTGACTTTAGATCGGTGATGTCCTGGGGAACGGTCATGGCAAATCTCCCGGTGCTGGCAACGCAGAATGCCGCCCTGATGTGACGGCACAATATAGCGTGCCTGACGGAACTACGGTTAAATTTGTTCGCCCGCGTGCTTGAACAAGATTTCCGTGACTTTCCCGTTGCCTCAGCCCTGGCCGGGCGGGGATGAAAAGCCCTGCGATGTCGTTCGCATCCGATCGCGGCCGAGAATATAGACGGCCGTGGTGACCACCAGCAATGCGATGCCGACCACGATCGACACGAGGCCGATAGGAACGAGAACGAGCGCCATGTTGCGATCCGGATTCACGAGCCAGTGGTGGATCGACGACAGCACGAAGGCTAGACCTGCAAACCCGGCCCCGCCGCCAACCACGAGTAACGCCCACATGCGGCGAAGCTGACTCAATCGCTCGCGGGCGACTTCGGTTCGCGGCGCATGATGGCGGCCGACCCGGCGCACCAACCGTGCGGCAAATGCGATCGAGATGAACCCGATCAGCACGCTCGCCGATCCCAGCGCAAGCCGGAAAGAAGCCTCGATGTTCGGGTTTTTCTGCAGGGTGAGCAGAGGGAAATCAAAGGCCGCGTGCAGCGCCATCGGCCCCAACAGCACCAGGATTCGACTCGAGACGCGCGCCCAGTCGCGGTGACGGCGGTGCGCGCCCAGCGCCGTGCCGGACCGTGCGATCGCAAGGTAGGCGCCGGCGATGATCCCGAGCGCGCCGTGGAACGGCACGGTCAGGACGCTGCGCAGCGCGGCCAGCGATTGCCACATCTCGGCATGTTGAACGAGATAAGCGAGGTTCTCGTAGGCAGCAAAGCCAAGCCCCGCCGCCGCGCCGTAAACCACAGTGTCCATTGGATCCGCGAAAGGCCGGCGCCGCGCCGAAACCGCGGCAATGACCAGAACCTTGACGGCTTCCTCGGGCAGCGCGACGCCGAAAAGCGAACGCAGCGCCGGCGCAATCCAGGGGTTTTCGGGAGCCGTGAGGACCGACATGAATGGCGCGCGGACTATCCCCAGCAACGAAATGCTCGCGGCGCCCAGCAGAAACGCGGTCCAGATCCTGGCCGGCGGTCCCGGCCGCTCGTCGGCGGCAACCACGAGCCACAAGATCAGCAGCGCGGGCGCTACCGCGGCCGTGCCAATGACGGTCGGGAGGGATTCAAGGACGAACATCTAGGATGGCAAATATGCCTTGTTTCAATGTTATCCACCGTTCGAAATGCACTTGCGGTTCGCAAAGGCGTCGGCTGTCTGTTGTTCCGAATTATCCCTTGGCATTCGCGGTTCAACAACCCCTGCAGATATTCTTCAGTTGCGCATTCATCCGTACGTCTTCCGTACCGATCGTATCCACATATTTGGCCGTATCGGGTTTTGCGACGGGGGCCTCGCAGGGATCGCACGCAAATCGCCGCGAGCGCGGCAAAGAGTCTCATTTCAACCCCTTCGGTGCCCTATTCAACCGGACCACGAATTCAGGCGAGTCCGGAAGGCGCGGTAATTGATTAATCAAATCAAGGAGTTTTAGAAATTACTTCCAGTCAAAATGCACGTAATCGCGCGCGATGTCCATGGAGGATTTTCCCATTCATGGACGGCGGCAGGTGGCCGGCGCGTGTCGCGTGTTAGGTTGAGGCCAATAAGCTTAGGGAGGCGCGCCGGGTGGTCCTATTCCGCGGAGCAGAAACACATACGAGGTCGGTTCTCAAAGCCGTGAGCTGGCGTACGTTGGGAACACTCGACACATTTGCGATCAGCTGGTTCTTCACGGGCAGGGTCGAGATCGCCGGCTCAATCGCCGGCCTGGAGATCGCAACCAAGATTGCGTGGTATTACCTTCACGAGCGCGTCTGGGCGGCCGTTTCCTGGGGCCGTCGCCGACTGGATTGAGTCGGGCTTGGACTGGTATGTGAGTGGAAAGACGGCGCTGCCATGAATGAACGGGAACCCAAAGAAAACCGGCGGCCGGCAATCGCAGGATTGGCGATCGCGGTCGTCCTGCTGGCGGTGGGATTGTGGCTCGCGCGCGAACTGACCGCGGCCAGCAAGATGCAGGATTGTCTGATGTCGGGACGTACCAACTGCAATGTGATTCAGCCCGCTGGATAAGGCCCGGCTTTCATACCAACGGTGATGGCTGAGGCGTCGCCGCCCTGAACCTCCATGGAAACGCTGGCGCTCCCTGACGGCGACAGGGGGCACCTAACGCGGCATACGCGCGCGGAACCTGTCGAACTTCCGCTTCTGCTTTGCATCGAGGCTGTTGTAGAACGCAATCAGCTTCGGGTTCTCCGCTTTCAAAGCATCGAGCCGCGCTTCAAGGAAGGCCTGGCTGAAAACCAGCCGTTCCTCGAACGACGACAGGTCAGGCTCCTTTGCACAGAGCTTGGCTTTCGAATCGTCGAGCGATTTCAAGCGCGCCTCCTTGAATTCATTGTATGCGGCCTTTTGCGCGTCATTGAGTTTGAGATGATCCGCTAACCGTTCACCCAACTTGTGGTGAGGAGACGGATTGCTCTGGTGAGAGCAAAGATGTTCGAACAGTGCGCTGTGATGATCGCCTTGCGCCGCCTGGGCTTGCCCCGAGGCCGCGGCAAACGCTGCGAATGCCAGGATCAACGCCGAAATTTTCACTTGCTTCATTTCATGCTCCCATACTGAGTTGAGTGTTGGCGATCGTCTTCGATCTCAGATCGGTTCGATCAAAAGGATGCTTGGGCCGTGCCCGTCATTGAACTGAGGGGTTATCTCCTGCCGCCGTGGCCGCCGCCCCCCACATGTCCGCCACCACCCATACGGCCGCCACCGGCAACACGACCGCCGCCGCCATGCCAGCCGCCGCGTCCACCATGCCAGCCGCCACGTCCATAACCGCCGCCATAACCGCCGCCGTAGCCGCCGTAGCCGCCATAGTAGCCGCCACCGCCGTAGTAACCGTCATCATCATCGCCGCAGTCGTTGTAGTAGCAGTTGCCGCCGAGAGCCCCGCCCACCAGGCCGGAAATAACACCGCCGATGATCGCCTCGGGAATGGCGTCGCCACGGTATTGGATTTGTTCAACATCCAAACCGGGCTTGACCCATTGCATGCTGGCCGGAGCGGCCGGTCCCGCCGTGGCAGGGGGCGCCGCGAGCACCAATCCGGCCCCGACGATCGCCGCAGCGTGAATCAGAGACATCCGAAAATCCTTTCGTTCCAGGAAATGCCCGCTGCACGCAAACCCCACGAGAGTGCACCAGGCGAGAAGAAGCCTACGAACGCTAGTCGGCGAAAAACGGCAAACACAAACCTCATCGGCCCGACTAAATAATTCTTTAGTTCAGAATGCGATGGAGCTGGAGATTGGAACTGGTCTGGGTCACGCACTGCGTATTGTCAGCATCACCATCCGAGGTCGAGGAGGCCGGTTCCAGTTCGAATATCCTGAAGCCGAAGCGGTTGCGACGCGAAGGAAGATCGGGCCCTACTTGTCCATCCCCCCATTGTCCACTATCGAAAATGTCCGCGGCTGCGCCGGCCGTTCCGCGGAAATGTCCCTTGCGCCTCAGTGGTAGCGGCGGGGATACGTTACGATCGAATGCTCGCGCCAAAGCGAGTGTAAAATCCAACACAGGGGAAACGCCATGACTTATGAATTTGTCGATGTGAAACACACCGGTCGCATCACGGTCGTGACCCTCAACCGGCCCGGCGTCATGAACGCCCTGCATAAGCCCGCCCATTTCGAATTGCATGAGGTGTTCAACGCGTTTGCCGCTGATCCCGATCAGTGGGTGGCGATCGTCACCGGAGCAGGCGATCGCGCGTTCTGCGCGGGCAACGACCTGAAGTGGCAGGCGGCGGGCGGGGAACGCGGCTGGAATTTGAGCGGTTTTGGCGGGCTGACGATGCGGTTCCACTGCGACAAGCCGATCATCGCCGCGGTCAATGGCGTGGCGATGGGCGGCGGGTTCGAGATTGCGCTGGCCTGCGACCTGATCATTGCCTCGGAAAACGCCGTCTTCGCGCTGCCGGAGCCGCGCGTCGGTCTTGCGGCTCTCGCCGGCGGTCTGCACCGGCTGCCCCGCCAGATCGGGTTGAAGCGCGCCATGGGCATGATCCTGACCGGTCGGCACGTCTCCGCGCGGGAAGGCCTTGATCTCGGCTTCGTCAATGAAGTGGTCCCTGCCGGCGAAGCGCTCAATTCGGCGGAACGCTGGGCTGGCCAGATCTGCCAGAACAGCCCGATGTCGATCCGCGCATCGAAACAGGCGGTGATGGAAGGATTGAATGTCACGCTGGCCGAGGCAATCGCCGCGCAAAGAGAATATCCGGCGGTAAGAGAGATGATCGAATCCGCGGATTATATCGAGGGTCCGAAGGCCTTCGCGGAGAAGCGGCCGCCGCGCTGGCAGGGCAAATAGGTTGCCGCGCACGAAATCCGGGGATCATCCCGCCAGCAGACGCCGGCAGGTCTCAACGAAGACCTGAGCACCTGTGACGATGTCGGCATCCTCGGTGTTTTCGCTCCAATGATGACTGATGCCGCCGATCGAGGGCACGAACAGCATCCCGGCGGGCATGATGGTGGCGAGGATCTGGGCATCGTGACCGGCGCCGCTGGGCATGCGGACCGACCTGCCGCCGGCAAAGGCCAGGCTCGCGTCTTCGATGGCCTGCTGGAATATGGCATCCATCATGGCGGGCACGCCGGTGCGAATACGCATCACCTCGACTCCGCAGCGGCCTTGCGCGCCGACCTCTGCGGCCATGTTCCGCAAGTGATCCTCCAGGCGCTCGATCACGGCTGGATCATCGTCGCGCATCTGGAACAGCATTTCTGCGCGTCCCGGAATGATGCTCGGCGCACCCGGATCAAGCGTGATGCGGCCGGTGGTCCATACCGTACGCGGACCGCACAGCGCCGGGAACCGATCATCGATGGCGACGCAAAACCTGGCCAGCGCCAAGCCGGCATCCTTGCGATCGGCCATCCGGGTGGTGCCAGCGTGATTCTGCTCGCCACTAAAGGTAATCCGGTATTGCCAAATACCGACGATAGAGGTGACGACGCCAATTTTGAGACCGCTGCTTTCGAGCGACCGGCCCTGCTCGATATGGGCCTCGAGATATCCGATATGCCGCGCGGGTTCGGCTTTCGCGCGCGCCCGGCCGGCAAGGCCCACGTCGCGCAAGGCATCCCGCATGGCGCGGCCGCTGCTGTCACGCGCGGCGTCGATGCTCGCTTCGGTTACGCCGCCAACATAAGACCTGCTGCCGAGGAACGAGCCGAAATGCCCTTCCTCGTCGCACCATGCCGCGACTTCAACCGCGCCGTTTGCGTTCGGATATGGATTGATAATTCGGGCAGCTTCGAGGGCATAGACGACGCCAAGCGGCCCATCGAGCCAGCCGGCGAAATTCTGGCTATCGAGATGCGAACCGGCCAAGAGTTTCGGCCCGGGTTTCGTACTGGTGCCCAGTACATTGCCGATGCCATCGACCGCGGCGACGAGGTTCGCCTCAGGCAGTCGCTGC
>CAVWDY010000034.1:0-404947 GCA_963753875.1 uncultured Alphaproteobacteria bacterium | reverse complement strand
CGAGTGTTGAACCCCCTCCTACGTGCTGCAAAGATGCGAGTATGCGGCCGAACTCGACATGCAAACGCTCGTCTGGGCAAAGGGGCTCGGCTTCCCTCTTGGCAGGCTGGGAAGCCACCTCATGTGCCCCTCGCTGCGTTAGCCGCGACGTGAACGTGATATTCGAGCCACCAACTACGGCGATCCGCGTCGCAGCTCGGTGATGATCAACGGGACGTTTCTTTTTGGAGCGACGAAAGGATTCCAAAAGGATTTCTCACGCCGGACGGCCAGTTAGGTCTGAAGCTCGTGCTGCACGGCGTCGTTGTCGGCCATAAGTTGGCCTAGGCCATCTATGTCACTTGATGGCAGAAACCCACCAAAATCCTTCTGTACAGCCAAAATCAGGTCGATCGCATAGAGACCGGCCTTGGCACATAGCCAGAGATCCACCTTCACCAGATCATCGTCTTCAAAATCAAAGTATGACGTGACGATCTCGGCCCTCTGTCCAGGCACGAAATCAAAATTATGCTGGCTGTTCACGACATGCGCATGTGCGGTCTGTCCGTTGATTTCATCCTTTATGTCTTTTATGAATTTCGAATGTCCGGGGTAAGCGTTTTCGATCCATTTGTACGCCTGCGATGTGGCTTTTTGGGCGTTGTTTATTTTGTTTTCCGCGTAGTCAAAGTAGTTTCGCGTATCAGTATGAGCGAGTGTGAATGCCGCATTCACCGTTGATTCCAGAAAATACCTCAGGTCCATTTTTGCCTGCACACGATGAAGTCTGACGGTAGAAACGAGCGAAAGCGTGTGGTATTTCTTCATTTGAGAATAAAACCGGATGAACAGATCGCAGTCGATAATTGGCCACATCATGATATTCGACAGCACGATTGTCGTGTTGTACGCGTTCACAAACGAATTTCCGTACCGCGGCTCCGCGTCAATCAGCTTTTGGTGTTCTTCGGCAGAGTATAGATGCAGGCTCACGGGTAAGGCATCCTTGTCCATGGCGTCAGTTTGATTCCACCTTCGGTACACGTCTAACCTCGTCGACCGCGGTCCGGTAGAATGCATCGAGTTCCACCAGTAAAACTTCCGGAAGAGCAACGACCTCGATTTCCGTTGCTGGTGGAAGACGACCGCCCGTTAGTTCAATACCCAAGGCGACCGCGACGAAATTGTCTGCCACAGCGAGAATCCGACGTTTTACGCCCGGCACAAGCCACATGAATGTCGCATCCCGCATCAGCTTGTGTTTCTGGCCCGCTTTCAGATTTCGTGCCGTACTCAGACAAGCGAGAACGGTCCCGTCTTCGCTTACGGCATCAAACTTGAACGATCCGGTACCCTGTCCGTCCCAGCGCAGGGGCATCGCACGCTCGCTCAGCCGAACGCAAAGCTTCACCTCAAGGATCTCCCGCATCGCCGGCTCAACACGTGACTTGATAAAATGGCTATTGGCCATCGGCACCTCCTCTTCAGCCCCATCAGGTGTTCGCTTGGCAGCTTAGCCGCGCTGACCAGTCCTGATTAGTCTGCCTTCGCGATCGACGCGACCCAATCAGCGATCGACGTTCCCGCCTCCCAGATAGATGCCGGCACTTCGTATCGCAGAACCGATTCATTCCGGATTGCCACGGAATTGGTCCTGGCAGATTGAACTAGTCGACACGTGTCTTCGACACTCTCTCCAACATCTGAGACGATTTTTACCAGCGGCTCAACTCTGTCGGCCGTCCAGTCATCATCCAGCGTATCCTCCGAAACTTGACGCAGGTCGACGACACATAGCACATACCGCGATGACTTTTCCGAAGCCGTTTCTGCCTGTGTCGGAGTGAGACAAGGACGTCCTGTTGTTGTGGCCTTTATTTCTAGCAGATAGGAGCCAACTTCTAACTCTGTGCCCGCATCTTCAAGGACATTGTTGGTCTGAGCCGTGACTTCGTAATCGAAGCCGTGGTCGACGAACTTCAAATCCAGACCGTACTTTTCAACCGCCAGCTTGACGGCTTCTTGAACCGCAATCCCAAGGCGTTTGCATCCGGCAATGTCTCGACTCTTGCGGCGATCGTCCTCAATTAGCTCGGCCAATGACACGTAAAGGTCCGGGTCTGGACCGCCGGTCTCAATGAGCTTTGCGATCTTGCTACGCAATTCACCACGCTTATCTGGGTCCGGTGCAAGCCCGAGCAACCGCAATTCAAGTTCGTCAAATTCAAAAAATTCGGTCAGGAGCAGAACCGCTGCGTCGTTGTTCTCTAGCCACAGGGGTTCCAAAAGATGCTTAAGGGTGATGGCACTCGCCTGCATCTTGAGCGGCTTGCCATCTTCTCCTGGAACCGGAACCCATGCCCGGTATTTCAGATCTGCGAGCCAAAGAGCTCCGCGCAACCGCACTTCGACGTCTTCTCTGGATTTTCGACCCTTAACAATTCGCTCCATCTTCCAACTCGAATCATGCGGCGCAATGTGGCAGAGAACGAGCCCGAGAAGCGCGCGAGCTTCTTCTATCCCCTCTTGGCAGCGATTCAGTACCTCGGGTTGCAGCAGAGCAATCTGACTGAAAACCTCATTGCTGACGACAATGCCCTCCACGTCTAGCGAACTGAGCGCGCCAAGTCGTCGTTCCTTTAATTCACTGGGGGTGTCAGTTGCGATCGGATCGGCGATTGCTATGCCGAACCCGACCAGCGCTGAGACGATGTCAGGCGTTGAACCGTCGGCGTTGCCCGCGTAGTAATCAGACAATACCCGGAGTGGTGGATACGCATTCGCAAATGGCCGCGCTGATTCGTGCCAATTGCGTATTGGCGCCATCATCATACGGTCATGACTCCATTTAACGACGCGGTGATTTTCGGCGATAAGCGGCACCTTTCTCGCGATAGCGGCGGCACGTACTCCTCTAGATCTCCAAAGATAGTCCAGCAACTTGACCGAGCCCTGTTGCAGGATATCTTCCTCTTCCGCATAATCTTCATCCTCTGGGAGATTTTCTTCGAGATGCGTTACTGCCTCCACGACCACTTCATCTTCCGTGGTGGTTGAAGGCAAAGCCTTTTCAAGCGTTGCTTTTAGATATTGAAATTTTGATGTGACCGCGATCTCTTCGAGCTTACGAAGCAATAGGCCACCGCGAACGTCGTGGCCCATGCTCTCGCAAATATCTTTGAGTTCCTCGGGTACACCGCCATCACGAGAAAGCCCCGGAGGAGAAAGTAACCGACAGTGTTGATTTGGTATCAGCCCCAAAAGCACCGTTGTATCGATTCCTGTCTGCTTGATCCAACATTCGCCAACGATATCTAGGAACTTTGCAAGCCATTCGGTGGGATCTCCTTCGACACACAATTCACTGAGCTGGCTCGCGTTACCACGAGCATACTCAGCAAGCTTACTCACAGTAATACGACCGACGTCCAGTCCCAGACCGTGCCAGCCGTCTGCTATCATGCTCCAGTCATTGGCCAACTCCTTGCATGGAGGCACTAGCTCGGTGGCGGCGGCAACTAATGACCACATTCGCTCGACTGTTGTTTCGTCCTCCCGAGCATCTGACAACAAGCGCGGAATAACAAAGTCGGCTGTCCAGCCTTCCGTGGCGATCGCCGGTAATGACTGCGAGACGCATTCAATGATCGGCAACCGGGCCACTTGGTCTGCAAAGCCGGCTAATTGCTCGGTCCACCATTGCTTCTCATCTGCGTTGGTCGAGTCGAAAGCGGCTTTTGGGATATCTGCGCATGCGAGCATATGCGCGTTCTTCCACCGCTCACCAATCGCATACTTCACCGCGACCACCGCCGCATCGAATGCGTCCGTGAGCAATGTCTTGTCACCTTCACCCATAAGGAGTCTTGTGCGCTCTTGATCCGGCTCAAATTTTCCGTCGAGCAAAAAATTGATTGGGACGAAACCTGACCCCCGCAGAGGATATTCCCGGTAGATTCTGGGCACGCCCAGCTCGGGCAGCCGGACCTTCCAATGATCTTCGTCTCGTTCGATAAGTAGAAGCGCCGACGAGGCAGCGGCTTCGTCATCTTGGATGAAGCGGTAGATATGAAATTCTTGGAGCGGCAATCCAGTTTGCTCTAGCCTGATGGACCGATGCTCAACAACGGTTGCGTCATATATCTCCTGAACCAGGTCGCCCGGCGTCCAGACTTCTACATGTCCTTCGAGTTCGAATTCCACGCGACCAAGCGAAGGCCGCGTTACATACAAGTAGGGTAACGCTTGTCGCAGCGCATCCAATCCGACCAGCAACGTGTGGTCATTATCTATTGAATACTCAAAACTTGCCGATGGGACTCCGTCCAAATCGCTGATCGGCGCTGCAACGCGAATTGTTTCTTTGCATGCGTTAATATTTTTCAGGATAGACTCTTCATCGCCGCTGCGGTCGAGAGCCAATTGGAAGCGTTCATACCCGTCCGACACCTTGAGCAATCCGCGCAGCACTGTGTGTTCAGCCAAAACGTGCGTGACAAGAAATCCAGTTCCGAAGCGACCTGTTGTTATTTCGGACTCGAATTCTTTGCTCGATCCACCGGAAAGCAACGCGGCTAATTCTTGAGAAGTGAACGCCGCGCCATCATGTTCAAAGGTTAGTTTCGATTGACTGCGTCGGAGGGCAATCGAGATTGCCACACCGCTTCGCGGTCCCGAGTCCAGTGCGTTTTGCAGAAGCTCGAATGGCCAACGAAAACTTGCAGGGTGAGGGTTTCGGCGAGCTTCGTTGACGCGGGTGCGTATCCGCCGCGCTTCGTTGCGGGTGTGCTGTTCGCTTTGCGCTTTGTCATAAAGCTCGTATGCTTCTTGGGTCATTCGAAATGCTCGTGTCGAAATACAGGTGCACTATGGCCTCGCAGAGCTACTGCTACAGCCCTATCATTTCGCGTTATCTTCTAATATTGCGCGAGCCCGTTGCTGACGGCCTCTCGAATTCCCCAATTTTTCGATGGCAGGAGAGTTTGTAGAACCTCCTTCCCCCAAGGCCACCAGCTGCCCGGGAGCGTCTCGCGTTTTGCCATGCCTATGAGCATAGTCCGAGGACAACTTTTGCGCGAGTCCGGGCATCTGATCTGCCCAAGAATGCTCGAGAAAACCCCTTAGTTGTTCTCAATCGGATATAGGACCAGAATCGAACTGCCACCGCGAGCAAAAGTGTGAGTAGAACCGGAATCGAACCACGGCCGGACCACTGTCAAATAAGGGTTTCTGCCCTCAATTCGATACCGGCCAGGGCACCAACAGCTCTCCGCACATCTCACCCCAACTCGGCCCGCACCAGCGCGGCGCCGTCGGCGAGCGCCTTTAGTTTTGCGAAGGCAAGCTCGCGGGACAAGTATTTCATGCCGCAATCCGGAGCCGGCACCAGCCGTTCCGGCGCAACATGCTTCAAGGCCGCGCGAATGCGATCCGCCACGACAGCAGACGTTTCGGGCGCAGGATCGGCGAGGTCAATGACGCCAAGCATGATCGTTTTTGGCGCGAGTTCGTCGAGCACGCCCAGATCCAGCTTCGGCTGGGCCGCTTCGATGGAAATCTGGTCCGCGTGACAGGCCCCGAGTTCCCCCAGGAACGAGTAGCCGACCGGCTTTTGACCGGTGACGACGGCGGCATAGCCGAAGCACAGATGCACCACGGTCGTCACCGTGAGGCCTTCGAGGGCGCGGTCGATCGCCCTGACCGCGATCCGTTTCGCGGCGGCGGGATCCTGACGCAACCACGGCTCATCGAGCTGGATGACGTCGGCACCGGCCTTTTCGAGATCGCGCGCCTCGGCGTTCACGGCAGCGGCATAGTCCATGATCATTTCGTCTTCGTCACGATAGTGCTCGTTGACGGCCTGCCGGCTCATCGTGAACGGACCCGGCAGCGTTATTTTTGCCTTTCGGTCGGTATTGCGGCGGAGAAACTCCATGTCGCGCACCTCGACCGGATGGGTCCGCCGGATGCGGCCAACGACGCGCGGGACAGCGGTGGCGAGACCGGCCTTCGACATGACCTGACCCGGCTTGCCGCACTCGATACCCTCGAGCGAGGTCGCGAAGCGATTGGAATAGCTCTCCCGCCGCATCTCGCCGTCCGTGATGATGTCGATGCCGGCGCGCTCCATGTCGCGGATCGCAAGCAACGTCGCATCGTCCTGGGCCTGTTCCAGCCAGGGCTCGGGCACGCGCCAGAGATCGAGGCGCACGCGCGCCACGCCCTTCGACAGCAAGGCGCGGTCAACCAGCCAATCCGGCTGTGGGTAGCTGCCGACAACCGTCGTCGGCAGAAGCCTCGAAGTCATACCTTCCTCCTGATATGGAATCGGATCATGATCCATCTCTTTTTTGTTTAAGCATGTTCTCCGCGCAAACGCTTCGCGTTTGTTTAAGCATGATGAAATTAGGTTGAGTTGGAGCGGCATCGGAAGTCGTCCACCTCTCCCATTGGGAGAGGTCGGCGCGTAGCGCCGGGTTGAGGGGTCACGGTCCCTCGTTAGACCAGCACCCCCTCACCCGATTTGCTCCGCAAATCGACCTCTCCCCGCCGGGGAGAGGTGAACCGAAACCGCCGGCAGATCGATTCAATCAAAATTCATCACGCTCTTGCCAAGGGAAAACCTGGTTTCCACTTTTCCGGATCATGCTCCTGATCAAGCGACCCCGCCGAGATAGAGCCGCTTGACGATGTCGTTGCCTCGCAATTCGTCGACACCGGCCGCGACGACGATCTCGCCGTGGACGATGATGTAACCACGATCGGCGATGCGGACCGCCTGATGAAAGTTTTGCTCCGCCATGAGCACCGTCAGGCCGACACGCCGATTGAGTTCGCCGATCTTGGCGATAGTCTGCGATACCAGCAGCGGCGACAAGCCTACCGAAGGCTCGTCGATCAACAACAGGCGCGGCGACGACATCAGCGCGCGCGCGATGGCCAGCATCTGTTGTTGCCCGCCCGACATGTTGCCGGCGAGTTCGTTGGGCCGCTCCTTCAGGGCCGGAAACGTTTCGAAGGCGAGCGCAAGGTTGCGATCGATATCGCGGCGGGCGGCCTTGCGGAAGGCCCCGAGCATCAGGTTTTCCGACACGGTCAGCTTGGGAAACAACCGCCGTCCCTCGGGAACCATCGCCACGCCGAGATCGACGATGGCCTCGGGCGACAGCCTGGTCAGATCGTGGGCGTTGCCGTCGATCGTCAGCGTCATGCCGCCGCGCCACGGCCGGACCAGGCCCGTGATGCACTTCATCAGCGTGCTCTTGCCGTTGCCGTTGGTGCCGAGCAAGGCGACGGTCTCGCCAGCCTCGACATTGAGCGTGACACCTCGCAGCGCCTTCACGGCGCCGTAACCGGCATCGAGGCCGTTGATGGCGAGGCTAAGTGCCAAGGTAGGCCTCCTGCACCCGCTGGTTGGCCATGACCTCCGCCGGCGCGCCGATCGCGATGATCCTGCCGGCGTCGAGACACATCACGCGCTCCGAAAAACGCATCACAGCCTGCATGATGTGCTCGATCATGATGATGGTGATGTCCTGGCCGGCGAGGCTCATGAGGAGATCGAGCACCTCATCGACTTCAGAGCTGGAAAGGCCGGCCATGGCCTCATCGGAAATCAGCAGTTTCGGGCGCGCCGCCACCGCGCGGGCGAGTTCCATCTTGCGCAGTTCCACCTGGCTGAGCCTGGCGGCCGACACGTCGGCCTTGGACGCAAGGCCCATCTGCGTCAGGATCGACATCACGGAATCGCGCCGTTGCGCGGCCGAGACCGAATTGTCCGCGGCGGCCGCGAAATCAAGCGCCACCATGAGGTTTTCGGCGACCGTCATGCTCTTGAACGGCCGCGGGATCTGGAAGCTGCGCGCGATGCCGCGGCGCGTGCGCACATATGGCGGCAACCGCGTGATGTCCTCGCCGCGGAACACCACGGTGCCGGCCTCGGTACGGAACGCGCCGGAAATGCAGTTGATCAGCGTGGTCTTTCCCGAGCCGTTCGGGCCGATGAGGCCGAAGCGCTCGCCAGCGCGAATATCGACGCTGACATTGTCCAGGGCGGTGAAGCCGCCGAAGCGCTTGGTCAATGCGCCGATCCGCAGCAAGGGAAGTTCGGGTCCGTCGGAAGACATCATGCTTTGTCCTCCGCGCGTTTGCGAACACCCCTGCGGATGAGGCCAATGATCCCCTCAGGCGCCGCCACCACGAACAGCACCAGCATGATGCCGAGCACAAGCACATTCACTTCCGACGAAATGGTCACGGCCAGCAGCTGTTGCGTCACGCCCAGCAGGATTGCGCCAATCACCGGACCCGCCCAATGCGCGGTCCCGCCGATCAGTGACATCGCGAGTACCGTGACGGAGTAGTTGAGATTGAATGCGGACGACGGGTCCGCGTACTGGAGGTACATGGCGGCGGGCGCACCGGCCGCGCACATCAGCGCGCCGGAGATGACACAGGCCAGCAGCTTCAGCCGCAGCGTCGGCACGCCGGTGCATTCCGCGGCAAGCTCGTCGTCCCTCAGCGCCTGCAGGCCGCGGCCGATCCACGAGTTTTGAATGTAGCGCGCGATCGCAACCGCCAGCACCACAAGGAGCGCCTGAACGAAAAACAGCATCTGCACATAGCTGTGGAACGGCGGCATCACCGGCGGCCGCTGCATCTGAATGCCGGCCGCGCCGCCGACGAAGCGCCAATTCGTCACCGACGTCTCGATGACGATCGTCAGCGCAATCGTCGCGATCGAGAAAAAGATGCCCTGCATGCGCAAGGTCAAGAGGCCCACCGCGAAGCCGAGGAATGCGCCGACGATCGCGGCGGCGGCGATCTGCACGGCAAGCGGCGCACCGGCCGCCTTGAACAGGAACACGGCCGTGTAGACGCCGACGCCGAAAAATGCGCTGGTGCCGAAATTCACGTAACCGGCATAGCCGCCGAGGATGCTCCACGCCACCGCGAGCACGACGAACTGCAGGATCCCGTAAGCGGCAAAGAACGGATATTCGTTGCCGATGAGCCGCGTCATCGATACGGCCGCGACGAGAAACAGGGCCGCCCCGATCCAGAAAGAAATGCCGTTACGATTCATGAACGCCTGCCGAACAGGCCCTGCGGCCGGACGGCGAGAACGCCGAGCAGCATCGCGAAGGAAATGGCCGGCGCCCAGGAGGCGCCGAACAAGGTCAGGACGATCGATTCGGCGACGCCGAGGATGATGGCGGCGACGAGCGTGCCGGTCATGCTGCCGAGCCCCGCCATGACCACGACGCAGAACGTCCGCCCGATATAGGCGCGGTCGAGGGTCGGATCGACGGGAGCGACGATAATGAGCAGGGCCCCCGCCATCCCGAGCACGGCCGTTGCCACGCCGAACGCCCATTGCTTGATACGGACCGGGTTGGCGCCCATCAGCCGCAGCGCCTCCTGGTCCTGCGCGACCGCGCGGATCGCGCGCCCCATGAACGTTCGCGACAGGTACAGCGCCAACAAGATCGTCAGTCCGGAAGCAACCGCGAACGCGACAACCAGCCGGAGCGGAATCCGCATGTCGCCGATCCGCCAGGCCTTGCCGATATAGGAGGCGGTGACCGAGCGCTGGTCCACACCGAAATGCATAATGATCAAGACTTCGATGATGAACGCGATGCCGAAGAAGAACGCGATGCCGCGCACGCCGGCGTCGCTGCCGCGCCGTTCGAACGTCTCGTAGTACAGGCGGTAGGCGGCAAGACCGAAGAAAAAGAGCAGCGGCGTGATCAACAGCCCCGCCAGCAGCGGGTCGATATCATAGCGATCGTTGAGGAAAAACACGGCGTAGGACGCCATGACCAGAAAGGCCGGGTGCGCGACGTGGGGAACGTCGAGCAGGCCGAACGAGACTGACAAGCCAAGGCTGACGGCCGCATAGAAGCAGCCGAGCAGCACACCGATCACCACCGCATCGAGCAGCAGGTCCATTGAAAACAATTGAGGTCCCCCTTGACCCGTTCTTAGGCCGCCGCTCCCCGGTTGGCGCGCACCCGGCGCCAGGTTTACTTCCGCGCGGCCTCGAAGGGGCTGACGAGATCGCCAGACTTCAATCTCTCCGGGAACAGGATCACCTGTTTGCCGGGCTTGCGGAACTGCTCGATGTCCTTGTCCACGATACCGCGGAACTGCGCCATCAGCGTCGCGGTTTCCTTGCGTTCGCCGTCCGCCGAAAACGCGATCGGGCCGACGATGGTCTTGTGCTCGTTGTCGCGTAGATATTTTGCGAGGGCCTTTTGGTCGAGCGATCCCGTCGCCTTGATGGCCTGCTCGATGAGCTGACCGCTGGCGTAGCCGAACGGCGCAAGATAGTAGCCCAGAGGATCGACCTTGGCTTCCACAGCCCGCTTCGCATAGGTGTCGAAGAAGGCTTTGGTCCCCTCGTAATACATGCCCGGTTCCGGGAGCCATGTGTTGAAGTTGACGACGCCATTGAGCAGCGAACCCAAATTGCCCATCACGGCGGCGAATTGCAGACCGACCATGCCGCCGCCGAAAATCTTGACGCTATCTGCGATCCCGATCTCGTTCACGGCGCGCAGGATTCCGGCCGAATCCGGCGGATAGGACGCGACATAGACGATGTCAGGCTTCGCGGCATTGAGCGCGCGGATGATGCTGGAGAATTCCACTGTGTTTGGAGGATAGACCTGGTCGAAGACAACAGGCATGTTGCGCTTCTTTGCGACCTCCCTCGCGGTCAGCGCCAGATTCTGGGCGAATTCCTGGTCCGCCGTGAGAAGCGCCATGGTCTTGCCGCCGGCCTTCTGGCCCAGATCGAGGAACGCTGCTGCCCAGCTGTCGGCCGGTCCCCATGGAGCGTTATTGAACCACATGTCGTGGCCAACCTTGCTGTTGACCTGGAACGAGAAGTTCCCGATCAGCAGCAGGCCGCGCTGCTTGACAAGCGGCATGATCGGCGCCGTCGGCACCGTCGCGTAGGGCGCGAACAGCAGATCGACCTTGTCGACATCCAGCAACTTTGAGTAAATCGCCGGAGTCTCCGAAGCGCTCGATTTGTCGTCATAGACGACAAGTTCGACCTTGCGGCCGAGCAGGCCGCCTTTGGCGTTGACATCGTCGCGCCAGATCTCGATGCCGAGCAGCGAAGCCTTGCCGCCGCCTGCGAGGCCGCCGGTTTGCGGCATGCTCATGCCGATTTTGATCGGCGGCTGCTGAGCGACAACACGTGAAGTCAGCCCAAGTCCGGCGGCGGCGATCGCGCCGCCAAGAAGCGTCCTGCGTTTCATTGATCCTCCCCTAAGTCACACTTTCGGTAACCTGCCCGCGAGCGGATTGCTTGCCCGATCGTCGGCGTGCTTTTGCACGAACGTTAGAACCAAAACGAGCCCGGCCACAATAAGACTCTCGTACGTCTTTGGGACTTGAAGCTCGTGCGGTCAATTTGCAGCGATGCCGGCGCGAAGGTCAAATCCGCAGCACCTGCCCGGCATTGGAGCCGGTGCAGCGGATTGCCCATTCCCCGTTATGCCGGCTGTTTCAATATCGCGGACGGGTCGGCGCCGACGCGGCCGCCGGCCTTGTCGGCCGCAGTTTCGCGCGACAGCCGCATATCGAAGCGGATGGTCGGCAGCCCCTTGATGGGGCAGCCCGGATCGTTCGGCTTGACGTCGACGGCGAGGTCACCCGAAGAGCCGAACACGACGTCATCGGCAAGATGCGGATCGTCGCGCAAATAGAGGGCCGTCACCAGCTCGCGATAACCGGGAGCGCCGACCAGGAAGTGAATATGGGCGGGCCTCATGCCGTGCCGCTTCTGCGCCCGGACCATGTCGCCCACGGGGCCATCCATCGGGATGAAGTATCCGAGCGGCTTGACGGTGCGCACCAGATAAATGCCATCCGCATCGGTGGTGAACACGCCCCGATAGTCGATTGACGCGGCGCTTTCCTGAATGTCGTAGAGACCATCGGCGCCGGTCTGCCAGATCGAAACGGTTGCGTCGGCGACTGGTTTGCCGTTGACGTCGGTCACACGGCCGTAAAGGACGATCTCGCTCCCGGGCTTCACCGTCTTGGCGATCTGGCTACCCGCCGCCAGGGTTGGCGACGCCTCGCGGTAGAACGGGCCGAGCAGGCTGGTATGGGTGCCTTCTTCCATGGCCGTGGAATTGTGCAGGCCGTTGACCAGCGCCGACAGGCCAAGGGTATCCGAAAGCAGGATGAATTCCTGCCGCTCCGGCGTACACATTTTGCCCACCGCGGTCATGAATGCGATGCCCTTGATCCATTCCGCAGGCGTCAGGTTCACCTCCCGGGCGAAGGCATGCAGGTGCCTCACCGCGGATGCCATCACCTCCCTCATCCGAGGGTCCGGTGTGGTCGCCATCTGGTCAAGCACCGCGTCTGTAATCGTGTCCGGCGTCAACCCTTGCATTCGTCTCTCCCCTTTGACCTAACGGCGGTGACCGTTCCCCAGCCTACCGCCCCTTGGGCACGACCGCCAGATGAATAAGTCGTTATGAAGATTGATGGATGCCCGGATCAAGTCCGGGCATGACGAGCCGTAGACACGCCTTTGCAGCCTCGCGGCGTGATCTGCCCGAGCCGTGCCGAACCACAGTCCCTCGAAAACAGAGGTGCAGGGAAAGCCGGGTGCCCGCCGACAATTTTCATCAATCCGTCTGGTCCCGGCGCACGCTGAGAGCCTGGGTTTTTGCCGTCGCCGGAGCGGCGCCAAATGACCGCGGCCGGGTCAGCACCTCCGGCCGCAGAATATCGTCGAGTTGCTCTCGCGTCAGCAGCTTCCTGGCCAGCACCAGATCGTAGACGCTTTGATTGGTGATGAGCGCTTCCTGGGCAACCTCGGTCGCGTTGGCGTAACCGATATAGGGATTGAGCGCGGTCACAATTCCGATCGAATTTTCGACGCCCCGGCGCAGATGTTCGCGGTTGGCGGTAATGCCGCTCACACATCTCGTGGCCAGCGTCAGGCAACCGGACCGAAGATGGTTGACGCTCTTGAACAGGCTGTGCGCGATGACGGGCTCAAAAGCGTTCAGCTGCAATTGACCGGCCTCGGCCGCGAAACTGACCGTGATATCGTTTCCGATCACCTCGAAGGCAATCTGGTTGACGACCTCGGGGATAACCGGGTTGACCTTGCCCGGCATGATGCTGGAGCCCGCCTGCATCGCCGGCAGATTGATCTCGCCGAGTCCGACACGGGGTCCCGACGACAGCAGCCGCAAATCGTTACAGGTCTTCGACAGCTTGACCGCGACCCGCTTCAACACGCCGGAGAGCTGCACGAAACTGCCGCAATCCTGGGTCGCCTCGATCAGGTTCGACGCCGTTACGACCGGAATGCCCGTCGTCGCCCGCAAATGCTCGCAGACCAGGCGGGCATAGTCCGGATGCGCGTTGATGCCGGTGCCGATCGCGGTCGCGCCCATGTTGATTTCGCAAATCAGAAGCACCGCTTCCTTCAGCCGCTGCTCGTCTTCTCCCAACATCACCGCATAGGTGGAGAACTCCTGTCCCAGCGTCATCGGAACGGCGTCCTGCAATTGAGTCCGGCCCATCTTGATGATGTCCTTAAACTCCTCGGACTTCGCTTCGAACGCCTGACGCAACACCGCCATCGCATCGACCAGCCGCATGATTCCGGAATAGGCCGCGAGCTTGAGCGCCGTCGGATAGACGTCGTTGGTGCTCTGGCCCATATTGACGTGCTCGTTGGGATGCAAGAATTTGTAATCGCCCTTGGGCCGCCCGAGCAGTTCCAACGCGCGGTTCGCGATGACCTCGTTGGCATTCATATTGGTCGAGGTGCCCGCGCCGCCCTGGATGACATCGACCACGAACTGCTCATGCAGCCGGCCTGCCCTGACTTCTTCGGCGGCAGTGACGATGGCCCTGGCCCGCGTCTCATCGAGAAGCCCCAGTTCGCGGTTGCTCTTCGCCGCGGCCAGCTTGATCGAAGCCAGCGCCGCAATCAGGTCCGGATAGATCGAGATCGGGGTTCCCGTGATCGGGAAATTCTCCACCGCGCGCAGGGTGTGGACGCCATAGTAAGCATCCGCCGGAACATCCCGGTCGCCCAGAAGATCGTGTTCGCGTCGTGTGCTCATCGAAAGCCTCTCGTCGGGATGTTCGCGAGACCCCGATAAGATCAGGACACGACGGATTTTCCAAGTCTGGTTTCGAAGTCTCGTCGCAACCGGTAGCGGGCCTATCTCACACCTCGGAAAGCGCGACTGAAACGCCAGGTCAGCGGTCAGATCAATTTTTGGAACTATTTCCGGAAATCGATACTGCGCAGGATAATTCCGGGCGGAGTGCCTTCGAACTCCCTGGCAAGGAATTTGCTCGCGGCACGCTCTTCTATCCGATCGCGCAACCTCATGAATTGCGCTTCGCGCTCGTCAGACTTGGTCCGCACCGGTTTTTCCAAATCGTCCAGGGCGGATGTGCTGACGGCACATTGAATCTGCCTTTGACCGTCAACCATCGAAAACAGGACCACCATACGGTCAAATTCGTAACCGCCAAAGCTGCCGCGTGTCAGTGCCATTTGACTTGCCTCCTGTTACTTGCCTGCTGGAAGACATTCCTGCCTTCCGTGCGGCGTCCTGATCGACCGCGAGATACGCGGCCCTGTCGCGATCATGAGGCGACGCGCGCGCCTTTTGCGGCTTTTGCCGGCGGCGGATCGATCTCCGCGATCTTGCGAAGACAGTCGGCTTCGGAATCGTGCGGTCCCGAAACAAACGTTCCGCTCACTTTGGTGCTGTACCAGCCGGATACGACGCCAAGCCGAAGCGACTCTTCTGTTTTGACGTGACGCGGCGAAAGATTTTGCATGAAGTATTTGCTTTCAGGTTGGCGTTCGATCTTCTATCGAGCGCGGAGAGGTTTTAAGGTTGTTCGGCGAACAACCATTCGCTCAGCTTTCGTTGGAGAGCCGGACAAAGTCGGCAAGCACGGCCGCGACGAGATCGCGATGATGGGTGTCGGCCGGAGCCAAACCCGCCGCGTACAAATTAAGGACGTAGCGCGCCTTGGCGGCCGCGTCCGGCCAGGAAGCAGCCGGAGCCGAAAGAAGCTGGCTTTCGAGCGCCGTCTGCCGGTCGCGCAGTTCCCTGGCGTTGTTCTCTGCGTTCGCCAGAATACGCCTTATATCGGTTGCCTTCTGTGCGGCCATGCCGCGGTGCTTGTCCAGATCGAGCGGCTTGTCAGTCACAAGGCGCGCTCGCGTCAATGCGCTGCGCATCGGACAAATCGACCGAGCCGATGGAAACCATTTCCATGGTTGAACTGCGCGGTGCCGCCGCCGGCACCATGATCATCGTGGCAACCCGGCGAAATGAAGCGAACGACAGTCCTTCGATCATCTCCTCATCGGTGATGACCTCGTAAGCACCCGGGGGCAGCACGCGATCGATACCCTTGATCCGGAAAGGATGTTTGAAGGTGAAGGTTTCCCGACGCGAGCGCATGGTCATGCCGGTTTGCCCATCGCAAACAGCCCGGCGTCGACTCTGTTGTTGTGCATGCGCTCACCGTGCGCTCTTTTGGCCTGATTAGCTATCGCTTTCTCGGGGGGATCGGCGGCGTAGGGCCGAATAACCCGCGCCTTGCCTTGTATTGGGCGGCTTTCGTAGCCATCTCCGCAGCGCGCCGGAACAATTTTCAGAAATTTTCATGCCGGATTGGACGCACGGCCCGGCTCGCAGGTTGGCCATGCGCTCAAGCGATGATCCGCGCTCGTGAGCCGCATCAAGGCGGCGTGCCGTTTTGAACAATGCAAGCGATGGGAATCGGGTGTTCGCATGAAAATTCGTGTCGGCTTCGAGATGATTTACGACTTTCCGCAGCCGACACCCTTGATCGCGGTGGTAGGCACGCATTTTACGCGGGCATCCGACATCCTCGTGCCCGATTATCTGACCATCAGCCCTTCCGTCCCCATCACGCCCTATCGCGACGGCTTCGGCAACTGGTGCAGCCGGATCGTCGCGCCTGCCGGGCGGGTGCGCCTCGCGGCCGATGGAACGGTTCGCGACAGCGGTTTGCCCGATATGATCGTGCCTGCCGCTGCACAGCACGCCGTGGAGGATCTGCCGGCGGAGGCGATCGTCTATCTGCTTGGCAGCCGCTACTGCGAAACCGACCGGCTTTCCGATATGGCGTGGAAGCTGTTTGAGAAGACAACGCCGGGCTGGCCACGGGTTCAGGCGATTTGCGATTTCGTCCACCATCACATCGCGTTCGGTTACGAACATGCGCGCCCGACCATGACGGCATGGGAAGTGTTCAATGAGAGCAAGGGCGTCTGCCGCGATTACGCCCACCTGGCGATCGCGTTCTGCCGCTGCATGAACATTCCGGCACGGTATTGCACCGGCTATCTCGGCGACATCGGCATGCCGCCTCCCTACGCCGCAGGGGATTTTGCCGGCTGGTTCGAGGCCTATATCGGCGGCCACTGGTACACCTTCGATGCGCGCAACAACATCCCGAGGATCGGCCGTGTCCTGATCGCCCAGGGCCGCGATGCCGCGGACGTTCCAATTACCCAGACTTTCGGGCCGAACACGCTGGTGAGCTTTAAGGTATGGACCGATGAGGTCGCTTAGGCGACCGGGCCAGGGCACCCTCCGGGGGCCTGACTGACGACGGCGCGTACCCCGCCTAAGCGTCTGAATTGCTTAAATCGTCGTTTAGATATCGGGACTACTCTAGGAAGGCGATGGCCCCAATCGCCTGCGAGTTGACCCTCGAGATTTCTTTAAAATTCACTGAATCACCCATGGTTTTCTGGATTTGGGCGGCGGACGCGCTTCCGCTGATGGACGACGGACAACCGGAATGAGCAACGCGTCCGACGAGCTCGACTTCGACTACGCGACGGCTATCGCGGATCGGGTCAATCGATTGATGTCGCAGCACCGCATACCCCCCACTCCGAACAATTTTTCGGTATGGTTCAGTTATGCCGTCGGCACTTCACCGGCGCTCAGAAAGACCATCGATATCCTGGTTGCCAACAAGCGAAAATTCAATTCTGCGACCAATCGCGGCCTCTACGTCACCTATGTCAACCCGCTGTCCGATGGCGACGATGTCCCTGAACAGCTGCAGGGCGTGATATCCAGCGCCAGACAATTCCTCGCAACCGCGATTTCCGACAATCGCACGCAGATCGAGGCGCTCGGTGAGGTCTCCTCGGAATGTCAGGCGGTCAGCGATCCCCGGCCGATCATCGAAAAGCTCGTGAAGGAACTGTCAAATGCGACGAAGCGAGCCTCAAGCCTGGAGGCGAATTTCCTCCAGACGTCGGGGGAGCTGGACAAGATTCGAGATTCGCTGAAGCTCGCCGAACAGCATTCGAACACCGATGCCCTCACCGGGCTCGCCAACCGCCGCGCGCTGGAGGAGTATTTTCGTTCCGCTCAAATTGCGGCGATGGAGACCGGCGAGCCACTCAGCATCCTGATGATCGACATCGATCACTTCAAGAAATTCAACGACAGCTTCGGACATCAGGTCGGAGATCAGGTTCTTCGACTCGTGGCCAGGGTCGTGCAGGAGTGCGTTCGCGAGGGTGATCTGGCCGCGCGCTACGGAGGCGAGGAGTTGATGGCGGTGCTTCCGGGCGCCCATCTCGAGAGCTGCGTTGGTGTCGCCGAACGCGTTCGCCATCGCATTTCGGAGGCGCGTCTGATCCGACGCGCCACCGGTGAGGAGATATCGAGCGTCACTGTTTCAATCGGCGTTGCGCAATTCCGCCTGGCTGAGTCCGCGGAAGCCATGATCGACCGGTGCGATCGCGCGCTGTATCAGGCGAAACGATCCGGCCGCAATCGCACGATCACGGAAAGCGACATCGAAGGCGAGATCGTGGCGGCGTAATCACTGTGATCCGGCTCTCCGCTTCTCCAGATCGCGCTCCAATATTGTTTTGACGCGTTTTCTTCACGCGAACCGGTTCCCACTTCGCTCGAAAACGCTTTAGTGCTCGTACACAAGCCGCGCCCTGATGGTGCCCTCAAGGGCGCGAATGCCGTCGAGAAGTTGGTGGCTGTCGTGGGCGGCCATATCCGCATCGAGCACGACGTAGCCGACTTCCCTGTCGGTCTCCAGATATTGCGCGACGATGTTGATGTCGCGTTGCAGGAACAGCTCGTTCAGCCGCCGGAGCATGCCGGGCACGTTGCGGTGAACGTGGCTGAAGCGGGTACCGAGCGGACGCGCCGGCAACTGGACCTGCGGGAAATTCACCGCACCCGTCGTCGAGCCGCCGCTGAAGTAATCGAGCATCTTTCGGGCTACTTCCCGGCCGATGCGATCCTGTGCCTCCTCGGTCGAACCGCCGATGTGAGGGGTCAGGATCACGTTCTTCAGGCCTTGCACGGGGCTTTGAAAGCGCTCTGAATTCGAGGACGGCTCGACCGGAAAGACATCGAGCGCGGCACCGGCCAGATGACCGCCGCGAAGCGCTTTCGCCAGCGCATCGAGATCGACGACGGTCCCGCGGCTGTTGTTGATCAGGAACGATCCCGGTTTCATCACCCGCAGTTCGGCCTCGCCGATCATGCCGGAAGTAGCCGGCGTCTCCGGGACGTGCAGGCTGACGATGTCGCTCTGGGCCAAGAGATCCTGCAAGGTCTCGACGGGCTCGGTGTTGCCATGGCGAAGCTTGTCGGTGTGATCGAAGAAAATCACCTTCATGCCCATCGCTTCCGCGAGCATCGAAAGCTGCGATCCGATATTGCCGTAGCCGACGATGCCGAGGGTGCGGCCTCGCACCTCGTGGCTGTCCGTGGCGGATTTGTCCCAGGCGCCTTCGTGAGCCGCCATCGAGCGGGGAAAGATGCGTCGAAGCAGCATGACGATTTCGCCGATCACCAGCTCCGCCACGCTGCGGGTATTGGAGAATGGCGCGTTGAAGACGGGAATGCCCTGCCTGCGGGCAGCGTCCAGATCGACCTGGTTGGTCCCGACGCTGAAACATCCCACGACGGTCAACCGGTCGGCATCGGAAAAAAGTTCAGGGGTCAGCCGGGTTCGCGATCGAATGCCCAGGAGGTCGACGCCCTTGATGGCCTCGCGCAGCGCGTCCGCCTCAAGCGCCTTGGGCAGCCGCTCGACGCTGAAATTTTTTGAATTGAGAAACAATTCGACGGCACTGTCGTTGACGCCCTCGAGCAGAAGGACCTTGGCCTTCCGATCGGGCGGCGAAGAATGGGTCGGCATTTCATCTCCTGGGATCGTCGGCGAGCGGGCCGCTCCTCGCGATCATTTCAAGGGCATCGACGCAAAATCATGAGACGGATGCCGAGGTATCGCTGGAGGCGTATCCGGACCCTACCAACGCCATCCCCATCCTCTGTATCCCCATCCGCCATAGTACCCGTAATACGGCCCGTAGCCATAATACGGCCGGTAGTAAACCGGCGGGCCATAGACGGGCGGCCCAACCTCTTCCACTTCTTCATCATAGACCTGCGGAGCGGGCCGCGCTCTCCGCGCCGTTGCCAGGCCGAGATTTCGGGCGATGACATAGCCGTCCCGGCCGTCCGTGGAAGTTTCGCACCATCCATTGCCGCACTTGCCGACCTCGACCGTCGTTCCCTTCGGAATAATCGTCAGGACCGGACTGTCGGTGCCGGGCGATTTACGCAGGTTCGTCTCCGCGGTGGTGGCAATCGGCTTGGCCGTCGCGCCAACCGCCGACAGGAGGGTGAAGATGGCGGCCGATGCCGCGATCCGTACAAAGCTCATGGCGATCCTCTTTTTTTCCTTGTCTCGTCGCGCGCCGTCGCATGCGGATATTTAACCGCAGCGGCGGCCTCGCTTTCAAGACCTCGCATGCCCTTTGGCGGCAGTCTTCACAATTGATCGCGGATGTCGACATGGCTGCCCCATGCCTGCGTCAAGGGCGGTCACATGCCCCATTGGCGCTGGAATGCCGCTCATGGAAGGATGGCGCGTTCCGGACCGGGCATCCGCTCAAATCTGCGCGGCGACCTTCTCCAGGCCGATCAGGCGGGCGAGCGTGCGCACCTCGCGCTTCTGGTCCTCGCGCAGCTGAAACAGCAGCGGCATCGCGGCCGATTTCAACTGCTGAACTTCTTCGGCATCGGGATCGATCAGCGGCGCGCCGGTCCCGTTCGGGTCGGCCTGCCGCGTAGCGTGGATCTTGCGGGCCACGGCGCGCAGCGCGCTTTCCACCGCCGGCCAATAGGATTCCTGATAGGACGAAAGCTTGAGGCGTTCCCTGATGCCGGCGATCTGTTCGTCACTCAAGAGCGCATAGGATTTCTGCGCTGGCGGCTTGCTGACAAGCTTCGGCTTCGGCGGCGGCGCCGATGGTGCGGGATCTCTGATCTTCAGCCCTTCGATGTCGGCCGAAGGGCTGGCCGCGAAGGCCTGCCGCAGCGGTTCGCTCGGGATCGCGCCGGTTTGCGACGGCTCGAACGAGGCCGGTGCAATCGCGGCGACCGCCAGTCGGTCGCCTTTGCCTTCCTTGTTCGAGACGGGGCCTTGGTTCGAGACGGGACCCTGGACGGTGGCTGGGATGGCAGAAGCCGTTACCGTCTCCGGTCCGGCCGCGGGCACGCTATCGCGGCCCAGAATGCTGGCCGCGGCCGCCCCGACGACAAGGAAGCACGTCAGCGCGATAATGGCCATTGCTCTCGTCAAGCAATTCTCCGTTTCCCTGGGCGAGCCACGATCACTTTCCCGATAAGTGGGTAATAATTAAGGCCTAACCGTGCCGCCGCGGTGGCAGCCGAGTTCGGCAGCCAGGCGAAGACGCGCTGGAGAGTCGATCAGGCCGCGGCGGTAAGTTCGTAAGCATCCTGGATGTCGGCGACAATATCGGATGCCTCCCACAGCGCGTCGGGGGCGACCGATCGCAGGCTGATGGTCCAATTGCCGCCCCTGCGGGAGCGGGGCATGCTGACGATGTCGAATTGCACATTGCGGCACAACGGATGGCGCTCGAGGGCATAAGCGACCCGGGTCTTGATCTCGTCGAGGGTTGCCGGCGTTTTCGTAAAGAGTGTCTCCAAATCCATGTCGATCCCCTTCAACCGCGGCTTCGGACGCGCCGCGTCAGCGGCGAGTGGCCTCGGACTTCATTTTTGGGGCGGGTTGGTTAACGGCGCGTTAAGGCGCGGAACGGCAGCCGCGACCGGGCTTCGCGGAGACCTACGGCGCGATCGGGCGCGGGCGTCAGCGAGGGCTATTTCTCTGCGGTAGCGAAGTTATGGGCCGGGAGCAGCCCGGCATCGCCTCGGCCTTTACAGCGGCGGATCGACGGCTTCGTCGTATTCCTTCTTGAAGCGCGCGATCAATTCCGCGGCCGGCACAATCCCGCCGATGCTGCCGACGCCCTGGCCTGAGCCCCAGATTTCCTTCCAGGCTTTCGGCTTGGCGCGCTCCCCCGACGCATCGGTCCCGAAACTCATCTTCGACGCATCGGATTGCGGAAGGTTGTCGGGATCCATGCCGGCTGCGACGATCGACGGCTTCAGGTAATTGCCGTGCACCCCGGTGAAGAGATTCGAATAGACGATATCTTCCGCGCTCGAAGTAGTGATCATCTGCTTGTAAGGCGCAACCGCATTCGCCTCCAGCGTGGCGATGAACGCGGAGCCGATATAGGCGAAGTCAGCCCCTAACATTCGCGCCGCGCGGATGGCGCGGCCATTGCCGATGGCGCCCGACAGCGCGGTCGGCCCATCGAACCACTGCCTGGTCTCCGCCACGAATGCGAACGGCGATATCACCCCGGCATGGCCGCCGGCGCCGGCGGAAACCAGGATCAGGCCGTCGGCGCCCTTCTCGATCGCCTTGTGCGCGAATTTCTGGTTGATCACATCGTGAAAAACGATGCCGCCCCAGCGATGCGCGGCCTGATTGACTTCCTCGCGTGCGCCGAGCGAGGTGATGATCATGGGCACCTTGTGCTTTTCGCACAGCGCAAGATCATGTTCGAGCCGGTTGTTCGACCGATGCACGATCTGATTGACGGCGAACGGCGCCGACGGTCGCTCGGGATGAGCCTTGTCGTGCGCGGCGAGCTCTTGCTTGATCCGTGCCAGCCACTCATCGAGCAGTTCAGGCGGACGCGCGTTCAGCGCCGGAAACGATCCGACTACCCCCGCCTTGCACTGCGCGATCACCAGATCGGGGACCGAGATAATGAACAGCGGCGCACCGATCACGGGTAAAGACAGACGGCCCTTGAACAAGGCAGGCATGGACATTCGTCAAAATTCCTTATGCACGATTGGGGGAGGCGTCTTGCATCAAACAAAGAATGCCAGACATCATACCAAAAAAGCAATCGCGCTTCGGAGCATTAAAAGCGCGGCCTGAAAGCGCTACTGACACAGCGCGCGGGTAACGTAATAGTCGGTTCGGCAATCATCCGGCTTGCGTGTCCGGCCCGGAATCAACACTTTCGCCGAGCAGGCCTCCGCGGAATCGGCGTTGAGGCTTTTGCCTTCCTTGAAACCCTTGGTCTGGCAGAGCTTGTCGGCGCCGGCCTTGCAGTCCGAAGCACCGTTTGTGGAGACCGGACATTTCACGCGTCCCGTCACCATGGAGGACGGCTTGACCAGCCGCGACAGGCTCTCGCCCGCATCCCTTGCCGCATCCTTGGCGCGTGCATTGAGATCGTCGATGGCTTCACCTGGGCTCTTCAGCGTCGGCAGGACCGACAGGGATTTCTCGAGCATCTTTCCCATTTCGTCGAGAAGGCCCGGATTATCCTCGCGTGCCTTTGGGCCTTGCGGCGATGCAGGCCCGCCCGGCGGTGGCGCCGGCTGATCCGGCAGCGCTTGCTGGGCCGGCTGCTGGACGGGCGCAAAAGACGGCGGCGAAGCGGCCTGCGGCCAGCCGGCGCCCGTGGCGATCATCCATATCGACAGCGCCAAGCCGGCCGTCGCAACAGGCGTCCTGGGCAGCGGGATCGGGTTGCCGGATCGATCAAGCATGATCTTAAGCGTAGCGCGATGCGGCACGCCGGCAAAGCACTTCAGATCATTCTGAATGCGACAATAAAGCCCGCCACCAGCACGCCGGCCCCCAGCGCCACCCACAGCCCCAGATGCTTCTCGATCCTGACCCGGATCCATTCGCCGTAGCGGTTGAGCAGGATCGCGACCACGAAGAAGCGTCCGCCGCGCGCGATGATCGAGCACAGGACAAACAGCCAGATGTTAAAGCCGGCAAAGCCCGAGGTGATGGTCACGAGCTTGTAGGGGATCGGTGTCAGGCCCTTGCCGATAATGATCAGGGCGCCCCATTCGGCGTAACCCGCGCGGAAAGCCTCGACCTTGTCGCCGAGGCCATAGAAACTGACTAGCCAATGTCCGATCGAATCGTAGAGCAGCGCGCCAATGGCATAACCGAGAAGGCCGCCTATCACCGATGTCGCGGTGCAGACCGAGGCATAGAGCCAGGCGCGCTCCGGCCGCGCCAGCGACATCGGGATCAGCATGACATCGGGCGGCACCGGAAAGAACGAACTTTCCGCGAATGACACCGCCCCCATGATCCATAGCGCGTATGGCTTGTGCGCGGCGTCGATACACCAATCGTAAATCCGTCTCAGCATGCCGCGATGAACCACCTGAGAGCGGATTTGTCCATGCCGGGAATTGAGGAAATTTCGGGCCGCCTCAGTAGCGCTTGCGCAAGGCACGGCTCTCAAGCGCGACAATTGGCCGCCGCGCGACCCGAGGTGGCGGAACCTTGCGCAATTTGACCGGCGACTTCGGCAGCTTCTCGGCGATTCCAAGCAGATGCTCGCGCCGCTCCATTTCGTGCCACACGTCTTCGGGCCGCACGCCGGCCGACGCCCACAACACCGTGAGGTTGTAGAGGAGGTCGGCGCTCTCGCGGACCACGGCGTCGGTCTTGCCGTTGACGGCGTCGATCACGACCTCGATGGCTTCTTCGGCCAGTTTCTTCGCCATCTTGGCAGGGCCGCGTTGAAACAGCCGTGCCGTTCGCGAAACCGCCGGATCGAGATCCTTGGCCGCGATGACCGCCAGATAAAGCCGCCCGAGCGAATCACTCATGTCCCAAAAATAATCCAAACGCGTGGCCAGCGTGTTAACGCCCGGAGCCTGCAAACAGAGATCCGCTGGCCACGGTATCCGGCGGATTAATTCGGTCGGGAAAGTTGGCGCGACCGGCCGGCAGGCACATGGCCTCGGAAATGGGCAGCGCTTGCCCTCAGTCATATCCGCCCCGACGGGCAGCGTCACCGCCGTAGCAATACGGGCCGGCGCCGTCGCGGGACGGGTCCGCCATGGCGTCCCGGCCTGGCGGCCAGCCGCCCCGGCTCGCGTCAGGCCTCTTGCGCAGAGGCAGGCTGAACGGCAGCCCCGACTGCTCATCGACTGTTCAGATTTCATCGGGCACAATGAACGGAGCGGCGTTCCGACGTCATGAAGACGTCATGAAACAGACATATCCGGCGTGGCAACTGACCTCCGGTACCGGTGTGATGCTGATGCGCGCAAGCCAGACAATCGTTGCTCGCTACGTCCTGGCTTCACTGGTCGGCCTGCTGGGTCTTGCGTTTCTGGGCGCGGCAGAGGCGCCGGCCGCGGACGAAAACCGGCAACCGATCGCGATCCAGTTTTCTTTCGATCGTCCGATCGACGCCAGCGTCGCCCCCTTCGTACTCGCGGTCACCGACGGCCTGTTCAGTTCGGAAGGCCTGGCGGTCATGACCGACGTCGCCGGCGGATCGCCGGATGCGATCGCGCGCGTCGCCGCCGGAACAAGCGAATTCGCGCTGGTTGACATCAACGCGCTGATCCGCTTTCGCGACCATGATGCGCCGCCCGTCAAGGCGGTGTTCGTGCTGTTCAACAAGTCGCCCTACGCCATCGTCGCCCGCAAGAGCCGGGGCATCCATGCGCTGTCGGACATCGAGGGCAAAACGCTCGGCGTCGCCGAGGGCGATCTGTCGCTCCGGCTGTGGCCGGCATTGGCGCACCAGAACGGCATCAAGATCGCAAGCGTCAAGCAGAACCGCATGAGCGCCGCGGTGCGCGAGCCGATGCTGTCGGCCGGTCAGGTCGATGCCGTGACCGGCTTTTCCTACCAGTCGGCGGTGAATTTGAGGGACCGCGGCGTTCCGGCCGACGACCTCGCCGTGCTGCGCTTCGCCGACTACGGCTGCGAGGCCTACGGATTTGCGGTGATCGTCAACCCGGCGTTCGCCGCCAAGCGCCCCGAGACGGTGAAGGGCTTCCTGCGCGCGGCGATCGCCGCTACCAATCTGGCCATTCGTGAGCCCGGCCACGCGGTGGACGAGGTTCTCACCCGGATGGAAGACGGCGCGCGCGATCTTGAACTGGAGCGCCTGCGCACCGTGATTGAAGACAATATCCTGACCGGTGAAGTGAAACGCAATGGCATCGGCGGGGTCGATCCCATCAGGCTGGAGCGGTCGATCGACCAGGTCGCCGAGGATTACAAATTCGTGAAACGGCCCTCCGCGGCCGATATTTTCGACGATGGCTTCCTGCCTCCACTCGGTGGCCGCCTGATCAATTGAGCAAAAAGTCACCGCGCGATCAAAGTGGATGCCGTTTTTGCGTCCGATCGCGCGCTAAATCATTGAATTAGCGCATGATCTCTTCGCCGAACCGCAGACACTTTGGCGGATCATGCGCTCCCGCTGTATCTCTGCGGCGATCCCTGATTAGAATGCGTCTTGCGAACGGTACGATCTTCCGTCCCGTCGAAACTTGAGCCCTTGAGCCGCATGTCCCTGCTTCGCCTCTATACGCGCGTCCTTGAGTTGCTCGGCAAGGAGGCTCGACTGGGCTGGATCCTTGCCGGCGCCAATCTGCTGCTGGCCGGCGCGCAATTCGCCGAGCCGGTGCTGTTCGGGCGTATCGTCGATGTTCTCTCCGGCAAGCCGTCCGGGGGACCGCTCGGATCGTCGCCGGCCTGGATGCTGCTGGCCGCCTGGGCGGCCTTCGGCCTGTTCACCATCCTGTGCAGCGCTGCCGTCGCCCTTCACGCCGACCGGCTGGCCCATCGCCAGCGTCAGGCGGTGCTGACGAATTATTTCGAGCACATCATGCAATTGCCGCTGACCTTCCACACCGGCACCCATTCCGGCCGGCTGATGAAGGTGATGCTGAACGGAACCGATTCGCTGTGGCGACTGTGGCTCGGATTCTTCCGCGAGCATTTCGCCGCGATCATGTCGCTGGTGGTGCTGCTGCCGCTCGCGCTTTACATCAACTGGCGGCTGGCGATCCTGCTGTTCGTTCTCTGCGTGGTGTTCACGGTGCTGACCACGCTGGTGGTGCGCAAGACCTACGGCATGCAGAACGAGGTCGAGGCGCATTACAGCGATCTTTCCGCCCGCGCCTCGGACGCGCTCGGCAATGTCGCGCTGGTGCAAAGCTTCGTGCGCATCGACGCCGAGGTGCAGGGGGTGCGCTTCGTCGCCGACAAGCTGTTGGCGGCGCAGATGCCGGTGTTGTCGTGGTGGGCGCTGGTCACCGTGATCACGCGGGCCTCGACCACCATCACCGTGCTGGCGATCTTCACCGTCGGCATCGTGCTGCACGAACAGGGCCTCACCTCGGTCGGCGAGATCGTGATGTTCGTCAGTTTCGCCACCATGCTGATCCAGAAGCTCGAACAGGTGGTCAGCTTCATCAACAACGTGTTCATGGAAGCGCCGCGCTTACAGGAATTCTTCAACGTGCTCGACGCCGCGCCCGCCGTCCGGGACCGCCCCGACGCGATCGACACCGGGCGGCTTGCGGGTCTGGTCGAATTCAACGACGTGTCGTTTTCCTATGACGGCAAGCGGCCCGCGGTCGAGGACCTTTCCTTCACGGCGCTGCCCGGCCAGACCGTCGCGCTGGTCGGCCCGACCGGCGCCGGCAAATCCACCGCGATTGCGCTTCTGCACCGTGCGTTCGATCCGCAATCGGGCTTCATCAAGATCGACGGCATGGACGTCCGCGGCCTGACCCTGACGGCGCTGCGGCGGAATATCGGCGTGGTGTTTCAGGAAGCGCTGCTGTTCAACCGTACGATCGCGGACAATCTGCGGGTCGGCAAGCCGGACGCGTCAGACGAGGAGTTGCGGATCGCGGCCAGCCGGGCACAGGCGCTGGAATTCATCGAGCGCAGCGAAAAGGGATTCGAAACCAATGCCGGCGAACGCGGACGAATGCTGTCCGGCGGCGAGCGGCAGCGGCTCTCGATTGCGCGGGCGCTCCTGAAAGATCCGCCGATCCTGATCCTCGATGAAGCGACCAGCGCGCTCGATGCGGTGACCGAGGCCAAGGTCAATGCGGCGCTCGACGAGGTGATGAAGGGACGCACGACCTTTGTGATCGCGCACCGGCTTTCGACCATTCGCAACGCGACGCGTATCCTGGTGTTCGACAGCGGGCGGGTCGTCGAAAGCGGAACTTTCGATGAACTGGTGGCGAAAGGCGGCCGTTTTGCGGAACTCGCAAGGGCCCAATTCATGGTTCAGGAGAGCGCGCGGGCCAGCATTCAGGTACCCCAAGCAAGCGGCGCCGCCGTCGAGATTTAGACACCGCCGAAATTCGGCCTATTTCATCCACGATTTGATGGGCGAGCCTCTGTTCCGGACCGGCAAGCCGGTATAGGTTTGCGACAGCCGTGAGCGACGGTGCCGGACACGCTTGAAACCCGAACGTCACATGGTAAGGACCTCCTTTTCGAAGGCGGGTCTCAAAGGACCGGAATCGGATAGTGCATTTTCTTCGCCCGTTGCTGTTCAAGCCATCGTTGAACTGGATCGTCGTTCTCGCAGCGCTCGCCGCTGTTACGCCGCGCATGGCGCATGCCGAAGCGCTGCTGGTCGTCGAAGCCGATACCGGAAAGGTGCTGCAAGCCGAGAACGCGACCTATCCCTGGTATCCCGCATCGGTGACCAAGCTGATGACGGCCTATGTCACGCTCAAGGCCGTCAAGGAAGGGCGGATGTCGCTCGATACCTTGCTGACGGTATCGCCTGTCGCAGCCTCGCAATCGCCTTCGAAGATGGGCTTCCGGCCGGGCACCCAGGTCACCGTCGACAATGCGCTCAAGATGATGCTGGTGAAGTCGGCCAACGACATGGCCGTCTTGCTCGCCGAGGGCGTCGGTGGTTCGATCGACGGCTTTTCGGCGCTGATGAACCAGAACGCGCAGCGGCTCGGCATGACGCAGACGAGCTACGTCAATCCGAACGGCCTGCCGGCGGACGGTCAAATCACGTCGGCGCGCGACCTCGCGATCCTTGCCCGCGCGATTATTCATGACCTGCCGGAATACGAATATTTCGTCCACATTCCCTCGATCCGCTACGGCCGCAAGATCACGCAGAATTTCAACAAGCTGATCGGACGCTATCCCGGCGCCGATGGCTTCAAGACCGGGTTCATCTGCGCCTCCGGCTACAATTTGGTGGCGTCGGCGACCCGCAACGGCAAGCGGCTGATCGCGGTGGTGCTCGGCTCATCGTCCGGCCAGATGCGCGCGGTAAGGGCAGCCCAGCTGCTTGAGCGCGGCTTTGCGAACAACTCGCTGTCCTGGCTACGCCCCTCGCTCGGCACGGTCGACAATCTGGTGCCGATCGATGCCTCGCCGCCGAACCTGCGCGACGAGATGTGTGGCGGCAAGCATCACAAGCCGGCCAGCGACGAGGACGAGGACACGGTTGCGGGCAACGCCGGATCGAACTCCGAGCCGGCGCTTGCGTTCTTCACCGCCGGGCTGCAACCGCCGACGTTGAAGCCGTCGGAATTGCTGGCGGCGGCCCCCGCGCCGTCCGAGCCCATCCCCGTTTATACCGGGCCGACCAGGAGCGGAGCCGCCTTGATTGCCGCCGTGGCGGCGGATGCCGACGAACAGACGGTGCGGCATCGCCGAAAGAAATCGCGGGTCGCGGCGAAGAAGCCGGATGCCCCGGCCGAGCTCAAGAGTGAAGCAAAGTCCGAGGCCAAGGACGCCGGCAAGGATTCCAAGTCAGGTGCGAAATCCGAACCGAAATCCGCCGCCAAACACGCGAACGCCAAGCCGGATGCCGCCGCAAAATCCACCGAGAAGCCGGCAAAGCCCAAGGCCGCGGCAAAACCTGCCGCCAAACCAGCGCCCAAGAACACGACCGGTGACGCCGGCGCGTCGGATCAAAAGACCGCTGCTGCGCCGCGCACATAGAGCGTTTTCGAGCGAAGCATGCCCTCGGACTTGATCCGTGGGTGGGGGCCGGTTCGCGTGAAGAAAGCGCGTCAAAACTAAAGCCGGCTCCGGCCGGTCGGACCGGCACTTTTCCGTGACCAATAAGTCCAAAGCGCGCCGCCGCTTGCCATCGGCCGCCGCCTTGCTCAATACTGCCCAAAATAACGCACCCCGTGCCAGCAAACGGGCGAGAGGCTGAGGTACCGAACCAAGAGGGGAAATAGCATGGAGCGCATCTGGCTCAAGCAATATCCGGCCGGCGTGCCCGCCGATATCGATGTGACCCAATACTCATCTCTGGTCGAACTGCTGGAAGAAAGCTTTGCGAAGTTCAGCGATCGCAGGGCTTTCATCTGCATGGACAAGTCCATCAGCTACCGCGACCTCGACGAGATGTCGCTGGCACTCGGGGCCTATCTGCAGGGCAAGGGTCTGCAAAAGGGCGCCCGCGTCGCATTGATGATGCCGAACGTGCTGCAATATCCGATAGCCACCGCCGCCGTGCTGCGCGCCGGCTTCGCGGTTGTGAACGTCAACCCGCTCTACACGCCGCGCGAGCTCGAACATCAGCTCAAGGATTCCGGCGCCGAGGCGATCATCGTGCTGGAGAATTTCGCGACCACCGTGCAGCAGGTGATCGGCAAGACCTCGCTCAAGCACGTCATCGTCGGCAGCATGGGCGACCTGCTCGGCCTCAAGGGCGTGATCGTCAACCTGGTGGTGCGGCGGGTGAAGAAGATGGTGCCGGCGTATTCGATGCCGCGTGCGGTCGCCTTCAACGACGCCGTCGCCGCCGGCCGCGGCATGAAGCTCGACAAACCGAAGATCGCGCCCGACGACGTCGCCTTCCTGCAATACACCGGCGGCACCACCGGCGTCTCCAAGGGAGCGACGCTGCTTCATCGCAACATTCTCGCCAACGTGCTGCAGAACGACGCCTGGCTGCAGCCGGCGCTAAGAAGCCGCCGCATGTCGAGCAATTTTAATCGTCTGCGCGCTGCCGCTCTATCACATCTTCGCGCTGACGGCGTGTTTCCTGCTGGGGATGCGCGCCGGCGGCGTCAATCTTCTGATTCCCAATCCGCGTGACATGACGGGCTTCGTCAAGGAATTGATGAAATACCAAGTCAACATCTTCCCCGCGGTCAACACGCTCTACAACGGCCTGTTGCATTCACCCGGTTTTGACAAGGTTGATTTCTCCAAGCTGAAAATATCGAACGGCGGCGGCATGGCGACGCAGAAGCCGGTCGCCGAGAAATGGCTGGCGGTGACCGGCTGCGCGCTGGCGGAGGGTTATGGTCTGTCGGAAACCTCGCCGACGCTGACCTGCAATCCGGCCGATACCGACCAGTTCTCGGGCTCGATCGGTCTTCCCGTTCCGTCCACCTATCTCTCGATCCGCGACGACGACGGCAACGAAGTTCCCCTCGGTCAGCCCGGCGAGATCTGCGCCAAGGGCCCGCAGGTGATGGCCGGCTACTGGAACCGGCCCGAAGAGACCGCCAAGGTGATGACATCCGATGGCTACTTCCGCACCGGCGATATCGGCGTGATGACAGCGGACGGCTACACCAAGATCGTCGACCGCAAGAAGGACATGATCCTGGTCTCCGGCTTCAACGTCTATCCCAACGAGATCGAGGAAGTGATCGCAAGTCATCCCGGCGTGCTCGAATGCGCCGTGATCGGCGTCGACGATGCGAAATCAGGCGAGGCCGTCAAGGCCTTCATCGTCAGGAAGGACCAGAGCCTCACCGCCGAGGACGTGATCAAGTTCTGCGCCACGCAGCTCACCGCCTACAAGGTCCCCAAGCAGATCGAGTTCAGGACCGGCCTGCCGAAGACCAACGTCGGCAAGATCCTGCGCCGCGAGTTGCGGGATGAAAAAAAGGCCGCGGCCGCCTGAATGACGGCCCTCATGGTGAGGAGCGCTGAAGGCGCATCTCGAACCATGAGGCCCCTGTGTATCCTCATCCTTCGAGACGCGCCCAACGGATCCGCGCGAAGCGCGGCCCGATGATAAACTCCGACGCCGCTCCTCAAGATGAGGTCCGCGCACAGCTTTAATGCCGCGACCGGCTGATGACAGAACAGTGAACACGGCTGACCATTGCCGTTTCCGGGGCGCCGAATATTGTGCCCCTCACCTGCCCGGTTTAAGAAACATCCGCACAATTGAGGAGAATTGACGATGACCATCAAAGTCGGCGACAAGCTGCCGGAAGCAAAATTTCGGGTGATGACGGCGGACGGTCCGCAGGTCAGGACCACCGACGATATCTTCAAGGGCAAGAAGGTCGCGCTGTTCGCGGTGCCCGGCGCCTATACCGGCACCTGCCACAAGATGCACCTGCCGAGCATTTTCCTGAATGCCTACGCCATGAAGGACAAGGGCGTGAACACCATCGCGATCGTCTCGGTCAACGATGCCTTCGTCATGAACGCCTGGAAGCGCGACACCGACCAGCGCGACGAAGCGACCTTCCTCGCCGACGGCAACGCCGAATTCACCAAGGCGATCGGCATGGAGCTGGATGCCTCCGGCAACGGCCTCGGCATTCGCTCGCATCGCTATTCGATGCTGGTGGATGACGGCGTCGTCAAGAAGCTCAATCTCGAGCCGGCGCCCGGCAAGGTCGAGGTTTCCGGCGGCGATACGCTCTTGGGGCAGCTCTGAGCTGAGCCTGCTTCGCGGAATTGGCCTATCACCAACGCCTCTGGAATACTGGATCACCCGCATTCGCGGGTGATGACGATTGCGATTATGTCTTCAACCTCGCCATCGCCACGCCGTCGCGCGCCAGTTGATCGGCGCGCTCGTTTTCGTCGTGGCCGGCGTGGCCCTTGACCCAGTGCCAGCGCACCTGGTGCGGCTTCAGCGCGGCGTCGAGCCGCTGCCACAATTCGGCGTTCTTGACCGGCTTCTTGTCCGCGGTACGCCAGCCGTTTTTCTTCCAGCCATGGATCCAGGCGGTAATGCCCTGACGCACATACTGGCTGTCGGTGTAGAGATTGACGGTGCAGGGTTTTTTGAGCGCTTCCAGCGCCGAGATCGCCGCCATCAACTCCATGCGGTTGTTGGTGGTATGCGCCTCGCCGCCCTTCAATTCCTTTTCGACGTCGCCGAATTTCAGGATGGCGCCCCAGCCGCCAGGTCCGGGATTGCCCGAGCATGCACCATCGGTGTGGATCGTGACCGAGGGGAGCGAACTCACGCCGTCAGTCCTGAGGCTACGACGCCATAATCGCGGATGCTGGCCACGCTTTGCTGGAAGCGCAGTTTGCGGACATATTCCAGCGGATCTTTCGGCCGCACCAAGGCGCCCGCGGGCACGTTGAGAAAATCGACCAGGCGCGTCAGCAGGAAGCGCAGCGCCGCGCCGCGGGCGAGCAGCGGCAGCGCGTTCTCTTCGGCGTCGGACAATTTCCGCACGCGGCCATAGGCGCCGAGAAAGGCGCGGGCCTTGGTGACATTGAACGAGCAATCGCTCTCGAAACACCAGGCGTTGAGACAGATGGCCACGTCGTAGACGAGCATATCGGTGCAGGCGAAGGTGAAATCGATGAGGCCAGATACCTGTTCGCCGAGAAAAAACACGTTGTCCGGAAACAGATCGGCGTGAATCACGCCTGTCGGCAAATCCTTCGGCCAGACGCTGCTGCTCTCCAGATGATCGAGCTCGGCGCCGATAAAATCGCGCAATCCAGGCTGCACCTCGTCGGCGCGCGAGGCGGCCTGTTCGAACAGCGGCCGCCAGCCCGACACCGACAACGCATTGGCGCGGGACATCGGAAAATCGGCCCCGGCGAGATGCATCTGCGCCAGCACCTCTCCAACGCCGGCGCAATGCGCCGCATTGGGCTTGCGCGGCCAGACGCCTTCCAGAAAATTGATGATCGCCGCCGGACGGCCGGCCAGAGCGCTGAGCGCTTCGCCGCTTTTGTTCTTCACCGGTTGCGGGCAGCTGATGCCGCGCGAGGCGAGATGGGTCATCAGGCCGAGAAAGAACGGCAAGTCGCTTTTGGCGACGCGCTTCTCGTACAGCGTCAGGATGAAATATCCCGACGAGGTGTGGAGCAGGAAATTGGAATTCTCGACGCCCTCGGCGATGCCCTTGTAGGACAAGAGTTCGCCGATCTCGTAAGTCCTCAGGAATTCCGCAAGCTCGTCGGCGGCGACGTCGGTGTAGACCGCCATCGCGATTATTCCGCTGCGTCGGGCCGCAGCGAACGCGGCAACGGAAAGAATTCGTTCTCTTCCGCGGCCGAGACCGTCTCCACATGCAGTTCGTATCGCTCGGCGAACGCACCCATGATCTCTTCGACGATCACTTCCGGCGCCGATGCGCCCGCCGTGATGCCAAGGCTCTTGATGCCGTCGAATCTCGACCAGTCGAGGTCGCTGGCGCGCTGCGCCAGGATCGCGATTCTGCAGCCCTCGCGCTCGGCGACTTCGCGCAGGCGCTGCGAATTCGACGAGTTCGGCGCGCCGACCACGATCAGGGCGTCGACCACGGGCGCGACCTTCTTCACCGCCAGCTGGCGATTGGTGGTGGCGTAGCAGATGTCTTCCTTGTGCGGACCGGAGATGTTCGGAAACCGCTCCTTCAGCATCGCGACGATCTCGGCGGTGTCGTCGATCGACAGCGTGGTCTGGGTCACGAAAGCGAGATTGTCCGGATCCTTCGGCGTGAAGGTCGCGGCGTCCTCCGCGGTCTCGATCAGCGTCACGGCCCCCGGCGGCAATTGTCCGAGGGTGCCGACGACTTCCGGGTGGTGGGAATGCCCGATCAGCAGCATCTCGCGGCCGCGCTTGAAATGGATCGCCGCCTCGCGGTGTACCTTGGTGACCAGCGGGCAGGTGGCGTCGAGCGAAAAGAAATTGCGGGCCCGGGCGTCCGCAGGCACCGATTTCGGAACCCCGTGGGCCGAGAACACCACCGGCGCGTTGGTATTGTCGGGGATTTCGGCCAGTTCCTCGACGAAAATCGCCCCCTTTGTCTTGAGGCTGTCGACGACATAGCGGTTGTGGACGATCTCGTGGCGGACATAGACCGGGGCGCCATAAATCGTGAGCGCCCGCTCGACGGTATCGATCGCCCGCACCACGCCGGCACAGAAGCCTCGCGGCGAGCAAAGCACGATTCTCAGGGGTGGTTTGGCTGGCATAAGGGCTGTCTCGGACCGGTTAACCCCTTACCTCAGAGGGCGGGGAACGGTCGATTCGCATAAGGATAATTCGTTAAAGGACTTGGCAGAGAACTTGGCAAGGGACTTGGGACGGCTTTTGGGCGCTGTCAAGGGTGGTCAGCAAACCATTGCGCGGTTAGCCCCGGACGGCTTATATAGGGCGTAATTCCCGTCATCGCTGATGACCACGGCTTCGCCTCTTAAGAGGTGGGCGAAGCGCAAAGGAGATTTGCCATGAGCAATGCACCGCTGATGCCAAAGGCGACGGCCGTGTGGCTGGTCGACAATACCGCGCTGACCTTCGATCAGGTGGCGGATTTCACCAAAATGCACCCGCTCGAGGTTCGCGCCATCGCCGACGGCGATGCCGCCCAGGGCATCAAGGGCATGGACCCGATTTCGACCGGCCAATTGACCCGCGACGAGATCGAAAAGGGTGAAAACGACCCGAATTATCGCCTCAAGCTCGGCGAGAGCAAGGTGGCCCTGCCGCCGCAGGCCAAGAAGAAAGGCCCGCGCTATACCCCGGTCTCGCGCCGGCACGAGCGGCCGAGCGCGATCCTGTGGCTGGTGCGCAATCACCCCGAATTGAAGGACGCGCAGATCATGCGCCTGGTCGGCACCACCAAGACCACCATCGCCAGCGTGCGCGACCGCACCCACTGGAACGCCTCGACCCTGACCCCGATGGACCCGGTGACGCTGGGCCTCTGCTCGCAGATTGAGCTCGATTTCGAGGTCCAGCGCGCGGCCAAGGAGAAGCCGACCGATACCGCCTATGGCGGCGCGACCCTGCTGCCGGCCTCCGAGACCACCCGCAAGGAGCCGGAGTTCGAGCCTAGCGAGAAGCAGCGCGAAGATCTCAACGTCGACGCCGTGTTCGCCAAGCTGAAGACCATCGGCGGCAAGAAGCCGGAAGAGGAGTAGAGTGCTAGCGATAGCGCTCGAAGCCGCACCAAGGCGGCTGTCGTCCCCGCGCATGCGGGGACCCATACGCCGCGGCCTTGCGTTTTAGCACGCTGGCTAACGGCTTCTGCTCCAACGAACGACGGTGGTTATGGGTCCCCGCGTGCGCGGGGACGACACATCGTGGTTCCGCGTTCGCGCTCAGTAAGTGGCCATAGATACAAGTTTCAAACAGCGCATGCCTGCCGACGCAGCTTCGCGATCTCGCCGCGCGTTTCGCGCGAGTTTTGGCCTGCTCGTTCCGCCCTCTTCAATCAGAGGGCGCAGGGAATGCCAGGCGCCCGATGCGCCCGCAGCCGCGCGTGGTGTGTAGAAAGCACGCGCGTTAGTCACCACGGTCACACCGGAAACACCCGGCATTCCCCGCGCAATGGTTTTAACGGTTTCCTTCGTACTCTCCCCGGTGACCGGGCTTTCTTGCCACCGTCGCCCCCAAGAAGCTTGCTTCTCAAGAACTTGACGCCAGCGTCGGGGCGTCAGGACCACACGACTTCGCCGTCCGCGACAGCGCCGCTCGTCTTGCGTCGCCGCCACGTCCACCGCATCCCGCGCCCTACGTCCGTGACGATCGCGAAACGCCCCTCAGAGGGAGCGGGACCGAATTGCTATATTTCTGTTTCTACCGAACCGTCAAGCGGAAATTCTGAAAATCCGAAATTTCTCGGGGCGGCGTTGAACGTGTAGCCCGGATGAGCGATATGCGGGAGCAACCGCAAAGACCCCGGATGTCGCTTCGCTCATCTGGGCTACGCTTGCTATGGGCAGTAAACGATCGGCGCCAAGCTCGGCAGCCTGGCGAACCGAGCGCGGGCCAGTTGCTCGCGCTGCGGCCGGGGCAAATCGCGATATTCCTGTTTCTACCGGCCCGCTGCCGCCAGGCACCCCGTGGACGCTCTACGTCAATCCCCCGGTAACCACCCCGCGCCTGCCCATAAGACAAGGCGAGCCAAAAAGGCACACCAGAGCGCGCCCGGTAAGACGAAATTCATCTCGATTCGGAGATGCGCGCGGCCGCGGTTGCCGGCGTGTTGCCGGGGCGGCGGCGCGGACGTTACGCTTGCCGGGACCAGGGGCGTCGCGTGGCACCGTCAGACAGCACCAGCATCGGCAAGTCCGGGTGGAAGCAGCTCGATACCGCGAGGCTGCTGCTGGCCCTGACCGTCGTCGTGTCGCACGCGAACTACGTCTTCATCACACCGCTCGGATATACCGCTGCGCTTCCGGTCGCGGAATGGATGGCGCGCTGCGCCGTACTCGGCTTCTTCGTCTTGTCGGGCCTCGTGATCGGCCGAAGCCTCGCGGTCAGGCGTGACGGCTTCGTGCCCTTCATGATCAGGCGCGTCGGACGAATCTATCCGCCGCTGCTGCTCAGCTTTCTCCTCGTCGTCGCGATCGATCGAGCGCTGCATCTCGCCGATATCCCGACCCAGGCGCTGCCCAATGCCGGGCCGATGGTGAACAGCTTCTCCTACGACCTCCAGAGAGCCGTGGTGTGTCTGGCGAGCTTCGGATTCCGCGGATGGCTTTCATCCGAGGCCAACGCCGCGCTCTGGTCGCTGGCGATCGAGATGCGCTGCTACGTGGTGGCCGGACTGCTCGCGCAGATCGCGTTCGCAAGAACCTGGCTGGGCAAGGCGACCTGCCTCGTCGCCCTGGCGTATGTCCTCTTTCTGCTGGCCGATGACCGGCCGGACTCCGTCATCGTGATTTCCTACGCGGCGTTCCTGTTCGGGCTGTTGCTGAGTTTGGTCGTGAGGCGGGTTCCCCAAATGATCCCCGCGGTCCATACCGATATTTCCTACAGCCTCTATATTTTTCATTTCCCCATCATGCTGGGGCTGTATTTCGCGTTCTATCAGCCTTCGTTTCCCTCGCTGGGCGGCGCCCTGGCGCTGAGCGGCATCGCGATCGCTACAGCGCTAGGGTTGTCGCTGTTGTCTGCGCGTTTCATCGAGCCGTTCCGCGGTCAGGCGCTCGCGTCGGCTTACGAAAGGCTGCTGGCGTCTCGCGGCTCCCCCGCGCAACGACAACCGGTTGGAGGCTCTTCGTTCTGTGAGGAGAGGTGAGGCGTAGATACAGACAACGTTCGTTCGATAGCCGGTACATCTCACGGAGGTTCGTTGCGGCTGGAATATCGCCATCGGCGCCAGGGCGAACATCACAAGACATGCTGCGAAGTTGTGTGCTCTTTCCGGAGTCCTGCTCGCCCACGATGAAAAGAGCATGCTCAAAATGGTAAGATGGCATTATCTCCTCCGGACGAGACTCGAACAGAGTTTCCTACTGTGTTGGCGCTATGCGAAGAGCGTTGGCAATTCCAGTAGATAGCGCGAGATTGTTTTTTTGACCCGAGACGTCTGGCGAGCCTGAAGCGCCGCGCACCATATTCTGTTACGAATTTCCCGCTGGTAGCAACTTGGCTAACGTCTTTAGAATAGCAACGAAGCCTTCCACCATCTTTTGATCAACGGTGGAATCAAGTTGGCCATGAACCACCGCATTTCGAATTGTACTAGCGGCCCTCAATGTGTCCGCTTCTTCGGGCGTAATATACCCTTCCGACCCGAGTACCTCGACGAGGCGAGCTGGCGTTTGTGGCCGTTGAAATTGTTCGGGAAGCAAAGCTCGCCCAACGGCTTCAAATGTCGCCCACGCCATCACAAGAGCCGGCAACAAGTGTCCCTCCTCCATCAAATCAATGACGCGCTGAATTGATTCATTGATTGCAGGTATTGAAGCTATCCCTAACAACTTGTTGGATGCGACAGGTGACGCATAGAAGACGCGGAGTTCCCAATCATCGTGGTCCGCAAACAGCGACTGGAGCGTTTTTATTTTCTGTTCAGAGGGGGCGGTTGCCCCGATTACTTCAATTGCAATTTTCTTGTCTTTCTTAAGGGCGATGGCGTCTGGTCTGTAGGCCTGCATAAAAGGCGGAAGGATTGAGGGGGACGGGTTTACATATACGTCGAAACCTTCCGCCTGATAGCGCGGCAAGAGACTTTCGATAACTTCCGCTTCACTGCTTCCAAAAACACTCATTATGCCAGATCCTCGAATGGATCGTTCGATAACCGAATATATAAAATCGGCTTTGCTCTATTTAGGGCATCCTGCAGTGTTGGGCTAGGCGCTCCGAACCCGAAAACGTTTCCAGGCTCGAATTTCTGAACCAAGACCCGGTGGACTTGTCGATCATCCACATAAATATGCTGGCCCAAGGCATCAAGCACAGGTTTCACGATATTGTCGATATCACCTGCCATCTCAGCCGCGGGGAAGTAGAACAAGGTTGCCGCTACTGGGCTTCCCGTTGCAAAGTGGCCCTCCGGCAAGATTAGCCGACTTGCGTCAATGATGCGCGCCTTCCATTGGTCCACCGATTCACGGCGCTTGGCCTGAAGCGAAACTGGTGTTCCGGCCACCAAAAATTCGAGAGGAAACTCGATTTCCACACGCATAGATCGGGCCAACAATATCGTTGCACAGTGGTGCTAGCTTACATAAGCAAGCCGCTGTTTCAACCTCACGCCTTCTTCAAAAACTCCGTCCGCAGCACCAGGCCCTTGACCTTGTCGGTGCGGCCTTCGATCTCATCCGCGTTGTCGGTGAGGTGGATGTTCCTGATCATGGTGCCGCGCTTGAGCACCGTGGAGGAGCCCTTCAGCTTGAGGTCCTTGATCAGCGTGACGCTGTCGCCCTCGGCGAGAAGCGCGCCGTTCGAGTCCCTGACCTTGATGTCCATGTTGTGCCTTCCGCGCGACGCGCTGGGTTGTGGAAAAATGCCTTTTTAGAAAAAAGCCTTGGCTGACTTTTAGCCCAGTTCGATCTCGTCGGTAACCTCGTAGGAGAGACTGACACCGCCGAGGGTGAGAACCATCTTCGCGGGCAGCTTCTCATGGCCCTTGAGCCGGCCGCTGGCGAGGCCGTCGCGCACCGACTTCTCGATTTCGCGCTGCGAGGTGATGCCGACTTTTTTCAGGAACTTGCGCAGGCTGGCGTTGAAGACGTCTTCGTTCATGAGGACCTCCTGATCTACGGCCGAACCGGATTATTGAGCATGTATTCGCCGAGGTCGCGCTGCTTCTTGTCGGCTCGCGCGATGGCGTTGCTGCGCTGAACGTCGCGGTCCCTGCGGCAAGCGACATATTCGGGCGAGCCGGCCGCGACATTGTTGGCGCGGCAGAACGTGTCGTCGTCCTCGCTCAGGCTGGAGAGAGCCGGAACCTGGCTGCGCTGCACGCAGGCGGAGACGGTAAGCGCAACGATCAGCGCAAAGCAAAGTTTCGAAGCCCTAAGCCGCATTCAATGTCCCTGACACATCATTTCGGAGCGTCATTGCCGGGCAAAAAGGCCAAAGCGCGTTTTTGCGCTAGATGACCCGGCAATCCATCAAAAAGAAGGCGTTACTTGAAGTGCGATGGATGCCCGGGTCAAGCCCGGGTATAACAGAAGATCGTCATTCCGGAGCGATGCGAAGCATCGAGTCCGGAATCTCGAGATTCCCCGATGCGCAATTGCGCATCTGAGGTCTGGTCCTTCGGACCATCCCGGAATGACGGAGGTCAGGTCCAAGCGCTTACACCCTGCCCTTCAGCGCATCGCCGATTTCGTCCAGCACCTTGGGATCCTCGATGGTGGCGGGCATGGCCCATTGATCGCCGTCGGCAATCTTCTTGATGGTGCCGCGCAGGATTTTCCCCGAACGCGTCTTCGGCAGCCGGCCGACCGTGATCGCGAGCTTGAACGCCGCGACCGGACCGAGCTTTTCGCGCACCAGCCGCACGATCTCCTTTTCGATCAGGTGCGGGCTTCGGGTGACGCCGGCCTTCAGCACCAGGAAACCGCAGGGCACCTCGCCCTTGATCGCGTCCTTGATGCCGAGCACGGCGCATTCGGCGACGTCGGGATGGGACGCGAGAATCTCCTCCATGCCGCCGGTGGAAAGCCTGTGACCGGCGACGTTGATGATGTCGTCGGTGCGGCCCATCACAAAGACGTAGCCGTCCTGGTCGATGTAGCCGGCATCGGAGGTTTTGTAGTAGCCGGGAAACTCCGTGAAATAGGATTCCCTGCAGCGCTCGTCCTGCTCCCACAGCGTCGGCAGGCAGCCCGGCGGCAGCGGCAGCTTGATCACGATCGAACCCATGGTGCCCGCGGGCACCGGCTTTGCGGCCTCGTCGACCACCTCGACCTGATAACCCGGCATCGGCACCGTCGGCGAGCCGTGCTTGACCGGAAGCTGGCCTAACCCCACCGGGTTGCCGGCGATGCACCAGCCGGTTTCGGTCTGCCACCAGTGATCGATCACCGGCACCTTCAGTTGCTGTTCCGCCCATTCCACCGTCGGCGGGTCGGCACGCTCGCCGGCAAGAAACAGCGTGCGGAATTTCGACAGGTCGTATTGGCGAATGAATTGGCCTTCCGGATCTTCCTTGCGGATGGCGCGGAAGGCGGTCGGCGCGGTGAACAGCGCCACCGCCTTGTGTTCGGCGATCACCCGCCAGAACGCGCCGGCGTCCGGCGTGCCGATCGGCTTGCCTTCATACATGACCGACGTCGCGCCATGAATCAGCGGCCCGTAGATGATGTAGCTATGACCGACCACCCAGCCGATGTCGGAGCCGCACCACCAGACTTCGCCGGGCTTGACGCCATAGAGATTGAACATCGACCATTTCAGCGCGACCAGATGCCCGCCATTGTCGCGCACCACGCCCTTGGGCTTGCCTGTCGTGCCCGAGGTGTAGAGGATATAGAGCGGATCGGTCGCCAAAACTGCCACGCAATCGGCCGACTTTTTCGCTTCGATCGCGGCAGACCGCAACGCCGCCCAGTCGTGATCGCGGCCGGCGTCAGTTCGCATGATTGCCGCGGCCGCTGCAGGATGATGCAGGCCTCAGGCTTGACGCTGGAGAGCTTGATCGCCTCGTCGAGCAACGGCTTGTATTGCACGATGCGGCCAGGCTCGAGCCCGCAGCTCGCCGAGAAGATCAGCTTCGGTTTGGCGTCCTCGATCCGGGTCGCCAACTCCTTCGCCGCGAAGCCGCCGAACACCACCGAATGCACGGCGCCGATCCGCGCGCAGGCCAGCATCGCGGTCATGGCTTCCGGCACCATCGGCATATAGAGGATGACGCGATCGCCCTTGACGACGCCGAAGTCGGCCATGACGGCGGCGAGCGTTTTCACTTCGTGCAGCATCTCCGCGTAGGTCAGTCTGGTGACGCTGCCGGCCAGCGGCGAATCGTGGATCAGCGCCAGCTGATTGCCGCGGCCGGCCGCGACGTGGCGATCCAGCGCGTTGAAGCAGGTGTTGACCACGGCGCCGGCGAACCAGCGGCCGTAAAGCCCCATCGAGGGATCGAAGACCTTCCTGGCGGGCGCGATCCAGTCGATCTCCCGCGCCGCCTCGCCCCAAAAACCCTCGGGATCCCTGAGCGAGCGGGCATGTATCTCGTGATACCGACTATTGCCCTGGATATTCATGACGCAGCTCCCGCCCCAGTCGATTGGCTCTTCCCGTCATGGCCGGGCTTGGCCCGGCCATGACCAGGATCAATTCCAAGCCATTTTTCTTGCGGCTATTGTCACGCGTGGGAGCGCCATTTCAAGGCGAAAACGCGGCGATGTTGGAATAACACGGTTTGGCGGCCTATTGCCGCCCCGCCGCCAGCAGATGGTCCAGCCGCTCCCGCATCTCCTTCCGCAGGTCGTAATCAGGCCGGCCGAACGCCGCATTGCGGCGGGCGATGAAGTCATCCTGCTCGCGCTGCCTGGCGCGGCCGGCACCGGGACTTTCGTTGGTGGCTTCGCGGACGACCTTGGTGTTCACGGCGTTGATCTCGCGGTCGAGATTGGCCAGTTCGGGGTTGGCGCAGATCGCCTTCTCGACCGTGCGTCTGGCGGTGGCGCAATTAAAACTCGGCCTGTTGTTGACCGCAATCAGCGCGCCCAGGCGTTCCACCTCGAGCGCAAGCGATTTGTAGTTGCCCCGCGCCGCCGGATGATTTGGATTGAGTTTGATCGCGGCGCCGAAATCGGCGAGCGCGCGCGGCCGGTCGCCCTTTTTGCGCCAGAGCTCGCCCCTCGCGTTGAAGATATCGGCGAGCGTCGGATCGAGCCGGAGCGCCGTATCGTAGTCGCCGAGCGCACGGTCGATCTGGTCCTTGCGCTCGTAGGCGGCGGCGCGCGCGATCAGAGCCTTGACGCGGTCGGCCTTCGGCACCTTCTCGTTGCCAATCAACGCGCCACAGCTGGAAATGATCTTGTCGTCGTCACTGGCCGTCAGGGCGGCAACGCAGGGCGCGGAGTTGATCTGCTCGTCGGTCGGCTCGGTGCCGGTCGCAAATGCGCCATGCGGCGGTACTGCCAAAAAGAGAGAGGCGGCTGCCGCGCTCCGGATGAGGGCTGTAAAACAAAATCGCATGGGTTTACTCAGCGAATTGCTTTCGATATTGGAGGAGTCGCATGGCAATAGTATCGCGGATCGGATTTCCCGAGAAATTAAGCGAACAGAGTGACATTCAACATCAAATGCCGGATGGCAAATTATTTTTGAACCATATCCTGGTCTCGGAGACTCTAACACAATGACAACCTTGATCGACCGCAATTCCACACGCGCCATCGCATCATCGCGGGCACGGTATTTCTATTTTTATATGGCGCTATCGTGCATGGCCGTGGCCTTCCTCGGCTTCGCGCCGACCTACTGGTTGCCACTGGCAACGGGATCTTTCCCGTCGATGCCGGTCATTCATTTTCATGGCATGCTGTTTTTCGTCTGGACCATATATTTTGCCTTTCAGACCTGGCTCGCCGCGTCCGGGCAGGTCGCGCGGCATCGGACGATTGGAATGATCGGCGTATCGCTGGCGACCGCGATGACGATCTTCGGGTTTTTCGCCGCGGTCGACGCAATGAAGCGGTCCGCAGCACTTGGGCTGACCGACGCCGGGATCGCTTTTGCGGTTGTCCCGCTCACCGGAATTTTGTTCTTCGCGGTGGTCGTCGCCCTTGCCATTGCCAATATCCGCCGGCCCGAAACGCACAAGCGATTGATGCTTCTGGCCGCCATCGCGATTCTGGATGCCGCGGTGGCCCGCTGGTTTCTCACCTTTCTGGCGCCGCCCGGACCGCCCGGCCCTCCCCCGGTCCCGGTCACCATCGCGCCGGCCTTGGTCGCCTGTCTATTGCTTGTGGCCGCGATCATTTTTGACTGGCGCACCCGAGGGCGTCCCCACCCCGCATACATCTACGGCGGCGCCGCGTTGGTGGCGGTGAAGCTCCTGAACTGGCCGATCAGCGTCACGCCGGCTTGGCATTCCTTCGCCGGCGGAATATTGGCGCTGGCTCAATAGCGCGAGGCGCGAGTACGGGTCCCGGCGCTCGCCGGGACGACCGCGCTAATTCACTTTCAGCGTAATGCCGCCGTCGACCACCAGTTCGATGCCGGTGACGTATCTCGATTCGTCGGAAGCCAGAAACAGCGCCGCATTGGCGACGTCCCAGGCATCGCCCATATGCCCCATCGGCACCTGCGCGTCGCGCGCGCGCCACATCGCCTCGACGTCGCCCTTGGCATAGCTCGCCGCCAGCCCCGCGGAGTGCGCCACCATCGGTGTCTTCATGAGGCCCGGCAAGATCGCGTTGACCCTGATCTTCCTGGCGGCGAATTCGACGGCCGTGGTCCGCGTCATCTGGTTCATCGCGGCCTTGGTCGTCCCGTAGGTGACATAGGATATGCCGAGATGACGGATCGAGGCGATCGATGAAATATTGATGATCGAGCCGCCGCCCTGCTTTGTCATCACCGGGATGACGTGCTTCATGGCGAGGAAGGCGCTTTTGAGATTGACGGCGAACACGCGGTCCCAGTCCGCTTCCGACACGTCGACCACGCTTCCGGTCTCGGCAATGCCGACATTGTTGTCGAGCACGTCGATGCGGCCATAGGTGTTCAGGCAGGCGGCCACCATCGCCTCGACGTCTTTGGCCCGCGATGCATCCGAAGTGAACGCGGTCGCTCTTCCGCCCTCGGAGGCAATGATGCCGGCGGTCTCCTCGGCAGCGGCGGCGTTTCGGTCGACGCAAAACACCTGCGCACCCTCGCGCGCAAAGCTGACCGCGGTCGCCTTGCCGTTGCCCCAGCCCGGCCCGATCGAACCGGCGCCGACCACGATCGCTGTCTTGCCTTTCAGGCGTTCCACTCAATCTCTCCCGCTTTTTTCGAAATTGGCCGGGCGTGAGCCCGCGGTCAACCCGTCCGATACGCCAAGAAGGCCACCCCGCTTCGCACTAGCAACAATGCGGTTCCCCGCGTACTCTCTGGCCGCGAACCGGCCCGTCAGAGGCCGATCCTCACCGGGAGAAAACCCTAATGCCTGCCTATCGTACAGTTGGATCATCCTTTGGATTGTCCTTGGGAGCGGCCATCCTGCTCTGCAGCGCCGGCCTCAATCTTGCCCATGCCAAGCCGTTCATGATCGTCGGCCTCGACGAGAAGGTTTTATGGGACGATGATGGCAAGACGGTCTTGTCCTTGCCCGGCAAGGACCAGGTCCTGATCGTCGATCTCGCCGATCCCGAAAGTCCCAAGATCGTTGCCACCCTGCCGCTGGAAAATTCAGTGGTCGGACCACCGGTCAATGTCGACATCGACCCCTCAGGCGCGGTGGCGCTGGTGGCCAATTCGGTCGACGTCGTGAAAGACGGCGACACGCTGAAGCAGGTGCCCGACAACAAGATCTTCGTGATCGACCTGAAGGCCACCCCGCCCAAACTGGCGGCGACGGTCACCGGCGGCAAGCAGCCGTCGGGACTGAGCTTCAGCCCGTCCGGCAAGATGGCGCTGGTCGCCAATCGCGCGGATAATTCGGTCAGCGTGCTCTCGGTCAACGGTACCGACGTCAAGGTGACCGATACCATCACCTTCCCCGACAGCGTCGCGCACGTCCTGTTCACGCCGGATGGCAAGCGGGCGCTGGCCGTGAGATTCCCCGCCCACAAGGTATCGGTGCTCGACATCGCCGGCGACAAGGTGACCTACAACAAGGTCGACCTGCCGACCGGCCAGTGGCCCTACAATGTGGTGGTGACGCCAAACAGCAAGATCGCGCTCACTTCCGACAATGGCGGCGCCGGATCGTCCGACGGCAGTGTCGATACAACCAGCGTGATCGACCTCGAAGCCACCCCGCCGCGGATCATCGACCGGGTAGTGGTCGGCGACGGCCCCGAGGGACTGGCGATGTCGCCGAAGGGCGATGTCGCGGTCGCTGCGATCCAGCGCGGTTCGAACATGAAGAAAGCCTTCTTCTACCAGAAAAACGGCAGCCTCTCGATCCTGAAGATCGACGGCAAGAAGGTGACCAAGACCCAGGATATCGAGGTCGGCGGGTTGCCCGAGGCGGTCGTGTTCACGCCCGACGGCAAATATCTTCTGGCCGGAAACTACCTGACGCAGGATTTCTCGATCCTGAGGGTCGACGGCAGCAAGGTCACCGATACCGGAAAGCGCTTCAAGCTGCCGGGTCATCCGGCCTCGGCACGCATGGGGCATTAGAGCGGGACGAGTTTGGATTTAAGTCACCAGCGATCGACCACCGCTCCCTCGCCCCGCTTGCGGGGAGAGGGTCGGGGTGAGGGGGACTCTCGTCAGGCTCGGACTCGCGGAGAGTCCCCCTTACCCGGATCGTAAGAACGACATAGCCGAAGCTGCGCTTCGGCGTTCTTTCATAGGACGGCCGCGAAGCGGCTATGCCTCTCCCCGCAAGCGGGGAGAGGAGCTATTTCAGGTTACCTCGGGACAAGCTTATTGAAACGTCATGTCCAGGCATTTCGAAATGTCGGAGCCGAGACCCGAACTGATGGTAATGCAGCCGCGCACCTTCTGCGCGGTGTTGTCGCTGGCCCACACCGAATAGCCGCCGGGACCGAAAAACGAATTGGTGTTCGGCGGCTCGGTCTCGGTGGCGTCGAACGAATAGCTGGAATCGGTTTCGAAAATGCGCGGCTTCCTGGTGCAACTGCCGTCGGTCTGCACGTTGATCACTTCCTTGTTGTCGCGCGTCAGCGCCAGGCTGACCTGGCACCTGAAATATTCCGACGTCTTGACGTTGAAGATGTAGGCGTAGGATTTGCAGGTAGCGGTATTGAGTTTCCCGGCGCTGAGACCGCGGCTGCAGGAAATTCTCTGGTTATTGCTGAGCTTGAATTCGTCCGCCTGGGCAATGGGAGCGAGCGTCACCATCAGCGCGGCGCCGAAACAAATTTTCACAACCTGGTTCATCCGAATCATCCCCATAACGTTCTTCGCGAACAGCCGGTTCTAGACAGAATTGGCAAGGAAGATAGTCGCGAAGTCAGGGGCGGGAAATCACAAAGTCTTATGGCGCCACGCGCGGCGAAGCATCCTGTTGACGCAACAATGGCGTTCGTGATTTGTTCAGAAATCGATGGACCGCCGACTTTGCGGGCCGGTTTGGGAGCATGCAGGATGACGCGTTTTTCGACCAAGACCTATTTGATGGCGGCGGCGCTGGCCGTGCTGACGACATCGGCGTTTGCCGAGTCCGCGGCCCCTGCTCCCTGGGAGCTGAAGCCGGATATGGGCTATGGTTACGACAAGGACGGCAAGACGTTTTCCTACAAGATGGGTACCGACAATGCGGGCCTGCTCCTGAAGGGCGCGAAGAAGGTGCCGAAGGGCACGCTGTTTTTCATCGGACAGAACGGACAGCTCTATATGCGGACCGGACCGTTCCTCGAAGGCGACGGCAAGTTCATGTTCGGGCCGCACTGACGATCGCCTCTTCCCTTCTCCCCTTGTGGGAGAAGGTGCCCTCGCGAAGCGAGGGCGGATGAGGGGTTACGGTCTATCGATAGACCAGAACCCCTCACCCGTCCGCGATGCTGCGCATCGCGTCCACCCTCTCCCACAAGGGGAGAGGGAAAAGCAAGCCGACGCACTAACGCTAAAACGCCGCCGCGAGTTCCCTCGCGCCCGGCAAATTGCTGTTCGAGTCCATCCGGCTATCGGTAATCGCGAGCAGCTTCGCCACCGTATTGTGGCGGATCGCCACCGGATTGCGCTCGTAGCCTGAGCGCTGGAAGAAATTCGAAGTCGGGACCTGCTCCCGCATCGCCCGCGGCATCGTCACCATGTCGAGCCCGGTGCCGTCGCCGGTGAGGTTCATCATTTCCAGTTCGGCCGCGGTGAGCGGGCGGGCGTAGCCCTTGGCGCGTGCGAAAATGACCGACGTCAGGAGCTTGTGAGTCTGCAGCAGCGGTCCGACGTCGATGTCGAGAACCATGGCGTGGAGGGCCCAGCCCTGCGGCGTATCGGCAAGCTTCTCATGCTGCGACCAGTCGTCTGGCACCGAACGCGCATACGCCACCATTTTCTTCAGCACCGCGATCTTGTGGTCGATCGCCTTGCGCGGCGCTCCCGACAATTGCACGGCTTTTTGCGTCAGTTCGCGAACGAATTCGTGGCCCTGCTCGGCGATGAGTTCGACACTGTTGGTGGTGAGCAACTGGTTGTAGCCGATCGCGGTCGAGATCGCGCGGCCGCTGCGCAGGCCGGACTGCATGTCGTAATTGCCGTTGCCGCCGGTCTCGAACGAATAGACCCGCACCGCCTGCTCGCGCGTCATCCCTGCGACTGACGCCACGCGCGCATAGGCGCGTTTGAACTCGAGCTCGCTCGCGGGCTTCTGCGGCGTCCACTGGAAATGCTCGCTCGCAGCCCGCAGCAGATCGGCGACGACGGGAATGGCCTTGTGCTGGCGCGGCTTTACTTCCGGTTCAGGCTCCGGCTCCGGATTCACCGGCCGCTTCGGGCCGGTATAAACGGGCGGCTGCGTCAGCACATAGTCGTCGAGCCCGATCACCAGATGTTCCCGCCGCTTGGCGTTGCGCCCCCGCCGCTTCTCGGCAATCGAGTTCCAATAGGCGCCGGCCTCCTGTTCGAACGCCGCGCGCGCCTCCTGATATTCCCGGAGCTTAAGGCGATATTCCGCGATCGCCTGGGGCGAAGCCGCCTGCGCCATGGCATCGGCGCTTGCCGAAGCAGGCGCGGCGGCATCCATCGCCCCCGCCGGCTGTGCGATCAGCAGCAGCGCGAGCGCTAAATATCCGAGGCAACAACGAATCGCATGAGGGAGCATGGCTTCGTTGTAGCAAGCGTGTCGCGCAAGTCAGCCCCGAAAGCAGTTCACGCCGGGCTTCCTCACTCCTGCTCGACGCCGCTCGCCTTGACGAGTTCCGACCATTTCCTTTCGTCCTTGTCGATGAAAGCCGCATAGTCTTCCGGCGTCCCCGGCGTGATCTCGGTCCCGTCAAGCGCGAGATGCTTCTTCACCTCCTCGGAGGCCAGGGCTGCCCGTAACTCGCGGTTGAGTTTGTCGATCACCGGGCGCGGCGTGCCGGCCGGCGCCACCAGCCCGTAATAGAGCGCCGCCTCGAACCCCGGCAGGCCGGCTTCGGGCATCGTCGGCACGTCCGGGAGCAGGCTCGTGCGGGTAGTGCCCGTCACCGCCAGCGCCCGCAACAGCCCGGCCGAGACGTTGGCGTGGGTTGACGGAATCGGCGCGAATGCCATCGGGATATGTCCGCCCAACAAGTCGCTCAGCGCAGGTCCAGTGCCCTTATAGGGAATGTGCACGAGCGTAATGCCAGCCGTACGAGCGAAATACTCACCGGTGATATGGCTGACGGTACCGGCGCCGGCGGAGCCGAAATTGACCTTGCCGGGATGGGCCTTCGCATAGGCGATCAGCTCAGTGACGGTCTTGGCGGGAAACGACGGGTGCACCACCAGCGAGGCCGGCGCATTGCCGATCATGCCGATCGGCGCGAAATCCCTGCGCGGATCGTAGCCGGGATTTTTATAGAGCGACGGCCCGATGGCGAGCGTACCGGTGTAACCGAGCAGAAGGGTGTAGCCGTCGGGATCGCTCTTCGCCACCGCCTTGGTGCCGACGGTGCCGCCGGCCCCGGGGCGATGGTCGATGACGATACTTTGACCCAGCAGCTGGCTCATCTTGTCGGCGATCACACGCCCAACGATCGAGGTGCTGCCGCCCGGCGCGAACGGAACCACCACCGTGATGGTCCGGTTCGGATAGGCTTGCGCCCGCGCGCGATCGAGGCCACAGCATAGGCCGAGCACGAGGGCAACAATGCAAAGCGACGCGCTCAAGCTGCGCATTTTGGCGAGACCTCCCGAAAGCCCGTCGTTCTTGTTTGGCCGCATCGTCGCCGAAAGATCTGACGTCCGCAAGGCGACTTCCGGACGACGGCGCGGCTTTTCGTCTTTGCGAGGAGCGAAGCGACGAAGATTCCAAACTTCTCGTTCCAGCCTATGGAATCTTCGCGGAGCCTGTCATCGGGCGCGCATTCGCGCGACCCGTTGGCTCGCAATGACGACCTCAACATCGATGTTGGCGGCCTACTTCCAGGCAAAGACCGGCTGCTCCAGGTCGGCCACGCGGGTATCGCGGCCGGCGAGCACTTCGCGGAACTGGTAGATCAGCGCCGCCGTCGGCGCGTGGATGAATTGACCGGCGTGACGAAACCGGATGACGCGTCGCGCGCTCTCGGGGATCGCGACGAAGTCGAACGCCTCTGGCCGTTCGATATCCTCAAGCGCAATCCGATGCACGGAGGCCACCTCCGCAGGGTTGGGTGACATGGCAGGGCTCGTGGCCGCCCACACCACGACCGGCGTGATCAGGTATCCGGACCGGGTCGGATAGTCGTCGAGCTGACCGAGGACGTCATTGGCCCCAAGTTCAAGGCCAAGTTCCTCGTGGAGCTCCCGCAAGCTTGCCTCAATCGAAGTCTCGCCCTCGTCACAGCGCCCACCCGGCAGCGCCCACTGGCCGCGGTGGGCGCGCAGATCGGCCGCGCGCAGGGTCAACAGCAGTGCGGTCCGGCCCGGGGCATCGTCGGCCCCGACGAGGGCGATGGCGACCGCGGCCCGCTTCAGCGCCGGCGCCGATTCGGCTGCGGGCAGCCGTGCAAACGCCGCGCAGCGCTCTGCAATATCCCGGCGGGTGGCTTTATCGAATGGCCTTACCATCCCGCTTGACTACAACACGGCGACGATTGATGAAATGGCCGCAAATCTGAACACCGCCGGGACTGGAAATACCTGATATGACGACCGACATGGCCGCGGAGAAACTCAAGGCCTCCGGCTGGGCCATCGTCGAGACCAGCGGTTTCATCAGCCTGGTCGGGCCGCTATGGCAGCGCCTCGTCAACGACGTGCATGAATACGCGGTCGTTGCCCAGGACAAGCACCATAACCGCCGCGGCCTGGTGCAGGGCGGGCTGTTGATGACGTTCGCGGACCGCACCTCGGGCATGACGGCGCGATATGTGTCGGGCCGGCCGACCCTCGCCACGGTCCAGATGGATACCCATTTTATCGACAGCGCCAAGATCGGCGAGATTCTGATATCGAAGCCGCGCGTGGTCCGCGCGACCCGCAGCCTGATCTTCACGACGACCGAGCTGACCGCCGGCAGCCGCTGCGTGGCCACCGCCAGCGGGGTGTTCAAGATCCTGAAAGACAACACGTAGCGCTTCCCGCGGCGGCCTGTCGCGGCGCTGGGTGTTGCAGGCCGCCGACGAAAGCCTGAAGCGGCTCGGCACCGACTATATCGACATCTATTATCTGCACCGGGAAGACCATTCGACGCCGCTACAGGAAACCGTGCGCGCCGGCCGCAACGACACGCGCTTGATGCAGACCGAGTGGCGGCCGGAATCGCTGAAGCTGGCGCAGCAGATCCGCCAGCATGCCGAGGCGCAATGGGACGATGACGTGCGCGCGCTCGATTATCGCTTCACCGCCGAGGACGAGGCCTTGATCGATCGGCTGGTCACAAGCGGCCATCCCTCGACGCCGGGCTATAACGATCCGGCGTATCCGATCGAGGGACGAAAGCCGCGCACTTCGGCTTAGAGAGGAAGTCGTGGCAACAAATGCGGGCGACACGAACGATCCCGCTTGCGCAGGATCGCTCGGGACCCACGCGCGCCACATCAAACGGCACCCAGGGCCGGCGCTTGGGTATTGGGACCTTTGAGGCGGGCAAACCTTGCCGAGGGCCGCCGCCGGCGATTCGGATTAACGATTGATTCCCAAGGGAAATTTTCTGGCCCGCGGCTTGCTTTTGCTGACTTGAGGATTTGCCTTTGTGCCGTTGCGTGAGTTCAAGGCCATGGGAGTGAATCATGTCACGACATCATATTCTGCCGCCGCTCGTCTACGTTCCGCAGCCGAAGCCAAAGAAGATCGAAAATCGAAAGCACCGGGTCCAGGTCGGCGGCGCCGGCACTTTCGACGATATGGATGAGGCCGGCGAAACCAGTGAGGCGACCGCGGCCGGCCGATCGAACCCGGCCGTCAACAAGCTCCCGCCGCGGAATTTCCCCGCCATCGAGGGATCCGAAGGCAAGCCGCAGCATTCCGGAGGGCGGCTGAGCGAAGGCACGCTGAAGGCGCTGCTACAGGCGCAGGAATTGAAGTAGGGTCGATGCTCCGGGTAAATTAGCCGGAAGCGGGGCTCGATGAGACGTCCACAGCCGCGAACTTTCGCAACATCGCTTCGAACGCCAGCCTGATACGATGGACGGCCGGCGTCTTGTAGAGGAACCCTTCGTTGCGGTCGTGGACCAGCATCGAGGCGTTTACTTCGAACACGACGAGATTTCCGGAAACGTCCAGCCCGCAATCGATGCCGAAATATTCAAGGCCGATGCGCTCCCGGATGGTTTGCAACGCCTGATAATGCGCAGGGCTGAAGACCGCGGCGGGGTTGTTCAGAAAGGCCTCTTCCTCCTGTTGCATCCAGGGCTGATTGGCCATGTCGGTATTGACGTGATGAAGCTTCCAGTCACTTCCGATGCAAAGGTGATAGGGCAGGATCTGATCGTCGACGAAAATGAACCGGTACTTCCGGAAATGGCCATCGCCGGAACGATAGTCGATATACTCGATCAGATAGTGATCGTGATCAGGGCGCTGCGACAGAAAATCCGCGAGCGCCGCGGGATCTTCGACCTTTTCAAAATCATCGCCGCCATGCGTCCCGACAGGCCGCGCCAGCACGGGGGACGAAAACGGAAATGCCGCCCGCAGCGCTGCCGGGGAAGAGTCGGCGCCTGCCTTGTGACGCAGGGCTTTCGGAATGCGGCAGCCCGGGATTCCCCGCAGCAGACAGGCAACAGCGTCCCGCGTCGTCCTCTGGATCTTGCGCGGATCGTTGACGGTTGGCTTGCCAAGCCGGTCGACCAGATCGGCAGCCAATGGCAACAAGGCTTCGGTCTGGTCCGCATCGGAAATCAGGTTGACGACCAGCTGTATGTTCTGGCTGAACAGTTCGGCGTCATATTCGCGGGAGGCGAATAGAGCGAGCGTATCGGTGTCGTGAACCGCATCCTTGAAAAGACATTCGGTCGGCGTGTTGCCGCCGAAGGGCGCATACAATGCCAGAAGGCGAAAATCGGGCGGAGATTTTGCAGCGGGCCGTCTGATGAGGGGGTTTATTCTTGCAGCTTCGGCGTAGGCGGCCTGAGCGCCTTCGATATCGCCCATCGTCTGCTTGATGCCGCCTATCCAGTTGATGCTGTCGGCGTCACTCGGGTCGAGGGCGATGGCAGCCTGAAAACTTTCGATCGCCGGGTCCAATTCGTTCAGCTCAAAGTGGACCTTGCCAAGCTGATGGCGGATCTGGCCGTCTTGCGGGCGTTCGTCGATCAATTCCAAGAGCAGCGCCTTGGCCACGATGTATTGCTTTGTCGCCATCAGGGCCTGGACCATGTTGGTGCGCGCCGGCCAATGGCGTGAATTCAGCTTCAGGGCCTGAAGATAAAGCGAAATGGCGTCCTGAGGGTTCCCCGCCTTGAGGAGCACGTTGCCGAAGTTGCACCAGCAGTCCGTCAAATGTGGCGCCAGCCGCAACGCCGCCTTGTAGTTCTCTCCGGCCAATTCGAGATCGCCGAGGAGCAAGGAGGCATTCCCGAGCCTTGCATGCAGCTCCGAAATTGTCTCGACGGATATACTGCCCGGCAATTCATTCGCGACCGCGGCAAGACCGAGCTGAAACGCGGCAATCGCTTCTTCGGTTCTGCCGGAGCCGTAATGTTCCATCCCGAGGCGCAGTTGTCGTCCAGCGAGCGAGCCGACATCGGCATCGGCATCGGGGAGAGAGGTAGCGAACACGGTTGCCGGCATTTATTTCGCTCTTGTTCGCAAGGAGTTGCGGGAAAGGCCGCTTCGACCTTCTCCTATTCATGGTTAACAAAGTCTTTCCAGGGCGGCCTGCCCCGGGGTTTGCCCGTGGGGAATTTGGTTTCCGGCTATTTCTGCCTGGAGCAGGTCAAACCGGCGCCGGCTTCCTGCGTCCGACCATCTCGAACACCGCGCCCGGATCATTGTCGTCAAAACGAAGGTCGAAGTCGTGAAGATTGGCGATCGCCGCGGCAATGCTCAGGCCAAGGCCGCTGCCAGGGACGCGGTGACCGCTCGCGGTCCGGTAATACCGCTGGAATATCTTGTCCCGCTCCCCCGGCTCGACGCCGATTCCGGTGTCGCGCACGCGAACGACGGGACGGCCGTCTTCCTGGGTCACCGACACACTCACGGTGCCGTGCTCGGGAGTGAACTTGATCGCATTGCCGATCAGGTTCGACACCGCCTCGCGCATCAAATCGCCATCGCCGAGAATCAGTACCGGCGACTGGATTTCCAGCGTCATCTTGATCGACTTCGACGTGGCGAGCGGCTCGAAGAACTCGAACAGATCGGCGCAGATCGCCGACAGATCGATGGTTCTGAATTTGTTCGATTTCGGACCGTATTCGACATCGGCAAGGCGCAGCAGCGCTGCGACCGTCAGCATCGCCTTGTCGATATGGGTGAGGGCCTGCTTGACTACCCCGCGCAACTGCTCGTCATCGGAACTTTCCAGGCCGCGCTCAAGCTGCGCATGCACGACGGCGAGAGGGCTGCGCAGATCGTGGGCGATATTGTCGCTGACGCCTTTGATCTGCACCAGCAGGCGCATGATTTCGTCAAGCATCAGGTTAACGTCCTCGGAGATCTTGTCGATCGCGTCGTGCCGCGAGCGAACCGGCAAACGCAGATGCATGTCTCCTTTCATGATTCGCGCGATCGTATCGTGAATGGTCGTGAGACGCCGCGACGCGCGTCGCGCGAAGAACACGCCGATCGCCAGCGCCAGCAGCAGCATCGGCGCGAGCGCGGCGGCCAGCGCGTTCTGCACGATCTGGCGAAAGGCAAGGGTCTCGAGCAGGCTTCGGCCCAACAACATGATGCTGCCGTCCGGCCGCGTGCGCGCCACGAAGATCGCCGGTTCGAGCCGATTGTCGCCGCCGGGCACGCGTGACGCGGCGTAGTGAGACCTTCCGTCCAGCGGAATCGGCGGCAACTCGTTGATATTTCCGAACATGAACTTGCGATCCGCGCCAAAAAGCGCCGTATAGTCCAGTCGCCGCAGGTCGTGGGTCAGCCGCGCCTCGAACGCGGTTCTCAATTCGTCGACGGAGTGATCGACGCTCTTGGCGGCTTCGTCTTCGAGAATAAGACGATTCCTCGTTTCGTCCGCCGCCCTGATTTGGAGGTACACCAGGCCGAATACGGCCGTGGTCGCCACGATCATCGCGAACACAAACGCGAGGGCGACGCGCACCGCCGACGAGCGGAAGAACTCAAGCATTGGCGCCAAGCATGAAGCCTGCTCCGCGGATATTCACGATCAGCGAGGAGACCCCCTTTACGTCGATCTTCTTGCGCAGGTTACTGATGTGGACATCGACGACATTGGTCTCCAGCGAAAAGTGGTATTGCCACACTTCCTCGAGCAGCATCGCCCGCGTGATCACCTGGCCGGGATGGCGCAGGAAGTATTCCAGCAGCTTGAACTCGCGCGGCAGCAGATCGATTTTGGTGTCTCCGCGATGCACCGTTTGTTCGATCAGGTCCATTTCGAGGTCGCCGACACGCAGCTTCGTGGTGCGCACGTCGTCGAGGCGGCGCAGCAGGGCTTCGACCCGCGCGACAAGTTCCACCATCGCGAAGGGCTTCACGAGATAATCGTCCCCTCCCGCCTTCAGGCCATGGACCCTCTCATCGATGGAGGACAGCGCCGAGATCACCAGAACCGGGACTTTGATGCCCTCCTTGCGCAGGGCCTCCAAAGTCTTCAGGCTGTCTTCGCCGAAAACAATCCGGTCCATGATCATCAACGCGGCATCGCCCACCCGCGCAGCATCCGCGGCCTCGGCGATGGAAGCCGTACGCACGAGATAGCCCAGCCGATCGAGTTCGATTTTAATCTCGTTCGCCAGTTCCTTCTCGTCCTCGACGAGAATGATGGTCTGGACACGGGTCGTGGTCGTCTTGGTCAACGACTTGTTTCCTTCATCGCGTCAGGGCACGAGCCCGGGCGGTGGCGGAGGTGGCGGCGGATGCGGCGGATCCTGTACCAGACGCTTGACGGCGGCAATCACCGCGGGGTCCGGATGTCGGACAGGCGGAATGATTTCGTCCGGCGGCCAGCCGCCGCCGAGCGCCTTATAGAGCGCCACGAAGCTGTCGCCCGCAAGTCGGGTGACCTCGGCACGCTGCTGTTCCAGAGCGAATTGCTGCCGTTCCGCATCGAGAACGTTGAGGAAATCGGTCAGACCCCGGTCGTAGCGCTCGGTCGCCACCTTTGTCGCCTGACGCGCCGCCTCGAGTGCGAGATCGAGGCTGCGCAGGCTCTGCCGGAAACCGCGATAGGCGGCGTTGGCTTCGTCAACCTGCTGCACCGCGACAAGAATGGTTTGCTTATAGGCCGCTGCAAGCTCGTGCGCCCGGTAGTCGGCAATCTCGATCTTGGCATCGAGTGCGCCGAAGTCGAGGATCGGGGCACCAACCGATGGTCCCACCGACCCAATCCAGGTGATCGGAATCGCCGAGCCCGATCGTGGGCCAGCCTGCGCGCCCGTGCCCGCGGTAAGCAACAGGCTCGGGAACAGGTCCGCGGTCCTGGCACCGATATCGGCGACCGCGGCCGCCAGGAACCGCTCGGCTTCGCGGATGTCGGGGCGTCGGCGCAGCAGGTCGACGGGAAGCCCGACCGGCGCCCGGGCCGGCAGCCGCGGGATCGCACCGGGGCGCCGCAGGTCGCGGGCGATCACCTCCGGATATTCCCCCAAGAGAACGGCGATCGCGTAGCCGTTGGCCGCGATCAGCGCCTTCAGAGGTTCGACGTCTGCCTGCAGCGTCTCAACCTGACGCTTCGCGAGCAACACATCAAGTTCATTGGTCAGCCCGCGATCCAGGCGGGTCTGGGCGAGATCGAGCACCTTTTGCGCGGCCTCGATGTCGTGATAAAGAATCTGAAGGCGCTCCTGCCGGGCCCGCAGATCGAAGTACAGGCGGGCGACGTCGGCAGCGATCACGACATGGACCCAGTCGCGCGCTTCCTTGAACGCCTCCGCCGTGTAGGCCTGAGCCTCGAAGCGGCGCGCGATCTTGCCGAAAATATCGATCTCCCATTCGGAATCAAGACCGCCGATCCAGTTGACGCTGTTGAGATTCGCTCGATTGTCCCCGGCCGTCAGCGCCTGCGGGACCCTGCCCTTGGTTTCGTCCGTCCCTGTGCCGGCGCCGCCCCCGACCCCGCCATTGACCTGCGGCAATGCCTGGCCGCCAATCACGACGAGCTGTAATCTCGCCTGCTGCAAACGGTCCAGCGCGATCTTGAGATCGAGATTGTTCCGCAGCGCGCGGTCGATCAGGTCGTTCAATTGCGGATCCCGCAACGTCCGCCACCATTGCCACAGATCGGGGCTCGCGCCACCGGACGACGGTTCCTTGCCCGCCGGCGTTGCCAGGAAGGTGGCGGGAAGGGCGGCGTCCGGCGTGAAATATTCCGGGCCGACGGCGCATCCTGCCAACGCACCGGCAAACACAACCGAACACGCGAGATTTCGTACTCTCATGCACCTATTCCAGATAATCGGAGATAACCTTCGACCGGCGCGACGCATTCAGTTCTGGTCATTTGGCATTCGACGTGTTCGTAACGATTGGGCGTGTAGTTCATTTTGCGATTTGACCAGCCACGATGCGACTGCCGGCAATGGAGAGAACCTCGACGTCAGGTCCATCAGGCCAAGACCTGCAAAAACACTAGCAGACTTCGTTGTTTACGGAGAAGGAATTTCGCCCGCGACGACGCGGATGTCCACCGCCGTGGGCCTGCGAGCATCGTCGCCGGTAACGCCGCGCAGAATGGTGGGGTGATGTCCGATCCTGCCCGGAGCTGCGCCGCCACAGGGGGCTCGATCACGACGCGATTCTTCGGTCGATGGCCACGCCATTCACCGAGAGCGCCCGGAAGGAGACGCCGCCCAAACTTCATGTGAACTTGGTTTCTATTGACAGTTTCCGGTCCCCCGAACGCCTGCTGGCGCCGCAGGACAAAAAGAAACACCACCCTCACCCGCTGGGCAGCGGGAGCCATTCTCGACTGGATGATGGTGATACCCCCCGTGCCCGGCAACTAATATAAAATTTAGCGCATCTTCAGAGGGTTGCGAGACAAAGGCAATATCGCTGACACCCTCAATGATCTCTCCGGGATGGCCGCATTGACCGGGGCTCGCCAGCAAGCCGGCGGTTTCGGGGTTCCCGGTGTTGCAGCGACCGGACATCTCGCACCGATTATCGAAAGCATACCTTGCCTATTTCGCTTCAGCCTCGTGATTCGGGGGCGATTGGACGTCCTTCACGACCTTGACGACCTCCCCGGGCGACAATGAATCCGACGGGCTGTTGATGACTGTATCGGACAAGGCAAGACCGTTCAGAACTTCGAACTCGGTTCCAAGATTCCGGCCGAGCTTCACCGACTTCAATTCAACCTTGTTATTGGGGCCAAGAATGGCGAGCTGCGCACCATCCTCGCGAAAGATCAGCGCGCTGGTCGGAATGCGCAGCGCGCCGGGATTGTCGGCCAGGTTGAACCGCACCTGGGAAAACGTCCCCGGCTGCAACAGATTGTCGGTGTTGTCGGCGTGCAGTTCAACCAGCAACGTCCGCGAGGTCTTGGCGATCGCCTCGGCTGTGGTCGCCACGACCGCCTTGAACGTCTTGTCGGGATATTGAGGTAATGCAAGATCGGCCGTCAGTCCGGCACGCATCCCGGCCGACATTTCCTGCGGCACCTGGACGAACACCCGCATCTCGTGCACGTCGGCGACACGGAAAAGCTGGGGCCCGGTCCCGCCGCCCACGCCGCTGCCGGCGTTGATCAGCGCGCCGACGTCGGTATTGCGCGCGGTCACGATGCCGTCGAACGGAGCGACGATGCGTTTGAAGGCCTCCAGCGCGGTGAGCTGATCGACCTGGCTCTGGTTGACATTGGCATCTGCCAAGGCAGCTTTATAGCGCGCGTCGGCGCTGCCATATTCCGCCTTCTTCGCGTCTGTCTCTTGCTCGGAGACGACGCCTTTGGGTGAGTCGCGCCAGCGCGCATAGGTCGTGTCCGCAAATTTGCGCTCCGCGTCCCTGACATTGACCTGCGCCTGCGCGGATACAAGCTTCGCTTTGGCGGCGGCGAGCTGGGCGTCGAGATCGGGCGCGTCGATTTCCCCAAGCAGCTGGCCCTTCTGGACGTGCGCGCCGAAATCGAAATACCAGGCCTTGAGATAACCGCTGACCCGCGCATAGATCGGCGCCTCGTACCAGGCCTCGATGTCGCCGGGCAGCACGATCTGCTGTCCCGAAACGCCCTGCTTCGGCGTGACCGTGGCGACGACGGGCACGGCCTGCTCGGTCGTCCATTTCGTCACCTCGCTTTCCTGGTGCCGACGCTCCAGGATGCCGGCAATGGCGATGCCGACTGCGACGACCACGGCAATGGACGTCACCAAACGCGTCTTGCTCGACCGCGGCGGCGGTTCGGTCCGCCTCTCGCGTGTTTCCAATTGGGGCTGAACATCGTGCGGATGGGTGTCAAGCAAGGCAATTCTCCCAGATCACAGGTTCGGCCTGTCCGATGACATACCAGGGATCGCTGGTGTGTGGCCGCCACGATTGCGGTGAAGGACGCTGAATACGGTTGGAACGAAGAACAGTGTGGCGATGGTCGCGATCGCGAGGCCGCCGATCACGGCGCGGCCGAGCGGGGCATTCTGCTCTCCGCCTTCGCCCATAGCCAGCGCCATCGGGACCATGCCGATGATCATCGCAAGCGCCGTCATCAGCACCGGACGGAAGCGGGTGAATCCGGCCTCCAGCGCCGCGGTGGTGGCATCGAGGCCGTTCTCGAGGCCCTCGCGGGCGAAGCTGACGAGCAGAATACTGTTTGCCGTGGCGATGCCCATGCACATGATGGCGCCGGTCAGCGCCGGCACCGACAGCGTGGTGCCGGTCGTGAACAGCGTCCAGACGATGCCGGCCAGCGCGCCGGGGAGCGCCGTGATGATGATGAACGGATCGAGCCATGACTGGAAGTTGACGACGATCACCAGATAGATCAGCACGATCGCACCGGCGAGGCCGAAATAAAGCTGGCTGTAGGCGCTATTCATGGTCTGAACCTGGCCGCGCACCACCACATAGGAGCCGCGCGGGAGATCCTTCTTGGTGTCGCTCAGGATCTTCGAAATATCGGTGGAGACGGCGCCGAGATCGCGCCCCTGGGTGTCGCCGAAGATGTCGATCACCGGCTGCACGTTGTAGTGGGAGACGACGCCGGGGCTCGGACCCTGGGTGATGTTCGCAAGCCCGCCCAGATATCGCGGCGCCCCGTTATCTTGAGACGTGATCGGGATATTGGACAGGTCCGAGATGCTGTTGATCCGGTATTGCGGCATCTGGGCGACGATCGGATAGGAGACGCCGTTTTCCGTATTGAGCCAGAAATTGGGCTTCACCTGGCCGCTGCCCGAGAGCGTGACGAGCAGGCTGTTGGCGACGTCACGCTGGGTCAACCCGACCTCGGCGGCAAGCGTGCGGTCGACTTCGACATTGATCTGCGGATAGTTGAAGACCTGCTGGATGCGCAGATCCGCGATGCCGGGCACCTGGCGGATGCGCTTGAGCAGATCGGAGGCATAGGCGTAATTCTCCTTGAGTTTGCTGCCGATCACCTGCACGTCGATCGGCGCCGGCAGACCGAAATTGAGGATTTGCGACACGATGTCGGCGGGCAGGAAGGAGAAGGTCGTGCCCGGAAACTTCTGCGGCAGAACGGTTCGCAGCGCCTTGACATAGCCGGCGGAGGGATCGTGATCTTCCTTGAGGCTGATCAACGCGTCGCCGTCCTCGGGGCCGATCGTCCCGGTGTTCTGGTAGGCCATGTTGATGCCGCTGAACGGCAGGCCGATATTGTCGACGATGTTGTCGAGCTGGTGAGGCGGAATGGTCGCGCGAACGGTCTGTTCGATCTGCTCCATGAGACGCGCCGTCTCCTCGATCCGCGTGCCGGGCTGGGCGCGCACATGCATCAGGATCTGACCGGAATCGACGGAGGGAAAGAAGTTCGAGCCCAAAAACGGCGCCAGCCCGAACGATACGACGACGCAGAGGAGAAATCCAACCATGAAGGTCTTTGGACGGTCCAGCGCCATCGTCAGCAGCGAGCGGTACCGCTCGCGGAAGCGCTCGAACCGCACCTCGAACCCTTGCTGAAAGCGCAAGATCGGATTGCGCGACCGCGTAGCCGGCGCGCCGTGCCCATGCCCGACATGGCCCGCGTGGTGGCCCCGCATGAGATAGTTGGCCATGGTCGGAACGAGCGTACGCGACAGGATGAACGAGCCGATCAGCGCAAAGACGACGGCTTCGGCGAGAGGCCGGAACAGATATCCCGCGACGCCGCCGAGCTGGAACATCGGCACGAACACGATGCACAGGCAGAGCAGGGTCACGAAGGCGGGCACCACGATCTGCTGGGCGCCGTCCAGGATCGCCGGCTCGATCTCCTTGCCCTGTTCCAGATGATAATTGATGTTCTCGATCGTGACCGTTCCGTCATCGACCAGGATGCCGACCGCCAGCGCAAGGCCGCCGAGGGTCATGACGTTGATGGTCTCGCCGAGAATGGACAACGCGGTCAACGCGAACAGAACGGCAAGGGGAATTTCAGTGAGAATGATGACCGTCGAGCGCCAGCTGCCGAGGAACATCAGAATCATCACGCCGACCAGCGCCGCAGCCAGCACGGCTTCGCGAATAACGCCGAACACCGCAGCCTTGACGAAGACCGACTGATCGCCCACCGCTTTCAGGTTGAGGCTCGAGGGCAGACTTTCCTGGACCCGCGGCAACAACGACTTGATCCCGTCGATGATGTCGAGCGTCGACGACGATCCCGTCTTGAGGATGGTCATCAGCACCGCGCGCGCACCGTTGACCCGCACCACATTGGTCTGCGGCGGCGAGCCCTGATGGACGTGGGCAACGTCATGCACGTAGATGACGGAGTCCTCGATTTTCTTCACCGGCAGCTCGTTGATCTTGTCGAGCATGGTGGGGCTGGCGTTGAGGGACACGTTCCAGTCGAATTTGCCGATCTTCTGGTCGCCGGCCGGCAGAATGAGGTTCTGCGCCGAGACGGCGTTGACGACGTCCTCGGCCGAGACGCCATGCGACTGCATCGCCTGCTGATCGAGATCGACCTGCACCTGCAGGATCTTGCCACCATAGGGCGAGGGCACCGCCGCTCCCTGGACGGTGGCAAGCTGCGGCCGGATGAAGTTCTGTCCGAGATCGAACAGCTTCATCTGGGGCAGCGACCGGCTCGACAACGCAAGCTGCAGGATCGGCACGCTGGAGGCGTTGTAGCTCAGAACATAGGGCGGCGTGATGCCGGGCGGCAGCAGCTTCAGCACGGTCTGGGAAGCCGCCGTCACCTGCGCCATGGCTGCGGCAATATCGACTTCCTTCTGGAAGAAGATCTTGACCACGCCATAGCCGCTCAGCGACTGCGACTCGATATGTTCGATGTCGCCGACCTGGGCGCTCAGGGTGCGCTCATAGTAATAGATCACGCGGCCCGACATGTCGTTCGGCAGCAGACCGTTATAGGTCCAGACCACACTGATCACGGGAATATTGATATTCGGAAAGATGTCGGTCGGCGTGAACAGCGCCGCGCGTATCCCGAACAGCGCGATTAGTAGCGACAGCACGACGAATGAATAGGGGCGCCTGAGCGCAATCTGGACGATCCACACGCCGCTATCCTCCTGAAGATGCCCGGCTACCGGCGTCCGGCAGACCTGGAGGTCGAATTCGCCCCGTTATCATGGTGACGCAGCCCTTCTCAATAACTCTCGACAGCTCAATTCGATGCACCGCAACAGCAAGACGTTTCATTGGATTTGCCTCGGTCTGGCAAGGTGGCGGTGAAGGACGCTGAATACGGTTGGAACAAAGAAAAGGGTTGCGATGGTCGCAACGGTAAGACCACCGATCACGGCGCGGCCGAGCGGGGCATTCTGCTCGCCGCCCTCGCCCAAGGCCAGCGCCATCGGGACCATGCCGATGATCATCGCAAGCGCCGTCATCAGCACCGGACGGAAGCGGGTGAAACCAGCCTCCAAAGCGGCGCTCGCGGCGTCAAGGCCGTTCTCGAGGCCCTCGCGGGCAAAGCTGATCAGCAGGATGCTGTTTGCCGTGGCGATGCCCATGCACATGATGGCGCCGGTCAGCGCCGGCACCGACAGCGTCGTGCCGGTGGTGAACAGCATCCAGATGATGCCGGCCAGCGCTCCGGGAAGCGCGGTGATGATGATGAAGGGGTCAAGCCATGACTGGAAGTTGACGACGATCACCAGATAGATCAGCACGACGGCGCCGGCCAGGCCCCAGTAAAGCTGGCTGTAGGCATTCTTCATGGTCTGGACCTGGCCGCGCACCGCCACATAGGAGCCGCGCGGGAGATCCTTCTTGGTCTCGCTCAGGATCTTCGAAATATCGGCGGAGATGGCGCCGAGGTCGCGCTCCTGGGTGTCGCCGAAGATGTCGATCACCGGCTGCACGTTGTAATGCGAAACGACGCCGGGGCTCGGACCCTGGGAGATGCGCGCAAGCCCGCCCAGATATTGCTGGGACTTGGATTTCTGCGATGTGATCGGGATATTGGACAGGTCCGAGATGCTGTTGACCCGGTACTGCGGCATCTGGGCGACGATCGGATAGGAGACGCCGTTTTCCGTATTGAGCCAGAAATTGGGCTTCACCTGGCCGCTGCCCGAGAGCGTGACGAGCAGGCTGTTGGCGACATCACGCTGGGTCAACCCGACCTCACCGGCAAGCGTCCGGTCGACGTCGACATTGATCTGCGGATAGTTGAAGACCTGCTGGATGCGCAGATCCGCGATGCCGGGCACCTGGCGGATGCGCTTGAGCAGAAGGGAGGCATAGGCGTAATTGGCCTTCAGGTTGTTGCCGATGACCTGCACGTCGATCGGCGCCGGCAGGCCGAAATTGAGGATTTGCGACACGATGTCGGCGGGCAGGAAGGAGAAGGTCGTGCCCGGAAACTTCTGCGGCAGAACGGTTCGCAGCGCCTTGACGTAGCCGGCGGTGGGATCGTGATCTTCCTTGAGGCTGATCAACGCGTCGCCGTCCTCGGGGCCGATCGTCCCGGTGTTCTGGTAGGCCATGTTGATGCCGCTATAGGGCAAGCCGATATTGTCGACGATGTTGTCGAGCTGGTGAGGCGGAATGGTCGCGCGAACGGTCTGTTCGATCTGCTCCATGAGACGCGCCGTCTCCTCGATCCGCGTGCCGGGCTGGGCGCGCACATGCAACAGGATCTGGCCGGAATCGACGGTCGGAAAGAAATTCTCGCCCAGAAACGGCGCCAGCCCGAACGACAGGACCACGATGGCGAGAAAGCCGAAGATGATGGTCTTGGGGCGCGAAAGCGCCTGTTTCAGCAGCCTGTGATAGTGGCCGCGCAACCAGGTGAATCCGCGCTCGAAGCCCTGTTGCAGCCGCGTGAAGGGATTGCGCGAAGGGGGAGCGGCGACCGCATGTTCCTCGCCATGATGAGGCATGGCATGGAGCAGGTAGCGCGCCATCGTGGGCACGAGCGTACGCGACAGGACGAATGAGCCGATCAGCGCAAAGACGACGGCTTCGGCGAGAGGCCGGAACAGATATCCCGCGACGCCGCCGAGCTGGAACATTGGCGCGAACACGATGTCGAGCACGAGCAGCGTCACGAAGGCGGGCACCACGATCTGCTGCGCGCCGTCCAGGATCGCCGGCTCGATCTCCTTGCCCTGCTCGAGGTGAAAGAAAATATTCTCGAGCGTGACCGTCCCTTCATCGACCAGCATGCCGACGGCGAGCGCGAGACCACCCAGCGTCATGACGTTGATGGTCTGGCCCAGCATCGAGAGCACGATCATCGAGAACAGTATCGACAGCGGAATCGAGATGATGATGATGATGGTGGAGCGCCAGCTGCCGAGGAACAGCAAAATCATGATGCCAACCAGGGCGGCTGCCAGCACGGCCTCGCGCAACACCCCGAAGATGGCGGCTTTGACGAAGACCGACTGATCGCCCACCGCGCGCAAGCCGAACCCGGTCGGCAAGCTCTCCTCGACGCGTGGCAGCAGCGACTTGATCCCGTCGATGACACTCAGCGTCGACGCCGATCCAGCCTTGAGGATGGTCATCAGCACCGCGCGCGCACCGTTGACCCGCACCATGTTGGTCTGCGGCGGCGAGCCTTGATGGACGAAGGCTACGTCATGCACGAAGATGACCGCACCGTTGATTTTCTTCACCGGCAGGTCATTGATCTTGTCGAGCATGACGGGGCTGGCGTTGAGGGACACGTTCCAGTCGAATTTGCCGATCTTCTGGTCGCCGGCCGGCAGAATGAGGTTCTGCGCAGAGACGGCGTTGACGACGTCCTCGGCCGAGACGCCGTGCGACTGCATCGCCTGCTGATCGAGATCGACCTGCACCTGCAGGATCTGGCCGCCATAAGGCGAGGGCACCGCCGCTCCCTGGACGGTGGCAAGCTGCGGCCGGATGAAGTTCTGTCCGAGATCGAACAGCTTCATCTCGGGCAGCGTCTGGCTCGACAACGCAAGCTGCAGGATCGGGACGGTCGCCGCGTTGTAGCTCAGGACGTAGGGCGGCGTGATGCCCGGCGGCAGCAGCTTCAGCACCGTCTGCGATGCCGCCGTCACCTGCGCGAGCGCCGTGCGGATATTGACCCCCTTCTGGAAGAAGATCTTGACCACGCCGTAGCCGCTCAGCGACTGCAACTCGATATGTTCGATGTCGCCGACCTGGGCGCTCAGGGTGCGCTCATAATAGTAGATGACGCGGCCCGACATGTCGTTCGGCAACAGCCCGGTGTAAGTCCACACCACGCTGACGACCGGCACGTTGATGTTCGGAAAAATATCGGTCGGGGTCCGCAGCGAAGCCAGCACGCCGAAGATCGCTATCAGCAGCGAAAAAACGACAAACGTATAGGGACGCCGGAGCGCGGTCAGAACGATCCACACGCCGCTATCCTCCTAAAAATCGACCGGAATATCGATTTCCGGAAGGATGTCGGCGGGCCTGCGCGGCCCCGCGCCAACCTCCATCAGGCCAACCGGGATCATCGATGCGATATTCGCAGCCCGCCGCTTCAGTGCGAATTCAGCCAACCCCATCGATGACCTCAAATTCCAAAGTCCCAAACAGCCCCGCGGGCGAGAGTTCGACATTGGCGCCAGGACGTTACGCTGAGGGGCTATGCTCACCGCATATCCGTTCTGAAGGAATTGGCTCCCGGGTGTCCGAACCATGCCGAACCTGTTAAACGAAAACCGAGTGACATGCTAACAGGATTCATCGATCTCGGCGAGGGACTCCGTGCCCCCAGCAAGTTCAGGCCGAATACCTTCATGGCAGTCACTTCGGATCCTTCCCGGAGCCAACCTTAGAGATCGATGATGCCGGCAAATCTGGGCTACACCCATCACCACGATCGCACGGAACCAGCACCCCCCGCCAGGATCATGGTGAGCGTATCGCACTGCGGCAACTAATATAAAATTTAGCGACCGGTCAGTGGGTTCCGCGAAATCCGCTGTATCGCCCTCCGCTCGGTCCGAAAGCGTGACCGCGCCTGTGCGGGCAAGACATACGTGGCCTTTGCCGTTTCCGAGAGGCCATCTCGCAGTTGCGTAAAGAAGCCCTCGGGTGGGAAGAGCGCTCCCGCGCCGGGCTGGTCACGATTGGGCTAAAGATTGCGGCTACCTTGGTGTCTGCTCGCGTGGCGTCTACTTGCGTGGCCGGCCGCGTTTGGCAAAGACGACTCCCCGTTCGTCGGCAGTACAACGCAGCGAGCTTGCCAGCTTGAGAGCTTCGTTACGTTCAGGGCCGGGGGCCATCTGGCGCGCAACTTCAAGCGCGTCTGCTGCGGCGACGTCCCAATCTAACCGATCACGGTCAGACGAGCGTTGAGTTTCTTTGCTCATCGCTCCACAAGCTCCTGCCTATAATTTAATCACGCGCGTATATAAGAGTGGCGTGATTCCCTGTCAACGTCAACGACCTGCAATAAAAACCAGCGATCGGCGTCGCCCTTGAAATGAGCATCCGCTGGCGCGAGCCGAGGCTGTCCCGAGCGGTGGCCGGCTCGACCAATGCATGCTGAGGGTTACACAAAGCTCGGAATCGAGGCTAGGTCACCGCGCATCTGCCAGGGCCTGCGGCTCGACCAGCAGACCTTGTCGTTCGTAACGGCGACGGGTCCTGCTGAAGCGCACGACGACCGCATATCGGGTGCTTTTCGCTTTCGCGCGCCGCGTAAACAAGGCATCGCCCGCTGGCAGATACGCGAGATCATCGAGGCCAACGCAGCGCAGGCACGCCGGGCCGGGAGTCTCCATCATCAACAGATCGCCGGTGCCACCGCACCGATGGCATATCCAGTCGGCGTCCAATGGCTGGACCACCACCAGTTCTGGGGCGCGGCTTGCCTTTTCCGCCAGGCGTTCGCGCTTCTTCTCGGAAAGCTCCGGCGAGACCCAATGTGTCCGGTATGACACCTCGATCGCAGGATTTCCGCTTCGGCTGAAGCGCAGCGCCTGGCGCCGCGGGGTACGACCGACATATGCCGTCGGGCTTGCGAACAATCCTCTCGCGGTCGCCCAAGACCGGAATAGCCGCATGGCTTCCGAGATGCGCTGCAAATTGGCCCGGACAAGTTCCTCCAGGCAATCGATCTGCCCGCGGCGCCAGTGTTCCACCGCTTGAGCGTCAAGCCACCCAATCCCGACGAGGATGTCGATGGCGCTCACAAAGTGCCGGGCGGCAAGTGCCGCTTCAGCCGCTTTGGCGACACGATCAGCAAGTGAAACCCGATTCTTCCGGCTCATTCTGCAGTCAAACTCGCTGTTCGGTGCGGTGCAAGGCTAACGTCATCCGCCCAGCGCCGACACATGCTCCAGATCCTGTCGGCGCTGCTTTGCGCGCCGTTCGTAGCTGGCCTGGTTCTTGGTGGCGACCAGGGTGTGGGGGCTGCCGCGCCTTTCGGTCGTGAGGTCGAGGTCGCACGCCGCGCTCCGGACGCTTTGCTCGACATGGGTCCTCCGATCCTGGACCGCCTTCAGCCGCCATTGCTGTTGATCCGGCGCAACCAGGAATACGCCCAGTCCACGGCAGTCGCCACATGTGCATTTCAGCGGGTTGTCCCTGGTCCAGTCCCGTGGCGCCTCCAGCGGTAGGGCGATGCGCCTGCGCAGGTGGTCTAGAGACGCCTCTCGGAGCCGCCTCACCGCCGGCCATGCCGTGCTTTCGACCAGTTTGGCAAACGCACGAGCGGCGGGGACCAGCACGTCGTCCGGCTTGTATGTCTTCGGCCAGGCCAGCAGGTGCTCGATCGCACGCGCTGCGAGCCCCGCATCGATCCGGCTTGTGGCCGTCAGAAAATCGACGACGAAGCCCGGTCTCACGGGCGTTGGCTGAGTCCAAGTGCCGACCTCCTCCCGGCTGCTCGGGCCGCCCGGCAAGGCTTCCATCAAGGCTGCGCCGATCTGCTCCAGGTCGCCCGTCGCACCCATCGGCGCTGCGACGCAGCGCAGCAGCAGATCACCGCAGGCGCTGAGATGGGCCTGAGCGTTACGCCCAAGGATTCGGACCAACAGCTCCGTTGCACGCGGGGCCGGAAGAAGAGCGGCGGCGCGTACGATCGCCCCGTTGTCGGGCGCGGCGTAATGGCCTTCGGCAGACAGCTCGGCGAGAAACGTATCGATGCGCGCCACGTTCCCCAGCCTGACCTGCAAATCGAGCATCCGGCCGGCTTCGGCGTCGCCGTCCGCCCGCCAAGATGAGCGGGACCAGGAGCGCAGCATGTGCCCCGAAAGCTCATCGGCCTCACGCCACAACGGCGACTGGATCGATGCGTTGCTCGTCTCCCAGCGCGCCGTCAGATCTTCGAGAAACGGCAGCGTCGCGCGGAGGCCAGCCTGATTCAACACCGCGAGCCTCCGCGCGGTCGGCCACAACACGAGGCCGGCGCGGCTATAGGTGCGCTCGAAGGACGCGCCTTCGTTGCCCGTCGCCTCGTGAAAATGCTGCTCGTCCGGCATCAGATCCTCAAAAGCGTCGGACGGGCACAGCTCGTCCTCGGCGAATGGAAAATCGCCGAACCCGACCTCGCCGCCATCCGGACGTCGCCACTCGGACAGGATCAGCGCCCGGTCGAAGACCTCGGCAACCTCGAATTCTTCGTCATCGTCATCCTCGTCCTCGCGACTCCGGCGGCTACGGCCGTAATGGCCGGTATATTCGGCGCTGCCGCTCTCCTCGATCGACACGAGAGCGAGGTGGAGATCGCAATCCGCCTCTGCGGCGGCCTTGACCAGCACGGACGCCACGCCCGCATCGGCACCCTTGAGGGCACTGAATGACAGTTCCGCCGGCGTATAGACATGCTCCAGGGGCAGGATCAGCTTGTCCGGCTCGTCCTCAGCACTCGCCCAGCTCCGCAGCAACTCCACCACCCGCCCGTGTTCCGCGCGATAATCGGGCGCCTGCGGCGGGTGCCTCTTGCCGACGAAACGCAAATTATAGACGAGGGCGAGGCGACATCCCGTCTTGACGGGACGCACTTCATGCACGCAGTCGGCATAGAAGGCCGCGAAGCCGATCTCCGACGGTTCCTCCGGACGCAGGTCGAGCACCACCTCCCGGCCGAGATGCTTGATGACCAATTCGCCGCCGCTATGGGTCGAGGGCAGCACGAGCACCATCGTCGCGAACATGCCGGGGACCTTCTCGGTATCGCGGTGGTCGACGAAGAAGCTGCCGGTATCGTAGACAAGAAGCTTGTAGAACTCGGCCGCAACCGGTTCGCTCACACCGAGGCCGAGGGCTATGTCGGCGACGAGGTCGGCCAGGGTCTTATCCCAGTGACGCCCTCCGATCCGAAGCTTGGCGGAATCGACCTGCCAAGTTCTCCGGACTTCGCGATCGACCACCGTCTCCTCGCCCCGCCCGTAGGGGGCTGCCTCGGCGATTGCGGCGAGCCGCTCGGCCTGGACGGGCAGGATCGGAAAGGCGATCCTGCCTACGCCGTCGACGTCGATCGTCGGCATGAATATCTCCCGAATTCCGCCGACGCAAAAGTCGCCCGGACGCTCGACGGAACGAAGGCTGTTGAGCAACGTGGTGCCGATCGACGACATAGTGACTCCTGGCAAGCTGGACCGCGTTTCGTGAATGATCGTTAAGTCGACGTGCTGGGCCTTCAAGAAATTATACGCAGCGATCGCACGCGCGAAAAATCGCGGTCATGCGTCACCAGGGCGGCCGCGTTGATCGCCAATGCGCTAGCCGCTTGAACAGCGTCTGCCAGCTTGAGGCGGAGCGACGCCCGCAGTCTCGCAGCGTTTTCCGCAATGTCGGCGTCAAGCGCGATAGGTTGCCACGATTCGAGGATCGCACGGTAACGCCTCGCGAGCGCGTCGTCAGCCGCCTGCATGGGCCCGGTCAGAACCTCGGCGATGGTGATGGTCGTTACGGCGAAGCGCAGGTGCCCAGCTCCATGGGCTTCGAAGAGCGGCTTGAACCGCGGTCCGAATTTAGGGTGCCCCTCAAGGAAGTAGATGATGGGTGCCGAATTGATGAGAACCAGCGCATCCTCCGGCAGATCCCCAAAATCTAACGGCTCCATTCGTCACGCAGCTTTCGAAGCGTGCGGGTACTATTCTGTCCCCATAGCCCGCGACCGGATCCTGCGACGGGCGTCAGCGGCTGCTGGCAAATGGCGGCGCCATACGCCGCGATCGGCACTAACGCTGCAACTGGGCGGCCATGTCTGGTAATGACCGTCGAACGGCCCTTCTCGGCTGCATCGAGAAGATCCGGGAGCTGATTGCGAGCTTCTTCCGCGCCTTTACGCAAGATGAGGTTCACCATGTTTGTCTCCCGGAGAACCGTACAGCACCGTACAGCTTCAGTCAACAACATCGCCGCCAGCGCCTCTCGGAACTTCACTGGACTCTCCATACCGACCGCATTTTTCCGGCCGCGAGAACGACGATGAAGGGCGGCGCCATGGCGACAATCAAACCGCAACGATCTCGGTGATTGGACGGGAGAACGATACGCGGACTTCCTTTTGCGCCAAAGATCGATGGAGATTCGAAGATCGTCAGTCTTCCACCGGCATCCGCGGGGTTCGCAGTTTTGTTCTGGACGGTGGCAAAATGGTGCCCAGGGGCGGGATCGAACCACCGACACTGCGATTTTCAGTCGCATGCTCTACCAACTGAGCTACCTGGGCACTTCCAGCCACGCAGGGCTTGGGAGCGGCGGTTTATAGTCAGGCCGGCGAGCCCTGTCCACCACGCTTCGCCTGTCGGCTACGCGTGGCGCAGCCATGCGACCGGGCGCATGCCCGGCGTAGCCCGCAGGGCGAAGACGGGACGACGGACGGCCCCTTAAGGGATGCTAACAGCCCGAAAATACGGGAATATCCCTAATCGGCGTCTTCGTCCTCGTCCTTGCGGCCGGGGATGGCGTAGGAATTCGACAGCCAGCGGTTGAGGTCGACATCCCGGCAGCGCTCCGAACAGAATGGCCGGGAGGCCTCGGTGGCCGGCTTGCCGCAAATCGGGCACGGCTTTGCGCCGGCCTTGCCTGAGCCGGGATCGGCTGGCGGCTTAACTGGCATTCAACCAGCCAAAGCGTACCGGAAACCCCTCGCCGCCGAGCAGGGTGACCGTTTCATACAGCGGCAACCGACGATATTGGTGTAAGAGCCGACCATCTTGACCACGAACGATCCGGCGATGCCCTGCACGGCATAGCCGCCGGCCTTGCCGCGCCATTCGCCGGAGCCGATATAGGCTTGGATGTCGTCCTCGCTCAACCGCTTGAAGCGAACGCGCGTCTCGATCAGGCGCTGGCGAAACGCCTCCTTGGGCGTCACCAGGCAGATCGCGGTGTAGACCCGATGGTTGCGCCCCGACAACAGCCGCAGGCATTGCGAGGCTTCATCGACCAGGTTGGCCTTCGGCAGGATGCGGCGGCCGACCGCGACCACCGTGTCGGCGGCGAGAATAAAGGCCCCGCGCAATTCGTCATCGAGCTGTATCGATTTGAGCGCGGCATCGGCCTTGGCGCGGGCAAGCCGGTTGGCGCAGGCGCGCGGCAATTCGCCCCGCTTCGGGGTCTCGTCGACATCGGCGGGTCGCAACGCATCGGGTTCGATGCCGGCCTGGTTGAGCAGGCTGAGACGTCGCGGCGAACCAGAAGCAAGAACCAGTTTGGGACGGCCTAGCATGCGGATTTTTGTCGGCGGGAGAGATTCGGATCGGAATGCGCGCGGAACCTATCGGAAGGCATTAGCCGAGACAACCACGCATTCATGGCCGCACCCGAACACGCCGGGCCCCGTAACCACCGGCTGCCATTGGGGAAAAAGCGAACCTGACCGCGCTGACATCTGATCGTCATGGAGCCGCGGTCTGCGGCTTATCAGTCACTCGCCGCGCCCACCTTCGAAAACCGCTTTTGGATGCGCAGCAGCAATCCGTCACAGACCTCGCGATAGGCTTGCAGTTTCTGCTCGCGGTTACCTTCGGCCCCCGTGGGATCGAGCGTCGGCCAGTATTCCACATCGGCCGCGAGCGTGCGCGTCAGCTCCAGCGCCTTGTGATGCGCTTCGGGCGACAGCGTGATGATGAGGTCGAAGTTGAGCCCTTCCCAATCGTCCAGTTCCTCGAACGTCATCGGCTTGTAGCTGGAGATATCCTGGCCGAGTTCGGCCATCACGGCGACCGCGAACGGATCGAGCTCGCCCTTCCTGACGCCCGCGGATTTCACGTAAAGCGCGTGGGGAAACATCTGTTGCAGCAGGCTTTCGGCCATCGGCGAACGCACACTGTTCAAGCCACATGCGAACAGCACGGCTTGCGGAGCGCGCAGGCGCGGAGGCGCCATCGCTTACGCTGCCTTTGTTTTGCGCATGATCTGATCCGAAAACCGGTACCCACTTTTCGGGGTCATGCGTGTCTTGCGCATGACCTGATCCGAAAACCGGCGCCCACTTTGCGGGGTCATGCGCTAGCCCTTCCAGTGCAGCACGCAGATCAGCGTGAACAGCCGGCGGGCCGTTTCGAAATCGACCCGCACCTTGCCTTTCAACCGCTCCTGCAGGGTGCGCGAGCCTTCGTCATGAATGCCGCGGCGGCCCATGTCGATGGCCTCGATCCTGTCGGGGGTCGCGGTGCGGATCGCCTGATAATAGCTGTCGCAGATCATGAAATAGTCTTTCACGATCCGCCGGAACGGCGTCAGCGACAGCAGATGCGCCACGACAGGCGTGCCGTCTTCACGGCGGATATCGAACACGAGCCGGTTGCCGGTGATGCCGATGTGCAGCGTAAACGGCCCGTTATTGGCGCCTTCCGGCGCGAACAGGTTCTGTTCGATCAGGTCGTAGATGGCGATCGCGCGTTCATGTTCGATATCCGGACCGGAGCGCCCGATCGATTCCTCATCGAGCGTCACCGCGACGATGCGATTTTGCGAATTGTCTTCTGGGGGCGCTTGGATCATGACAGATTGAGGCGCAATCCGACTGAGCGCGCATGGGCATCGAGGCCTTCGGCCTTGCCCAGCGTCATTGCCGCTGGCCCCAGTGCCCGCAGCTGGTCCGGTCCGCATTTCAGGATCGAGGTTCGCTTCATGAAGTCGAGCACCCCCAGGCCGGACGAGAACCGCGCCGAACGCGCGGTCGGCAATACGTGGTTGGAGCCGCCGACGTAATCGCCGATCGCCTCTGGCGTATGGGCCCCGAGGAAGATCGCGCCGGCATTGCGGATTTGCGTCGAGAGCGCTTCCGGATCCGCCGTCATGATTTCCAGATGCTCGGCGGCAATCGCATTCGCCAGGGCAACGGACTCGCCGATGTTTTTGACCAGAATGACCGCGCCAAAGTCGTTCCACGAGGCGCGCGCGATATCGGCGCGCGGCAGGGTTGCAAGTTGCGCCTCGACCGCGCGTTCGACGTCGGCTGCGAGCGCCGCATCGTCGGTGATCAGGATCGACTGGGCGTTGACGTCGTGCTCGGCCTGCGCCAGCAGATCGGCCGCGATCCACCCCGAATTGCCGGTGCGATCTGCGATGACGAGCACCTCCGAAGGGCCGGCGATCATGTCGATACCGACCTTGCCGAACACCAGCCGCTTGGCGGCCGCGACATAGGCGTTGCCGGGGCCGACGATCTTGGCAACCGGCGCGATGGTCGCGGTGCCATAGGCGAGCGCCGCCACGGCCTGCGCGCCGCCGACCCGATAGATCTCGGACACGCCGGAAAGATGCGCTGCCGCCAGCACCAGCGGATTGAGCCTGCCGTCAGGCGACGGCACCACCATCACCACGCGGCCGACGCCGGCGACCTTTGCCGGCACCGCATTCATCAGCACCGAGGACGGATAGGCGGCGGTGCCGCCGGGAACGTAGAGGCCGACCGATTCGATTGGAGTCCAGCGCCAGCCGAGTTCGACGCCCTGCGCGTCGATGAAACGCTCATCTTTCGGCAATTGCCGGGCGTGGAAACTGTCGATCCGTTCGCGGGCGAATTCGAGCGCATCCAGCGTCGCCGGGTCGCAAGCTTTCACCGCCGCACCGATCTCCTCGGCGCTGACGCGCAAGCGCGAGGGATCGAGATCGAGCCGGTCGAACTTGCGCGTCGCCTCGATCAGCGCCAGGTCGCCGCGGCTGGCCACGTCATCGACGATGAGGCGGGTAGCGGCCTCGATATCGGCGGCTACCTCGCGCTTCATCGCGAGGAAGTCACCGAATCGCCTGGTGAAGTCGGCGCTGCTTCGGTCTAATCGAACAGGCATGGTGGCTTTCCGGAAGAAGGTCCTGAAATTAAAGGCCCTCTGCTCAATGGCGCGGCGGCAAATCGACGTCAACCCTTTGAACGCGAACCTTGCGTCATTCCGGGATGGTCCCAACGGGTCGGCGCTCGCGCCGCCCGATGACAGGCTCCGGACCAGACCTCAGATGTGCAATAGCACATCTGAGGTTCGCGCTATTGCGCGCCCCGGAATGACGTCTCATTCAGGCATCCAATCCAGGCGACTGCGCGCTTTCGCCGGGATCGCCGGCGCCAAGGTCGTCCGCGCCGAGATCGGACAGCTCGCATTCCAGGCATTCGACGTCCAGCCGCAGCGCCTCGCCACGGCTGAACATCAGCACCGCGCTGCCGCCGGGCGCCTCTCCCGGGTGAAACTCGATCCCGAGCAGTTCCAGTACCGCTTCCGGCGCCGTCAGATCGATATGGCGCGACTTGCACGACAACACGCGGTCAAAGCGCAGCGCCGCGATCAGGCGGCGCGGGGAGGTTTCTCCCGCCAGCGTCTGCTCCCAATCCAGCCGGTTCATGCCGATCACCAGCCGCTTTTCGCCTTGCCGCCAGACAATGTCGGAGGTTTGCACGCGGGCGTCCTGCACATGCGCGGAAATGACGGCAAGATCCTCGGCATCGAAGGCTATCAATTTTAACCGGTCCGTCACCGCATCACCTCGATTTTGCGCGTGCGGAACGCGTTCGAGTTCAGTCGCTGATACGCTCGATCGAAGCGCCGCACGCGGAAAGCTTCTCCTCGAGCCGCTCAAACCCGCGGTCGAGATGGTAGACGCGGTTGACCATGGTCTCGCCTTCGGCGGCAAGGCCCGCGATCACCAATGACACCGAGGCGCGCAGATCGGTCGCCATCACGGGCGCCCCGCGCAGTTTCGCGATGCCGTGGATGGTGGCGGTCTCGCCGTCAAGATGAATCCGCGCGCCGAACCGCGCCAGTTCCTGCACATGCATGAAGCGATTCTCGAAGATCGTCTCGGTGATGCGCGAGGAGCCGTTGGCGCAAATCATCAGCGCCATCAGCTGCGCCTGGAGATCGGTGGGAAAGCCCGGAAACGGCGCGGTCGAAACCGTCACCGGCTGGATGCCCGCGCCGTTGCGGGCGACGCGGATGCCGTCGTTGTTTATGGTCACGACAGCGCCGGCCTGCGTCAGCACGTCGAGCGCCGATTGCAGCAATTCCGGCCGCGCGCCGCTCAGCTGAACATCGCCGCCGGTCATCGCCACCGCCATTGCGTAGGTGCCGGTTTCGATTCGATCGGGGAGCACAGTGTGGCGCGCGCCGTGAAGCTGGCTCACGCCTTCGATCACGATGCGGGGCGTGCCGGCGCCGGTAACGCGCGCGCCCATCTTGTTCAGGCAGTCGGCGACGTCCTGAACTTCCGGCTCGCAGGCGGCGTTGGTGATGACGGTGGTGCCCTTGGCCAAGGTCGCCGCCATGACCGCTACATGCGTGCCGCTTACCGTCACTTTGGGAAAATCGATGGCCGCGCCCTTCAGGCCGCCCGGTGCTTTCGCGATCACGTAGCCGCCGTCGATGGCGATCTCGGCGCCGAGTTTCTCCAGCGCCATGATCAGGAGGTCGACCGGCCGGGTCCCGATGGCGCAGCCGCCCGGCAGCGACACCTTGGCTTCGTGCATCCGCGCCAACAGCGGCGCGATCACCCAGAAGCTGGCGCGCATCCGCGACACCAGTTCATAGGGCGCCGTGGTATCGATGATGTTGGCCGCCGAAATGTGCAGGGTCTGGCCCTGATATTCATGATCGCCGGGCCGCTTTCCCGCGGACATGATATCGACGCCGTGATTGCCGAGAATACGCTGCAGCTGGGCGACATCGGCCAGCCGCGGCACATTGTCGAGGATCAGCGTCTCTTCGGACAACAGGCCCGCGATCATCAGTGGCAGCGCCGCGTTTTTCGCACCCGAGATCGGAATGGTGCCGTTGAGCTTGTTGCCGCCGACGATGCGAATGCGATCCATGCCGAAATCCGTTTTTTGCTATGTATAAAGTATAGAGCGAATGGTCCCCCTAAGGCAAAAGCTTGAAATTTGCGGCGATTTGATGGGAATGACGGCTAGATCAAGGATATTCCCCGGCGAGCCAACCGGTTATTTGCCCGGGGTTTTTTCGCTGCCATGATGCGGTGAGACCTCATCGGAATCGGAAGCCGCGATCGTGGAATCGTCTCGCCCCCTCGCTTGCGATTTTCTCCGCTTGAGATTTTCACGTAATGCCTGCTTCAGCCGGTCCCGGCGCAGATCCTTGGCAGGCTTGCCGGATTGCCCCTCGGATTTATCCTTCTCATCCTTCATCGTGTACCTGTCCGTATGACCGGGAGAAAAACCGACGGGTGAAATTCGCGCACTGGCGCCCTTGCCGCAGCGAGCCCTCGACGGCCGGCATCGCGTTGTCGCCTCAGGCGACCGCGACCTGCTGGCTTCGCTTCCGTCAGAACATATCGTACCTTCATCGCCGGCTCCCACGACGCCGCGCTGGAATTTTCCGCCAATATCGGCAAATGGCAGCTCACGGGTTCGATCTCATCAAATTCAGCGACGCCGGCGAAATGATCGAATTCGAGGTCATGACCGCCCGCCGCAATTGAGCCTCTTGAAGGCGGCTGCGGGCACTGGAGCCTGATCGGTTCTGATTACATCAGGACCTGGGCTCTAATCTTTTGATTTGGCGCGTTTTCTCAAGCGAACCGGTATCCACCCCGGATCAAGTCCGGGGCAGGCTCCCGGATCAAGTCCGGGGCAGGCTTTCGCTCGAAAACGCGTCTCAGCCCTGATTTTTGGCGTTTTAGAAGGCATCGGGGCTGGTCCCCGCGCTTGCGCGTCCCCGGGCCTTGTGGCAAGGATCGGCCCGCCTTGCAGGGGCCTTTTCGGCCGATTCTCGTGATCCGGGGCACGCTGCCGTAGCTCAGTGGTAGAGCACTCCATTGGTAATGGAGAGGTCGACAGTTCAATCCTGTCTGGCAGCACCATTTTTCTCCGGTTTTCTCCTCCCTGTTGATGCGCGGTCGGCGACCAGGGCCACGATTTCGGCTTTTCGCGCATCCCGTCCGCCTTTGCCAGGCGCAAGCGATGTGGCCGACCCTGATCCACGCTCCGTGCAAATCCGTCGCCGACTCTGATAGTCCTGCGCGATGCTCTCGCTGGTGCATCAATTCTACGCCATGGGATCCGATTGTGCCCTTCACCTCTACGGAGGAACGGCCAAAAGCGTCGAGTTGTTTGCGGCCGCCGCCGAGGAGGAAATAAGAAGGATCGAGGCGCGCTATTCGCGCTACCGCGGCGACAGCGAACTTGCGCGGATCAACAAGGTCGCGGCGACCGGCGGCGTGATCGACATCGACGCGGAGACCGCGGGTTTGATGGCCTACGCAAAGGCCTGCTTTGCGAAGAGCGATGACGCTTTTGACGTTACCTCAGGACGGCTTCGCGCGGTTTGGAACTTCTCGGATTCGCGCTTGCCCGATCAGCGGTCGATCGACGCGGCATTGCCCTTCATTGGCCTCGACAACGTGGTGCTCGCAGACAGCCAGCTTCACTTCCGCCGAGCTGGCATGGAACTCGATTTTGGCGGCCTCGGAAAGGAATATGCCGCCGATCGAGCCGCGGAGGTCTGTCTCGAACTTGGCATGCGTCACGGCTTCATCGATCTGGGTGGCGATATTCGCGTGGTTGGCCCGCAACCCGACGGCCTTCCCTGGAGAATCGGCATCCGTCACCCGCGCGAGGCCGACAGGCTGGCTGCCGAGATCGCGCTAACGAGCGGCGCGCTCGCCACCAGTGGGGACTATGAACGCTTCATCGAGGTCGATGGCCGGCGTTATTGCCATATCCTCGATCCCAAAACCGGATGGCCTGCCCAGGGACTTTCGTCAGTTACCGTCATCTCGGATCGCTGCCTGGTCGCAGGCAGTCTCTCGACGGTGGCGATGTTGAAAGGACACGCCGGAGCCGCCTGGCTTCACGGCCTCGGCGTTCGTCACCTCGTGATCGACGAAGACGGAGATTTCTGCGGCACCGAACCGCCGCTCACGCGCTATGATTGACCAGTGTGCCGGGCGGCACGCCGGCGGGATTGATCTGATTCAGCGCCTGCAGGCTTGCCGTCAACGAATTGGCCGCTTGTGATCCAGATGGGGCAGAGCCGGCGGAGCGAAGCGATGCCATCAATTTGGACATCGTCGATACGAAATCCGGCTTCGATACGCTGCCGCTTCCCGTGGGATCAAGAAGGGCGAAGATCGCATCCGCGCCTTGCTTCTGGAAGACGGCAGGAGGATTCCTTGTCTGGAAAGCCTGCGCGAATTGGGACTGCGTGATGCTGCCCGAGCCGCTGGTGTCGATCGAATCAAACAGGCTCGACATTTTTTGCTGCGGCGGAGCGCCCGTACTTGCGCCGGAAACCGCATGAAGCGCGGAAGAAGAAGCAATTCCAGAAATGTCCATGGTCCGCCTTGATCGATTTGGTTTCGAAAATTTCGAAGCATCGATCACAAAACTGTCAGACAGACGTGAACAGTTCCTTAACCACGAGTTTTCGCAAGAGCCGTCGCCGCGATCTTGTTGAAGCACGTCGTGCGGCGATCCACTCAAGGCGTTTTTCAGTTCCCGCTGTTGCAGCGGCGTCATAGGCGAAAGGCTAAAATTAAGGCTTCTTTCAGGTTTGATTAAGGCCGCATTAATCACAGAAAGTTGTTGTTCCCCAATAGGTTGGGTTGTGGCCGGGTGTGGCCGAAGAGTGACAGCTTTTTAGACAAAAGCTGTCTAAGTGCGCGCCATAGACGACGCAGAATGCGCCCGCTCTGAAAAACTCAAAAACACTCTGGAGAACAAACTAATGAAGAAGTTTCTACTCGCTACTGTGGCCCTCGTCGCCCTCGGCGCGACCGTGCCAGCACTCGCAGCCGATCTTCCTGCCCGCACCTACACCAAGGCTCCGGCTTACGTCGCTCCGCTCTACAACTGGACCGGCTTCTACATCGGCGGCCACATCGGTGGCGCGTTCAGCGGCGACAACAATTTCGGTGGACTGACCACCGGCAACAACAATGACGGCCGCTTCCTCGGCGGTTTGCAGGCTGGCTATGACTACCAGTTCGCCCCCAATTGGGTCCTCGGTATCGAAGGTCAGTACAGCTGGCTTGGCAGCAACAACAACGGCATCATCTTCCCCGGTGGATTCATCTACACCAACGACCAGCGCGCGCTCGGCTCGGTGACCGGCCGCGTCGGCTACACCTGGGGTCCGGGCCTGCTCTACGTGAAGGGCGGCTATGCCTATTCCGACAACAACGAAACGCTGACGCTCGCAGGCGTTCCGACCGCATTCGCGTTCAGCGGCGGCCATCGCGATGGCTACACGGTTGGCGCGGGTCTGGAATACATGTTCACCCAGAACTGGTCGGGCAAGATCGAGTATCAGTACTACAACTTCGGCAACAGCTCGTTCGTCACGCCGGTCGCGCTGGCTCCGTTCGGCAATTTCCGCACCGACGACCATGTCCTGAAGGCCGGTATCAACTATCGCTTCAACTGGGGTGGCCCGGTCGTCGCGAAGTACTGATCCGCGTCCGATCAAAAGAGTCTGAAAAGGCCGGCCTCGCGCCGGCCTTTTTGCTTTGTCCCGCGCAAAAAAGTCACGAAATTCGCTCAGAACATCCTGCCGGCCGCAGAACCGGCCTACCCTGTGCCTTGCGGAAATGGCGATTGTGTTCGGCCGGCGCCGCGCCGATAGTGTGGCGAGGCCAATAACCGGCAATTACGACGCAAGACGATGCACTCAAAAGCAGACACTGCTCCGTCCTCCGTGGAGGCACTGCGTTACCCCTGGGAAAATCATCCCGGCCCGGACCAGGTCGTCGAGGTGATGCCGGGCGTATTGTGGGTCCGGCTGAAGCTGCCGTTCCGGCTCAATCACGTGAATATCTACCTGCTCGCCGACGGCGACGGCTGGGCGATGGTGGATTCCGGATTTGGCAACGAGGAGTTGATCGCGGCCTGGACCGCGTTGTTCGAAGGCCCGCTGGCGCACGTGAAAATCACGCGGCTGATCGTGACCCATTCGCACCCCGACCACGTCGGCCTCGCGGGATGGGTAGTCGAGCGCTTCAACTGTCCGCTTCAGATGTCGCAGGTCGAGTATCTGCAGTCGGTCTATCATCAGAACCGCGGCACCGAAGAACGAAAGATGGCGCAGCGCCTGTTCTTCCGCCGTCACGGCATGGACGAGAACCTGACCGACATATTGCTCAGCCGCGGCCAGGATTACCTGACGCGGGTTTCGGTCCTGCCGCCATCCTATCGCCGCATCTCGCACGGCGACGAGATTTCGATCGGCACAAGGCGCTTCAAGGTCATCACCGGTGGCGGCCACGCGCTGGATCAGGTGATGCTCTATTGCGCGGCCGACAAATTATTTCTGTCCGCCGACCAGGTGCTGAGCAAGATCTCACCCAATGTCAGCGTCTGGGCGGTCGAGCCCGACCAGAACTCGCTGGGCGAGTATCTGGCCTCGCTGGCGAGCCTCACGACCACCCTGCCCTACGACCTGCTCGTAATGCCGGGCCACGGCGTCCCCTTCTACGGGTTGAAGACGCGGATCAAGCAGCTGGCCGATCACCACGAGGAGCGCTGCCGGCTGATTGCGGACGCGTGCCGGGAAACCCCGAAGACATCCAAGGAACTGGTGCCGGTCGTGTTCCACAAGCACGTGCTCGACGCCCACCAGATGGGATTTGCCGCCGGCGAGCTGATCGCGCATGTGAATTACATGCTGGTCGAAGGCCGCCTCACGGTCGAGGAGACCGACGGCGTGCTTCACTTCACGACGACCTGATCAGGCGCGCGCCGTCGGGACGCGCTAGGTCCCTAAATTGAACAGCTTCGCCGCGGTACGGCCGAGGATGTCGGCCTTCTGGTCGTCACCGAGCGATGTCGAGGCGAAGATGTGGTCGACCGGATTGAGCTGCCAGGGATAGGGATAGTCGCTGCCGAGCACGATCTGGCCGGCGCCGACCTGGGCCGCCAGATGGCGGATCGCTTCGGGCGAGAAGACCAGGGAATTGAAATAGATCTGCTTGAGATATTCGGTCGGCGCCTTCTTGAGTTTCACGTCGGGATTGCAGCCCTTGGGCCCAACCATGCAGGCATGATCCGAACGCTCGGCGTAGGACGGCAGGTACCCGCCGCCATGGGCGGCGATCACTTTCAACCCGGGAAAGCGATCGAGCGTGCCCTCGAAGATGAGGTGCGAGAGCGCAATGGTGGTGTCGAGCGGATTGCCGATGGTGTTGCCGAGCCAGCCATTGCCCGACAGCCGCTTGTTGAGTTCGGGCATGCCCTGCGGATGGATGAACAAGGGCACGGCAAGCTCTTCCGCCTTGGCCCAAACGGGATGAAATTTCGGGTCGGAGAAATCCACGCCGCTCACCGAGCCGCCGATCGCGGCTCCCTTCAAGCCTTGCTTCTTAACTGCGGTCTCTAACTCCTGCACGGCGAGAGCGGGCGCCTGCAAGGTGAGCGAGGCGAAGGCTGCGAAACGGTCCGGCTTTGAGGCGCAGAACTCGGCGAGCTTTTCGTTCTGGATCTTCACGATCTGCGCGGCGAGATCGCGGTCGCGGCCATACCAGAAGGGATTGATCGAAAGGATCTCCATGTCGACAGCCTGCGCGTCCATGGCCGCGAGCCGCTGAGTGATGTCGATGTAGGTCTCGGCCGCCCCGTTGATCGGCGTAATCTGGATCTTCTCGCCTTCGGCGCCAAGCAGCGCACCCGCTTCGCGGAAATGGCAATGCGCGTGCACGTCGATCGTCTTGACTCGTTTTCCGTTGACCATGACGGGCAATTTCTGGCGCGCGGGCTGCTGGGCGTGCGCGCCATGCAGGAGACCGCAGCCGCAAAAGACGATGCCGGTGGCAGCGGCAGCGGTGCCGGCCTTCAGAAAATGACGGCGCGTGGTCATGATAATTTCCTCCATGGCTCTTGTTTGCCGGCGCGGTCTGCCACCGCCACGCCGTGCTGGTTTCCGGACAAGATCGTAGGACAGGCCACGGGCCGCCAGCAAGACGGCCGAGACCACAAGAAGCACCCACCAGTGTTGACCGGACTCGAGTTTCGATCCGCGCCTCAAACCGCGGCTCCCGCAGGGCCTTGCCGGGCTGACGGTCAACGATTCAGAATCTTTGTGAGGAAGGCGTTGGCGCGTTCCAGCCGGGGATTTAATCCAATTGGATCTCACCGACCAGCCGGCCTGTGGTCCCGACCCCGCCGAAAGGGGCCGCCGCTGGCGAATGCACTGTCCCTGTCAAATGCAGGGCGGTCGAAAAGCTGCGGGCACCTGAGGAGGACGACGGCGTGCGGGCGCTTGCGGACGCCCGATTTTTTCTGAAAACACTGGAAAAATGCGACTGCGGATTGCCCGAGGCGCGCACCAAGACTTGATCCGGATCAACGCCCCAATTCCCGCTCGACATTAATCGTAGAAACGCTCTAAAAAGGCTCAAGCTGCTTCGGCCCCACGCTCCGTTCCGGATCTTTTTCGATGGATTACAGCCAATTCTTCAGTACCGCCCTCAACCGCCTGCATGACGAGCGGCGTTACCGGGTTTTCGCCGATCTTGAACGCATCGCGGGCCGGTTTCCGCACGCGGTGTGGCATTCCCCGAAGGGGCCGCGCAACGTCGTGATCTGGTGCTCCAACGACTATCTCGGGATGGGACAGCACCCGAAGGTCGTCGGCGCCATGGTCGAGACCGCCACCAGGGTTGGCACCGGCGCCGGCGGTACCCGCAACATCGCAGGCACCCATCACCCGCTCGTGCAGCTCGAGCAGGAGCTGGCCGATCTGCATGGCAAGGAAGCCGCGTTGCTGTTCACCTCGGGTTATGTTTCCAACCAGACCGGCATTGCGACCATCGCCAAGCTGATTCCGAATTGCCTGATCCTGTCGGACGCGCTCAACCACAATTCGATGATCGAGGGCATCCGCCAGGCCGGCTGCGAGCGCCAGGTGTTCCGCCACAGCGACATGGCGCATCTCGAAGAATTGCTGCGCGCCGCGGGCCCCGATCGACCTAAGCTGATCGCCTGCGAGAGCCTTTATTCGATGGACGGCGATATCGCGCCGCTGGCGAAGATCTGCGATCTCGCCGAACGCTATGGCGCGATGACCTATGTCGACGAGGTTCATGCCGTCGGCATGTATGGCCCGCGCGGCGGCGGCATTGCCGAGCGCGACGGCGTCATGCACCGCATCGATATTCTGGAAGGCACGCTCGCCAAGGCCTTCGGCTGTCTCGGCGGCTACATCGCCGGAACGTCCGAGATGATCGACGCCGTCCGTTCCTACGCACCCGGCTTTATCTTCACCACCGCGCTGCCGCCCGCGATCTGTTCGGCTGCGACCGCTGCGATCCGGCACCTCAAGACCTCGAACTGGGAACGCGAGCGCCACCAGGATCGCGCCGCCCGCGTCAAGGCGATCCTGACCGCCGCGGGGCTGCCGGTGATGTCGAGCGACACCCATATCGTGCCGCTGTTCGTCGGCGATCCCGAAAAATGCAAGCGGGCCTGCGATATTCTCCTGGAAGAGCACGGCATCTACATCCAGCCGATCAACTACCCGACGGTGGCCAAAGGCAGCGAGCGGCTGCGCATCACGCCATCGCCCTATCACGACGACATGCTGATTGATCGGCTCGCGGAAGCCTTGTTGCAGGTGTGGGAACGGCTCGGTCTGCCGTTGCACCGGAAATCGCTGGCGGCTGAATAACGTTAACCTGCCGACCCGAGGCTAAATCCCGGCTTTCGGCCGCTGACGCATCGTGCTTTGCCGGTCCAATCCGGCTATACTTTTTCCCCAGGACGACAGTCGTTTGCGGTGGCGCGGAACCAGGCGCACGCCGAAATCGGAGCATGATCCGGAAAAGTGGAAACCGGTTTTCCGAAGAGATCATGCTCAAAACAAGAAGATGAGATCATGATCCGATTCAATCCAATCGGATCATGATCCAGGGAGTAAGCAGCGATGCTGCACGACTGGGGCGTGATCGCAGCCGCCTTCGGCTACATCGGGTTCCTGTTTTTCGTTGCCAGCTACGGCGACCGCCTGTCGCCGGCGCAGCGCGGCCGCGCCAGCGCGCTGATCTATCCCCTGTCGCTGGCGATCTATTGCACCTCCTGGACGTTCTTCGGCTCGGTCGGGTTCGCCACCCGCACCAGCGTGGATTTTCTTGCGATCTATATCGGCCCGATCCTGATGGTCGCGCTCTGCACGCCGCTGCTGCGCCGCGTGATCCAGCTGGCAAAATCACAAAACATCACCTCGATCGCCGATTTCATTGCCGCGCGCTACGGCAAGAGCCAGGCGGTGGCCGCGACCGTCGCCCTGATCGCGATCATCGGGTCGGTTCCCTACATCGCCCTCCAGCTCAAGGCCGTGGCCTCGTCGCTTGAAACGATCCTGAGCGAAGACCAGGCCATCTCCTCAATTCCGATCATCGGCGACATCGCGCTCACCGCCACGCTGGCGATGGCGGCGTTCGCGGTGCTCTTCGGAACCCGCCAGGCCGACGCGACCGAACACCAGCATGGCCTGATGCTGGCGGTTGCTACCGAGTCCATCGTCAAACTGGTCGCCTTTATCGCCGCCGGCGCATTCGTCACGTTCTGGATGTTCACACCCGTCGAACTGGTCGAGAGCGCGATGAAAACACCGGAAGCGGTACGCGCCATCGACTACGTGCCGTCGATTGGCAATTTCCTCACCATGGTGCTGTTGTCGTTTTGCGCAATCATGCTGCTGCCGCGCCAGTTCCACGTCAGCGTGGTCGAGAATTCCAGCGACGCCGAAGTGGGCCGCGCGCGCTGGCTGTTCCCGCTGTATCTGGTGGCAATCAACCTGTTCGTGATTCCGATCGCGCTCGCCGGGCTCGTGACCTTTCCATTCGGCGCCGTCGACAGCGACATGTATGTGCTGGCGTTGCCGATGGAGGGAAATGCGCCATTGCTCAGCATCGGCGTCTTTGTCGGAGGGCTGTCGGCCGCAACCGCGATGGTGATCGTGGAATGCGTCGCGCTTTCGGTCATGGTCTCGAACGATATCGTCATGCCGCTGGTGCTGCAGCGCGGGCGCGAGTCCCGCGCCGGCCACAAGGATTTCGGCGGCTTCCTGCTCGGGGTTCGCCGTTTCGCGATCTTCGCGATCATGGCGATGGCGTATTTCTACTATCGCGCGTTGGGCAATGCGCAATTGGTCGCGATCGGCCTGTTGTCCTTCGCGGCCATCGCGCAGCTTGCGCCGGCGTTCTTCGGCGGCCTGTTCTGGCAGCGCGCGACCGCGCGAGGCGCCATGGGGGGCATGCTGGTCGGCTTTGCCGTATGGCTTTATACATTGTTTCTGCCGAGCTTCCTGGACGGCTCGACCGCCGGACTGGAATTGCTGCAGCACGGTCCCTTCGGCATCGAGGCGCTGCGCCCGCAAGCGCTGCTCGGCGCCGATTTGCCATCGCTTCTGCACGGCGTGCTTTGGTCGCTGTCGCTCAACCTGTTGACCTACATCGTGCTGTCGCTTGCGCGACAGCCATCCTCGATCGAGCGAATACAGGCGGATTTGTTTGTGCCCAACGCGCTGTCGCCGATGACCCCGACGTTCCGGCGCTGGCGCACCACGGTGACGGTGCAGGACATTCAGAGCACGGTCGCGCAATATCTGGGCCCCGACCGCGCCCGCCATGCGTTCGAAGCCTTTGCCGTCACCCACGACACCCGTCTCGACCCGGCGGCGGCGGCGGACTTCGAATTGCTGCAGCACGCGGAACATCTGATCGCATCCTCGATCGGCGCTGCGTCTTCGCGTCTGGTGATGTCGCTGTTGCTGCGCAAGCGCACCGTCTCCGCCAAGGCCGCCCTGAAACTGCTCGACGACTCCCACGCCGCGCTTCATTTCAACCGCGAGATATTGCAGACCGCGCTGAACCATGTGCGGCAGGGCATCGCGGTGTTCGACGCGGATCTGCAGCTGATCTGTTCCAACCGGCAATTCGGCGAAGTCCTGGGGCTGCCGCCGCATCTCGTCCAGATCGGGATTCCCCTGAGGGAAATTCTTGAATTCATGACGGCCATCAGTCCCTCCGGCTTCGGCGACGATGAATCGCTGATGGAGAAGCGGCTGGCTGCCTACACCACCGAAGGCGAGCCTTATCTGGAGCGGCTGCCGGATCGGCATATGGTGATCGAGGTGCGCTCCAACCGGATGCCGGGCGGCGGGCTCGTCATCACCTTTTCCGACGTCACCCCCTCCTTTGAGGCCGCCGAAGCGCTGGAGCGCGCCAACGCAACCCTGGAAAAGCGCGTGCGCGACCGGACCGAGGAGCTGACGCGCCTGAATTCGGAACTGGCGCTGGCCAAGAGCACCGCCGAGGATGCCAACATCTCGAAGACGCGCTTCCTGGCCGCGGCGAGCCACGACATCCTTCAACCGCTGAACGCGGCGCGGCTCTATGTGACGAGCCTCGTCGAGCGCCAGAACGGCGGCGAGGATTCGCGCCTGGTCGAAAACATCGACAATTCGCTGGAAGCGATCGAAGAGATTCTAGGCGCGCTGCTGGATATTTCCCGGCTCGACGCCGGCGCCATGACGACGTCGATCACGGGTTTCAAGATCGGCGATCTGATGCGTTCGCTGGAGATCGAATTTGCGCCGATCGCGCGGGCCAAGGGGTTGAAGCTGACATTTGTGCCCTGCTCGCTGCCGGTCGAATCCGATCGTCTGCTGCTGCGGCGGCTGTTGCAGAACCTGATCTCCAACGCCATCAAATATACCCCGCGCGGGCGCGTGCTGGTCGGCTGCCGGCGCCACGGCCAATCGCTGCAGATCGGCATCTACGACACCGGCGTCGGCATTCCGGTTCTCAAGCGCGGCGAGATCTTCAAGGAATTTCACCGGCTCGAGCAGGGCGCGCGGATTGCGCGCGGCCTTGGGCTGGGGCTGTCGATCGTCGAGCGGCTTGCCCGCGTCCTCAACCACGGCATTGCGCTCGACGCCATTGCCAGCGGCGGCTCGTTCTTTTCGGTGACGGTGCCGACCGCCAAGGTCATCAATCACACCACGGCCGTCACCAGCGCCACGCCGCTTTCGAAAACGCCGATGAGCGGCTCCCTGATCGTTTGCATCGAAAACGACGCCGCGATCCTCGACGGCATGAAAACGCTGCTGACCGGCTGGAACGCCGAGGTGATCGCGGTGACCGATCCCGAAGCCGCCATTGACGCAATCGAGGCCGCGGGCAGGCGGGTTACCGGCCTGCTGGTCGATTATCATCTCGATCGCGGCAACGGCATCGCCGCGATCCGGGAGATTCGCCGCCGGTTCGGCGAGGCCATTCCGGCTATCCTGATCACCGCGGACCGCAGTCCGCATGTGCGCGCCGCGGCGCGGGAAGAGAACGTCGCGGTGCTCAACAAGCCGGTCAAGCCGGCATCGTTGCGGGCCTTATTGGGTCAGTGGCGCACCCAGCAGATGGTGGCGGCGGAATAGTGGCAAGCGTAGTTTCCGGCAAACGGGCCTTGCCGCAACTTCCAAACGGGGGAACGCTATGGAGATTGATCGGCTTCTCGCCGGCGCGATGATTGCAATGGCCATCACTGCCATAACGTCGGGCGGAGTATCAGCCCAGGACGAGCGCAACGTGCTGGCGCCTACGGGCAGGCTGCGCGTCGGTGTTTACCCGGGCAGCCCTATCTCGATGGTTCGCCAGATCAACACCGGCGAAACCCACGGCCTGAGTTTCGATTTCGGCAAGGAGTTGGCGAGGCGCCTCGATGTCCCGTTCGAGCAGGTGAATTATCAGCGAATTGTGGATGTGCTCGATGGAATGAAGGCCGGCGACGTGGATTTCACGGTAAGCAACGCTACGCCGTCACGAGCACGCGATGTCGCATTCAGCCAGACACTGCTTTCGCTTGAGCTCGGATATCTGGTGTCCGCCGCTTCTCCGATCGCCACGGCTTTGGACGTGGACAGGCCCGGCATGCGGATAGGCGTTACTCAAGGCAGCACGTCAGAGCGTACCCTTCCGAAACTCCTGGCAAACGTGACGGTGGTGCCGGCACCGAACCTGAAATCCGCGATCCAGATGCTCGAGGGTCGCGAGCTGGATGCGTTCGCGACCAACAAACCTACTCTGTTTGAGATGTCCGACCAGATGCCAGGGGCGCGGGTCCTGGATGGCCGATGGGGCGAAGAGCACGTCGCGGTCGCTATTCCCAAAGGTCGCGAGAGCGCAATGGCGTATGTGCGTCGCTTCGTCGAGGAAGCGCAATCAAATGGACTCTTGGCAAAGGCCGTGGAGCAGGCGGGGCTTAGAGGTTCGCTAGCGGCCAAATAGTCACGCGTTTGGCCGCCACTGGCCGCCGGCGATTTTCGCCGCGGCGATCACGGCCTGGGTGCGGCTCTCGACGCCGAGCTTTTGCAGGATCGCCGACACATGCGCCTTGATCGTCGCCTCCGACACGCCGAGCTCGTAGGCGATCTGCTTGTTGAGCAGGCCTTCCGACAGCATCATCAGCACCCGCACCTGCTGCGGGGTCAGCGTCACCAGCCGATCGCGCAGGCGCGCCATATCCGGATCCGCGGCGGATGACAGGTCGGTGTCCGGCGGTATCCAGACGTCGCCATCCATGACCTTCATGATCGCGTCGCGCAGCGTGTCGACACCGAAGCGCTTCGGAATGAAGCCGGAAGCGCCGAAATCCAGCGACCTTCGGATGGTGCCACCATCGTCGCTGGCGGACACGATCACGACGGGAATGGCGGGATATTGTGCGCGCAGATAAATCAGACCGGAGAAGCCGGAGATTCCGGGCATCGTCAGGTCGAGCAGGACCAGATCGACATCGGAATCCTGCTCGAGCAGCGCGGTCAGCTCCTCAAAAGATCCCGCCTCGTCAATCTTCGCCGACGTCACGACGCTCGCGACCGCCTGCCGCAAGGCGTCGCGGAACAGCGGATGGTCATCGGCAATCACGAGGTGGGTGCTGGCAGCGGCAGTCATCTATTTCTTGGCCAGAGGGTTGAGGCCGAACCCGTGAGCGCCTCGCGGAGGCTTTCAGAGCCGTTTGCTCGGTGGAATTGTCCCCCGGCGGACGACCGCATGCAAGCGTACAATATCGCCATGCGGAATACCGGTTAATTCGCATCCCCTTTGTGCGCCGCAATAGGGCAAAAGCCCGCAGGTGATCTGGTACCCCGGAATGTGAAGCGTGCGCGGACCTTTCGGTGCGGCGGGCCAAAAGTCTTATTGGGAGAGGTTTCACGGCGATGTTACCGTGACGCAAGGCCCTTCAGCTTAATCCGGCTAAGTTCGGCGCGTGGGGCAAGCCGTGCATCAACGATTTCGGGGAGCGATCCAAAATGTCCACATTGACTGCAACATCGGCCAGAACAGGAGGAATGACGAGGGACGAACGTTTCGTCATTCTGGCTTCATCGCTCGGCACCGTTTTCGAATGGTATGACTTTTATCTTTACGGATCGCTCGCCAGCATCATCGGCGCGCAATTCTTCTCGGCCTATCCGCCTGCGACGCGCGATATCTTCGCGCTGCTTGCCTTCGCCGCCGGCTTCCTGGTGCGCCCTTTCGGCGCCATCGTGTTCGGGCGCATCGGCGACATCGTCGGACGCAAATACACCTTCCTCGTCACCATCCTGATCATGGGTCTGTCGACCTTCATCGTCGGCCTGTTGCCCAACGCGGCGACGATCGGCTTTGCCGCGCCGGTTATTCTGATCGGCCTGCGTCTGGCGCAAGGTCTGGCGCTCGGCGGCGAGTATGGCGGAGCCGCCACCTATGTGGCCGAGCATTCGCCGCAGGGCAAACGCGGCTACTACACCTCGTTCATTCAGACCACCGCGACGCTCGGCCTGTTCCTGTCGCTGCTGGTGATCCTGTTCACCCGTACGGCAATCGGTGAAACCGACTTCGCCGCCTGGGGCTGGCGCGTTCCGTTCCTGGTGTCGATAGCCCTGCTGGCGATCTCGGTCTGGATCCGCTTGCGCCTCAACGAGTCGCCGATATTCCAGAAGATGAAGGACGAGGGCAAAGGCTCGAAGGCCCCGCTGACCGAAGCCTTCGCCAACTGGAGCAATGCCAAGATCGTCATACTCGCGCTGATCGGCGGCACCATGGGTCAGGGCGTGGTCTGGTATACCGGCCAGTTCTACGCGCTGTTCTTCCTGCAATCGATCCTGAAGGTCGATGGCTATACCGCCAACCTTCTGATCGCATGGTCGCTGGTATTCGGCACCGGCTTCTTCGTCGTGTTCGGCGCGCTGTCGGACAAGATCGGCCGCAAGCCGATCATTCTGGCCGGCTGCCTGATCGCGGCGCTGACCTTCTTCCCGATCTTCCGGATGATCTCGAGCAACGCCAATCCGGCGCTGGAAAAGGCCATCGAAGCGACCAAGGTCGAAGTCGTCGCAGATCCGAAAGGTTGCGGCGATCTGTTCAACCCGGTCGGCACCCGCGTGTTCAGCGCGCCGTGCGACACCGCCCGCGCCTTCCTCGCCCAGTCCTCGGTCAAGTATTCGACCACTTATGGACCCGCGGGCTCCGGGGTGAAGGTGATGGTGAATGGCAAGGAGGTACCGTACACGGACGCGAAAGCCGGTAACCCGGCTGTCGCTGCGGCCGTCGCCGCGGCGGGTTACCCCAAGGCGGGCGATCCGGGTATCGTGAAGATGTCGAATCCGTTCGACATCTTCCGCCCGCAGGTTGCGGCGATTATCGGACTGCTGTTCATCCTGGTGATCTTCGTCACCATGGTGTACGGGCCGATCGCGGCGATGCTGGTCGAACTGTTCCCGACCAAGATCCGCTACACCTCTTTGTCGTTGCCCTATCACATCGGCAACGGCTGGTTCGGCGGATTGTTGCCCGCAACCTCGTTCGCGATCGTGGCCTCGACCGGCGATATCTACGCGGGTCTTTGGTATCCGATCATCTTCGCATCGATCACCGCGGTGGTGGGCTTCTTCTTCCTGCCGGAAACCTATCACGTCGATATCAAGACGAACTAACAGTTTTGCGGGCGGCGACTGCCGCCGGGCAAGATGTACGCAACAAACCGGCCGCGGAATGCTCCGCGGCCGGCTTTGCTTTCAGAATGCATTGAATGGCGCATGATCTTGTCGCCAAACCGCTCACACTTTGGCGGATCATGCGCTCGCCCCGATAAACTGCAGCACGATCTCGCGGCGATGCGGGCGCAGACGATGCTCGATCAGGTAAATCGCCTGCCACGTTCCCAGCATGAGTTCGCCCTTCATGACCGGGACTTGCAACGAGGTCGTCGTCAGCATGGTCTTGACATGAGCGGGCATGTCATCGGGCCCTTCGGTATCGTGGCTCCATCCGGCGTTCTCCGGCGCCAGCCGGTCGAGCGCCGTTGTCAAATCCCCGAGCACCGATGGATCGGCGTTTTCCTGGATCGTGAGGGACGCCGAGGTATGGCGGATGAAGAGCGTCACCATGCCCTCGATTGCACCGGCGTCCCTCGCAAACCTGGCGATCTCGGCGGTCAAATCGACGAAGCCGGGTCCGGAAGTTTGAACCTCCAGCAGTGAGCTTACGATGGCGTTTGCGCTGACGGTGGATAGCGGAGAACGCGAGAACGATTTTGATGAAGTCATGAACTCTGTCTCTCCGTCGTCCCTGCGAAAGCAGGGACCCATACGCCGCGGCTTCTCGATTTCAGGCGGTCGGAATTGATACCCTTACGAACAACCAACAGCGGTGGTTCTGGGTCCCTGCTTTCGCAGGGACGACACGCAGAGGGAGTACGGCCCGTCAAATCTTGCCGCTGACGTCTTTCTGCATCCGATTGGCCATCTCGACCAGCCGCCGCCACGCCTGCTCGAGAAAAGACATCACGCGATCCATGTCGCGGTCGCTCGGCAATGGAATTTCGATCTTGCGCTCACCCTCGGCCACTTTCGGCTCGGCCTTCTTGAGCGAGTCCGTCTTCGGCAGCGGTTCATCGATCTTGCCGGAGACGGTGGGTTCGCGTGCCGCCAATTCGGCCTTGAGCTTCTCCAGCTCTGTTTTGGATCTTTCATTCTCCGCCTGCAGCCGGCCAATTTCCGCATCAAGCGCCGCGCGTTCGTCGGGCACGGCATAGCAGGCCCAGCCCGCACCCGTATTGCTGCAGGTCGAAATGGCGCCGGTGCGGGTATCCAGTCTGATCACGCCATCTGCAACGGGCGACAGCACATAGCGCCCGTTCTCGCCGTCGGGCATCGATTGCGCCGCAACACCGCCCGTTCCGCCAAGGATCAACGCCGCGACGGCGATGGTGAATCTCAAGGGCGATGTCGCTGTGCTCATGGTGTGCTCCGCATCAAGCGTCGACCGGGCTTCCTTATGCTGATCCCGCCTCTGATCCTAAACTTGCGAACGATAGGGCCCGCGACCGGATTTCAACGCGTCCACGAGCAATTCGATCCGATCCTGTCCCCAGAATACCTCGCCGTCCAGCACATAAGCCGGCGAACCGAAGACGTCGGCGGCCAGCGCGTCCTGGCGGTTCTGCTCGTAAATCTTGCCGATCTCATCGGTTCCCGAACGCTCCACCAGCTGCTTGCCGGGAAGCCCGGAATCGTCGGCCAGTTTGATCAGGGTCGCGGGATCCGCCAGATTGAGCTCATCTTCCCAGACGCCTGCAAAGGCCCGGCGCAGGAAAGGATCGGGATCGTGGCCGGCCTCGATCGCCGCGACCACGAGCCCATCGGCGAGCCGCGCGTTGAAGGGCCAGTTGGCCGGCTGAAGATGGAATGACAGACCGCGCTTGTCGCGCCAGCGCTGCAGTTCAACCATGCGATAACGCTGCCGCACCGGATGACGCTTCAGCAACGGCAGCCCGCCGGTTTCCGAAAACAGATCCACCAGCACCACGGGCTTGTGATTGACGTTGAGATCATAGGTGCTGACGACTTCCCGGAACAATTTGTGCCCGATATAGGCCCACGGCGATTGAAGCGAGAAATAATAGTCGATCTGACGCGGCATGCGGTCTCCCGGGAAAATCTGGCAATCGAAGGCCATCCCAACAGACCCGCCAGCACGTTGCAACGCTGTAGTGGGTTTGACGTCCCTCGCGCCGGTCGCGTACGAGACCCGCAAGCTTAAGGACGGCCAGATGTTTGGACACTGCCGGCTGCAACACCCCGGAATGGCTGGTCAGCAGCGAAAGTTTGCCGATTGCGCATCCAGCTTTTTGCAGTGCGGCGATTGCTCCACAGCCGACTTGCGGCTATTCGAAAAAATCAAGGTAAATCAATGAACTAGATGCTTGTGACGCAATCTTGACTTGATTAAGTGCGGTCAGTATGGTCCGCGCGGCTTTTGAGGGTGACGGGGCGTAGTTTCCATCCATCGCAGCATCGTTTCGGGTCTCCGCAGCATGGCGCAAGGCACGAAAGACGGCGAAGATGGAAGCGGCAACAAATCGTCCTCCGACGAGGCTGCGCTTTCCGCAAGGCTCGGAAGTCTGGATCACCGGTTGTCCGAAATTCGGGATAGCCGAAAAATCAGGACTGACCAACCCGGGGTTGGAAGTGGAGACGGCGCCGCCAGAGCCTCGGCGATGGCACGCGGTTTCCGGCTTTCTTCGGAGTTGGTCGCCGGCGTTGTCGTCGGAGCGCTGATTGGCTGGGGTTTCGACCGTTTGCTGTCGACATCACCCTTCGGGCTCATCGTGTTCTTCCTGCTCGGCTTCGCCGCCGGCGTGCTGAACGTGATCAGATCGGCGGGTGTTGCTCCGGACAGAACCGGCCGTTAAGGAAAAGCCGGACGATTTGATTGCAGAACGCCGGCGTGGCCGGCGGTACCCTAGAGATGCCGCGCGGATGATCGATCCGATCCACCAGTTCAACATCGACAAGATCTTCACGATTGGCCACATCGGCAATCAGGAGATCGCCTTCACCAATTCGTCGGCCTACATGTTCGGTTCGGTGGCGCTGATTTCGCTGCTGATGATCGGGGCCGGCCGGCAACTGGTCCCGGGCCGTTTCCAGTCGATCGCCGAAATCAGCTATGAATTCGTGGCGAACACGATCCGAAGCAGCGCCGGCGCGGAAGGCATGAAGTTCTTCCCGCTGGTGTTCTCGCTGTTCATGTTCATCTGTGTTTCGAACATGATCGGGATCATCCCCTACACGTTCACGATTTCAAGCCACATCATCGTCACGGCGTCGCTGGCGCTGTTGGTGTTCTTCACCGTGCTGGTGTACGGCTTCTACAAGAACGGCCTGAAATTCTTCAAATTGTTCGTGCCCTCGGGCATCCCGCTCGCCATTCTGCCGCTGGTGGTGCTGATCGAGATCATCTCGTTCCTGTCGCGGCCGATCTCGCACAGCGTGCGCCTGTTCGCCAACATGCTGGCCGGCCACATCACGCTGAAAGTGTTCGCAAGCTTCGTCACCATGCTGGGCGCGTTTGGCATCGCCGGCTGGGCCGGCGCGGTATTGCCACTCGGCCTGACCGTCGCGCTGACCGCGCTCGAACTGCTGGTCGCTTTTCTTCAGGCCTACGTCTTCACCATCCTCACCTGCATCTACATCAACGATGCTATCCATCCGGGCCACTGATCCGGCCTCACTACCAAACCTCAAGAAGGAGTTCGTTTCATGGATCCGATTGCCGCGAAGTACATTGGCGCTGGTATTGCCTGCATTGGCATGGGTGGCGCCGGCGCAGGCGTGGGCATCATCTTCGGCAACTATCTTGCCGCCGCGGTGCGCAATCCGTCGGCCGCGCAGGGCCAGTTCGGCAACCTGATTTTCGGTTTCGCCGTGACCGAAGCGCTCGGCATCTTCTCGCTGCTGATCGCGCTCCTGCTGCTGTTTGCGCTCTGATCCATCACCGATCTGGCCAATGAGATTCCCGGGTCGAATCTCGATTGGCCGAACAGGAGAAGCCCGTGGCTGAAAGTCATGGCGACGCCAAGGGCGCGGCAGCCCACACCGAGGCAGAGGGCGGCCACAAGGCCCCCTTTCCGCCGTTCCAGAAGGACACCTTTGCTTCTCAGTTGGTGTCGCTGCTGATCGCGTTTGTCGCGCTGTATCTGATCGTCTCGCGTATCGCCCTGCCGCGTGTCGGCAAGACGATCGACGACCGTCAGAATGCGATCGAAGGCGATCTGGCCGCCGCGCAAAAGCTGAAGGACGAGTCCGACAGCGCGCTGAAGGCCTATGAAAGCGAGCTGGCGGCGGCTCGTTCCCGCGCGCAGGCGATCGGCGCCGAGACCCGCGAAAAGCTGAGCGCGGCGTCCGAGGCCGAGCGCAAGACGCTGGAAGAACGGCTATCACTCAAGCTGGCCGACGCTGAAAAAACCATCGCATCGACGCGCGAGACGGCGATGAGCAACGTGCGCGGCATTGCCGCGGATGCGGCCGCCGCCATCGTGCAGCGGCTCACCGGCGTGGTGCCCGACGGCACGTCGGTGGACCGCGCCGTTGACGCGTCCTTGAAGGGGTAAGCCTGATGTTCGCCGAACCGGAATTCTGGGTCGCCGTAGCCTTCGTCATCCTGATGGGCGTGTTCGCCTATTTCGGCATCCACCGCACGGTGCTGACGACGCTCGATCATCGCAGCGACCGCATCAAGGCCGAACTCGACGACGCCCGCCGCCTCAAGGACGAGGCCGCGAAATTGCTGGCGGAATATAGAGCGCGCCGCGCGACCGCGGAACGCGAGGCCCAGGACATTATCGCTTCTGCGAAGGCCGAGGCCGAGCGCATCGCGTCCGAAGCCAAGACCAAGATGGAAGATTTTGTTGCGCGGCGCACCAAGACCGCCGAGAGCAAGATCGCGCTGGCCGAAGCGCAGGCGCTGGCCGATGTGCGCGCGGCCGCGGCCAACGCGGCCGTGACGGCGGCTTCCACCATCCTGTCGCAGACCGTCAAGGGTCCGGTCGCCGAAGATCTGCTGGCCAAGGGCATTACCGAAGTTCGCGAAAAGCTGAACTGATAATTGACCTCCGTCATGCCCCGCCACCGGGTCTCGCCTTCGGCGAGCCCGATGACAGGCTCCAGCGGGGCATCCAGTAGCCGCGTCCTACTTCCGCCGCGCCGCTTTCGGCTCCGGCGTCACCGCCTGCGGATCGAAGCCGATATAGAAGACGTAGGATTCGCTGGTGGCGCCTGATGGCATCGAATAGGCCAGGTCCTCCCCCACCAGGCTGAACGGCACGCTAGCGTCCTCCGTCATCGCCACCGTGGTCCGGTAGACCTTGGTGGCCATCACCTGCTCATGGATGCCTGACCGCACCACGGCGACACGGAGCGGGATTTCGACCGCCGCCGGACTTCCCGCGGGGCCCGCGATGACGCGGCCCTGAATGCCGATCCGGGCGATGATCTGGCCACTGGATCTCCTACAGTCGCGCGCGGTCCGCGTGATGGTCGCCTGATAGCGTAGATCGCTTCCGACAGGCTGTTTGCCGGGCACCGCCACCGCATAGGTGGAGGCTCCGGCGCGAATCTTCACGACAGGACAATCCACCTCAGCGCCATCGGCCGCCGGCGGCGCCTCGCCGACGGCCTGCGACTTCGAGCCGAACAGCTGGTTGAACCTGTCGCCGATCGTGGGGATGGTGGAATCGGAATCAGGCGAGGGGGTGAACATGTTGCTGGCTCCGCCGCACCCCGACAGCAGGGCGCCCGCGGCGGCAAGTGCGAACGCGACGCGCCAACGGCCCGCCCGACCGGCACCTGTCGCCTGCCCGATCAGCCTATGACGCATTATCCAGACATCCCCCGAGAGAAACAGCCCGCTCATTGGCGCGCTGTCGAAGCGCGCCGCTGCGTTATAGCAGCGCAATGGCGGCAAACCCAAGGCGCGTGTCACAATCTTGAAACCGAGGGTTAACCCCGGAAATCCTCGTGCAGCAGGCCAAACAGCAGGTGGTCCTGCCAGACCCCATTGATGCAGAGATAGCGCCGTGCCAGGCCCTCGCGGGTGAAGCCGCACTTTTCCAGCACCCGGATCGACGGCGCGTTGGAGGGAATGCAGGCGGCTTCAACGCGATGCAGATTGAGCTCGCCGAACAGCGACGGCAGCAGCACACGCAGCCCCGCCGTCATGTAGCCGCGATGCGCGTGGGGCTGGCCGACCCAGTACCCGATCGTGCCGGCCTGCACGATGCCGCGGCGGACATTCGCCAGCGTGATCCCGCCGATCATCGCACCATCGGACTCCCGGAATACGAGGAACGGGTACGATCTGTCGGCCGCGATATCTTCCGCATAGCGGCGCAACCGCCGGCGGAAGCCCGAGCGCGTCAGGTCGTCGGACGGCCAGATCGGCTCCCACGGCGTCAGGTAGTTTCGGCTGGTCTCGCGCAAATGCGCCCATTGCAGGAAATCGGACATCTGTGGCGCGCGCAGCAAGAGACCATGGCCACGCGGAGCAAGTGCGGCCGGTCCGCTCGACGGCAAACGAAACAGGGCCATGCCTGAAACTCCCCCGATGCCCGAAACTGATCGCCGCGCACCGGCCTTCAATGAAGGCGCGCCTTGGCCTTCGATCTGGTCAATCCTTCCGCAAAAGCAACCGCCGTGTCCAGCCCCCTTCCGCTGCCAAGGGCTACGACCGCCGGGCGGCTGCGCGATAACAGGCCCCGCCCGGCGTTCCGGGTCGATTCCACGCTCACGGCATCGATCCTGGTCACCAGTTCTTCCACCGTCAGAGGGCGCCCGTAGGCCAGCACATGGCGCGCCAGCTGTTCGGCGCGGGAGCTGCAACTCTCGAGCGCCATCAGCAGCCCCGCCTTCATCTGCGCCTTGGCGCGCGCAATCTCGGCCTCGGTCAATGTCTCGACGGCATCGTTGACGACGTCGACGATCACTTCCATCATCTCGGGCGCATCGCCCGGGTCGGTGCCGGTGTAGAGTCCGAAGAAACCGGTATCGGCATAGGGCGCGTGGAAGGCGTAGATCGAATAGCACAGCCCGCGCTTTTCGCGCACTTCCTGGAACAGCCGCGACGACATCCCGCCGCCGAGCGTGTTGGTAAACGCCTGCAAGGAGAACAGCGACAGATCGGTTTGCGGCACCCCCTCGAGCGCCAGCGTCAGATGCGCCTGCTCGAGCTCGCGATGCACCACGCGGGAGCCGCCCTTGCCGAACATCGCGGCTTGCGGCTTTGGCGCGGGTGCGCCGTCGAAGCTCGAAAATCGCTCCGCCACTTCCTCGACCACCCGCTTGTGATCGACCGCGCCGGCGGCCGCGACCACCATGTCGGGACCGCGATAATGCGTCGAAAGGTAGCCCCGCAGCATATCGCGGTTGAAGGATTTCAAGGTCTTTGCCGTCCCCAGCAACGAACGTCCCATCGGCTGATCCGGGTAACACAGCTCGTTGAGATGCTCGAACACGACGTCGTCGGGCGTATCCTGCGCCGCGCCGATCTCCTGAACGATCACGCCCTTCTCGCGCTCCAGTTCATCCGGCACGAAGGATGGGTTGGCGAGAATGTCCGAGAGCACGTCGAGCGCCAGCGGAACATCGGCCTTCATGACGCGCGCATAATACGCTGTGGTCTCCGTCGAGGTACCGGCGTTGAGATCGCCGCCGACCGCCTCGATTTCCTCGACGATTTCCCGCGACGAGCGCCGCGTGGTGCCCTTGAAGGCCATGTGTTCGAGCAGATGCGAGATGCCGTGCTCGTCAGGCTTTTCGTCACGGCCGCCGACGCCGGCCCACACCCCGAGCGCCGCGGTCTCCAGATGCGGCATCGTATCGGTGATGACGGTAAGGCCGGAGGGAAGCCTGGTAACATCGACGCTCATCCGGAAACTCCTTGCTTCGCGGCACGGCTGACCGACTTGACGAACCGCGCGACTTCAACCTGATCGTTCTTGACGACTTCGATGTGCTCGGGCCTGGTCATCAAACCCTCCAGCCAGACCGGCAGTTCCGGCCGCACACCGCAGGCCGCCTCCACCGCGTCGGGAAATTTCGCGGCATGCGCGGTCGACAGCACGATGTTGGGAATTTTCGAATCCGGCGTGTCGCGATCGGCCACCGCCAGCGCCACCGCGGTATGCGGATCCACGAGATCGCCGGCCTCGCGCCAGGTGGCGCGGATGGCGGCGAAGGTTTCGGTCTCATCGGCGCGTCCGGCGTCGAATTCCTCGCGGATCGCCGCCAACACGGCGTCGGGCAGCACGAAGCGCCCGGATTGTTTCAGCGACGCCATCAGCCTGCGCACGAGGTTTGCGTCGCGGCCGCTCGCCTCGAACAGCAGCCGCTCGAAATTCGACGAGACCTGGATATCCATCGAAGGCGACGTCGACGCGTGAACCTCGCGCACTTCGTAGATGCCGGTCTTGAGCGTGCGCGGCAGGATGTCGTTGACGTTGGCGGCGATACGCAGCCACCTGACCGGCAGGCCCATGCGCTTGGCGACGAGGCCCGCGAAGATGTCGCCGAAATTTCCGGTCGGCACGGTGAAATCCACCGGCCGCGCGGGCGCCCCGAGGGCCACCGCGGAGGTGAAATAATACACCACCTGCGCCACGATCCGCGCCCAGTTGATGGAATTGACGCCCGACAGCGCGACCGCATCGCGAAATTGGTGATCGTTGAACAGCCCCTTCACGATCGCCTGGCAATCGTCGAAGGTGCCCTCGACGGCAAGTGCGTGAACATTGCCGGCGCCGGTGGTGGTCATCATCCGCCGCTGCACGTCGGAAATTCGGCCGTGCGGAAACAGCACGATCAGATCGACATTGTCGAGACCGGCAAACGCGTCGACCGCGGCGCCGCCGGTGTCGCCCGAGGTTGCCACCACGATGGTGGTGCGCTGCGCCCGCTGCGCCAGCACGTGATCCATCAGCCGCGAGATCAGCTGCATCGCGACGTCCTTGAACGCGAGCGTCGGGCCGTGAAACAGCTCCAGCAGGAATTGACTGGGCCCGATCTGATCGAGCGGAACCACGGCGGGATGGCGGAACGTGGCGTAGGCCTCGTTGGCCATGCGCCCGAGATCGGCGTCGGAAATCTCATTGCCGACAAACGGCCGGATGACATCGACCGCGACTTCCCAATAGGGCCGGCCGAAAAATCCCGAGATGGTTTGGGGCGACAGCTGCGGCCACGTTTCGGGCACGTAAAGGCCGCCGTCGCGGGCAAGCCCGGTCAGCATCACGTCGCAGAAACCTAAGGCAGGGGCCTCCCCCCGCGTCGAAATGTATCGCGTCAAACCGCCCTCCAAAGGCCCTGACTTCCGAACAAGCCTTTGATATTAATCGATAATATAACCTTGCCGGTGGCAGAGTCGCGCGGCACCATAAAGCGTTTTCGCCAGAAGGGGAAATGCCGGAATTGCGAAAAGATCCGGACGTCCGGCGCGCAGCTAGCCGTCATACCCCGCGCATGCGGGGGGATCCAGTACGCCGCGGCTTATCGATTCCATCACTGACGTCTCTGGAATACTGGATCGCCCGCTGGAGCCTGTCATCGGGCGGCGCATCGCGCCGACCCGGTGGCGGACGATGACGGCCGGTGGGTATTGACGCGGCTCCGCGATCCCGCGGCACGATATGCCCGGGTTGTCTGTGAACGATTCGCGCCTTGAAGAAATCAGAGGGCGCGGGGAATGCCGGGCGCCCGTTGCACCCGCGGCCGCGTGTGGTGTGTAGAAAGCACACGCGTTAGTCACCACAGGTTCACCGGAACGCCCGGCATTCCCTGCGCAATGGTTTTAACGGTTTCCTTCGCGCTCTCCCCGGTGATCGGGCTTGTTTGTCACCGTCGCCTCGCGGAATTGCTTCCGCGAAACTTGACGCCGGCGTCGAGGCGTCAGGACCACACGACTTCACCGTCCGCCTCAGGCACCCTTCGTCAAAAGCGCCATCCGCGTCCACCGCATCCCATCCCGCGTAAATGACGATCGCGATACGCCCCTCTTATCGGGACGGGACGACGCGAGGTTGTAGAGATGATTTGCCCGACGGGCACAGCGAAATCTTTTTGCAGTCAGGACTGGACTGGTGGAATCAAATTGATCCCAAAGGAGAATTTGTCCTTTCCGCGCAGCGCTCCGAGGCTCCATAGGCTCGGGTCAGGGACCGCACCCATCCGCCCCGACGCCGTGCCCGCCAACCCTTATCAGTTGCCGCCGACATCCACGTCAATGTTGGCCGCCCGCAGCGCGGCAATGGTTGAATTGAGATGCGACCGGTCTCTGGTCTCGATGACGACCTCAAGCAGGACCGCCTTGGCCGGCAGATCGGTAAAGATGCGCTGATGGGATACCTCGACGATGTTGGCGCCGGTGTTGCTCAGGACGGCGACGACCGCGGCAAGCTGACCGGGCCGATCCACGATGTCGAACCTCAATCGCGTCAAGCGGCCCTCCCTTGCGAGCTGACGGGTCAGCACGCTCGCCAGCAGCCGGGTATCGATATTGCCTCCGCTTAGCACGAGGCCGGTCGCGCGGCCCCTGAAGCGGTCTTCGTTGGCGAGGACCGCCGCCAGACCGGCGGCGCCTGCGCCTTCGGTCACGGTCTTCTCGATCGTGATGAGAAGGCTCAGCGCCTGCTCGATCTGCTGTTCGGTCACGAGCACGATGTCATCGACCAGCGCGCGCACGATATCGGAGGTGATACGGCCGGGCGCCTTGACCGCAATGCCCTCCGCGAGGGTGTCGCCGCGCATCGGAAGCTGTTGCCCCTTGATGAGGTTGTACATCGATGGATAGAGGGCGGCTTGCACGCCGATGATCTCGATATCGGGTTTGAGCGTCTTGGCGGCGACAGCCATGCCGGATATCAGGCCGCCTCCCCCGATCGGCACAAGGAGAACGTCGAGGTCGGGCACCGAAGCGAGCATCTCGATCGCGATGGTGCCCTGACCGGCGATGATCAGGGGATCGTCGTACGGATGGATGAACGTCAAATGCTCCTTGCGGCCATGCTCCGTTGCCAGGATGGCGGCTTCCTCCAGCGTGGCTCCGCGTTCGATCACGGTCGCGCCGTGCCGGCGCGTGTTGTCGATCTTCACGGTCGGAGTACCCACAGGCACGAAAATAGTGGCCGGTATCGAGAGCCGGGCCGCGTGATAGGCCACACCCTGCGCGTGGTTGCCCGCGGAGGCTGCGATCACCCCTCGCCGCCGTTCATCGGCGGACAAGGCCGACAGCCGGTTGAGCGCCCCGCGCTCCTTGAACGTCGCCGTGAATTGCAGGTTCTCGAATTTGAGCCATAGGCTTGCGCCGGTGATATCGGACAGCGTGCGGCTGCGATCGAAGTTCGTCCGCTTCACGGAGCCGGCAAGCACGCCGGCCGCCGCCTCGATGTCGCGGAGGGTGACCGGCAGGCGCGCAAGGGAAGCTGTTAGCGTCTCGCTCATCGTCATCAAACCTCTGCTGACTGTCATTCACGCGGGTGCGCTCAACACCGGTTAGCGCAAGCGCGCTTCGCTTAGTGGCGTGGCAGCGCCTGCTGTATCAGTCGTACCCGGTAGCGCACGCCGATCTCGAGAATGCTGTCATTGAAATCGTACAGCGGACTGTGCGGCGGCACGCAATGCTGCCCGTCCCCCGAGCCAAGCCAGATATAGGCTCCGGGTATTTTCCGCAACAGGAAGCCGAAGTCTTCGGACGCCATCGACGGCCTGCCATCGATTTGAACGGCCATGGCTGTCTCCATTGTCGCCGCAACGCCTGCTGCAACATCTGATCAGCCGCATGAAGGTTTTCGAACCGTTCACCGCCCGCAAATCAAGGCCGGAACTGCGAAGAGAGCACGCTTTGCAAGCGAGCGGGATCACCCCCGCCGCAGCCCTCTCAACCAAACCCCGAACGCAATCACCACCGCGCCGGCCAAGGCGAACCAGATGATGGCGTATTGCAGGTGATCGTCCTTCAGATGCACCTGAAGCGGGCCGGGTTTCGGAATGCCATTGGGAGGCACCGGCTGCTCCAGATCGATGTAGAACGGCGCGACCTCGCGCCCCTGGCCCAGCCGAGCACCTGTGCCATCGCAAGATGATCGCGGGTGAACCACAATCGCTTGGCGAGATTTTCCGCAGGCGTCAGCGTGCCCGCCGTTTCAGGAAAGCGGATATAGCCGGTCAGCATGACCGGCTCGCCGGTGACGAGCCGCGTCACCGCGCGATCCTGCTGGGCCCGATCCTGCATCGTGTTCTGCACGAAGCCTGCGTTGATCACGACGGTCTCGCCGGTCGAAAGCCGCGCCGGCATGAAGGCCCAGGCGCCGGGACCGGAAATGTCCTCGCGCACGGACGAGCCAGAACTGTAGACCATGGCATCCGGACCGGACGCATAAGTCGCCGCAAAACTGACGCGGCGGAATTCGTCGCTGGCCGGCGAGAGCGCGCTCCACCGCGCAGGCGACGGCAGCGATCCAGGCGCCGCCGCGAGCCGTTCCGTCAGAGCCGCCACCAAAGCGTGCTTCTCGACCCGGCGCTGCAACTGCCACATCCCGAGGCCAGTAAACACCGCCACCATCGCAAATGTGAAAACGCCAAAGCCAAAAGCAGCGCCACGGCGCCGCCGTCCCGTTGTCGCGATCATTTCGGCTCGCGGTCGATAAGCCGGCCCGGCGCGGCCTTGTGATGGAACTGAAGCGCAATCAAAAGCGACTTCATCGCGCGCAGCGGCAACAGCGTGGTCGCAAGAATCAGCGGCAACCAGAGTACCGCGTGCAGCCAGAACGGCGGCTGATACTTGACCTCGACGATCAGCGCGCAGCCGACGACGATGGCGCCGGCGAGCATGATGATGAAGATGGCGGGCCCATCGCCGGTGTCGATAAAGGCATAGTCAAGCCCACAGGATTTGCATCTCGGCCGCAGGTCGAGGAAGCCCGCGTAGAGCTTTCCCTTGCCGCAGCGCGGACATTTGCAGGCGAGCCCGCGCAGCGCGCTCTGGGCAACCGTGGGTAAGGTCTGGTCCTGCATCCTCTGTCCTTTCCCTCTCCCCTTGTGGGAGAGGGTGCGCTCGCCAACGGGTCGGCGCCGCGCGCCGCCCGATGATAAACTCCGCGAGGGCGGGCGAGGGGTTTCTATCCGCGGAGACAGACCCCTCACCCGGCACGATTTCGCTTAGCCTGTCATCGGGCGCGCGTTCGCGCGACCCGGTGGCTCATCTCTCCACCCTCTCCCACAAGGGGAGAGGGAAAAAGAAGAGGGCGGCCTAACGGCCGCCCTCTTGTAGCACAGTAGAGAGCGCGATCGGCAAAAGTAGACTCCGGTTTTTGCGTCGATCGCGTTCAAAAAAAGCGGATCAATGCGCGCCGTGCGCCATGGTTTCTGCGCCGTGTCCCCAGACGTAGATGCAGATGAAGAGGAACAGCCACACCACGTCGACGAAATGCCAGTACCAGGCGGCGAATTCGAAGCCGAGATGCTGGGTCGGGGTGAAATGCCCGGCATAGGCGCGCGCCAGGCATACGGTCAGGAAGATGGTGCCGACCAGCACATGAAAGCCGTGGAAGCCCGTCGCCATGAAGAAGGTCGCGCCGTAGATGTTGCCGGCGAAGGAGAACGCGGCATGGGCGTATTCATAGGCCTGCACGCAGGTGAAGGTCGCGCCCAGCAGGATCGTCAGGATCAGACCGTATTTCAGGCCCTGGCGGTCGTTCCCCAGCAGCGCGTGATGCGCCCAGGTCACGGTGGTGCCCGAGGTCAGCAACAACAGCGTATTCAACAGCGGCAGATGCCAGGGATCGAAGGTCTCGATGCCCTTGGGCGGCCATACGCCGCCGAACAGCGCCTCGCGGGTGGTGTGAACGGGATCGCCGGGGAACAGCGCCGAGTTGAAGAAGGCCCAGAACCAGGCGACGAAGAACATCACCTCGGAGGCGATGAACAGGATCATGCCGTAGCGATGGCTGATTTGCACGACGCGGGTGTGGTCGCCCTTGAACTGCGCCTCGCGGATCACATCCGTCCACCAGCTCGCCATGGTGTAGAGCACGCCAATGACGCCGATGAAGAAAGTGATCGGCGCCGCCGCACCCAACATATGGTGCATCCAGGAGATCGCGCCGACGGCCATGATGAAGGCCGAAACGGAGCCGACGATCGGCCACGGGCTTGGATCGACGAGGTGGTAGTCGTGGTGCTTGACTTGCGCCGTAGCCATTTGCGGTCTCTCCGTTAGCAGTGCCTATTCCGCACTATTCGTCTCAAAAAATCAAAATACCCGGATCGCGGTGATCAGAGGATTCCGTTCAAAGATTTCCCTTGGGTTTGTCCGACTCTCCCGCCGCAAGAGGCTTCACCGCCGGGTCGCGCACGGGATAGAAGGTATAGGACAGTGTAATGGTGCTCAGCCCGTCATTGTCGCTGTCATTGACGATCGACGGGTCGACATAGAACACCACGGGCATTTCGCGTTTTTCACCGGGAGCCATGGTCTGTTCGGTGAAGCAGAAGCAGTTGATCTTCTGGAAATACGCCCCGACCGTGAGCGGCGCCACATTGTAGGCGGCCTGTCCGGTCGTGGTTCGCGCCGACTGGTTGGTCACGTTGTAGAACACGGTGACCACTTCGCCGATCTTGACCTCGATCTCGGTCTGCTCCGGCTGAAACTTCCAGGGCAGCCCGGGCGCGACGTTGGAATCGAAACGCACCGCGATCTTGCGCTCGAGCGGCGCGCCCGCCGGCGCCGAGGTCGCGACCTGCGTCGTGCCATTGAAGCCGGTGGCCCGGCAAAACCAGTTGTAGAACGGCACCGCCGCGTAGGAGGCGCCAACCATCAACACCACCACGAAACCGCAGATCGCAGCCACCACCGCATCGCGCGTCAGGCCGCCGCGGAAAGCCATTTTCTGGCTTGCGGCAGGCTCTTTGCGTTTGCCCGGTTCGTTCGCCATGTCCACTACATCGGCCGCACTAGGACGGCCGGCCCCTTGACGATGGTGACCGCGAAAAACAGGACGACGAGGACGCCGAGCGCCAGCGCGATGGCGATCGATCGCTCACGGCGGCTTTTCTTCTGCGCCTCGGTGAGGACAATTCCATTCCGCTCCTGCTTGTCCGCCATTGCCTTGCCATGCGCCCCCTACCAGACCGACGGCGCGATGGCGCGGGCGACCACCTCGATCAGCAAAGTCGCAAACAGCGCAAACAGATAGAGGATGGAGAACGCGAACAGTTTTCGCGTTGCGCGCAGCGCTTCGCTGCCCTGGCGATGGCGGTAGACGTTGGCCGCGAATGCCAGCATGCCGCCGCCGAGGACGAGCGAGGTCACGCCATAGACCGCATCGAAATAGCCGAGCGGCCACGGCGCGACGGCGACCGCGACCAGCACGACGGTATAGAGCAGTATCTGCAGCCGTGTCGCATCGGGACCGGCGACGACAGGCAGCATCGGCACGCCGGCGCGGGCATAGTCGTCGCTGCGGAACAGCGCCAGCGCCCAGAAATGCGGCGGGGTCCAGAAGAAGATGATCAGGAACAACAACAGCGGCTCGACCGACAGCGAACCGGTCGCGGCCGCCCACGCCACCACCGGAGGCAAGGCGCCGGCTGCGCCGCCGATCACGATGTTCTGCGCGGTCCAGCGCTTCAGCGCCATCGTATAGATCACGACGTAGAAGAAGATCGTAAACGCCAGCAGCGCGCCGGCGATCCAGTTGACGAGGATGCCGAGCGTCATCACCGAGAAGAAGGCCAGTGTCATGCCGAAGGCCAGCGCTTCCGGTGGCGTCACCCGGCCGCGCGGGATCGGCCGGTTGGCGGTGCGCGACATCAGGGCGTCAATGTCGCTCTCGTACCACATGTTCAGCGCACCCGAGGCGCCGGCGCCGACCGCGATGCAGAGTATAGAGGTGAACGCCAGCACCGGATGGACGTGGCCCGGCGCGATCGCAAGACCGACCAGCGCGGTGAAGATCACGAGCGACATCACCCGCGGCTTCAACAGCGCGACGTAGTCGGCAACATCGGCCTCCGAAATCCGGGGCGACAGCTCGATGGCGTTGTGATCGACAACCGACAAGACAGGTCTCGCTTCCTTAAAAGCGCGGCGCGATCGGCGCGCCGCGCATTCGCACTACCGCACGCGCGGCAACGTTTCGAACTGATGGAATGGCGGCGGCGACGACAGCGTCCATTCCAGCGTCGTGGCCCCGACTCCCCACGGATTGTCGGCGGCCTGTTGCTTGCGCACGAACGCGTCGATCACGCCGTAGAGGAAGATCAGAAGGCCGACCCCCGAAATGTAGGAGCCGATCGAGGACACAAAGTTCCAGCCGGCGAACGCATCGGGATAATCGACGTAACGCCGCGGCATGCCGGACAGACCGAGGAAGTGCTGCGGGAAGAACACCAGATTGACGCCGACGAAGGTGACCCAGAAGTGCAGCTTGCCGATGGCCTCCGAATACATGTAGCCGGACATTTTCGGGAACCAGTAGTACCAGGCCGCGAAGATGCCGAAGGTCGCGCCAAGCGACATCGTGTAGTGGAAGTGCGCCACGACATAGTAAGTGTCCTGCAACACGCGGTCGACGCCGGCATTTGACAGCACGACCCCGGTGACGCCGCCGACCGTAAACAGGAAGATAAAGCCGATCGCCCACAGCATCGGCGTCCTGAACTCGATCGAGCCGCCCCACATCGTGGCGATCCACGAGAATATCTTCACGCCGGTCGGCACCGCGATCACCATGGTGGCGGCGACGAAGTAGGCCTGCGTCGCGCTGGACATGCCGACCGTGTACATGTGATGCGCCCACACCACGAAGCCGATGGCGCCGATTGCGACCATGGCGTAGGCCATGCCGAGATAACCGAACACCGGCTTCTTCGAGAAGGTCGAGATGATCTGGCTGATCGCGCCGAAGCCGGGAAGGATCAGGATGTAGACTTCGGGATGGCCGAAGAACCAGAACAGGTGCTGGAACAGCACCGGGTCGCCGCCGCCTTCGGCGGAAAAGAAGGTGGTGCCGAAATTGCGGTCGGTCAGCAGCATGGTGATGGCGCCGGCCAGCACCGGCAGCGACAACAGCAGCAGGAACACCGTCACCAGGATCGACCACACGAACAGCGGCATCTTGTGCATGGTCATGCCCGGCGCACGCATGTTGAAGATCGTGGTGATGAAATTGATGGCGCCCAGGATCGACGAGGCGCCGGCCAGATGCAGCGACAGGATCGCGAAATCGACCGCCGGTCCCGGATGGCCCGAAGTCGACAGCGGCGCGTAGATGGTCCAGCCCGCGCCGACACCGTTGCCGCCCGGCTCGCCCTCGACGAAGGTGGAGATCAGAAGCAGCGCGAAGGAAGCCGGCAGCAGCCAGAACGAGATATTGTTCATGCGGGGGAAGGCCATGTCCGGCGCGCCGATCATCAGCGGCACCATCCAGTTGCCGAACCCGCCGATGAACGCCGGCATGATCATGAAAAACACCATGATCAGGCCATGAGCGGTCACGAACACGTTGAAGGTATGGGTTTCGTGGAAAATCTGGATGCCGGGATACATCAGCTCGATACGCATCATGATCGACATCGCCGCGCCGATGGTCCCGGCGATGATGGCGAACACCAGGTACATCGTGCCGATGTCCTTGTGATTGGTCGAATAGACGAAGCGCCGCCATCCGGTCGGATGGTCGTGCGCGTGATCGTCATGGGCGTGATCGGTATGAGCCGGTGCTGCTGCGGTGGTTGCCATTTTCAAATCCTGCCTTGCAATCCTTTAAGACCTTGCGGTCCTGTCGCCCTTGTCTGGTCGGCGCGCGTGAGCCCTTGTGATAGTTCGAAAGGCTTACCGCGCCGCTGCGCCCGCTGAAGCGAATGAGTTCGCCGGGTTGGCGGCAAATTTCTTTTTCGCCGTCTCGACCCAGGCCGCGAATTCCTGATCGCTCACGACCCGCACCGCGATCGGCATGAAGGCGTGATCCTTGCCGCACAATTCCGAGCACTGGCCATAGAACATGCCGGTCTTGGTGGCCTTGAACCAGGTTTCGTTGAGGCGGCCGGGGATGGCGTCGATCTTGATGCCGAACGACGGCACCGCGAAGGAATGGATGACGTCGGCGCCGGTGGTCTGGACCCGGATCACCTTGTTCACCGGCACGACCATCTCGTTGTCGACGCCGAGCAGCCGGGGCTGCTTGTCCTGGGCCATCAGCGAATCGAACTCGAACTTGCCATTGTCGGGATAGGCGTAGCTCCAATACCACTGCTTGCCGGTCGCCTTGATGGTCAGATCGGCCTTGGGAATGTCGAGCTCCTCGAACAGCAGCCGGAACGACGGCACCGCGATGCCGACCAGGATCAAAACCGGAATCAGCGTCCAGGCCACCTCGATCAGGGTGTTGTGGGTGGTCCCGGACGGGACCGGGTTGGATCTGGCGTTGAACTTGATGACGACCGCGATCAGCAGCGCCAGGACGAACAGCGTGATGATGGTGATGATCCAGAGCAGCAAGTTATGGAACGTGATGATGTTCTCCATCACCGGGGTCGCCGCTTCCTGCAGCTTGTATTCCCACGGTGCCGGCTGCCCCAACTCGGCCGACGCTACCCCGGCGGCCACAAGCGCCACGCCCGCCACCATCAATCCCAGCACCCGCCGGCCTATTTGGCTCTTCGACATCTTCATGCCGCTCGCGCTCCCTTGATAAATCCCCAAAGCATTCCGCCGGACGGCGAGCATGCTGCACGATCCGCCCCCTGACAAACGGCCTTGGGATGTACTTTAGAAGCACACGGGCCAGATCGCTAGAACGCGTCGAAATCCAGCCTCTCAAACCATAATTCGCGGACTCTCGCAATGCAGTAGTATGGCGCCGAGGGGCGCATCACCGGCTATTCTGCGGATGTCAACATTTTCCCGTGAATGGCTTGACAGGCGGATTGCCCAATGTACGCACACACGAAGTGCTCCCGAGGGGCCTGATTCGCGACCGAAAACAGCGGCCCATGCTGGCGCGAAATCGCCTTCAAGGCGCCGTCATTGCCGTGTCTGTCCATTATTTGGACTGACTTTGCCAAGGAAAAATCAAGGGATCGACCCTGATGGGGCCTTCGAAACACCCGGCGAGGAGCGCCGTAATCCGTCGCAATCCGTTCGCCAGGAACCGGCTGGGTGGCAGTCTGGCCATGCTTTTCTGGCTCGGCCTGACGGCGGCGGCGGGCGCTCAAGGCGCGGTGCGGTCGGTCCATGGTGACTGGCAAATCCGCTGCGACACCCCGCCCGGCGCGCAAGGCGAGCAATGCGCCTTGATTCAGAGCGTGGTAGCGGAGGACCGCTCCAATGCCGGCCTCACCGTCATCGTGCTCAAGACCGCCGACCAGAAGAGCAAGCTGATGCGGGTGGTGGCGCCGCTCGGCGTGCTGCTGCCCTCGGGGCTGGGCCTGAAGCTCGACAATGTCGATGTCGGCCGCGCCGGTTTCGTCAGATGCCTGCCGAATGGCTGCGTGGCCGAGGTGGTGATGGACGACAAGCTTTTGGGCCAGCTGCGTACCGCCAAGACCGCGACCTTTATCATCTTCGAGACCCCCGAAGAGGGCATCGGCTTCCCGCTCAGTTTGAACGGGCTAGGCGAAGGATACGACAAGTTGCCGTGAGGGCGCCGCGCTAACCTAATAGATCTCGAGACATGCTGTGTTGTTGTCGTTCCCGAACAATTTGATGATTTCAACCATGACGGCGTAGCAAAGCCGAAATGGCCGCGGTCGATTGGTTGCCGGCGCGCAGCCAGATGACTTTCGGCGGCCAGCCAAACAAGGCTGCCATTTCAGCGAAATCAACATCTTGAGAAACGATCGCGAAACCGTTCGTCTGCGCGTAGTCCCAAAGCACCCGATCACCCACTTCCATAACCCCAGAAGCCCGACGTGACTGGATTCCGGGATAAAGATCAGCGATGGCCTGGCAAAGCTTGAAGCTGAGATTCTGATCGAACAATAGCTTCATGTCGAAGCAGTGATCAGTCGCCTCTCACGGTCGGCGGCATAGGCCAGGCAAGCCCGGATGTCCTCCTCGGTCAGTTCGGGGAAGTCGTCGAGGATTTGCTGATGGCTCTGGCCGGCGGCGAGCCAGCCGAGCACGTCGGCCACCGCAATCCGCATGTGGCGGATGCAGGCGCGTCCGCCACGCTTACCCGGCTCGATCGAGATGATGCGCTGGTAGTCCATGTTGAAAGCCTGGCATTATTCCGGGTTCCATGCAGCAATGTTTCGCCTGGATCATCGCAGGTGCCCTCAAGCGAGGCCCCGAGTTGGCACCGGATTCCCGTTCAGCTTGAACGGGCCGGCGGGTGTGACAAGTCGCCGTGAGGGCGGATACGCGGTCAAAGTAGAATGGCCATGCAAATTATATTTTCGTACATGCCATCGATTCGAACGGCGTCAAGTTGCAAACCCTCGATTTGAAAGCCGACTTTTCTTGTAAAGTTCAATCGCGCCGGTGTTGTTTTCCCGACCCCTCAATTCAACCCGGCGAAGTCCAATGGATCGAGCCGCGCCGAGCGCCGACCGGATTAAATTCGTGCCAATTCCCTGCCTCCGGAACTGCGGCAATAAGCCCATTCCAAGAATGCCGCCATGGGCATAGATCGGCCGTTCGTTGGGCGTGACATCACACCAACCGACCACGTCGCCTGCCGAAACTGCGACAAAATGGGGATGGCCGCGTTTGATTTTGTCGAGCACGAAGGCGCGCGTGCCCTCAAACCGTGGCCCTCAAGAAACGCGAGATATCGCCGCTCCCGCGCCACAAAATCGAGGATTTGGTGAAAGCCTTCTATATGGCGTTGCGTTATCGGGACAATTTCGACCGCATTCATGTTCGGCAACCAGTTGATCCCGCCCCTCGCGGAATGACGGAGAAACAACTATCTTGGATGCACCTCCCCGACAACGGACCGACCTCATGACCACTCCACCCACAACCTCGCTTCTCGACCGCGCCAACCTCGACCGCGATTCCGTGCGCCATCAGATCGCGCGGGGGCTCCAGGGCGCCGACGACGGCGAGCTGTTCCTGGAATACAGCCAGTCCGAAGCCTTGATGTTCGACAACGGCCGGCTGAAGCAGGCGACGTATGACACCTCGCAAGGGTTCGGCCTGCGTGCGGTGAAGGATGACGCGGTCGGCTATGCGCATTCTTCCGACGTCTCGCTGCCGGCGCTGATTCGCGCCGCCGACGCGGTCGCAGCGGTGCGTGGCGGCTACGCCGGCACCTTCGCAGCCGCGCCGGGGCATACCAATGTGCGGCTTTATGGCGACGAAAATCCGCTGGATGCGCCGGGCTTTGAATCCAAGGTCAAACTGCTGGCCGAAATCGACGGCTATGTCCGCGACAAGGACCCGCGGGTGCGCCAGGTCACGGTCAGCCTGGGCGCCACCTGGCAGGTGGTGGAAATCCTGCGCCCGGACGGCGGGAGCTACCGCGACATCCGCCCCCTGGTGCGCGTCAATATTTCCGTGGTCGCGGGCCAAGGTGACCGCCAGGAAAGCGGCAGCAAGGGTTATGGCGGCCGCGAGGGCTATGCCCGCTTCGTCGATGCCAAGGCATGGCGCGAGGCCGCCGATGGCGCGATCCGGGAGGCGCTGGTCAACCTTGAATCGGTTCCCGCTCCGGCCGGCGAAATGGACGTCGTGCTGGGGGCCGGCTGGCCCGGCGTCATGCTGCACGAAGCCGTCGGTCATGGGCTCGAGGGCGATTTCAACCGCAAGCGGACTTCCGCTTTCGCCGGCCTGATGGGCCAGCAGGTCGCCGCCAAGGGCGTCACCGTGGTCGACGACGGTACGATGGCGTCGCGCCGCGGTTCGCTGTCGATCGACGACGAAGGCACGCCGACCAACCGCACCGTATTGATCGAGGACGGCATCCTCGTCGGCTACATGCAGGATCGCCAGAACGCCCGGCTGATGAACATGAAGCCGACCGGTAACGGCCGCCGCCAGGGCTACGCCCATGTGCCGATGCCGCGCATGACCAACACCTACATGCTGGCGGGTGGCCGCGATCCCGCCGAAATCCTCGCCTCCGTCAAGAACGGCATCTACGCCGCTAATTTCGGCGGTGGCCAGGTCGACATCACCTCGGGCAAATATGTGTTCCAGTGCACCGAGGCCTACAAAATAGAAAACGGCAAGATCGGCCCGCCCTTGAAGGGCGCCATGCTGATCGGCAACGGGCCGACCGACCTGCATCGGATCACCATGATCGGCAACGATCTCGCGCTCGACACCGGCATCGGCACCTGCGGCAAGCACGGCCAGGGCGTGCCGGTCGGCGTCGGCCAGCCGACGTTGCGGATGGAGCGCATTACGGTCGGAGGAACTGGCTGATGACCATCGAGCGGGAGTCTGTGGCTGCGAAGGCGCGTGGCTGGGGTGGTCAAATCCTCCAGTTCTCGGGGGCGCTGCTGATCGTTTTCCTTGCCAAGGGAGCGATCGCCGAACCTTTCTACGTGCCGTCAGGCTCGATGGAGCCGACGCTGCTGATCGGAGATGCGTTGCTGGCGTCGAAATTTCCTTACGGCTACGGCACCGCCTCGCTGCCCATCCAGATCAACCTGCCCGAGACCGGGCGGGTGTTTGGCGGGACGCCCCAGCGCGGCGATGTCGTGGTGTTCCGCTGGCCGGGCGACCGATCGCAGGCCTGGGTCAAGCGCGTCGTTGGTCTGCCCGGCGACCGTATCCAGATGCGGGAAGGCCAGCTCTTCATCAACGACCGCGCCGCGTCGCTGAAGCCCGATGGCATTGGCGAAGCGGAGGACGACCGTGGCGGATCCGAACCCGCGTTTCGTTACATCGAGACTTTGCCGGGCGGCGTCAGCCACGCGATTTTCAAGCTTCGCGACAATGGCCGGCTCGACAACACGCCTGAAGTGACCGTGCCGCCGAACCGCCTGTTCGTGATGGGCGACAACCGCGACAATTCCGCCGACAGCCGTGTCTCCGTCCGCGACGGCGGGGTCGGATTGTTGCCGATAGACAACCTGGTCGGCCGCGCCGACGCCGTGGTCGGATCCTGGGATCTCGGTATCCGCGGCCAGCCGGTGTGGACGTGGCTGTCCGGTTTCCGCCTGGCGCGGTTCTTCACCGCGGTGCGTTGAACGGAGGCGTCGCGCCTGAGCTAGTCGCAGCACGCTCCCCTGCCATTTTGCTGGATGGGCGGGCAAGGCACCGAACCATAGGAACAGAACACACAGCAATCGCCCGGCAGGGCTTTGAGTTTTTCACCGCAGCCCTTGCAGACGTAGAAGAACTGGCAGGCATCCGTGGGCATTTTTTCGGTGGCTTGAAAGCCGCATTTTGGGCAGGTCAGGGTCGATTCAAGCTGCATGTTCCTACGTCCCCTAAAATGACGTCGTCAGATCGGTCAGCCATTGCGGCGAAGCATCGACCAGTATGGCCTCGACCCGTTTGTCGGCGCCGCTGACGATCAAAAAGCCTATCACGATAAAGGAAGCGCCGAGCAGGCCTTTACCGAGCTTTCCCGCCGACATCAGGCTGGCACGTACGCGCATCAGCGTCGCCCGCGACAGCAGCCCAAGCAGGACCAGCGGCAGCGCCGCACCGACGCCAAACACGGCCATGGTCAGCGCGACCCGCGGCAAATCGTGCCCCTGGGAGGCCAGCAGCGACGCCGCGCCGAGCGTCGGACCGACGCAGGGCGACCATACCGCGCCGAGCAGGAGACCGATCGCGAACTGGCCTGCGAGTCCCGACGAGGCGAATCCGCTGCCGAAATGGCGGTCCGCCCAACCGGAAACGGGCCCGCCCGCCGCCGCCAGCCGCGCCTGCCACGACGGAACCAGGAGGATCACCCCAAGAACGACCATGATCGCAGCCGCGGCCTGGCGAAACATGCCGGCATCGACGCCAAGCCCGAATCCCACCAGCGCGAGCAACAGGCCAAGCCCGGTGAACGACAGTGCGAGGCCGGCCGCCAAAGCAACCGCCCCGAGGGGATGGACGGTGACCGCTGCACCCAGCACGATCGGAACCAGCGGCAGCACGCAAGGCGACAGGATGGACAAGAGCCCTGCCGCAAACGCCAACGTGAGAGCGGTCACCGGAACTCAGAGGCTCTTGTCGAGCAATGCGGCGATCGAGGCTTCCTTGGTGTCGCCGACGGAGCGGCCCTGCTCGGCGGTTCCCCTGAAGACGATCAATGTTGACTGCATCTGAGCGCCGAACTGCTTGACCACCGGCTTCATGGCGTCGAAATCGACGCGAAAGATTTTCAGATCCCTGAATTTTGGATCCGCGGTCAACTTGTCGAGAATGGGGTTCTGCGCCTTGCAGGTCGGACACCAGTCGGCCTGAATTTCGACCAGGATTGGGCTGCCCGACGCCTGAGCGGCCTTGAATGCCTCCGCCGAAAACGGGACAGCGGTGTTGGCCCATGCGGACGAGAGCAGTCCGGCGGTTACAAATCCAGCCGCGACAATTGCCCCGTTAAAAACCCTGCGCGTTAAGATCATCGTGAACTCCGTGTTTGACTTGCGCGCGCCACCAAGCACGATCGTTTTCGGCGCGCCCCCTCCGTTACGAGGGCAATGCCACCAATGTTACCTCACCACGCCCGAGATGAACCCCGGCTTGCGCCGCGGCGGCTTGATTTCCTTTTTCAAAAAGCAGTGAGCATCCTTTCCCAGATATCCCGGACGCGCATAGGTCCAGGCCCGGCATTTATTGTCGCCGGCGCAAGCCGCCTTGCAGATTTCGTCGCCCTCACCCCGCTTGAGTTCGAAACCGCGGTAATCGCCGCCGTACCGGTCGATCGAAGTCTCGATCGCTCCGTTGCGCGGTTCGACCACGCCGGCCCCGCGCACGCCCGAGACGCAGCAATCATCCTGGACGCGCGCCGGCACGCTGTTCTTCAGCCAGCAGACCGCGCTGCCGGCGGTATCGTTCGGATAGTTGAAGCTCCACGCCCGGCAGCGCCGGTCCCGTTCGCACACGAGTGCGCAATCCGCCGGGTCGCCTGAGGGAACCGTCGAACTGAGATAGTCGCCGCCCGGACGATCGAAATTGGCCTGAGCATAGGCCGATCGCATGGCTGTGGCGGCCGCAAGAAAAGCGAGCGTCACCAAACACGCCCGGAGCAGCCGGCCTCCCCACATTCGCGATTGCTTTCAACCGATTGGACTTGCCCCGCATTTCGCGGCCTGTCATTTGATCGCCACGAACCTGTACGGCGGATGAACGGCGCGAACGCCCGTCAATCGGGGGCTCTTTCGGCTGGCTGGCCGCGGGAAAAGCCCCGTGCTTTGGCTAGAACGCGTATTCGTCGTAGGCCGGTTCTACCGAGCCCTGCCAGGGGCCATGGAACTTTGCCAGCATCTCCTCGGCCGGAGTTTGTCCGGAATCGATGATCCGGTCCAATGGCTCGAGATAGCGGGCCTCGTCGCGTCCGAAGTGATCGACGTTGCCGCGCCGGCGCAGCCCCGCATGCGACAAGACGAGGCATTCCTTGGCGATCTCGAACAGATAGCGATCCTTGATCCTGGCCTTGAAGCCAAGGCGGGGCACGTCGTCACGCAGCGACTGACGTTCGAAGGCATTCCAGGATTTGACGAGGTCCCATGCGGCATCGAGGCTTAGGTCGTCGTAAAGCAGACCGACCCAAAACGCCGGCAACGCCGGCAGCCGTCCCCAGGGAACGCCGTCGGCGCCACGCATTTCCAGATAGCGCTTCAGCCGCACTTCGGGAAAAATCGTCGAGAGATGGTTGGCCCAGTCCGACAACGTCGGACGCTCGCCGGGAAACACGGGATTCTTGCCGTCGAAGAAGTCGCGGAACGACGACCCCGCCACGTCGATATAGGCATCGCCGCGCTTGACGAAATACATCGGCACATCCAGCGCATAATCGACCCAGCGTTCGAACCCCATGCCGTTTTCGAACGCCCACGGGATCATTCCGGCACGCGCATTGTCGGTGTCGCGCCAGATCTCGGAACGGAACGACAGGAAGCCGTTGGGCTTGCCTTCGGTGAACGGCGAATTGGCGAACAGCGCGGTCGCCACCGGCTGCAACGCCAGCGATACCCGGAGTTTCTTGACCATGTCGGCTTCGGAAGAGAAGTCGAGATTGGTCTGCACCGTGCAGGTCCGGTACATCATGTCGATGCCGTATCGGCCGACCTTCGGCATGTAGCCGGTCATGATCTTGTAGCGCCCCTTGGGCATCATCGGAATCTGCGCCCGCGACCATGACGGCGTCATGCCGAGCCCGAGAAAGCCGATCCCCAAGGGCGCTGCGATCTCGCGCACCTGCGCCAGATGCGCCATCAATTCGGACTGGGTCTGGTGCACGGTCTCGACCGGCGCACCCGACAATTCGAATTGTCCGCCGGGCTCGAGCGAAATCGCTCCGCCGCCGGTGACATCATAGAGCCCGATGATGTTGCCGCGCTCCATGATCGGTTCCCAGCCGAGCAGGAGCTGCATGCCTTCCAGCAGCGCGCCGATACCGTGCGCACCTTCGTAAGGTACGGGCTGATGGCCGCTCAGCGTGAACGGCGTCTTTTCGTGTTCGGTGCCGATCCGGAATTCGGATGACGGCTTCACGCCCGCTTCCAACCACGCGACCAATTCCTCGCGTGATTGCAGTGGCGTCATATCGATCTGGTCACGCGCCATGCAGATTCCGGATGTGGGGCGTTTCGACCGAACGCGCGAGGTGTCGGAGGTATCCGCGAACCCTGCGGTCCGCGGATGCGAAAGGTGAAAATAATATCATCGGGCGGGCGGGCCGTCTCTTGCGGCGAGCGATGGAGCCTCGCCGCACGAGCAGCCCAGCCGGTCAAGCAGCCCACAGAGTTTTACGGCATCGATGTCGGACAGTTTCGAACCAACGTGTTTTTCGATCGCGGCGGAATACGCGCCCCACATCTTCTTCTGCAGCTCGCGTCCGGCCTCGGTGATCTCGACGAACTGACCGCGCTTGTCGATCTTGCATTCGCGACGCGCCGCCAGCCCCTCATCGACCAGCCGGTCGATCAGCCGCGAGGTCGAGTATTGCGGGATCAGCATCTGCTTCTCCAGCTCCACCGGGCGCATTTCGCCCGTTGGCGCGCGCGACAGTTCGAGCAAGGCATCGTACCAGGCCAGCGGCGGGAACCCTGCCTTCTTCAAGTCCTGCTCGACGCAGTCGAGCACCCGGCTCTGGACCCGCATCAGACGAATCCAGGCGGCGGTCGCTTCCGTCGATGGTTTGCGTTTCATGGTCAGGTCCACGGAATGTTCCGAGCACTCTAGCGCACTAAATGCAGCTGCATCAATCTTGACTCTTTCATGCAGATGCATTTAGTCCTCCTGTTGCCTATTTGCCAATGATCCGAGGGAAGGAAATTCCGATGAAGCTTTATTATTCGCCCGGAGCCTGTTCGCTTTCACCCCATATCGCGCTTCTGGAAGCGGGTCTGCCCTACGATCTGGTCAAGGTCGATCTGCGGGCCAAGAAGCTCGAGAACGGCGACGACTATCTGAAGGTCAATCCCAAGGGCCAGGTGCCGGCGCTTGCCCTCGACAATGGCGAACTCGTGACCGAGGGCCCCGTCATCGTCCAGATGATCGCCGACAAGGCTTCCGCCAAGAATCTGGCGCCCGCCCGCGACAGCGCCGAGCGTTACAAGCTGCTGGAGTGGCTCAACTTCATCGGCACGGAGTTGCACAAGAACTTCGGCCCGATGTTCAGCCCGGTACTGGCGGACGACGCCAAGGCCTTCTTCAAGGACCGGGTGATGGGCAAATTCAAATATCTCGACAGCCAGCTCGCTGGCCGCGACTACCTGATGGGCAAGCAGTTCACCGTCGCCGACGGCTATCTGTTCACCATGCTGTCCTGGGCCGACCGGATGAAGTTCGATCTGTCCGCGATGCCGAACCTTCTGGCCTACAAGGCCCGCGTCGCCGCGCGCCCGAAGGTGCAGGAAGCGCTCACCAAGGAAGGCCTGTTGAAGGCGGCGTGAGCTTTCACGGATCGTGACAAAAGAATAAGGGCCGGATCGACGATCCGGCCTTTTTTGTCTTCGCGTACTTCGCCTCTCCCGCGTGCGGGGGAGGCCGACGCGCTCGATAGAACGCGGCGGGTGGGGGCTCTCACCACGCATACCGGCATTCGCGTTGGGCACCCCCACCCCAACCCTCCCCCGCAAGCGGGAGAGGGAGAACAGCGGCGTACGACAATCCCCTTTTACGCTGCCGCCTGCTTCTTCGGCGGGAAGCGGCCGTAGAAGGTCTCGCCCTTGGCCGCCATGTCGATCAACAATTTCGGCGGCGTGAAGCGCGAGCCGTATTTGGCCTCCAGCTTGTGGCACAGTGCAACGAAGTTTTTCGTACCCATGAAGTCGATATAGGACAGCGTGCCGCCCGTGAACGGCGCGAAGCCAAAGCCGAGGATCGAGCCGACGTCGGCTTCGCGCATGTCGGTGATGACGTGATCCTCCACCGTGCGCGCGGCTTCCACCGCCTGCACCACCAGGAAACGCTGCTTCAGCTCCTCGACGTCGAGCGTGTCGGGGTCGAGATGCTTCGGCTGCAGGCCGCTCAATGCCGACCACAGGGTCTTCTGGCCCTTGCCCTTCTCGGGGTAGTCGTAAAAGCCCTTGCCGTTCTTGCGGCCGAAGCGGCCCTGCTTCTCGACCATCTCGACCAGAGCTTCTTCTGGGCCTGGTCGATGGCATTGGAACCGAGGTCGGCTTCGGTCGCCTTCATGATCTTGAGCACAAGATCGAGCGCGACTTCGTCGGACAGTGACAGCGGCCCGACCGGCATGCCTGCCATCTTCGCGGTGTTCTCGATCATCGCCGGCGGCACGCCTTCCATCAGCATTTCCAGGCCTTCGGCCGTGAAGCGCAGCACGCAACGGTTGGCGAAGAAGCCGCGCGAATCATTGACCACGATCGGGGTCTTGCCGATGACGCGCACATAATCGAGCGCGGTGGCAAGCGCGACGTCGCCGGTGTTCTTGCCGACGATGATTTCCACCAGCATCATCTTCTCGACCGGCGAGAAGAAGTGAATGCCGATGAATTTGCCCTGATCCTTGAACTCTTCCGCCAGCGAATTGATCGGCAGGGTCGAGGTGTTGGAGGCAAAGATCGCATCGCTCTTCAGGAGCGGCTGCGCCTTGGCGTAAGTTTGCGCCTTGACCTTGCGGTCCTCGAACACCGCTTCGATGATCAGATCGCAATCCTTCAATACATTGTAGTCGGCGGTCGCGCTGATGCGCGACAGGATGGCGTCGCGATCGCTTTCCTTGGCGCGGCCCTTCTTGATCAAATCGTCGATCACGGATTTCGCGTGACCCTTGCCCTTGTCGGCGCTCTCCTGGTCGCGGTCGATCAGCACCACGTCGATGCCGGCGCGCGCCGAGACGTAGCCGATGCTGGCGCCCATGAAGCCGGCGCCGATGATGGCAAGCTTCTTGACCTTGGTCGGCGGCACGTTTTGCGGACGCCGCGCGCCCTTGTTCAATTCCTGCATCGACAGGAACAGGCTGCGGATCATCGCGGCGGCTTCCTTGCTGCGCAGGATCTGCGCGAAGTAGCGCGATTCGACGCGAAGGGCGGCGTCGATCGGCAACTGCAGGCCTTCGTAGACGCAACTCATGATGGCGCGCGCCGCGGGGTAATTGTCGAAAGTCTCGCGGCGGAAGATCGCATTGCCGGCCGGGAACATCATCATGCCGGCCTTGGAATAAACCGGGCCGCCCGGCAGCTTGAAAGCCTTGTCATCCCAGGGTGCGACGGCCTTGCCGCCACCCTTGATCCAGTCTTTTGCGGCTTTGATCAGATCGCCCGGCGGAACGATGGCGTGAATCAGGTTCAAAGCCTTGGCCCTGTCAAGGTTGACCGCCTCGCCCTTCAGCAAGAGCTGCATCGCATCCTGCGGCGGCACGATGCGCGGCACGCGCTGGGTGCCGCCGGCGCCGGGGAAAAGCCCGACCTTGACTTCCGGCAGCCCGAGACGGGTCTTCGGGTTTTCCGCCGCGACCCGGTAGTGGCACGACAGCGTCAGTTCAAACGCGCCGCCGAGCGCCAGCCCGTTGATCGCCGCGACCCATGGTTTGCCCGAGGTTTCGAGGGCGCGAAACACCAGCGAGGATTTGCGGCTCTCGTCGAACAGCATCTGGTTGGCCGCGACCTCGCCTTTGGCCTTGAGCAGATCGGTATATCTGCGGTTCATGCCCTCCAGCATCGACAGATCGGCGCCGGCGGAAAACGCCTCCTTGCCCGAGGTGACGACGACGCCCTTCACCGCGGCATCGGCGGAAGTCTGCTTCACGATTTCTTCGAGTTCGGTGATCGTGGTTTCATCGAGCACGTTCATCGAACGGCCGGGAATGTCCCATGTCACCAGCGCGATACCGTCGGCGTCGGTTTCGAGCTTGAAATTCTTGAAGGCCATTTGTCGCTCCCTGTTCGTTTCCGTCATTCTGAGTTGGCCTCGCGCTTGCGAGGCCCTCGAAGGATGACCCGATGAATTTATCCTTCATCCTTCGAGGCTCGGGCTTGGCCCTCGCACCTCAGGATGACGCCTCCCTCCCGGCAAGGGAGGGAGCAGGCCCTCACACCCGCTCGATGATGGTCGCGGTGCCCATGCCGCCGCCGATGCACAGCGTGACCAGCGCGGTCGATTTATTGCTGCGCTCGAGTTCGTCCAGCACGGTGCCGAGGATCATCGCGCCGGTCGCCCCTAACGGATGGCCGAGCGCGATCGCACCGCCATTGACGTTGATCCTGGCGCTGTCGATGTCGAAGGCCTGCATGTAGCGCAGCACTACCGAGGCGAAGGCCTCGTTCAATTCGAACAGGTCGATATCGGATTTCTTCATCCCTGAGCGTTCGAACAGTTTCTCGGTCACGTCGACCGGGCCGGTCAGCATCATCGCCGGCTCCGAGCCGATATTGGTAAAGGCGCGGATCTTTGCACGCGGCTTCAGACCGTACTTCGCCCCGGCCTCCTTGCTGCCGAGCAGAACCGCGCCGGCGCCATCGACGATCCCGGACGAATTGCCGGCGTGATGGACGTAATTGATGCGCTCGATTTCGGGATGCGACTGGATCGCCACCGCGTCGAAGCCGCCCATCTGTCCCATGGTCACGAATGCGGGCTGCAACTGGCCGAGCGACTGCATCGTCGTCGTGGGCCGCATGTGTTCGTCTTTGGCGAGAATGGTGAGGCCGTTGACGTCCTTCACCGGGATCACCGATTTGTTGAAGCGGCCCTCGTCCCAGGCCTTGGCGGCGCGCTGCTGGCTCTGCACCGCATAGGCGTCGACGTCGTCGCGCGAAAAGCCGTATTTGGTCGCGATCAGATCGGCCGAGACCCCCTGCGGCATGAAATAGGCCGGCACCGCGATCGAGGGGTCCATCGGCCAGGCGCCGCCGGAGGCGCCGATGCCGACCCGGCTCATGGACTCCGCACCCCCGCCGATGGTGAGTTCATGCTGGCCGCTCATGATCTGGGCCGCGGCGAAATTCACGGCGTCGAGGCCGGAGGCGCAGAAGCGGCTGATCTGGATGCCGGGGACGGCTTCGCCGAGCCCGGCCTTTATCGCTGCGAAGCGCGCGATGTCGGAGCCGGCCTCGCCGACCGGATCGACCACGCCGAGGATGACGTCATCGACGACGTCCGCCTTGAGATTGTTGCGCTCTTTCAGGGCTTTCAGCGGCGCGGTCGCCAGCGCCAGCGCGGTCACCTCGTGCAGCGCGCCATCGGCCTTGCCGCGGCCGCGCGGCGTGCGAACGTGATCGTAGATATATGCCTCAGGCATGACGCCCTCCTGGTATGAGGATCATAATATATAAGCGATTTGGAAGTGGCCCGCGGCGGATCGTCGAGCGGCCGCGGGAAGGGTTTCTCCGCTCAGAAGGTTTCGGCCGCCAATTCCATAATGGTCGCGCTTCCGGTCTGGATGCGCGCAAGATGCACCGACGTTTCCGGCAGCATCCGTTCCATGAAGAAGCGGCCGGTCACCAGCTTGGTCGACAGATAGGGCGTCGCGCCGCCGCCCGCAATCTTGTCGTTGGCGACTTTCGCCATCCGCGCCCACATGTAGCCGAGCGTGACGAGGCCGAACAGACGCAGGTAATCGGTGGCGGCGGCACCGGCGTTATCCGGCTTCATCATCGCATTCTGCATCAGCCAGGTGGTGGCCTGCTGCAGATGGCCGAGCGCGGTGGAGAGCGGCGCGACAAAGGGCTTCATGGCCTCCTCCGCGCCATGATCCTTGGCGAAAGAGGCGACCTCGCCGAAGAAGGACATCACGGCGCGGCCGCCGTCGCGCGGCAATTTGCGCCCGACGAGATCGAGTGCCTGAATACCGTTGGCGCCTTCATAGATCATGGCGATGCGCGCATCGCGCACGAACTGCTCCATGCCTTGCTCGGCGATATAGCCGTGGCCGCCATACATCTGCTGCGCCTGCACCGCGTTGGCAAAGCCGGTATCGGTGAGAAAGCCCTTCATCACCGGCGTCATCAGTCCCATGTGATCGTCCGCGGCCTCGCGATCCTTGGGGTCGCTGGAGCGGTGGGCGACGTCGCTCTTCAGCGCGGTCCATACCACCATCGCACGCGCCGCCTCGTTGAAGGCGCGAATGGTGAGCAGCGTGCGGCGCACGTCGGGGTGCACGATGATCGGATCGGCCGGCTTGTCCGGCGCCTTTGGCCCGGAGAGCGAGCGGCCCTGCAGCCGGTCGCGGGCATAGGCGACAGCGTTCTGGTAGGCGACCTCGGATTGCGCCAGCCCCTGCACCGCCACCCCAAGCCGCGCCTCGTTCATCATCACGAACATGCCCTGCATGCCCTTGTTTTCCTCGCCGATCAGCCAGCCGGTGGCGCCGTCGTAGTTCATCACGCAGGTGGAATTGCCGTGAATGCCCATCTTGTGTTCGATCGAGCCGCAGGTCACGCCATTGCGCGCGCCGAGCGTACCATCGGCATTGACCAGGATCTTCGGCACCACGAACAGCGACACGCCCCTGATACCGCTGGGTGCGCCCTCGATTCTGGCCAGCACCAGGTGGATGATGTTGTCGGCAAGATCGTGCTCGCCGGCGGAGATGAAAATCTTGGTCCCGGTAATCTTGTAACTGCCATCGGCCTGCTTGACGGCCTTGGTGCGCAACAGGCCGAGATCGGTGCCGCACTGCGGCTCGGTGAGATTCATGGTGCCGGTCCATTCACCGGCCACCATCTTCGGCACGAACATCGTCTTTTGTTCGGGCTTGCCGTGCACGATCAGCGCCGCGGTCGCGCCCATGGTCAGGCCGCCATACATCGAGAACGCCATATTCGCCGAGCACTGGAATTCGCTGACGGCCTGGCTCAGCGTGACCGGCAGGCCCTGGCCACCATATTCGACCGGCGAGGAGAGGCCGAGCCAGCCGCCCTCGGCCACCTGCCTGTATGCTTCCTTGAAACCTTTCGGGGTCGTCACGCTGCCGTCGTCATGGCGGGTGCAACCCTCGAGATCGCCGACGCGATTAAGCGGCTGCAACACTTCCTCGCTGAGCTTGGCGGCTTCATTCAAAACCGCCTCCCGCACGTCGGCGGAGGCATCGCTAAACCCGGGGAGATTGTCGTAGCGATCGATCTGGAACACGTCGTTGAGCAGGAAAGTGACGTCTTCCAGGGGGGCTTTGTAGATCGGCATGATGTTCTCCCGGCGGGGCAGGCTAAAGTTGGCGGAGGCGTTGAAGCGAAATTCTGCGGTGTTCCGAAACCGGACCTTAGCCGGTTCCGGAGATTCGAGGGAGTGAGCACGGCGGCAAATAGCGACATTCTGGCGCCGGACATGGCCTCACTGCTTTGCCAGTTGCTCCCCCATCAAGCGATGCAGCAGATTGATCGCCTTGAGCGGACGTACCATCACCTTGAAATGCGCGATCCGTCCGTCCTCGCTGAAGCTGATGATATCGACGCCGTTGATCCTGATCCCCTCGATCTCGTTTTCGAATTCGAGGACCGCGCCGGTGTCGCTGCGCCATTCGCCGATATATCGGAAGCCCGGGCCGCCCAGCACCTTTTCCGCGCTCGACAGATATTTGAACGTGATGTCGCGCCCGCGCTGCGGCGTATGCACGACGGGGCTTTCGAATACCGCATCAGGGTGAAGCAAATCCCAGAGCGCGCCGTGGTCATGGGACTTCATATAGCCGTGCCACTTGGCGAGGGCGGTCATGGTCATCAAGTCTCCTGTCCGGGCGATGACGAATTTGGACCCCGACAAGCAAGCGTGCAGGCCCAATCATTATGCGCGTTGACGCATATGCAACTTTATGCATAATGTCAACGTATGAGACGGAGGGCTGGCGTCTTGGCGCTCGGCGACGCAATCCTTGCATGCCTGACGGAACGTCCGATGACGGGCTATGAGCTCGCCAAGACGTTCGACGCGTCCATCGGGTTCTTCTGGAAAGCCGACCACCAGCAGATTTATCGCGAGCTCACGCGGCTTCGCGACCGCGGCCACATTCAGGGCCGCGAGGTCGTGCAGTCGGGCAAGCCCAACAAGCTTGTCTACACCCTCACACAAGAAGGCCGGGCCGCGCTGAGGCACTGGGCCGCCCGGCCGAGCGTGCCGCCGTCGATCAAGGACGATCTGCTGGTTCGGCTTTACGCACTCGACAGCGTCGACATTGAACCTTTGCGCGCCGACCTGATGGCGCGGCTGGAACAGCACCGCGACCGTTGTTCCCGCTACGAACGCATTCTCAACAAACGCTTCCCGCAGGGCACCGCTTCGCCCGCGGACATGGGCAAGCTCCTTGGACTTCGCATGGGCGTTCGTCATGAGCGGGCCGTGGTGGAGTGGTGTGAAGAGGCGCTCGATGCCTTGCCGGCCGGCGCCAGCCGGACCAATGCCGTCTCGATCCAGGACGGCCAACGCGAAAACAACGGATAGGCTTTCGCCGGCGGTCACGACGGCGCCGGTGTTCAGGCGCCTTGCCCCGGCCATATCCCCATCAATTTCATCCCGAAGCCAACTTTAGGGCCGCCCGGTTCCGTTCCTTAACCCGTTATTTACCGTAACGCGAAAAAGTCAGCATCTGAGGCAGACGACCTGCGCGGAATTCGATTGTCTCTTGATCGGGACGCGCGGGGAGGCTGGAGGCGCAGGTGGGGCGCCGAAGTCTTGAACCGGACCGACAGCATGAATTCGCGCGTATCATGGAGTAATGAAGGCATCGATCCATCCGTCCGGGAGAGGGCCGAGGCCACCGCGCGCCGGGCCGGCATGTCGCTGAGCGACTGGCTCAATTCCACCCTCGGCGAATCCGCCCCTCCCAGCTTTCGTCCGCCATACGATCAGGGGCCGGCGATGCCCAGCCAGGAAAGCGGCGAGGTCGCGGACATTCACCAGCGGCTGGATTCGATCGCCCGGCAGATCGAACGGATTTCTCAAGCAAGGCCGCGTAACGAGCCGCCGCGCAGCGAACCTCCCCGCAATGATCCGACCGTCGCGCGGCAGTTGAACGATGCCATCTCGCGCCTCGACGCACGGCTCTCGCAGATTTCAAACCCCGCCTCGGCCCGACCGGCCCAGATGCCGGACAAGCAGCGCCAGGCCGACCTCATCGAGCGCGCGGCAGCCCAGGCCTATCGCCCCTCGCCTCCGCTCAACCCGGCCTCGCTCGATTTTGCGATCGCCGAAATCGCTGCGCGCCAGAATGAACTCGATAGCGTCCAGCCCCGGCAGATGCCGCCGCGCAGCGCGCCGCCGATCGCTCCGGCCGCCCCACCGACGACGGCTTACGCGCCGCCGACGGCGCCGGCTGCGCCGGCAGGCCCGGATTTCTCGTCGCTCGAGCGTCATCTCGTCAAGATCACGAGCCAGATCGAGGCATTGCGACGTCCCGATCACATCGAACAATCGATCGCCGCCTTCCGCAGCGAACTCAGCGAAATTCGTCTCGCCATCACCGAGGCGATGCCCCGCCGGGCGATTGAATCGATCGAGAACGAGATCCGCTCGCTGTCGCGCCGCATCGACGACACCCGCCAGAGCGGCATCGACGGCCAGGCGCTCGCCGGCATCGAACGCGCGCTGGGTGAAATTCGCGAAGCACTGCGCTCGCTGACCCCGGCCGAACAACTGGCCGGCTATGACGAGGCGATCCGCAATCTCGGCGCCAAGCTCGATCTGATCCTGCGCGCCAACGACGACCCATCCACGATCCACCAGCTCGAAGGCGCCATCGCAGCGCTGCGCGCCATCGTCTCCAACGTCGCATCCAACGATGCGCTGGCGCGACTCAGCGATGATGTGCACGTCCTTTCAGCCAAGGTCGATCAGCTTGCACGTTCCGATAGCCATGCTGATTCATTCGCGATCCTCGAACAGCGCATCGCCGCGCTGACTTCGTCGCTGGAAAACCGCGAGCAACGACCGGCGGCAAACGAAAACTTCGAGCATATCGAGACCGCGCTGCGGGCATTGTCCGACCGTCTCGACCGCATGCCGGTCGGCAACGACAACGCGTCCGCCTTCGCCCATCTCGAGCAGCGGGTATCCTATTTGCTCGAACGGCTGGAGGCCTCCACCGATCACCGCGCCGGCAATCTTGGACGGGTCGAGGAAGGGCTGCAGGATATCTTGCACCATCTCGAACGCCAGCATGCGAGCATTGCGGCTTTCGCCGAAGGCGGCCGGAGCGAACCTGCCCCCTCCGACAGCGGGCTCGCCGATATCGTCAAGCGCGAATTGTCCGACATCCGTTTCAGCCAGGCTGAAACCGACCGCCATACGCAGGAATCCCTCGAAGCCGTTCACAACACGCTCGGCCATGTGGTCGACCGGTTGGCCATGATCGAAGGCGATCTGCGCGCGGCTCGTGTCCAGCCGGCCGCACCGCAGCCCGAAGCGCCCCCGGAGCCCTCGTATACAGCGCCCCCGGAGCCCTCGTATACAGAGCCGCCAGAGCCTGCCTATGTCGCGCCGCCGGAGCCTGCGTTTGTCGCACCACCTGCCCTAATGCCCGAGGCCCCACCGTGGGTCGCCATGGCGCCGCAGCCCATACCTGAATTGCCTAATCCTGCCGCGATGCAGGAGCTTTTCGACGCCGCCCCGCGGGAATTCCACGCCACTTCGACGGCAATGCCGCCCCCCGCCGCAGCGGCGGTACCGAAGGCAATCAGCGAAATTCTGGAGCCGCACAAGGCGCAACCGCGCGTCGCGATCGCGCCGGATCTGCCACCCGATCACCCGCTCGAACCGGGAACCCGGCCGGCGGGGCGCGCGGCTTCGCCGTCCGAGCGCATCGCAGCTTCCGAGAGCGCGATCAGCGAAATTCCAGCGGGCCCGAAGGAGCCGGTCAGCACCTCGAGTTTCATCGCCGCCGCGCGGCGCGCGGCCCAGGCCGCCGCTGCCGCGCCGCCGCCCGACAAGGCTGCCCGCGGCTCGCTGAAGGCGGCTGCCGGCGGCCAAGGCAAGGAGCCATCGACGATCGCCTCCAAGATCCGCTCGTTGCTGGTTGGCGCGAGCGTGGTCGTGATCGTGCTTGGCACCTTCAAGATGGCGATGACGCTGCTCGACAGCGGCAGCGCGCCGCAAATACCCGCGATGGAGAATTCAAGCGAGTCACAATCTTCCGCCCAAACCCCCGCCGATGGCGGCGCCAAACCAGCCATGCCGGCCCCGGCGGCGCCTTCGATGACCTCGCCGACTCCGATCGGACGGCAATCGCTCAATAACTACGCGCCAGACGCCGCTGACAACACCGCGTCGGTCGCGATCCCGCCGACCGTGGTCAAGCCTTCGGCTACATCTGCAAGCGATGTGACCGGCACGATCCCGGTCCTGCAGACGGCGCCAGGCAATGGCGGGTTAGCCTTGATCCCGATTCCGCCGACCGAAAGACTGCCCGACGCGATCGGTGGACCGGTGCTGCGCGCCGCCGCCCTCAAGGGCGATCCAACCGCGGCCTATGAGCTCGGCGTGCGCTTCGCCGAGGGCAAAGGCGTCGCTCCGAATTTCGACGAAGCCGCAAAATGGTACGACCGCGCGGCCCGGGCCGGCGTGGTGCCGGCGATCTTCAGGCTGGGGACCCTGTACGAGAAGGGCCTGAGCGTGAAAAAGGACGTCGATATCGCGCGGCGCTATTACATGCAGGCCGCCGAGCGCGGCAACGCCAAGGCGATGCATAATCTCGCCGTGCTTGATGCCGACGGTGGCGGCAAGGGCGCCAACTACAAGAGCGCGGCACAATGGTTCCGCAAGGCCGCCGACCGCGGCGTCGCGGACAGCCAGTACAACCTCGGCATTCTCTATGCCCGCGGCATCGGGGTCGAACAGAACCTTGCCGAGTCCTTCAAATGGTTCAGCCTGGCCGCGGCCCAGGGCGACGCGGATGCGGGTCACAAGCGCGACGATATCGCAAAGCGGCTCGACGCCCAGTCGCTTGCCGCGGCAAAACTCGCGATCCAGACCTTCATGCCGGAGCCCCAGCCCGACGACGCCGTCAACGTGGCGAGCCCCGCCGGCGGATGGGACTCGGCGCCGGCGCAGGCCAGCCCTGCAAAATCCGCGGCAAAGCCGGTTTCGACCAAGCACACCGCCGCCGCGCATTGATACCGCAGGCCGACGCCGCCTGGAGTCGCGGGCATGTACCTCAGCGATGAAGACGTATAGATAGGACGCCATCGCATGCGCGGCTCTCACGCCCAAGAGACACGCCCAAGAAACGTCCAAGAGACGTCCAAGAGACGTCCAAGAGGATCGCATTGCCGGTCGATGATCGTCAGGACGAAGGAAGTCAATTCCAGAGGTCACCGACAGGACCCTGGGTGGCGCCGCCGCGCCAGCCAACCAGCCAGCCTGCGGCGGCGCCTCGTTACGGCGCGGGTAAAAGGCGACGGCCAATTTGGTCGCTGGTGTTCTTTATCCTGCTGATTTCCAGCGTCGGCATCCGCGCCTACAAGGACCTTTCGCGGCCCGAGGCGTGGGCCTATTGGAAGGAATCCTACTTCTCGCCGAGCATGACTTCCTCGCTGATCGCGAAGGCCGACCTTGACGGCCCAGCTCGCGGCAGGCCCGCATTGGCCATTAGCGGGACGATCGGCGCCGCAACCGCGAGCTGGTTGCGCGAGAGGCTCGACGAAGCCCATCTGACGGCGGGCGACACCGTATTGCTGTCCTCTCCCGGCGGCGATTTAAACCAGGCCATCATCATGGGTGAGATCGTCCGGTCGCGGGGGCTCGCGACCGCGGTTGGCGTCGCCGATGCGTCGGGCCGGATCACGCGATCCTATTGTGCCAGCGCCTGCGTGCTGGTCTATGCCGGCGGCAAGCCCCGCTACGGCATCGAAGGATCGGTGCTGGGGGTCCACCGGTTTGTAACATCCGCGCCCGGTCGCGACCCCGTCGCCGATACCCAGCGGACCGCGGGGATGGTCCTGAGCTATATGACCAAGATGGGCGTGTCCTCCGCCGTCGTGGAGGCGATGTCCGAGACCAGGGATGTCCGCTGGCTCGGCCCGAGGGAAGCCTCAGCGATGAATCTCGTCACCGATCCTGTTCTGAGGCCTTGAACCGGCCGCCGTTAATCTGAATTTTTCACCACGCCGGAAAGTGCTGGGCCGGAAGCTGCAAAAAAGCGGCCCCTGGCGGATTCTTTAGTCCCTCCCATGGGCGATTTCGGCTATGCAGAGGCGCGGCATTTGATCCGCACTCCCAAAGAAACCATGCCATGAGCGGTTTCGGCCAGCCTCACGGCTCATTCCGAAACGACGCGCGTGCAGCTTTATCTTCCGATCGCCGACATTCCGGTCAATGTTTTCCTCATCCTCGCGATGGGCGCGGCGGTCGGCTTCGTGTCGGGCATGTTCGGCATCGGCGGCGGATTCCTGATGACGCCGCTGTTGATCTTCATCGGCATCGCGCCCGCGGTTGCCGTCGCTTCGGTCGCCAGCCACATCGCGGCCTCGTCGTTCTCCGGTGCGATATCCTATTGGCGCCGCCGCGCCATCGATCCGGCGCTGGCGCTGGTGCTGCTGAGCGGCGGCACCATCGGCACCGCGCTGGGCGTCTGGACCTTCACGCTGCTGCGCTCGCTCGGCCAGCTCGATCTCATGATCGCGCTGTCCTACGTCGTGCTGCTCTCGACCGTGGGCGGACTGATGTTCTGGGAAGGGCTGCGGTCGATCCTGCGGATCCGGCGCGGCGTCGTCGTTCCGATGCGCCGCTCGGGCAGCCACGGCTGGATCCACGGCCTGCCGCTGAAGATGCGCTTCAAGCGCTCCAAGATCTATTTGTCGGTGATCCCGGTCGTCGCCGTCGGCATGATCATCGGCTTTATCGGCGCAGTGATGGGCATCGGCGGCGGCTTCATCCTGGTTCCGATCATGATCTATCTGTTGCGGGTGCCGACCTCCACCGTGATCGGCACCTCCATGGTGCTGACGCTGGTCACCATGGTGTTCGCCACCATGCTGCACGCGGTCACCAACCATCTGGTCGACGCGGTGCTGGCGCTGATCCTGATGGTCGGCGGGGTGACCGGCGCGCAATTCGGCGCGCGTGCCGGTCAGAAGATTCGCGGCGAACATCTGCGGCTGTTGCTTGGGCTCTTGATTCTCGCGGTCGGAATCCGCTTCGCGATCGAACTGGTGATCCGTCCCGACGATCTCTTCACCATCCGGGAAACCGGGGGCGCCGGATGATCGAACGCCGTTCCCTCGCAGCAGCCGGCCTGTTGCTGGTAAGTAGCATGGCTTTCGCTCTATCGCCGGCGCGCGCGGAACGGCTGATCGTGTCGGTCTCAAACCACCGGGTGACAGTGACGCCAAACTATTCCGGCGAGGAACTGGTGCTGTTCGGCTCGGTCGAAAAGGACCCAACGACGCCCGCTTCCCGCACCGGCTACGACCTCGTCGTGACCGTCATGGGCCCCCGCGCGGACATGGTGACGCGCCGCAAGGAACGCAAATTCGGCATCTGGATCAACACCGACTACCGCGAGTTTCTCCAGGTGCCGACCTATCTCGCACTGTTTTCCAACCGGCCGTTCGACGCCATCGCTTCCCCCGAAGTCGAGCGGCGCCAGCAACTCGGTCTCAACAATGTGCTGCTGACCCAGCGTGTGGGACCGGACTACGCCGACGTCGTGCCGAACGATGCGTTCCGCAGTGCCTTCGTGCGGCTGCGCTCCGAACACGGGCTTTATCGCGAGGAAACTTCCGCCGTGACTTTCCTGACGCCGACGCTGTTTCGCACCGGCATTCCGCTGCCCGCCGCAGTGCCGATCGGAACCTATCAGGTCGAGATCAAGCTGTTCTCCGATGGCGCATTGATCACGCGAACCGAAACCGCGTTCGACATCGTCAAGGTCGGCTTCGAGCAGTTCGTCGCGACAACCGCCCGCCAGGACGGCTTGTTCTATGGGATGGTCACGGCATTCATGGCGCTGATGACAGGCTGGATGGCCTCGATCGTGTTCCGCAAGGATTAGCACTGGATCACGGTGGCGATGCCGGGCTCGAGAAGTTTCAGGCGCGACCCAAATCCGAGCGTATCGAAGGAAGCGCGCAGATCGCCTGCGTTTTGACGGAAGTGCGCCCAGCCATCGGTGTGCAGCGGCACGATCACGGCATCGGGAAACGCGCGCGCGGTTTCAATGGTGTCGTTGGTATCCATGGTGAGATGGAACGGCCCGCGGGTCTGCGCCGCGCCCGCGAACGGCAACACCACGCCGGCCCTGAAGCGGCGCGCGACCTCGGCGACGCCATCGTACCAGACCGTATCGCCGCTGATGTAGATCGGACGGCTGTCGGCGTTCGCGGATGTCAGCACAAAGCCGACGACGTCGCCGGCAAAAGGCTCGATGCCGGCCGGGCCATGACGCGCGGGCGTCGCGGTGATGGTCAGCGAGCGCCCATCCTTGCCGGTCAGTTCGGTCGTCGCCCAAGGCAGAAGGCCTTCGGCGTGGCTGGCGAGCCGCGTTGCGCCCACCACCGTGGTGAGCACCCGCTTTGCCTTGGCGAGAAAATCCCGGCCGGAATCATCGAGATTGTCGGCGTGCTGGTCGTGACTGAGCAGGACAGCATCGACTTCGCCAATCGCCTCCGCACTGAGCGCCGGACCGGACAGCTTCTCAAGTTTCACATGCGGCAATTGATAGGCCCGCGGCGCATCGAAGGTCGGATCGGTGAGGAGCCGAAAGCCGTCAATTTCGATCAGGGCAGTGGGGCCGCCGATCAGGGTGATGCGAACTGAACTCATGGTAGCCTCCCTCATTCATTTCGGGCGCGCCACGGCGGGACGCGTCACCAGATAAATGCCAAGCGCCACCGGAACGATCCCCAGCAAATCCCGGATTTCGGCGTGCTCGCCCAGCACCATCCAGGCGAACAGCATGGCAAGCGGCGGCATCAGGAAGTGATAGGCGCTCGCCGCGGTCGCTCCACACACCTTGAGAAGGTGGAACCACAAGAGATAGGCCAGGATCGATCCACCCAGCGTGAGGAACGCAAACGCACCCACGAGGCGCGCGTTCGGAACGATATCCCCGACATCGTACAGCGTGAACGCGATCGGGAGCAGCACGACACCCGCGGCCAGATTCTGGACGCCGTTGCCGATCCAAAGGCTGCCCTTCGGCGCCAGCAGCTTGAACAGGATGGTGCCGGCCACGATCGAGGCCAGCGATGCGAGTGTGAACAGGATGCCGTGCAGGCTGTCGGTGCCGACCGACATGCGATGCCAGACGATGAAGCTCACACCGAGGATGCCGAGCAACAGTCCTGCAACCTTGCGCAAGGTGAGCTGCTCTCCAAGCAGGAGCGCGGCCAGCATGGCGGTGAACACCGGATTGGCGCTGACGATCAGGCCGCCGAGGCCGGCAGACACGCTCTGCAGCCCGGTATAGCCCAGGCCGAGATAGAGCGCGTTATTGGCGACGCCGAGAATCGCAAACACGAAAGTGTCGCGCCAGGACAGCGACCAGGACTCGCGGCGGACTGCGGAGATTCCGAGGATCAGAATCCCGGCAAGCGAAAATCGCGCGGCCAGCAGGACAAGCGGCGGACAATAGGTGACGCCGATTTTTCCTGCGACAAAGGCAAAACTCCAGAGCAGGCAGAACAGCCCGATATAGAGCGGCAGCGGATTGAAAGTGGCGCGGGGAATCGCGACGGATGGGGCAAGCGACATGGAAACTCTCCTTGTTGCTGCCGATGTAGGCCCGCGCCTTGATATTTGTAAATTAAATGTTAAACTTGTATCCAGTGGAAAAACAAATAGGTGGCCCATGCTCGATCTGGAGCTGTTGCGCAGTTTCGTATCTGTGGTCGATGCCGGCGGCTTCACCCGCGCCGGCGAACGCGTCCATCGCACCCAGTCCACCGTCAGCCAGCAGATCAAGCGGCTCGAAGACGATGTCGGCCAGCCGCTGTTGAACCGGACGGCCAAGGACGTGACGCCGACCGAGGCCGGCGAGCGGTTGTTGTCCTATGCGCGGCGGCTGCTGGCGCTGGCGGAGGAGGCCCGCGACGTGCTGGCCCGGCCGGGCAATGAAGGCGCGGTGCGGCTCGGGGTGCCTGAGGACTTTGCCGCCTACCGGCTGGCGAAATTGCTGGCGGCGTTTTCGCGCTCGCATCCCGGCCTTCGGCTCGATGTCCGCGCCGATCAAAGCGCCAATCTCAGGCGCGATCTCGATCGCGGCGACCTCGATCTGGCGCTGTTCAAGCGCACGGCCGGCGAAAAAGGCGGCATCGCGGTGTGGCCGGAGCGCGTGCACTGGGTCACCAGCAAGAGCCACCCTCGCGATACGCGCGCGGGCTCGGTGCCGTTGATCGGCTTTCCCTGCGGCTGTCTGTACCGGGCAGGCGCGATCCATGCGCTCGAAAGCGCCGGGCGGACGTGGCACATGGCCTATACCAGTTCCAATCTCGCCGGCATTCAGGCCGCGGTCGCCGCCGGCATGGGCTTGAGCATTCTTTCGGAGATGGCGATCCAGACCGACCATCGCGTATTGACCGCCAGGGATGGTTTTTCGCCGATCGACCGGACCGAAGTGGCGCTGGTGGCGTCACCCGACGCCAGCCCGGCGACGCTGCGGCTCGCCGATCGCCTCGCCGATTTCTGCAACACGGTGCAGGCGAAGGCGGCTTGAGCTGTACCGGCGAGCGTCGGGACGACAAAAATGGTTTCCGATTCAGTTTTCAAAGAGCCCGAACGCAAGACGCCAGACCGGCCCCAGGACTTCCTGGCTATAGCACGCGGTATCCCGCCAATGTTTTGGCCAAATCTGCGCTGAGTGTTTAGCGTAGCTCTGTGGAGATCAGACGGTCGCCCTTCTTCGGGGTGACCGGGGCCGGAAAAAGGAGCGCCAATGAGCATTACGGCGACCCCGCAACAAAATCATTCACGCGATGTCGCACTCGCCGCGATCGCGCAGGCTCTTGAACAGATTGGGCACGCAGATGAACAGCTCGTGCAGCTTGATGAGGGGGCTTTCAAGTTAGAAAAGGAAAAAACTGCCAGGCGCCATCCTTCTAACGAGCAATCATGCTCTGCTGAGCCGGGCCGAGGGTCATCGCGTGGCAGGCTGGTGTTACGGAGCCTGATGGGTCTGCTAGCGTTAGCGTGCATCGGAGTTGCCGCATTTGCGTGGCAATCAACCCACGGCCAAGCGGCGCCGGAGCCCATTTCAACCTCATCGGTGTCGATAAAGAAAAAGGAACCGCCGGCACAGCCGGCCCCATATGACACTGACGTTGCGGCCAAGACAGATGCAGGACTTCCGCAACAATCATCTCAGGCTCCGACCGAACACGCAGCTCCAGTAGCTCCGACAGCCGCTCCAACGGCTCCCGATCTGGCGCGGTCGATCCAAATGATAGCGCGAGAACTCGCAAACCTGGAGCAAGGGATCGATCAGCTCAAGACCGGGCAAGCACAAATGGTCCGCGACAATGCGGAACTGGCCGAGCATCTCAAAGCGACGCAGGAAACGGCTCGCCGCAACGCGGACCTCGCCGAAGATCTTAAGGCGGCGCAGGCACAAATAGCTCGCGACAACGTCAACTTCGCCGAGCAGCTTAAGGCAAGCCAGGAACAAATGGCCGACATCGCTGAACAGCTCAAGGGAAGCCAAGAACAAATCGCCAGCCTCGTAGCTTCCGAGCAGAAGCAGCGGCCCAGAACACCAGCATCCTCACCACTGCCGATCGCCAACTCGAAGCGTAAGCCGGTGCCGACGCCTCCGTCGTCGCAAGTCAGAGTGCAGCCGCAGGATCCAAGGCATCTGCAGCCTAAACAACAGTAGGTTATCTGAACCGTTCCTCGGAACACTATTGAGATGTCTGTTTCTTGTCTCGCATAACAGCAACCGAATGAAAGGAATCGCATGATGAAACTCAAAATTCTCGGCGCTGTCGTGGCTCTTGCCTTGGCAGCAGGGCCCGCGGTGGCCAAGCACGTAATCTCCAGCCCAGGCCACTACGCCCAGAGCATCTATTGTGCGACCAGGGAAGCGGGAAATCCATACAGTAAGTATTGCGATTACATGGCCTGGAGCGGCTGGCGGCGGCGAGGCGGTTGGGACAGCCGGCTCGACGATGCTTGCTGGCGTAACCCTGCTTATGTACCACCAGGATGCTTCTGGCATTAGACTTCTGGTGCAAGGGCAATATCTCGAAAAAGGCGGCTGCAAGGCCGCCCGCTTTTCGTGGTGTCGCCAAACCAGATTGGTCCTATTTGGATTCGTCTTTGACGAAGGGCTGCCTTTTCTTCTGCCAGTCGGCCAAATCCATCACGACGAGCCGTAACGTTGGTGAAGCCGATATCCTTGAGTTGCTTGGCCGCCAGCGTAGCGCGGCCGCCGGTCGCGCATTGCACATATATCTTGCGGTTCATATCTACCTACCTTACCCGGATAGCCGACCGGCTTCCAAATCCGGAACTCCAGACGCCCGCGGGAAACGTTGACCGTGCCGGGCACGTGTCCGGCCTTGAACTCGGTTTCCTCGCGCACGTCGAGCACCAGTGCGCCGTTCGGGTTTTTGACGACTGCCAGATACCCCTCCATTTCCGTTGTATCGATTGTCTTGCGAACCTGCGCGACATACTGGTCGACGGAGTCGGGCCAGTTTTCGGCCGCGAAGCCCGGCTGGCAGATGACGGATGCTCCGAGAAACGCCACGGCGAACCTAAATCTGCGGGTCATGACTGAAAGCCTCCTCAGGAGCTGACTGAATGGAAGCCTTGCTAATGAGGCATTGAAAATCGCCTGGCACATTGCCCTGCATCAAACGCACACTTTGACGCACGCTGCTTGTGGCAAAGTTGGTCCGGTAGTAGCGTTGGCTCAGGGCTTCGTCTTGGCTGACGAAGCGAAGGCGTTCTTCACAACCGTCGATAACTTTGTCCAGCCGCAAGATAGCGAATCATCTAAACAGCGCGTCGTTTTCGATCGATCGACCAGGCGTTTTGCGGCCGCGGAAGGTGAATTTGTCGGCGTCAGCACCATCGGTGGCCCAGCAGGTTGACGCGCCCTTTCCATATCCGCCCGGAGCAGTTCGTTCTGTCTTGTTGCCAATTCAGCCGAAACCGCTTCTCGCCGTTGGGCATCCAGGTAACCAAGATAAGCGCGATCAATCTGTTTGCGTTCCTCAACCGTCGGATTAGGCCCCGCAATGTCGAAACTCCGGTCCTGCATGAAGTCGTAGTAGGCATAACCGCCGTCCGCCTTTCGCCGCCCCGCAAAGCGTGCGTTGCAGCCCGTCATCAAGGCACCGAGTTCGTCATTCGACGAGGGGTTTGCCTGAACCAGTTCAACGCACTCTTCAAAATCTCGGGCAACCTGAGGCGGCGACCCGCGAAAACCCAGCCACACGACGACCAGGGCGAGCAAAGCTCCCACCACAGACGCCAAAAGCCGCATTATTACGCCCGCGTCCCCTACACGACTCATGCGCTGGATCCCCCATCCGGTTCCCTCACTAGGGGCAGCGATTGCGGATTTTTGCGGGCAAGCCTTGCCCTATGTTGCAGCACCGCCACAGCCGTCTCATTTTTTTATCCTGGCGAATTCTCGCCTTTTTTGAGCACAAGTCGTTGGACAGAGTTTGTTGGGGGCCTACAAAGAGTTCTGGTCATGCCGTCAGCAAAAACGATTACAACCTTTGCATCAGTCACGGCGGCCGCCTGTTGCCTATTTGCATTTAGTTGGATCGGCCTTGCGCTGCTCGGTTTTTGAGCGCGACCTGACCTGGCATGTATGGATGCTATGTGGCGTTGCCGACGAACTGTCGTCGGCGTTTCGCCAATCGGAGCGCCCTGGATGGTTGTTTGACCGCCTCGCAATCGGAGACTGGCGGGCCCCTGTTTGACTCTTCAAGGGCGGCCCATTCGTCGATGAGACGTTATCGAAAATTCGATGCCCGCTTTTTCCGTAACAGCAGATATTCATTCCCAGGGTGACGCGGTCCGTTCGGTGCCAACAGGCGGCATGGAGCGATTGGCCTATCGCGCGATGATATTACGGTCCGCCTCGCGCATGATGGCTGCGATCCCGACAAGACCTCCCGCCTCGTCGGGGATGGCAATGAGCGCGGCGTCGAGCGTCACGCGCGTGCCATCCCGTCGCAGTCCCTCGATATCGAGCACGTGGTCGGGCCGGTAGTTAAGCACGCCAGTCGCCATGACGCGCCGGAAGTTGCGCCAGTGGTTGGCGCGCTCCTCCTCCGGAACTATGAGATCAAGGGTCCGTCCGATCGCGTGGCCTGCGCTGTGGCCGAAGATGTGCTCGGCGGTCTCGTTCCAATCGCGAATGATCCCCTCGCGGTCCGCCGAAACGACCGCATGCGGGCCCGGCGCGAGCGCGGTTTGCGCGATGGCTTGTTCGCTTGCTGATAACACGGCGGCTTCTCCCCGTTGCGCGAGTGGTGCGGGCCGGATCGTGTGTCCTATAGCACGCTGGCAACGCTGGAGTCTTCGTCGATATGCGGCCAATGACCATCGTTTGATGGATGATGGCGCTAAACTCCAACAACCGATACCCATCAGCGTCGTTTCGTAATTTGTGCGCTACGTTTATCCGTCCGAATATCTTAGCCCGTAGTTGAGCACTTGCGAAACCCATCGCCTTAGCGCTGCCATCATTTGAGACATCGTCTGCACGGTTTCCGAGGCGGCGCGGGCCTCACCATAAGAGATTGTACGAGAAATCGCGATGGGTATCGCTACGCTCCACCCATCCTACGCACTACGCACTGTGGCGCTTGCCCCTCGCTGGAGGTAAAGCAACGAAGACCATGAAAATAGCCGTCGTAGCCCGTCCTTCAACAATGGAAATTCGTGCCTGGCGGCAACACCGCTACGGGAGCGGATCACCTCATATCGGCCGGACCACGGCAACCATGTGTTTGGGAATCGCGGAAGCGCCCCTTACCGCAGCCACCAACGAGATCGCGCGCGGATACGTCTGGCAATGTGATGCTTGGTAGCGGAGGCGCAATGCCGGCTGTCACAACACTTAGAAACGCCGGCCTGGTCTGAAATGACCCAGCGGCTTCGCAATTTGACCACGTAGGAGCGGCGAAGGCCATTACCAATATCAAGACGCGGATGCGGCACATTGGAGTTCCCGCAAGGCAAACCGAGCCGATTGATGAACCGAATCGGCCGGTCTATTTAAGCTAGCATTGTCGGCTTAGAAGGATGCGCAGTTCGCGGATGATGTTCATGAAGGAACACTGCCAAGCTGTTGCGAACAACGTCGTCGGCAGGGACTGCCGTCTCGAATAGTCGCTCCTGAACCTCTCGTGGCAGGCATGGCCAGAGAGCGAGAGCAGCTTCACCTAGCAACCTGCTGAATTGCTCATTTGATTCGTTCATAAAATCGGTTGTTAGACCTTCCGCTGAGCCGAAGTTTGATTCGAACACCAAGCTTTCAGTCCAGACAGCGAGGGCTGCGCTTCGCTTTTCCATGATGCTCTCCTTTTTTGTTTTTAACTAAAGGTCCTATTCTTGCTGGTGCAATGATCCGGATCAAAGGGTCAGTGGTCTTGATAGAATTGGACCAACCGAGACCCGCGCCATTCATCCACTTCGGGTCGAGATCAGGCGCTCCGCGGAGGCGTCGTGGTGCCGGTATCCGATTCGCTAACGGGCTGGCTCCGCTGCGGGCGCAGTCTTCTTCATGCACTGGATTTCGACTGAAATGCCCTTTTGATATTGTCCGCTGCGAACGCCTTTTAGGTAACTCTTCAAGTAAAGGTCATTTTGCAAAAACACTTCGCAATCATCCGCGTTGGCATACTGTTTTGGGTAAGCCGGGTGGCATTGTGCCGTTTGCCCCTCGCCAGAGGTAAAGCACACGAAGACCATGAAAATAGTCATCGCGGTTGGTCCCCCCGATGCGACAAATCGAAACCGACTTCAACTGATTATCAGAAACGCTTCACGCCACTAACAGCGCTGGAAACATTTCCTCCCATACGGCTTTGCTTATTTTCGGTGCGGCATCGGCAGGCAAACAGGCCGTCGTCTCGAACCTATCGCCGCATTTCGTGCAGGACCAAAGATTAACAACCAGACGCTCACTTACGAATTCCGACCAATCGGGAGCAATCAGCATCTCGCCACATTTGGCACAGGTCGTCATCATGGCGCTCTCCTTTGCTTATTCTTGTTCTCCGCTTCGTCAGTGAGGAGTTTTTGGCATTGCTACAATCGCATCTCCAACGCGGGCGGTCTGCATTGATACAGATCAAAACCAGGCCGCTTTTGCACATTGCGTAATCTATTGGGCCGACATATTGCGGCGCAACCTCAGTTGTTCCTGGGGGACGGTCGTAGGTCCTTGGCCTTTTCGGCGGCCAGCGGGACGAGAGCGCTGTCGGTGGCCAGCATCGTCGCCCCGGCGTGCCGCAGGATATCGGCGATGCGAGGGGGCCGGACAGGAAATTCGCCAAGCAGCCCGTCGGGCAAATCAATAGCAGCGCGAGGCGGCGATGGTGTGCAGCCGGTGATCGCCGAGCACATGGGCCAGAAAACCCGGCGTCTGGAATATTTTCGAGAAAGCTTCGTCCCGAATACTCAAGCCGCCGGTATAGGCGCCGAACGCCGGCATCACGGCGCGTTCGCCGTCGCTGGCAAAACAGCGCCGCTCCATCGAACGGCCGCGCGTCGCCACGCGCGCCTTGGGATGAAGATGTCCGGCGATTTCGCCGGCAGCTCCCGTAGGCTCGTGGCGAAAGGCTATTGCGCCGATAGCGACTTCGCTGGCGACGATACCGCCGAGATCGGACGGCAAGGCGGGATCGTGATTGCCTGAAATCCAGATCCAGTCACGCCGCGCCTGTAGCGCCGCGATCGTGTCGCGGTCCGGCCCGGACAACCGGTCATGGGCGTCGCGGTCGTGAAAGCTGTCGCCGAGCGCAATCACCGTCCGCGGATCGTGCCGCGCGATGACCGACGCCAACCGGCCCAGCGTCGCCACCGTATCGTAGGGCGGCAGCAATACGCCGCGGGTCGCAAAGCTGGAGCCCTTTTCCAGATGCAGGTCCGAGACCACGAGCAGGCGCTCTTCTTCCCAGAACAACGCGCCGGAGAGGTCGGCGACGAGGGTCACGCCGGCGACATCGATGGTGGCGATGCGCGCGGCGGGAGTTTCGTCGTTGAGGGATTGCGCGCGCGCCGTCACAGCCTATCCAGTCGCCTCTTTCACCAGTTCGTCGGCGGCTTCCGCCAGCAACTCGTCGGAGGCTTCGCCATAGACCGCTTCGCGGCCGATTTCCAGCATCACCGGGACCGCCAGCGGTGAAACCCGCATCAGTTCCCTGTGGACGATTCGCCCCTTGATTCGCGCAAGCATATCACCCAACCGGCGAAGATCGAGCAGTCCGGTGGCGGCATCGGCGCGCGCGGCGCGCAGCAGCACGTGATCGGCCTGATGCTTGCGCAGCACGTCGTAAATCAGGTCGGTCGAAAACAAAACCTGGCGCCGGGTCTTTTCCTCGCCGGTGAACCGCCGCGCGATCAGGCCCGAGATCAGCGCGCAGGTCCGAAAAGTTCGTTTCATCAGCGCGGATTCCGCCAGCCACGCTTCGAGGTCGTCGCCGAGCATGTCCGGGTCGAACAGTGCGTTGAGATCAAGCCGGCCTTGCCGGATCATGAACGACATGTCGCCCAGCCCCCACACCGCCAACGCATACTCATTGGCGACAAAGCCGAGCGGCAGCGCGCGGGCGCGCTCCAGCCGCCGCGTCACGAGCATGCCAAGCGTCTGGTGCGCCAAGCGGCCTTCAAAGGGATAGCAGACGAGGTAGTGTTTATTGGCGCGCGGAAAAGTTTCCACCACGAGCTCGCGCGTGCCGGGGACGCGCGACAGATGCGCCTGCAGCGATAACCAGTCGCGCACCTGGTCCGGCAAGCCGTTCCACGCACGTTTGTCGGCCAACAGCTTTCGAACCCGTTCGGCCAGATAAGTCGAGAGCGGAAACTTGCCGCCCATATAGGACGGCACTTTCGCGTCCTTATCGTTGGCGCGCGAGACGTAGACCTGATCTTCCGAAAGCTGCTCGTAACGCACCACCTCGCCGCCAAACACAAAGGTGTCGCCGACCACCAGCCCCTCGATGAAATATTCCTCGATCTCGCCGAGCATCCGGCCGCCGCGCCCGAGCGCGCCGGTCGATCCCTTTTCCCCGCCGCGCGAGCGCACCAGGCGGACCTTCAGCATCGCCTCCTCGACGATGGTGCCGACGTTGAGGCGATAACTTTGGCGCACCCGCGGATTGGTGACGCGCCAGCGGCCGGCCTTGTCCTGCTTGATGCGCGCGAAGCGCTCGTAGGTTTTCAGCGCGTAGCCGCCGGTAGCGACGAAATCGACCACGTCGTCGAAATCGGCGCGGGCGAGACCCGAATAGGGCGCTGATGTCAGCACTTCATTGTAGAGCTGATCGGAGGCAAAGGGTTCGCCGCAGGCGCAGCCGAGCACGTGCTGCGCCAGCACATCCAGCGCGCCGGTGCGCAGCGGCGGGGTATCCTGCGCGTTCTCGTTGACCGCGTCGATCGCCACGCGACATTCCAGCACCTCGAAGCGATTGGCCGGCACCAGCACCGCGCGCGAGGCTTCGTCGATGCGGTGATTGGCGCGGCCGATTCGTTGCATCAGGCGCGAAGCGCCCTTGGGCGCGCCGATATTGATGACGAGATCGACGTCGCCCCAGTCGACGCCGAGATCGAGCGAGGAGGTGCAGACCACGCCGCGCAGCCTTCCCCTGGCCATGGCGTCCTCGACCTTGCGGCGCTGCGCCACATCCAGCGAACCGTGATGCAGCGCGATCGCAAGGCCATCGTCGTTCATCCGCCACAGATCCTGAAATAGCATCTCGGCCTGGCTGCGGGTGTTGACGAAAACAAGCGTGGTCTTGTTGCGTTTGATCAGGTCGTAGACCTCGTTGAGCGCATGCCGCGCGCTGTGCCCGGCCCAGGGCAGCCTCTCGCTGGTGTCGAGCATTTCGACGATCGGCGCCGCCGCGCCGCCGGCCACCACGATATCGGCCGCTTCGCTCGCGCCGTTTCGCTGCGGCACCAGGAACCGCGCCAGCAATTCCGGCTCGGCTACCGTCGCCGACAGCCCGATCGTGCGCAGTTGCGGCGCCAGCCGCCACAACCGCGCCAGCCCTAGCGACAACAGATCGCCGCGCTTGGAAGTGACCAGCGCGTGCAGCTCGTCGAGCACGATCCGCTTGAGCGAGGAAAACAGAAACGGCGCGTCGTCGGACGACAGCAACAGCGCCAGTTGCTCGGGCGTGGTGAGCAGGATGTCCGGCGGATAGCGCCGCTGCCGCTGCCGGCGCGACACCGGCGTGTCGCCGGTCCGGGTCTCGACCTTGATCGGCAAGCCCATCTCGGCGATCGGCGTTTCCAGATTGCGCGCGATATCGACCGCGAGCGCCTTCAGCGGCGAGATGTAAAGCGTGTGGAGACCGCCGGTTCGTTTCACGCCGCGGCCTGTGGAGGTGAGGTTGCTGCGCGAGGATTGCGCTGCGGGCGCCGCCTCTGCTCCCCTCCTCCGGCGAAGCGGCGGGGAGGGGTTGGGGGTGGGGGGTGTTTCAACAGACTCGGAGTGAGTATGAACCGCAGAGCCTGCGGAGCCACCCCCCACCCCCGCCCCCTCCCCACCACGCGCCAAGCGCGCGGGGGGAGGGGAGAAGGAAGACAGCTCCACCAGCGTCGGCAAAAATCCCGCGAGCGTCTTGCCGGCGCCGGTGGGCGCGATCAATAGCGCCGAGCGGTCGTCGCGGGCTTTCCCGAGCAGCGCCAGCTGATGCTCGCGCGGCGACCATCCGCGGCTTTCGAACCAGCGCAGAAACGGTTCAGGCAGCAGCGAAGACGAGAAAAGAAGATCTGGTTCGACGGTAGTCACAACCGGCAGGTTAAGCCGGTCCGGCCGCGCCGGTCGAGAGCCTGGAGCAAGATCGGTTCTGATTGAATCAGAGCCGACGCTCTGGTCTTTTGTCTTGACGCGTTTTCTTCACGCGAACCGGTATCCACCCCCGGATCAAGTCCGAGGGCATGCTTCGCTCGAAAACGCTCTGAAAAGCCGGGCATTTATCCGGTTGCCGCGAATGGTTCAGGACTTTGCCGCCACCACGACCAGACCGGGCACCGGCGTGTTGTCTTCATTGCGGGCCGACCGCACTTCGAGCTGCGATAGTCCAAGACCGGCCGCTTCGATCGAGGCGCGCACGTAAGGCGCGCCGTGGGCGTAGCGCAGGCCCTCGCCGATGAGGACGCCATCACCGTCATGCGTTTCCGCGGTGAAAGCCACCAGACCGCCGGCGACAAGCACGCGCTTCGCCTCCTTCAGCACGGGGGCGAGATCGGCGACATAGACCATGGCATCGGCAGCAAGAATCAGCTCGGCGCTGGCCTCACGCCTGTCGCGCAAGCCCTCGAGCATGTCGGTCACCTCAAGCTCGGCATAAAGCCCTGTGGCGCGCGCCTTCTCGATCATGCGCGGCGACAGGTCGATGCCGACGAAATGATCGACCTCCTTGGCGAAGGCGCTCGCCGCCAGTCCAGTGCCGCAGCCGAGATCGATGGCGCGCTTGAAGAACGCCGGTTTGCGCACCGCGTGGCGGGCGGCCAGCACCGCCTTGAACAACAGCGCAGGGCCCCGATAGCCGAGATCGTCGACCAGCGCGCTCTCGAATTTCGGCGCGTATTGATCGAACAGCGCGCGCACATAGGCCGGCGGCATCGCCGACAGGTTCTCGGCGCCGAGCAGCATCAGCCGCAGGCTGGCGCCGTGCCGGTCCTGGGGATCGGCAACGAGTGCTTTGCGGAAGGCCGCAATCGCCGCGTCGCGCTCGCCGAGCTGTTCGCGGATTTCTCCAAGCGTGAACCAGGCGGAGGCAAAGCCGGGCGTGAGTTCGATTGCCTGAGCCAGGAGATCGGCGGCGGCGGCGAGGTCGCCCTTGAGCTGCAGATCGCGCGCAAAATCAAACCGCCGGTCGGCCACCAGATCGCCGGAGGACAGGAATAAGCGCGCGGGCATTGTCGGAACCGGTGGCAGGATTTAAAGGATTGGAAGCAGGGTTCGCCAGCCTATATTATCAAGATGCGTCCGCAAGACATCATCCTGATGCCCGCGGCTGCCGGCCTGTGCTGCAAGCCCGGCGGCTTCCATATCGATCCGGTGCGGCCGGTCGAGCGCGCCGTCTGGAGCGGATGTTGATAGGCATGGCGTTTTCAGGAGAAGCTGACACCGGCTCGCGTTAAGGAACGCTGCAAAATCAGAGCCAGGGGCAGCGCGCGCCATTGACGCCGACAGCCGGGTTCCCCATCTGCCCTGCTCTGTACTAGACTGAGCCGGCAAATCCGCGCGGGAGAGCACGATGCCAAACGATACAAGGGAATTGCCGGCGGCCAGTGAGGGCCTTTCCCGCTTTCTTGGCGGCTCGCCACTGACCGTGGCATTCCGGCTGATCCTGCTGTCGATCCTGGTCGGCGTGGTGCTCGCGGCGATCGGTTTCGATCCCTGGAACATCCTCAAAAGCATCCAGTTGCTGTTTCAGCGGCTATGGGATCTCGGCTTCGACGCGGTCAACTGGCTGTGGCGTTACTTCCTGCTCGGCGCCGTGATCGTCATCCCGGTCTGGCTGCTGACGCGGATGTTCGGCGCGCCGCGCGGGCGATAGAGCATGATCCGATGCAATTGCGATTTGTCGGCTGCGGCGACGCGCTCGGCTCCGGCGGCAGGACCAACACCTGCTTTCATGTCACCGGCGAACGCTGTGATTTCCTGATCGATTGCGGCGCGTCGTCGCTGCCGGCGCTGAAGCGACTTGGTATCGCCCGCGACGATATCGACCTCATCCTGATCACGCATTTTCACGGCGATCATTTCGGCGGCTTGCCGTTTCTTTTGCTCGACGCGCAATTCACCCGCCGGACCAGGCCGCTGGTGATCGCCGGGCCGGAGGGTATAGAGACACGGCTCAAGCAGGTGATGGAAGCGCTGTTCGAGAATTCATCGAAAACAAAGCAGCGTTTCGATCTCAGCGTTGTCGCGCTCAGGCCGGAAGCAACGCGCAGCTTCGGCGCGGTGAACGTCACGCCGTTTCCCGTCGTGCATGGCGAGTCCGGCGGTCCGTTCCTGGGCTACCGGATCGAGGCCGAGGGCCGCGTCATCGCCTATACCGCCGACACCGAATGGACCGAGACGCTGATCCCGCTCGGCCGCGACGCCGACCTGTTGATCGCCGAGGCCTATTATTACGACAAGCCGGTCAAGAATCACCTCAGCCTGAAAATGCTTCAAGCGCATCTCGCCGAGATCAAGCCGAAGCGGCTGGTGCTCACCCATATGAGCGACGACATGCTCGACCGGCTCGACACGCTTGCCTATGAGGCGGCGAGCGACGGCATGGTGGTCGAGATTTAGAATCTCTTTTGACGCGTTTTCTTCACGCGAACCGGCATCCACTTCGCTCGAAAACGCTAGCTCGCCGGCCAATCCTCGGCGGTAATCGTCGCCGCGTCGGCGCCGACGATCTCGGACAGCGAATCGCGCCCGGTGCGCAGCAGGGTGGAAGAAAGATCGCTCTTGATATTCTCCACAAGGCCAAGGCCCTTGTAGATCAGCGCGGAGTAGAGCTGGATCAGGCTGGCGCCGGCGCGGATCTTGGTCAGCGCCGCGCCGCCGGAATCGATGCCGCCGACACCCACAAGCGGAAACGCGCCCTCGGCGCGCACATAGGTCTCCGCCACCATCCGGGTCGACAGCCGAAACAGCGGCCGGCCGGACAATCCACCGGACTCTTTGGCGCGGGCCTGCTCACGCAAGGTCGAGGGCCGCGACAGCGTGGTATTGGTCACGATCATGCCGTCGACGCGGCGCGAGCGCGCGATCTGCACCACATCGTCGAGTTCGGCGAGGCTCAAATCCGGCGCGATCTTCAACAGCACCGGCGAGTCGCCGGCGTTTTGACGCACGCGCTCGCGTGCATCGATCACTCTGGCCAGGAGATCGTCGAGCGCCTCGGCCTGCTGCAGGTTGCGCAAGCCCGGCGTATTCGGCGACGACACGTTGACGGTGAAATAACTCGCGACCGGCGCAAAGGTCTCGATCAGTGTCACATAGTCGGCGGTGCGATCGGCGGAGTCCTTGTTGGCGCCGACATTGACGCCGACGATGCCGCCCTGATGCGCGCGCCCGGCCAGCCGCCGCAGCACCGCCTCTGCGCCATCATTGTTGAATCCGAGGCGATTGATGACGGCCTCGTCACGCTCCAGCCGGAAAATCCGCGGCCGCGGGTTGCCGGCTTGCGGCTTCGGCGTCACGGTGCCGACTTCGACAAACCCGAAGCCCAGCCGCAACAGCGCATCCGACACTTCCGCGTTCTTGTCGAAGCCGGCGGCCATGCCGACCGGATTGGGAAAATTCAGGCCGAAGGCCCGCACCGCCAGCTTTTCGTCGTCCGGCCGCGGCCGCGCCGGCGGCAGCAGCTTCAGGCCCTGCACCGCCAGGCGGTGCGCATCCTCCGGATCGAACCAGCGCAACAGCGGCAACGAAAAGGCATCGAATGCGCGGATCACGGCTCAAGCTCCGGGATGTCGTGATAGCCGTCGGACCGCGCGCGCATCGAGAGAACGCCGGTGACCGCGCCGAGATCGAGTTCGCCGTAGAGATGGGGAAACAATTCGTCGTTGCGCGAGGGCTCCCACCGCAGCGCATCCCCCAGCGCATCGGCGTCGACCGCGATCAGGAACAGGCCGGTCTGGCCGAAGAAATGCTTCCTTGCGGTCTCCGCGACCTGCGCCGCCGTGGAAAAATGAATGAAGCCATCGCTGATATCGACGGGGCTGCCCCGGAACACGCCTTGCCGTTCCGCCTCGCGCCAGGCCGAAGCCGGACAGATTTTGTAGATCATGCGCACGAGCTTAGCGTCCTGCCTGACGCCTGAGGCGCTCGGGATTTCCCGGGAGTTTTTGCGTTTTGCTGGATCATGCGGACCGACCGTATCGGCGCGACCAGCGCACTTCAAGGGTCGCATTCCAGCCCTTGCCCAGCCTTGCGAAAACCGGTTTGATTGAGGGAATAATTCCTAGCTTTGGCAAAGTCGCCGGATGGCCAGAACTCCGAAAGCGCCGCGAATCCTGACCCACGAGCAGATCTGGAGCGCGCTGGACCGGCTTGCCGGGCGCGCGGGACTTTCCGCATCGGGGCTGGCCAGGAAATCCGGCCTCGATCCCACCACCTTCAACAAATCCAAGCGCATCACCGCCGACGGGCGCGAGCGGTGGCCTTCGACCGAATCGGTCGCCAAGGCGCTCGCCGCCACCAAGAGTTCCATCGACAGCTTCGTGCAGTTGATCGGCGATACCGCGCGCACCGTACAGACGGTGCCGCTGCTCGGTTTCGCGCAAGCGAGTACCGGCAGCCATTTCGACGACGACGGTTTCCCGGCCGGCAAGGGCTGGGACGAGATGGCGCTGGCTTCGGTCAATGACGATCATGCCTATGCGCTGGAGATTTCCGGCGACCAGATGAGACCCGTCTACCGCGACGGCGACGTCATCGTGGTATCGCCCGCCACCGCGATCCGGCGCGGCGACCGTGTGGTGGTGAGAACCGCCGATGGCGAGGTGACGGTTGGGGAATTGAAGCGCCGGACCGCGAAAGCGCTGGAGCTGCAACCGCTCAACCCAGGCCAGGCCGACCGCACGCTGGCGGCCGCCGACGTCGCATGGATCGCGCGGATCGTGTGGGCGAGCCAGTAGGCCTCCCAATATGACCTTGCGGTAGCGCGTTTCGTTCAATAGCTTCACGCGCGAACGTGAGTTAGTTGGCGTTTTAATTCTCATCAAATCGAGGACTAACGATGAACCGTCGCCATGCGCTAAAGGCATTGGCGGGCCTCGCCCTTTGTCCGCTGTGCACGCCATCCGGAATTGCCGCGGAGGGCGCGCACTGGAGCTACGAGGGCGACAATGGCCCGGTAAAGTGGGGCGATCTGGATGCCGGCAACAAGGTCTGCGCGATCGGATCGCAGCAATCGCCGATCGATATCGGCGCGACCGTCAAGGCACAATTGCCGGCCCTCAAGATCGACTGGGCCAGCAGCGCCGACACCATCATCAACAACGGCCACACGATCCAGCTGAATTTCGCCGAAGGCAGCACGCTGGCGTTCGGCGACGTCAAATATAAATTGCTACAACTTCACTTTCACCGGCCGAGCGAGCATCTGATCGGGGGCAGGAATTTCCCGATGGAAGCCCATTTCGTGCATCGCGCGGACTCCGGCGCCCTCGCCGTCGTCGGCGTCCTGATGACGACCGGCAAACCAAATGCCGCCTTCAGCCGGATTGTCTCGACAATGCCGGCGATGGAGGGACCTGCCGTCAAAGCCGACGCCCGCATCAATCCCAATGCCCTGCTTCCGGCAAGGCGCAGCTATTACCGCTATCCCGGCTCGTTGACGACGCCGCCCTGCGCGGAGATCGTCGAATGGTTGCTGCTGACCGACCCGATCCGGGTGGCGGAAGCCGATGTCGCGAGCTTCGCCAAACTCTATCCGATGAATGCGCGTCCAGCGCAGAAAGACAATCGCCGTTACATCCTGCGGTCGAGCTGACCGAGGAGCGGATCGCGCGAATCGTGTGGGCGAGCCAGTAGGGTCTTCCTTCCCCTCTCCCCTTGTGGGAGTCGAGACGAGCGAAGCTCGCTCTTGGGGTGGCACGGACGCGCGAAGCGCGTTCGTGACGGGTGAGGGGTCTCGCTCCGCGGATGCAAACCCCTCATCCGCCCACGATACTTCGTATCGCGGGCACCTTCTCCCACAAGGGGAGAAGGGAAGAAGGTGCGGCCTCTTACGTCGCGTAATCCGGTTCCTTGCGGTCGAGGATACGCTTCAAGGCATCGAAGTGCCGCTGCGCCGGGGTTGGCCCCTTGTACTGGTACCCGCCGATATCCCGCTTGGTCTTCTCGACCACGGGTTCGGGGAGCTTCTTGAGCGGCTGCCCCGTCCACATCGCGTAGATCTGAACCTGCGCCGCGCGCTCGATGTAATAAAGCCGGTCATAGGCGTCGGCGATGGTTTCGCCGACGGTAGAGATGCCGTGATTGGCCATGAACAACACGGTCTTGTCGCCGATGACGCCGGCGAGCCGCGCGCCTTCGGCCGGATCAAGCGCCGGACCGGTATATTCGTCGTCATAGGCAATCTTGCCCGACATTCCGACTTCGGTCTGGCCGATCTCCTTGATGCGCGGGTCTTCGAGCCGCGTCAGCGCGCTCGCAAACGGCATGTGCGTATGAAACACGGCCTTGGCCCGCGGCAACGCCTTGTGGATCGGCGCATGGATGCAATAGCAGGAGCGTTCCACCTCGCCCTCGCCGCGCTTGACCTCGCCGTCATCGATGCCGACTTCCATGAAGGACGAGGCGGTCACTTCCGACCAATGCATCCCGAAGGGTATCTGGTAGTAGCGGTCGCCGCGGCCCGGCACCACGAAGGTCAGGTGGTTGAAGATGCCCTCGTTGAAGCCGTGCATGAAGGCGAGGCGATGCGCCGCCGCGAGGTCGACACGCGCCTGCCATTCCGCGGCGCTGCTGTCGTCAAGTGTTTGCGGCGAAACCCTGAATTGCATGAGTGTCCTCCTGATGATATCCGCCTCTCGTCGGAGGCTTGAACTACCGTTATGGCGAACATTGTAGCGTAATCCGGAATGGCCTCGCCTGAAATTGCGACGGGCCTGCTATCCGCATCTGCCGCGCCGGGCCAGCCAATTTGACGTGCAACTCCTCTCTGGCGTCGGCCCTGCGAAAGCAGGGACCGAGACCGCGAGGTCTTTCCGATTCGCGATATGGAAGACGCCCTTCCGAACAATCAAAGCCGGTGGTTATGGGTCCCTGCTTTCGCAGGGACGACGGCAAGGGTTACGCGCACCGCGCCAGCGCGCCGTCGATCATCGCCACCGAATTCGGCAAGCCGTAGACCGCGACGAACGAGCCGAAGCGCGGGCCTTTCTCCTGGCCGAGCAGCACTTGGTAAAGCATGTTGAACCAGTCGAGCGAGACGCCGGGGCGGCCGTCCTTGCCCTTCTTTATCGCGTCGAGGAACGGCTCGCGCCGCCCGATCTCGTAGACGACATTCTGGATGTCTTCGGCCGATGATGCTGGCTGCATGTTCGAGAGTGCGTCGCGCAGATCCTGCAGCGCGGCGCGTTCGGTTTCCGTTGGCTCCCGGAATTTCTTGGTCGGCGCCACGAAGTCGCGATAATAGTTGATGGCGTAACCGACCATCGCATCGAGCCTGGGGTGGGTCCGCGGCGTGACGCCCGGGCGATAACGCCCGATGAAGCCCCACAAGGTCGCGGCATTCTCCGCGTTCGACGACGACACCAGCGTCAGCAGCAACTGGAAGGTGACGGGCATGTCGGCCTTGGGCGGATGCCCGGCATGGATGTGCCAGACCGGATTGGCGAGCTGCTGCCGCGCATCCTGCCGCGGATAGCCTTCGAGGAATTGCTGATAGTCGTCGACACTGCGCGGGATCACGTCGAAGTGCAGGCGCTTGGCCGCCTTCGGCTCGCGGTACATGAACAGCGACAGCGATTCCGGCGACGCATAGCGCAGCCACTCATCGATGGTGAGGCCGTTGCCCTTCGATTTGGAAATCTTCTGTCCGTACTCGTCGAGGAACAGTTCGTAGTTGAAGCCTTCCGGCGGCGTGCCGTCGAGGGCTGTGCAGATCTTGCCCGACAGCTTGACGGAATTGATCAGGTCCTTGCCCGCCATTTCGTAGTCGACGCCGAGCGCAACCCAGCGCATCGCCCAGTCCGGCTTCCATTGCAGCTTGCAGCGTCCGCCGGTGACCGGGAGCGTGACGCGCTCCTTGGTTTCGGGATCGTCATAGGAGATGGTCCCGCTCTTGACGTCGTGCGCCACGATCGGCACCTGCAGCACCACGCCGGTGCGCGGACAGATCGGCAGAAACGGCGAATAGCTCGCCGCGCGTTCCTCGCGCAGCGACGGCAGCATGATCGCCATCACCTTGTCGATCCGCTCCAGCATCTTGCGCAGCGTGGCGTCGAATCTTCCCGACGTGTAATAATCGGTCGAGCTCGCGAACTCGTAGTCGAACCCGAAGGTGTCGAGAAAGGCGCGCAGCCGCGCATTGTTGTGCGCGCCGAAACTGCCATGGGTGCCGAACGGATCCGGCACCCTGGTCAGCGGCTTGCCGAGATGCTCGGCCAGCATCTCCTTGTTCGGCACGTTGTCCGGCACCTTGCGCAGGCCGTCCATGTCGTCGGAAAACGCGATCAGGCGGGTCTTGATCTTGTCCTCGGTGAGCACGCGGAAGGCATGGCGCACCATGGTGGTGCGCGCGACCTCGCCGAAGGTGCCGATATGGGGCAGGCCGGACGGCCCATAGCCGGTCTCGAACAGCACCTCGTCCTTCGGCTTCTTTTTCAGCCGCGCGACGATCGCCTTCGCCTGTTCGAACGGCCAGGCGTTGGATTGTTCGGCAAGCGAACGCAGATCGCTTGGGCTGGCGGCAAGGTCGATGGTGGACATCTATCAGGGGTCTCCGGGTCGCGGAAGCTAAACGGGTCCGCGTACGAATGCAAAACAGCAACAAAATCTGTGTCGTCCCGGCCAAGCGAAGCGCGAGCCGGGACCCATAACCACCAATGTCGACGCTACGCAAGGCTGGGGCCGCGACCTGCTCCACAGCAACATTTGTGGTTATGGGTCCCCGCGTTCGCGGGGACGACACCGGTTATAAACCAACCCCTAAAACGGACTGACCGAAAAATAGCGCAGCCACAGATCGGTGTAGCGGCCCTTTTCCCACAACCGGAACAGCGCCCAGTTCAGCGCCTGCCGCAGCAGGTCGTTGCCCTTGCGCACCGCGATGCCGACGCCCTCGCCGAAATAGCGGCTTTCGACAAAGGGGCCGCCCGAGAACGCGCAGCATTCTCCGGAATCCGTGCCGTTGATCCAGAACGCCAGCGAGATCGCGTCGCCGAAAATGAAATCGACCTCGCCACGCCTTAAGCCAAGCCGCAGCGCATCGTCGTTTGGATAGGAGTGCAATTCCGCGTCCGTGAACATCGCCTTCAGATAGGCCTCGTGCGAGGAGCCGGCGATGACGCCGACCTTCTTGCCCTCGAGATATTCCGGGCGGACCTCGCGCATCACGGCGTCACGCCGCGACACGAACCGCGCCGGCGCCCGGTAATACGGATCGCTGAAATCGACGCGGGCGCGCAATTGCGGCGTCACTGCCAGCGAAGCGATGATGGCGTCACCCCGGTTGCTGGCGATCGCATCGAGCAGCGTCTCGAAACGCCGCATCTGGATCGTGCAGGTGACCTTGATCTCGTCGCAAATCATCCGCGCCAGATCGACATTGAACCCGGCCGGGTTGCCGTCCGGGCCGGTGAAGTTGAACGGCGGATAATCCGTCTCGGTCAGAAACCGGATCACCGTGAGGCGCGACAGATCCGGCCGGTCCGGCCGCCGGCGGGGATCCCAGAAGCCGGGGACCGCCTGGGGCGCGGCCTCCGCGCCCGGCTTGGCGGCGCCTTGGTTTGAGACGCCTTGATTTGAGATACCTTGGGCGTGGACCGCGCCGCCGGTCAGGGCGACCGCGAACAAAATCGCCGCCAGGAAGGCGCCTGTCTTCGGCGCCGCGCCGATCGGCTGGGGCCATCTTTTCCCAATGAATGAAGCTCTTTTTGATCGCATCGCCGGGTTTTCGTGGAAGTCGCCCGCCTTATAGACCATCTACCCGATAACGCGAACGTCGTTTGGGCCGCGAAGACCTCGCGGGCCGGCCGTTCACGGCTCAGAGGTAGCGCTTGAGGTCGGCCGCGGCTTCCTCGGGCTTGCGGTTGAGGCTGAACGGCGCGACGAATTTGCCGTCGCGATCCATCAAATAGACCAGCGCGGTATGATCCATGGTGTAATCGCCGTCCTTCAGCGGAACCTTCCTGGCATAGACCCGGTAAGCGGAAAGCACTTTCGCGATCTGGTCGGGATTGCCGGTGAGACCTTTCAGGCGCGGATCGAAACTCGACAAATAATCCTTCATCGCAGCCGAGGTGTCGCGCTCGGGATCGACCGAAATGTAATAGGCGTTGACGCGGTCGGCGTCCTTCCCCATCGCCTTCAGCACCTCGGAAATCTCGAACAGCGTCGTCGGACACACGTCGGGGCAATGGGTGAAGCCGAAGAAGATCAGCGTCGGGTGACCCTGCATGGTCTTTTCGGTCACGGCCTGACCGGTCTGGTCGGTCAGCTGGAACGGTCCGCCGATCGCGGCAGGCGCCGCCACATTTCGCAATCCACCCAGTGCCCACAACATCAGCACCAGCCCGACCACCAGGCTTCCGGCGAATGCTCCGACGATGACCAGCGGGCGGGTGGTCCGATCGCTCATAAAATTGCCTTTCGCGGGGTCAGAAGCAGGCGGAGATGCCGGAGGCGATCATCTCGAAGAAGACCGCCGTTCCGTAATGAAACCACAACGCCAGCGCGCCGAGCAGGACGACAATGCCGAGACCTACCCCCGCGATCAGCAGCGCCGGCGCAAGCCTGCGGGCCGGCTGCAATGTCCCGGGCACCTGCTGCGGCGTGGAAAGCGGAAGAGCCATTCTCGCGACCATCTGAGCGAAGCAACCGGCGGGTACGGTGTTTGGTCACCGCTTTCCGGTCTGTCCCGTTCAGATAAGGCCCGCCGCGCCGCCGGGCAAGCACCCCTGTCCCGGCGTTAATCACGTCATGCTGATTGAAGTGCGCGTTTAGAGCATGATCCGGAAAAGTGGGAACCGGTTTTCCGAAAAGATCATGCTTAAACAAAGAGATGAGATCATGATCCGATTCAACCTAATCGGATCATGATCTAGTGCTGTGCCGAGGCCCGGGCGTCGAGATAGCAGGGGTGGTACAAGGTCGTCAGTTCCTTGCCGCGCAGGTAGATCATGCGCGACGTCAACCCGCCACGCTGGTTGATCCATTTCTTCACCGGCGGGGGATACATCGAATAGAGCATGTGGGTCGCTTCGGGATTGGTGATCGCATGACCGGCGTCGTCGAGGTCCCAGGCCGCGTGGAACCCCAGGGCGGCGTGAGAGGTCACGCAGATCTTTTCGTGGGGAATGGCGCCGAGAACGATGGTGCAAGCCGAGGCGCACAGACCGTCGATGATCACCATCTCGCCCGAACTGCGGACGTCCTGGTATTTGTCCACATAGGTGCCGATCCGGCCTCCGCGGTCCTCGCCAATGCGTACCACCGCCTGACTCGCCCCCATGCCCGCCAGCAGGAGAACCGCGGCGAGCAACCCCGTCATGCACTTCATATCCAGCCCCAGACCTGTCGAACCCGAATCCGATCGCTTTGCGTGATGCGTCCCCAGCGTGTTGCCGGATCGTGATTTTGTCCAGATGCGAGGCGCAGCTCAAATCAAATTCAAATCAAGTGTTGCATGGGGGCTGCACCCCTGTCTTCCCCAGGGTCCCAAACTGGAACATCCCGGCGGGCCGGCGGTCGCGAGGTCGGCCAAAGGCCCAATGACCGTTGACCGCCCCTCGCGCCGCGGGCTTCAATCATCCGCAAAAGCCCGGGGGAAACGCGATGGCCGAGGATGCTGACGTAATCGTGGTCGGCGGGGGCCTCGCCGGCCTCGTCGCCGCAACCGAGATTGCCGACGCCGGCAAGCGCGTCATCGTGGTCGATCAGGAGGGCGAACAGAGCCTGGGCGGCCAGGCCTTCTGGTCGTTTGGCGGGCTGTTTCTGGTCGATTCCCCCGAACAGCGCCGGCTCGGCATCAAGGACAGTTACGACCTGGCGCTGCAGGACTGGATGGGATCGGCAGGCTTCGACCGCGACGAGGATCTGTGGCCGAGGCGCTGGGCGGAAGCTTACGTGGCCTTCGCGGCGGGCGAAAAACGGGGTTGGCTGCGGGCGATGGGCCACCGGATCTTTCCGGTGGTCGGCTGGGCCGAGCGCGGCGGCTACGATGCCATGAGCCACGGCAATTCGGTGCCGCGGTTTCATGTCACCTGGGGCACCGGCCCCGGCATCGTCGAGCCGTTCGAGCGGCGCGCGCGCGAAGCCGGAGCAACGGCCGGCTGACCTTCAAATTCCGCCACCGTGTCGACGCGCTCTTGACTACGAATGGCACCGTCGATGGCGTCAGCGGGGTGATCCTCGAGCCAGACAATGTCGAGCGGGGAAAAAGCAGTTCGCGGAAAATCACCGGCGAGTTCACGCTGCGCGCCCAGGCCGTGATCGTCGCCTCCGGCGGCATCGGCGGCAACCACGACCTGGTGCGGCAGAACTGGCCCAGCCGGCTCGGAAAGGCGCCCGAAAACATGATCTCCGGCGTGCCCGAACATGTCGACGGCCGGATGATCGGCATTACCGAGGCCGCCGGCGCGCGGCTGATCAACCGCGACCGGATGTGGCACTATGTCGAGGGCATCAGGAACTGGTCGCCGATCTGGCCGCGCCACGGCATTCGCATCCTGCCCGGGCCGTCATCGCTGTGGTTCGACGCCGCGGGCCGGCGGCTGCCCTCGCCGCTGTTTCCCGGATCCGACACGCTCGGCCAGCTGCAATACATCATGTCGACCGGCCACGATTATTCGTGGTTCGTGCTCACCCAAAGCATCATCAAGAAGGAATTCGCGCTCTCGGGCTCGGAACAGAATCCCGATCTCACCGGCAAGAGCTGGCTGATGACCGCGCGCCGCGCCACCAACAAGGGCGCGCCCGCGCCCGTCGAAGCCTTCAAGACCCATGGCGTGGACTTCATCGTGCGCGACAACCTGGCCGATCTCGCCAAAGCCATGAACGCGCTGGCCGGCAACGATCTCCTGAAAACGGAAGATCTGAAGGCCCAGATCGAGGCGCGCGACCGCGAGATCGCCAATCCCTACGCCAAGGACACGCAGGTTCTGAACATCCACAACGCGCGCCGATATATCGGCGATCGCCTGATCCGCACCGCCAGGCCGCACCGGATTCTCGACCCCGCCCATGGCCCGCTGATCGCGGTGAAACTCAATATCCTGACCCGCAAGACGCTCGGCGGCTTCGAGACCGATCTTAATTCCCGCGTATTCGGCCAGGACGGCAAGATCATGCCGGGGCTCTACGCCGCCGGCGAGGCGGCCGGCTTCGGCGGCGGCGGCATGCACGGCTATCGCTCGCTCGAAGGCACATTTCTTGGCGGCTGCCTGTTCTCGGGGCGCAATGCCGGGCGCGCGGCGGCGAAGGCGGCGTCCTGAGGCCGTTGCCAGAACGCAGTGGCGGAGGATGCGCCCGCGCGCTAAGTAGTCGCGCCACACAAATTCGGAGAACAACATGACCATTCAGCGTTTCGATACCGGCCCGCGCATGAGCCAGGTCGTCGTCCATGGCGACACCGTCTATCTCGCCGGCGTCGTGGCCAACAAAGCGGCCGGCGAAAGCGTGACCAAGCAGACGCAGGAGGTGCTCTCGATCATCGATGGCCATCTCGCGAAAGCGGGAACCGACAAGTCGAAGCTGCTGACGACGACGATCTATCTGACCGACATGAATACCTTCGCCGAGATGAACGCGGTCTGGGACGGTTGGGTATCGGCGGGAAATACCCCGGCGCGCGCCACCGTCGAGGCCAAGCTCGCCGCGCCCAGATATAACGTCGAGATCATGGCGACCGCGGCCCGGTAGAGCGGCATCAGTTGCCCATCCGCCTCAGTTTGCCACCGGCGCCGGCTCGGCTGCCGCGTACCAGTCCGCCAACTGGCTGCCCGTAAAGAAACCGACATCGGACGAGGCCGTCAGCAGGTCAAGCATGCGCTCCAGTTCGTGGATGCGATGCGGCACCGATATCAGGTGCGGATGCAATCCGATCGCCAGAACAATCGCGCTGTCGCGGCATTCCCGCTCAAACCGGCGGAGCGTGAATTCCAGCCGTTTTGTCATCTCGCCGGTCGCGTGCCGCTCCACTGCGTAGATCACCGAGTCGTTGACCTCAAGATTGTAGGGCATTGCGATCAACGGCCCGGCGGTCGTCTTCATCCAGGAGGGCCGATCGTCGACGACCCAGTCACAGACATAATCGATCCCGTTGCGCTTCAGGATATCGGCCGTGTCGGCGGTCTCGCGGAGTCCCGGGGACAACCACCCGCGCGGACGTCGTCCTGCAAAGTCCGCTACCTTGTCGAGACTTGCACGAATGACGACGGCTTCACCGCCCTCGACATGGTTGATGGCCTTCTGATGCATGCCGTGACCGATGAATTCCCACCCCGCCTCACGCATGGCGATGGCGGCTTGCGGGTATGCATCGATCACCCCCGCGTTGAAGCTCGTCGACGCCGGCAGATCGCGCGACGAAAAGGCTTCCAGGATGCGCGGAAGTCCTGCGCGCATGCCGTAGTCGGCCCAGGAGAAGTTCGGCACGTCCGGCACCGTCTCGCGCCCGTGCGGCGGGGTGAGGATCGTGCGCGGCATCGGTTGGTCGAATTGCCAGTTCTCCACGTTGACGACGAGATGGACGAGGATGCGTTTTCCGTTCAACGCCGGCAAAGCCGCACGATCTGACGAAAGCACATAGGGAATACGCGGATTTGCCATTGCGATGTTCACTTCTCACGAAATGTGTTGAACCTTCATGTCGGACATGATCCCGGCCTTGTAGGCCATGAATTCCGGGCTGGTGAGGCTCGCAATCGAACGCGGCCGCGCCAGCGCGATGGGAATAGTCCGCATGATGCGGCCGGGACGGGCCGTCATCACGCAGATGCGGTCCGACAGCAGTATCGCTTCATCGATGTCGTGGGTGACGAACAAGACCGTCGTGCCGAGCGACTGCCACACGTCAAGCAGCAATTGCTGCATGGAGAGCCGCGTCTGCGCGTCCAGCGCGCCGAATGGCTCGTCCATCAGCAGCGCGCGCGGCGACATCGCCAGCACCCGTGCAATGCCGACGCGCTGACGCATGCCCCCCGATAACTGCACCGGCAACGTGTCAGCAAACGCCTCCAGTCCCACCAGCTTCAGCAAGTCGCGCGCCTTTGCTTCGTATTCGGAGCGCGCAACGCCCTGGACCTGGGGTCCGAACACGACATTTTGCCAGACGTTGAGCCAGGGGAAGAGCGCGGCCTCCTGAAACACCACGCCGCGGTCCGGACCGGGACGCGTCACGGTTTCGCCGTCGAACAGCAATGTGCCTTCCGTCGTCTTCTCGAAGCCGGCAAGCAGATTCAACAGCGTTGATTTTCCGCAACCCGACGGGCCAAGCAAGGCGACAAATTCACCTTCGTTGATGGACAGGCTGATACCGTCCAGCGCCCGGACCTCGTTCTGGCCCGAAAACGTCTTCGATACGTTTTCAAAGGTGATCGTGCCCATGGTTCTTACTTCAGGATTGGAAGGATTGCAGCCGGCGCCATGTCAGCGCCCACCGCTCGATCAGCAAAATGACGCGGTCGCTTGCGAGGCCCAAGAGGCCGATGGTTGCCATGTCGGCAATGACGACGTCCATCCGTCCGACATAGTAGGCATCCCACAGGACATATCCGAGGCCGGATTTTACCGCGACCATCTCCGCGACAATCACTGCCGTCCAGGCGATGCCCAGACCGACCCGCAGTCCCGTGAAGATCGAGGGCAGCGATGCCGGAAACACGACGCGCCGCAAAACCGTCCATCTTCCGGCCCCCATCATCATGGCGGCGCGAATGAGATTGCGTTCGACGTCCCGCGCGCCCTGCGCCGTGTTGACCACGATCGGATAAAAGGCGCCAAGCGCGATCAGAAAGACCGCACCGAGATCCTTGATGCCGAAGACAGCGATCGAAAACGGAAGCCAGGCGGTGATCGGGATCGGCCTGAGCAACTGAACCGTGGGGTCGAGCGCGCCCGAAGCAATTCTGTTCCATCCGATCGCCAGCCCAACGGGCACGGCGACCAGGATGGCGGCAACAAACCCCTTGCCGACGCGTTCGGCTGAAAAGATCAGATTGGCAAACCATGTTCCACTGTAGGGGTTGAGGCTCAAGCCGGTTGAGCCGAAAGCCCAAACCTTCCACGCCTGCCATGCGCGATCCGGAGTAGGCAGTACGCCGCCGAACAGCGAGCCGTCCGTTCCTGCCATCTGCCAGACGGCAATCACCATTGCCGGCAGGACAACCGCCAGCAGGGCCTGCCGCAAACTCCTCAGTCTGACCGGCGAAAAGATCGGCGATGCCAGGCCCGGCACGCCAGAGGCGGCCGGCTTTGAGCTTATGCGCTCGGTCGAGAGCGACATGTCATCCCGATCCTTTCACGACGGCAAGACGAGCGCGGGCGAATTCGCCAGTGTCGTCACTTGCCCAGCGCTTTCTCCACGAAAGAGCTGTCCCAATGAGCATCGATCTGGTCCGAAACGTCCTTCTGGATCACACCCAGCTCCGCGAATGCCTTGGCCTGACGCTTGATCTGTTCAGGCGAAATCACCTCTCCCAGTTTGATGATCTGCGACGCCTGGGCGGCGATGTCGGGCGCCATGCCCGAGAGCTGAGCGTAGGCCTGGGCGAATTGCGCGGGAGATTTGGCAAGCTCTTCCTGTTTCTTGAGGTAAGCCCAGACAAAGCGCTCGAGCGCGGCACGCTTGGCATCGACAGCCGGCTTCGACGCCATGAACATTCCGAGCTCGGCGCCTACAGCTTTCGACGAGCCATATTCGAGGCCCTTGGCAAAGAACCCGTAACCTTCCATTGATGGAATAGACTCGAAGGGTTCCCAAGTGACGAGGCCGTCGACGTCGCCCTTCTTCAAAGCCTGATCGAAATTTGCCCCTCCGCCCTGAATATTCACCGCCTCGAAGCTGTTATAGGGAATGCCCTTCTCGACCAGCGTTGCCGCGAACTGAAACCAGACGGCGGAGCCCGGCGCGATGGCGATCTTCTTGCCTTTCAGATCATTCCAGGAATTGAGCGTCACGCCCTTCCGGCCGATCACGTATTTCGGTGACGAGCCGACGCCCATCAGTCCGACCACATTGGTCGAGCCCTGCGCCAGCGAAATGGCGAGGTCGGCGGGTCCGACCGAAGCAGCGTCGAGGGACCCGGCCAAGAGCGCGGTGCGCGCATCGGCATAGCGGACAAACTCGACCAGCTTGAGATCGACACCCAGCTTCTTCAGTTCGTCGGCGATGAGGATAACGGGGGCCAAATGGCCGACTTTCTGATAACCCACCGTCAATTGAACCGGCTGCGCCAATGGCGCCGGCTCAGGTCCAACCGCCCCCGCGGGCAGTGGCAGCAATCCCAGGGCCCCCACAAGCAAGGCTCCCGCAAGGCCGAGAAGCTTCATAACCGTTCTTGATACCTGCACGATCCGCTCTCCATCTTAGTCACCGGCCCGAAGATGATTGCCGTATCATATGCGAGAACCGGGCCATATCACACCCTCCTCGGGCGACCAGTGCCGCATCACCCAGCCGGTCATTTCTCGCCGGCGATCTCGGATGCAATTGTCGTCGGCACGCGACCGTGCCAATCGGACCTGGCCTGCAACCTGACGCCGATGTCGAGCAGCAACGCGTCACTGCCCGGCCGCCCGACGATCTGAAGGCCAACCGGCAACCCCCGGCTGTCAAAGCCTGCGGGCACGGCGAGAGCGGGCAAACCGAGATAGTTGACGAAGCGGGTAAAGCGGCTGAGCGCATAAAGCGCGCGCGGATTGAAATGCGCCGAGGCTGGATCGACCTCCTCAATTCGGGGCGTCCTGATCGGCATCACGGGAAGGAAAGCCACGGTGGCATCGCCGAGATAATGCAACAGAAACTGGCTGCGAAGCATGTCGCGGGCTTCAAGAGCCAGGCCGAGCGATTGATCCGAAATCGCGAGGCCCTTGCGCAGGCGCTTGCGCAGCGTTGCGTCGATGCGCGTATCGTCCATCCGCTCCCTGTGCTGACGGGCTGCTTCGGCTTGCAACACAAGCAATGCGTATTGATCCGCTTGTTCGGGAAATCCGGACCTCGCCGCGATCGTCATGCCAGTTTCGGCCAGCACGCCGATGGCGCCGCGACAAATTTCAGCGATCTCCGCATCGCTGGCGCCGAACGCGTCTTCCAATACGGCACCCGACAGATGTTCCGCAGCCACGCTTGCGTTATCCCCGGAGACCTGCGGCCATATCAGCGCAAGATCCGCGGCACTGCGGGTGATGATCCCGATGGTGTCCATGCTGGGCGCCAGAGCCATGGTGCCGTCAAGCGGCAGGCTGCCGTAGCTCGGCTTGAGACCCGTGACGCCACAGCAGTGCGCCGGGATTCGGACGGAGCCGCCGGTGTCGGATCCAAGTGCCGCAAAACAGCAGCCGGACGCGACCAGGATGGCCGACCCCGTCGATGACCCGCCCGGGATGGCATCCGCCCACCAGGGATTGAGCGCCCGCGAGCGAACAATACCTGAGGGTTCGTAGGCCAGCTCTGTCATCGTCGCGGTCCCGATGAGACAAGCTCCGGCCTGCTCCAGCCGATCGATCACCGACGCGCGCGGCAGTGCCGCGGCCTGAGGCTCGGAACACCCCCAGGAAGGCTCGCTCTTGCCGGTTGCGACCATATCCTTGGCAACAAAAGGCATGCCCGACAGCGGCCCCCGGCTCGAAACATGGTCAGGAAAAATCTGCTCTACGGCGTTGAGCCTGCGTCCGATGCGGGCGAGCCGCTCCTGGCATTGCGCAAGGGCGGCCGGACGATCGCGCTCGGAGAGCGAACACCAATCCGGAAAACGGGAGACTGACGTCATGGCTGTCGGTACGATCGTTGGTACGGACGGAAGCGCAACAAACCCCCGAATGGCTTCGCAGACGCGAGAAATGCCCTCGCTCATGAAAGCCGGGAGCTTGGAGCGGGCGAAGGGAATCGAACCCTCGTATGCAGCTTGGGAAGCTGCCGTTCTACCATTGAACTACGCCCGCGTACTTATTCAATAAAATCAGGCACTTCTCGCATTTTTTGGCCCGATTTTCGTCTCGCATCGTTGTGTCATCGTGATGTCGGCTGAATACCCGACCCGCTTTTTATAGCCCGCTCCAGTGCCGCATTCAAACCGTTTAGCCTGTCGGGTTGCGGCCGAGAATGTCTGCTTATCGGGGAAGATCGGAAGTAATCGGCGGAGGGTCAAAACGACGCGATTGACCCACAGGAGACACGCAGCGAACCGCTTACTCGATCACCTCGTCGGCGCGGGCGAGCAGCGAGGGCGGGATGGTGAGGCCGAGCGTCTTCGCGGTCTTAAGATTAATGATCAGCTCCAGCTTAGTCGGGAACTCCACGGGCAAATCGCCGGGCGCAGTGCCGGTCAAGATTTTATGCACGTAAACCGCGGAACAGCGAAAACACTCCCGCAGATCGATCCCATAGCCGATCAGCCCGCCGTCCACGACATGTTCGCGATATCCATAGACGATTGGCAGTCGCATAGCCGCTGCCAAACGTGTGCAATCTTCTGGCGCTCGCTAAGCAGCATCGACGTCTGAAGCACAATGACCACATCAAGCCGTTCACTCGCTAGCGCTTGGAATGCGCCATCGACGTTATCGGGTGTGCGGATCTCCGCGGCCACGACGTTCACTCCGTGGGTTGGCCCGGCAGCCTTCAACTCCTGTCATTGGGGCAAGGCCTTTCGGTCATTGATGTCATTACCGCCTTGCCCAAGAGAACGACGTTAGGTAGAACCCTCATCCGGGATGACGGCCAGGGTAGCTTGGCGGCGCAGCTCGCGAGAACCAAGGCTTGTCCGGTATCGAGTTCAAAGTGGGCACCATGCAAAAGCTCCAAAGCCAGGGTGTACACCACATCACGCTCACGGGAGCCAACCGGCAAACATCAATCGATTTCTGGGAGGGCGTGCTCGGCATGCCTTTCGTGTTCGAGCAGCCCAATCTCGACAAGCCGTCCGAAAGCCATCTTTATTTCGATCCTGGCGACGGAAGGCTCATCACCATTTTCACCGACGAGAGCCGCAAACCCGATTCGCGGCGAACGCCGACGGAGCCCGGCTGCGTGCATCACGTCGCCTTTTCCGTCTCTCGCGCCACCTTCTCGCAGGCGGTGAAACGTCTGGACGAACGCAAGATCGCGCATAGCGGCGTTAGGGACAGGGGCTTCATGGATTCCATCTATTTCACCGATCCATTGGGCCTTCTGATCGAGCTTGCCTCCTATCGTTTCGAACCTCCGCTCGGCTTTACGCATGCGGACGTGCTGATGGAGGCCCACAAGATCCGGGTCTCCCGCGGCGACGGCAACATTGCGGAGGTTCATCTCGCCGATGCTATCGAGGCGCTTGTGACGCGGCGTAACGCATCGCTCTCCGCCGATAGATCGCCGAAGAATCCTTATTGAGCATGCCCGATATGTTGGGGACTACAAAGGGAGGAAAACCATGAAACTGAATGTGCTGAAGCCGAGTGTGAACAACATGGCGGTGCGTGTCTTCGTGCGTGCGGCCAACCTGGAATTCACGGAAGACGACGTCTATGGCAAGACGCGTACAGCGGAATTCCTGGCGAAAAATCCCGCTCACTTGACACCGATGCTGGAGACAAAGGAATTGCCGAAGGGCGGTATGTGGGAAAGCTGCGCCATCATGCAGTATCTCTGCAACAAGCATGAGATGACCAAATTCTATCCGAAGTCGGCCGAGCAGCGCGCCACGATCGACAGCGCCATGTTTTATATCATTGGTACGCTCTATCCCCTGGTGGCGCGTAGCACTTATCCGGCGCTCGGCTTCCCGCTTTATCCGGGTGAAGTGGGCGCAAGCGATGCCGATACGGCCGCGAAGGAGGCGGCGCAGAAGTCCGCGATCGCCGCGATCGCGGAGCCGCTCGAGGTGTTCCACAAGTTTTACATGGACGGAAAGCCCTTCATCGGCGGCGCGACGCCCTCGATCGCCGACATGAGGCTTGCAGCTACCCTCGAATTTCTCTCGGTCATCGACTATCCGCTACCTGTCTGGGCCAAAACCTACATCGCTGATATGGAGACCTCCTTAGGCAAGGCCTATGCGGAACCCGCAGCCGACGTGCGGGGTTATATCGCCTATGTGAAATCGCAGAAAAAGTAAGAGAGCTGGCGTCATAGTCGTCGGCGTAGCGCTGGCCACCGATCACGACCAAGACCCCCGAGCAGCAGAGTAGCCTGATGCTTCACAGCACGCGCCATCTGTTTATTCGCCAGCAGATCGCGCTGATCAATGCGATCCGCGCGCACCTTGCGTGCCGCCGACGGCAATCGCGGACGCTGAAAATGTGATCACGCAGGCCGTGGCGTGGATCCGGAACGCGGCCTAAGTAAGACTTGCCGGGGTTGCGGGTACATCGCGCAGCCGGCTGGGCCTTGTCGCGCGGCGACACGATCCGAGATCCAGCACGCGGAGCATCGAAATGGGGCTTCTGGTCGAAGGCGTTTGGCGAGACGAGTGGTACGACACCTCGGCCGACGGAAAGTTCGAGCGACCGGCCACTTCTTATCGTGATTGGATCGAAGCGGGCGGCCGGTTTTCCCCCGAGGCTAACCGCTATCATCTTTACGTGTCCTGGGCTTGCCCCTGGGCGCACCGAACGCTCATTTATCGCAAGCTGAAAGGCCTCGATGACGCGATCGGCGTGACCTATGTCGATCCCCTCATGCTTGAAAACGGCTGGACTATCGGCGAAGGCGCCGATGCCATCAATTGCGCAAGGTTTCTCTGGCAGGTCTATACGAAGGCGGCTCCCCGCTTCACGGGGCGAGTGACTGTTCCCGTGCTTTGGGACACGGTTCACCGAACGATCGTCAACAACGAATCGTCGGAAATCATCCGTATGTTTGACGACTGGCCCGGCGCTCGCGATCCGGTTTTCCGGCCCGCGAAACTCGCCGCCGATATCGATGCGCTGAACGACGAAATCTACCCGGCCATCAACAACGGCGTCTATCGCGCGGGCTTTGCGACGACACAGGCGGCATATGAGGAAGCGTTCGATCGTCTGTTTGCGATGCTGGACACTCTTGAGCACAGGCTTTCGAGCCGTGCGTTCCTGGTAGGCGACCGCATCACCGAAGCAGACTGGCGTCTGTTCACGACGCTCATTCGCTTTGACGTCGTCTATCACGGTCACTTCAAATGTAATCGCAGCCGCCTGACCGATTTCCCCGAGCTTTGGGATTACACGCGAACCCTGTACCAGATTCCAGGCGTAGCGGAGACGGTGCGGCTCGACCAAGTCAAGACGCACTATTACGGCAGCCATCGCAAGATCAATCCGACGGGAATTGTCCCGAAGGGGCCCGCCATTGATCTCCTTGCGCCGACGAAGCGCCGGATCGTTTAGCTAGGTCCCGGGCGACGTTTCGCGTCCCTCCCAACGATGCGCTCGAAGTCTTAAAAAAATACCGATCCGTTCATTCAGGAAGGCGCAGCCAAGACCTGATCAAAGGCCCGATCATGTTGCCATGCAGAGGTAGCGTTCCCTAAACAAAGTTGCGCTGTAGTGCCACTCGAAAGCCAAGCCCGGGAAGGAACAACCTCAAGGTAGCCAAGACTCTCGGTATTGAAGTGCCACAAGCTGTTATGACGATTGCCGACGAAGTGATCGAACAGGGCCATGTCTGTTCCTGGCACGAAACTGCCGTTCCGGGATGTCCGCTATCCGATCGCTATCGGTGGGAAAGCGGACGTGGCGCGAACCGCCCAATTCAGTCGAGATTGACCCAATACGCAAGTCGGCATTCAAGCAGCCCTTGAGGGTTGCCCCCAAGGCACCAGCGCAGCAACCGTCCGAGTGTCAACCGGAAATAACTTTCGTGCTAGGTTTCCAATCAAGCTGCTCGAATGGTGTGGCCCGTCGGCTCGACAAGCCTGACAAGCCCACGTCGAAACTCAGTGCGAGGATCTCATGACCAGTCAGGGCCGACGCATTGCCGGTTGCCACTTGTTGCTGCGAGGCAACCGCTGGATGCCCATAAGCGTGAACAAAGCGCTTGGAGGCAAAGATCGTTGTTCACCGGGAGGTGCGGTGATTTCCGCATACCTCTCCGCAGTTGTTGAAGGGGACACAATTGTTGGCTGGCTAGGAAACTCAGCGTTCTCAGTTCAAGAGGTGCTGCCCAATGGCACACTCGCACCGCTCGACCTAACTCCCGCGAGGCTGGCGTTGCAAGCTTATGACGCCGACATGGAAGCAAGCAAGGCGGGAATAGTTGGCGTCAGTTCGCTGATCGCTGGGCGTCGGATTCAGGAACAAAATACTGGAAACCTTCCTTCGAAGTTACGCGAGGCTGCATTCGAACGCGCTACGGTACAGATACTCGACAAAATTCAGGGGCATCCCGTTGTCGGCGTGCGTCTGTACGATTGCTGAAACGCGAAAATTTATGGGGCCGGGCAGAGCATGTCTGCTCTGCCCGGGTATTTCAGACATCAACTTGTTCCGCTATCGCCAGGGCGTCATCGACCTCGATGCCGAGATACCGGACCGTGCTTTCGATCTTGGTATGCCCGAGCAAGAGCTGGACGGCCCTCAGATTGCCCGTCCGCCGGTAGATCAGGGTGGCTTTTGTACGGCGCAACGAATGCGTACCGAACAGTCTCGGGTCCAGTCCCACGCTGCCGATCCACTCGGAGACGAGCCGGGCATATTGGCGGGTTGTCATGCTGCGGTCAGGACCGCGATGACCGGTGAACAAGAACTCGCCGGGCAGTTTGCCGGTGACCTTTAGATAGTCATCGACCGCCTGGCGGGTCTGCTCGCTTAATTCAAACCGGACAGGCCGACCGGTTTTCTTTTGCCGGACCGTCGCGCGATCAGCCGTGTATCCGCCGGCTGCCACATCCTCGACCCGGATGGCGACGACATCACAGCCGCGAAGCTTGCTGTCGATTGCCAAATTGAACATGGCGAGGTCGCGAGCGCGGCCTTCGATTTGGAGCTTTGTCCGGATCGACCAGACGTGCTTGGGTCGCAGCGGCGGCTTTGCCCCGGTCAGCTTTCCCTTGTTCCACGGCACTCGCTTGGGCGCGGGGCGCGCATTCACTTGATCCTGCATGGTCATACTCCTCGGCTCGGTTACTGAGGCAAGAAGCATGTATCACCGGATTAGGCATTGGAATCAGGCCGGTTTTCGGGCCAAAGCGGACTTGGCGTCCGGCCCGGCGGCAAACGACCTGTAGCGATTGACCCAATTCGGAAGTGAACAGCGACGTGAGGCGCGGTGTGTGCCATGACATTGTCATGCCGTGCACCCAATCGACTATCCGTCGCGCACCAGAACGATCTTGCCTATCACGCCTCCCCATCCCCAGTAGCTCGTGCGCGTGTTGAAGGAGGTCAAGCAGGGCAATCAAATCCTGTCGAAACAATGTCGGTCTCGGGCGTTTGAGCGTCTGGATACTATAGAGGACTACCCGTTTCCGGCCCGGGAGTAGCCAGCCGCCAGCGATATACAGCGCGTAGATAGGAATTCCATGAAGACGATTATGACGGCCTGGACGACTTGATGCCAATCCTTCCCACGTAGCGAAGTGGTATTGCCATAGCCCACGACCCGCCCGCCAGGACGGAGAATTCACAGCCACCGGTGATGAGCGCTTAGAAATGTTCTGTATTCATGCCTCTAACCGCTTCATTATTGATTGGTTAGAACTGATGAACTTATAACCACATTTGGTACGATTTCACGCATAGGGCGGCGATAAGGAGAACATTTACATGAAGCTCAGTGGATCAATCGCCTTAGTCACAGGGGCAAATCGAGGCTTAGGCCGGTCACTTGTAACTGCTCTTCGCGAAGCCGGTTGCGCAAAGGTCTATGCAGCAGCGAGACGGACTGAGACCCTCGCATCCGATGGGGTGATAGAGCCCGTCCAGCTCGATATCACAAATACCGAGCAGGTTACGTCGACCGCGGCGCGATGTGGCGACATCAATATTTTGATCAACAACGCCGGCGTTGCGGGATTCACCCCGGCACTCGGCGCACAAACGATGGCCAACGCGCGACTCGAAATGGAAACGAACTATTTCGGAACTTTGGCAATGTGCCGAGCTTTTGCTCCTGTCTTGAAGCGCAACGGTGGTGGCGCGTTGGTAAATGTGCTCTCGGTCGTTAGCTGGTTCAACGCGGCCATGCAGGGGACTTACTGTGCGTCGAAGTCGGCCGAGTTGTCTCTGACCAAGGCTGTGCGGTGTGAGCTGCGCGCGCAAGGAACGCTCGTGGTGGGCGTATATGCGGGATATATCGATACCGATATGGCTGCCCATATGTGGGGTGCCGAGCAATTTTCGAAATCAAGTCCGGCAGAAATCGCCGCTCGCATGCTCGCAGGGATTGAGAATGGCACGGAAGAGATTTTAACCGATGAGCGTGCGCAAAGCGTCTATTCCGCACTGTTCAAGGACGCCAGACCGTTTGAATCCGAACTGCAGAAAGCATGGGATGTCTACGCAAGCCAGCGGTAGTAATGTCGCCTTTTGGCACTTTTGAGACATGCCGAAGGACCCTAGCGATGTCCGCTCCCGGGGGTATTGCAGAAGTTGGATTACGGGGGTGCTCGGCGTTGTCGTTAGTCCGCAACATCATCGAGCGCCGCAAGCGCGCTCAGCTTCTACGCCTGCTTGTGGCGGCTCTTCGCGCTCACCGGCAGGCCGAAAGGCCCACCGGGAAAGCCGGGGCATGAGCCCGGGACACGAGCGCGCGTGCTGATCCGGGTCGCGTCGCTGGAGGCGATGTTAGACGCGACAGCCGTCTAAATCGGGCTGTCGGGATAGCCTGTAAGCGTCCTGATAGCGACGGTGCAATTGAGAGCAAGATTGCCAGTTGTTTGGGCTCTCGAAGTGCCGTAAGCTTGTCGCAGAATTTGAGGCGCTGCATGGCAGAGCCGTTGCCGACGTGATGTCCGCGACAATCAAATTTATCAACTCCCCCTCGGACTAAAAACTCTACCCGGCGGCTCCGCGCCGCGACTTTCCTTAACCGCAAAGTATGCGGTGCGGAGCCCGCCAATCCTCCGACCACTCGCGGAACCGCGAGTAGCCAGCATTGGAGATCGCATGTCGCGCGTGACGCAAAACCCTGTCGTCTATCTGGCGCTCAGCCCTTCGGCTGTTGCGACCGCACTCGGCATCCGGGCCGACGAAGTCGCGAACGCAATCAACGATGGCTTATTGCCCGTCTTCGTCATGGGAATAAAGCGTCGCGTGCTCTGCTCCGATATTGAGCGGTGGGTTCGCAGTTGGCCGAAGGCCGTAGCAAAGAAGAGGACCGTCCCAAATGGTTGAGTACGCAATTTTGAACGTGCCGCTGCTCGGCAGAAACCTCGCCGCGTCGCGCTCGCCGCGTTTGCAGCCGTCCGTTTCCGAAGAGTATGGCGACATGCTCAGCAACGAAGTTGCTCGCGGCGATTGGACGGTAGACCCGGAGAACGGTCAACCGCTCAACAGCAAGGGCCAGACTATCGCCGATCATCTGGAGTTCACGCTCAAGACGCGGCCCCATTGGCTTCTTCCCGTCGTGCTCGAAGACGAAGCCGACGCGGTTTGGACCTCGGGCAATCTGACGAAGCAAGGCGAGCGTCTTCGGCAGCTCGAAAAATTCTGCGGCAGCAAGGCCGCCGCGCTCGTGATGTTGAACGAAGAGGCCGAACGCTATGGCGTGAAGCCGTTCACAACTCAGATCGGCACGAAGCCGGGCGCTTCCGGCGAGAAGAAGTCCGGCGACGAAGGCAACGCGACGACCAACCCATGGTCAAAGAATTTTCGCGGCGATGAGGCCGCACGCGCGGCGCGGATCAACTCGATCATCAAGACCGGGACGAAATTTGCAGATGCTCTGGCCCGCGCGGCTGGAAGGGTTCGGAATGACGTAGGTCTGCGATGGACTTTTGCGCCACCGCCGCCACCACGTATCCATCTTGAAGAGAACCATATTTGTAATCAAGGTTGCTTCGCGTCCCCGGTTTGTCACGGTGAGAACGATGAGATTTCGCTCTTCAAACTGAGGATCACCGCCGATAGTCATCCCATCGGACATAAGGCTTAGATGAAGGCGTGGGCGGGCTTCAAGCCAGTTACGGAAATTGAGCAAGAGCGCGCTTGTCGCTACGATGGCAGCGTAGATCGCAATCCAAGCTTCCGGTCTCAATGAAAGGCATCCACGATGTTGAATGGCTTGTTTGGGTATCGGTAGAGCATACAAGAAATTGCCACCTCACCACAACTTTGCGGAACTCGCTAACAGATGACCGAAGTTGGGAGTAAACCGGAGCATTCGATGCCAGACCGCATAATCAGTCGCAGCGTAAACGGTAACATTTTCGAAGTACACACAGTGCCAGTCGGCACCCCAATCCGTTTGCTTACGGCTCTAAGATGGCGGAGATGGACCGACGGATCGGGACACTCGGTAAGTAGCTGCCTCTTCAACCAGCGGCGTGAACGTCCCCCAATCAACTTTCCATTTCTTCTTGGATCGTCTTCTCCATTCGGAAAAGCTAGATAGAACATGACGGTCAAAGTCTGCCTGACGACAGCGGTTAATACGTCGGAAGTGTCGTCGAAAAAGAAGATGGGTTTCGTGCTTCATAAGTCCCGCGTTGATCAATAGCAGGGTGTTGCCCCAATGACTGATATTGTGGCAAGTCCGGCAAACAACGTCGAGTTTCACTAGGGTTGCGGTCCCGACCGTTTTCTTTTCTTCGTACTTCCAGACCTCATGACCGTGTAGTTTGTCAGTCCCTCCACAGATGACGCATCTACCGCCGCAAGCATCAATTGTCTGCAAGCGGAGGCGTTTTCATCGTGCTCGCCCGATACCCTCAATGTCTGAGCGGAGGTTTCGGCCATAGAGAGGCTTAGGAACAAGCTCAAGCCTTAGCTTCAATCGACGAGCCATCAACGTTCCGGCCTACGCTGTCTTGTCGGCGGCTCGGCGCTCCGCCTCTTGGGGGGAGCCCCCGCCATCTTAACCGAACTCGAATTTTCCAGATGCGGATATTTATGACGGTGCTATGATGTTTTTGGGGCAAATACGTATGTCGGGGCGGGCGTACACTATTTTTGACACGGGGATCGGCCGATGCGGCATCGCATGGGGCCATGACGGCATTGTTGGCATACAGCTTCCCGAGACGAGAGAGATCGAAACCCGCAAGCGGCTGTTTCAACTTTATCCCGACGCCCGCGAAATGCGCCCGCCGCTGAATGTCGAACTGGCGATCGAGGGCATTGTCGCGCTGCTGCGCGGGGAAGGCTGTGATTTCTCCGAGGTCACGCTCGATATGGGTGGCATTCATGCCTTCAATCAGCGCGTTTACCAGATCACGCGTGCGATTCCGCGTGGTGAAACCCTCACCTATGGCGAGATCGCGGCGAGGCTCGGGGCTTCCGGCGCCGTGCGCTCGGTCGCGCAGGCGATTGCCCGTAACCCCTTTGTGATCGTCGTTCCCTGCCATCGCGTGCTCGATGCGGGTGGCTACGCCGACAATATCTCCCGGCATGGCGGGGTTATCTCCAGGCGCCGGCTGCTGTCGATCGAGGGCGCGGGCAGCCCGGGCAGCAAGACCCTGTTCGACGTGTTGCTTCCGGTTGCTCCGCCGCGCCTGCCGGGCTAACTTTCCGGCATGACGACAACGACACTGCTGCGACGCCGCTCCATCTCGGTGGCCGACTTCCGCTGCGGCGCCGGGCCGGACGACACGCCGTTCGTAGAGCAGTACCGCTGCCACTCGGTTTCCTACGTGCGCAAGGGCAGCTTCGGATGCCGGACCCGCGGCCGGACCTTCGAGCTGGTGGCGGGATCGATCCTGGTCGGCCATCCCGGCGACGAATATATCTGCACCCACGATCACGTTTGCGGCGACGAGTGCCTGTCGTTCTTCTTAAGCCCGGAACTTGTGGAAGCGATCGGCGACCGGACGGAGATCTGGCGGGTTGGCGCCGCGCCGCCGCTGCCCGAATTGATGGTGCTCGGCGAGTTGGCGCAGGCCGCAGCCGATGGCCGCAGCGACATCGGCCTCGACGAGATCGGGCAATTGTTCGCCAGCCGCTTTGTCGAGGTGGTGTCGGGGCGGGCGCGCGAGCCCGCGCCGGCCAAAGCCAGGGATCGCCGCCGCGCGGTGGAGACCGCGCTGTGGATCGATGCGAATTCGCACCAACAGATCGATCTGGAGCGGGCCGCCGGGGAGGCCGGTATCAGCCCGTTCCACTTCCTGCGCCTGTTCACAAACGTGCTCGGCGTCACCCCGCACCAATACCTGGTGCGCTCGCGGCTGCGGCATGCGGCGCGCCTCTTGGCCGACGATGACCTCCCCGTCACCGAAATCGCCTACGATGTAGGCTTTGGCGATCTCTCCAATTTCGTGCGCACATTCCACCGCGCCGCGGGCCTCTCGCCGCGCAAGTTCCGCGAGGCCTCGCGGGGAATGCGCAAGATTTTCCAAGATCGCGCCCTGCTGCACTGACTAGGGTCGTCTCCACCTGCGCGGCCTCAAAAACGCGCGATTGACTGGAGACCACCATGTACGACCACATCGGACTGAAAGTCGGCAATCTCGACGCCAGCGTGCGTTTCTACACGGCCGCCCTGGCGCCGCTCGGATATGTCCTGTGCTCGCGCGACGACAGCGGCGCGGGGATTGGGCCCAAGGGCGAACCGGCATTATGGCTCTATGGGCATAAGGGACCCATCGGCGCCGGCGCCCACATCGCATTCCGCGCGCCCGATCACGCGGCGATAAGGAAATTCCACGCCGACGGCGTGAAAGCCGGAGGCCGCGATCATGGCGGGGCCGGCCCGCGGGCCGATTACAGCCCGACCTATTTCGCGGCCTTCCTGATCGACCCCGACGGCAACAATGTCGAGGCGGTCTGCACATAGCGCCGGCCCGCACACGCCGTCGTCATCCTGAGGTGCGCGCTCTTGCGCGCCTCGAAGGATGGCCACAAACACCGCAACGGTCATCCTTCGAGGCTCGCTGACGCTCGCACCTCAGGATGACGTCACCCACCTTCCTACACGGACAAATCCCATGGCTTCCATCCACAAGGACATCCCGATCGACGCCGATCCCGAGGAGGTCTGGGCCGCGGTGCGCGATTTCGGCAGCCCACATCGGCGGCTGGCGCCGGGATTTGTGACCGACGCGCGTCTCGAGGGCGACGCGCGCATCGTGACGTTCCACAACGGCACGGTGGCGCGCGAGCTAAAGGTCGATTGCGACGACGCACGGCGGCGGCTGGTCTATGCCGTGATCAGCGAGCGGGTGAAACATTACAACGCGTCGGTACAAGTGACCGCCGATGGCGAGGCACGCACCCGAATGACCTGGATCGTCGACCTATTGCCCAACGAAATCGCGCCCTATATCGCCGGCCAGATGGATCGGGCGGTTCTCGCGATGCAGAAAACCTTGGGGCGCCGCGCCGCCCAGCCCAGGCCAATGTGATCTTTCTCACGGAAATGGAGCCCACCCGTCCTTAAGCCTTTCACGATGCGTCCGGTTTGCGCCGTTTCCCGCGGAGCAACGCATACGAGGACAGAACCATGACTGGAGCTGACAAGATGGTGCGCCGGGCAGCGGCGCTGCTCTTGCTGTTTACCCTCGCATCTAGTCCTGCCAAGGCCCAACTCGCCGGCTTTGGCGGCGGAGGCGGCGGCGACATGATGACCCAGATGGCGCCGATGCTCGAGATGGTGAAAGCGAAGATGGGCAAGCGCCGGTTCGCCATGATGATGCAGACCATGGGGCCGATGATGAGCAAGATGATGGACGGCGACAGCGGTTTCGGCGGCATGCTCGGTGGCGGCGGAATCCCGGGCGGCTTCGGCGGCGGAGCGGCCTTTGCGCCTGAAGGTTACGGCATGGGCGTGGGTGGCGGTGACATCATGGGCATGCTCGGCGGCAGCGGTGGCGGCGAGATGATGAGCATGATTCCGCAGTTGATGCAGATGGCCAATTTCGGCGGCGGATACGGCCGACGGCATCACCGGCGGCGCTGATCGACGGAGGGCGACGCCTCGCCGTTGCAGCCATCTTGCCTCCTGCGCGCCATCCCGCCTCGGTCATGCTCACGCCCGGACTCTGTTCAGGTCCGGTTTATCGGTCGCGAGCATGGAGCCGCCTCTGATTTCACACGAAATTCACACCAGATGCTGTGAACAGGTGCCGGCTTCTCGTATTGTACCGCCACAGTCGAGGAACCAACATGAGCAAACATATTCTGTTTCCCAAAAATCTTCTGCTGGCGCTCTGTGTCGCGGGCCTGACCCTTCCGCTCGCCGCTTGCAACGAGCACGATACCGCCGCTGCCGAGCAAACGTTTGGCCCCTCGCCCACCCTGCCGGCGCCGGAAAAGTCGCTATTTCCCACGGTCAACGTCGCCAAGGCGATCGGCTGGCCCGCCGGCGGCAAGCCCGTCGCCGCCAACGGAATGGCGGTCAATGCCTTCGCCATCGGGCTCGATCATCCGCGCACGCTTTTTGTCCTGCCGAACGGAGACGTGCTGGTGGCCGAGACCAACGCGCCGCCAAAGCCCGACGATACAAGAGGCATCAAGGGCTGGATCACGAAAATGGTCATGGGCCGCGCTGGCGCCGGCACGCAGAGCGCCAATCGCATCACGCTGCTGCGCGATGCGAATGGCGACGGCATCGCCGAAACCAGGAGCGTCTTTCTCGAAGGGTTGAATTCGCCGTTCGGCATGGCCCTGGTCGGCGACGATTTCTATGTCGCCGATTCAGATGCGATCATGAAATTCCCCTACCATACCGGTGACACCAAAATTACCGCGCCGGGTGTCAAGCTTGCGGACCTGCCCGCGGGCACTATCAACCATCACTGGACCAAGGATCTCGCCGCGAGTCCCGACGGTTCGAAGCTCTATGCCACCGTCGGCTCCAACAGCAATATCGGCGAAAACGGCATGGAGGCCGAGACCAATCGCGCTGCCGTGCTCGAAGTTGACCGTGCGACGGGCAAATGGCGCGTGTTCGCCTCCGGCCTTCGCAATCCGAACGGCCCATCATGGCAGCCGCAAAGCGGCGCGCTCTGGGTCGCCGTCAACGAGCGCGACGAACTCGGCAACGATCTCGTGCCCGATTATATGACATCCGTGAAGGACGGCGCGTTTTACGGCTGGCCGTACAGCTATTACGGTCAGCATGTCGACGTCCGCGTCCAGCCGCAGCGTCCCGACCTGGTGGCGAAGGCGACCGCGCCGGATTACGCGCTCGGCGCGCATACGGCTTCGCTTGGGCTGACCTTCAACACCGGTAAACTTTTTCCGCCTGAAATGGCCAACGGGGCCTTCATCGGTCAGCACGGCTCGTGGAACCGCAAACCCCGCGCCGGGTACAAGGTGATCTTCGTGCCGTTCACCGACGGCAAACCCTCGGGCCAACCGCGGGACGTGCTGACCGGATTCCTCAACGATGACGGCGAAGCACAGGGGCGGCCGGTCGGCGTCAAAATCGACAAGCAGGGCGCGCTGCTGGTGGCCGACGACGTCGGCAACGCGGTCTGGCGCGTCACGCCGGCGGCCAAGTCGGCGACGCGATAGGCTACACCCGAAAATGCTTGGAGAGCTTGAGGCCCTGCGCCTGGTAGTTCGAGCCGATGCGCTGGCCATACAAGGCATCGGGCCGCGCCAGCATTTTTTCGTAGACCAGCCGGCCGACGATCTGGCCGTGCTCGAGGATGAACGGCACCTCGCGCGAGCGTACTTCCAGCACCGCGCGCGAGCCCTGCCCGCCGGCGCCGGCATAGCCGAAGCCGGGATCGAAGAAGCCCGCATAATGCACGCGGAACTCGCCGACCAAGGGATCGAACGGCACCATCTCCGCGGCGTAATCCGGCGGCACCTGCACGGCCTCTTTCGAGGCCAGAATGTAGAACTCGCCGGGATCGAGAATGAGACTGCCGTCGGGCCGCGCAGGTATCGCCTCCCAGAACTCATCGACCGCATAGCCGCCGCGGCGGTCGATATCGATCACACCGGTGTGCCGCTTGGCGCGATAGCCGACGGAGCCTTTGGCGTTCGCGCCCGAAAGGTCGACGCTCAGCGCCACGCCGTTGGCGAGATCGGCGTCATCGACGTCGACCAGCCGCTCCAGGACGTGCAGCGCGTCGAGTTCATCGGCGTTCAGGATGGCATCGCCGGTGCGAAAGCGCACCTGCGACAGCCGCGAGCCCTCGCGCAACAGCACCGGAAAAGTCTTCGGGCTGATCTCGGCGTAGAGCGGGCCGTGGTATCCCGCGCCGATCATGTCGAACCGACGCGTGCCGTCCGCGATCACGCGGGTGAAGACGTCCAACCGCCCGGTCGAGCTCTTGGGATTGGCGGCGGCGACGATTTTCGGCGGCAAGGCGAGCGACTCCAAGAGCGGCACGATATAGACGCAGTTGGTTTCCAGCACCGCGCCGTCGGTCAGGTCGATCTCATGCAGCTTCAGTTGGTCGATGCGTTCGGCCACCGTGGCGCCCGGCCCCGGCAAAAAGCTCGCCCGGACCCGATAGGCGATGTCGCCAAGACGCAGATCGAGGCTTGCCGGCTGGATCTGGCTTTCGACAAACGGGTAGGCCGGCAGGATCAGGCCGGCATCCGCCATCGCCGCGATCATGCGGTCGGGCAGGATGCCATTGGCGCCGGGCGGAAGCGTGAAGGTCACGGATAGGGTCCTCAGGATGAACCAGGCCATCCAGACGCTGAAAATATGGACTTTTACCGGTTATCCGATGGTTGCCTTGACGGAAAGGGCGCGAGGGAATATCAGCATGACTTATCCCGTGGTGATTTGAGCCGGCCGGCTTGCAGCCACGTTAAATAAGTCGCTAAACAGGCCGGGGACAGTGTGATCCCGGCCTGTGGAATTTTCCAGGCCGGTTTTTTTGTGACCATTTCCAATGGGTGGTCACGATGGAGGTCACATGTCTAAGTCTGCCGCGCCCGCCTCAATCACGGCCCGCTACCGCACCGAGACCCGGCTGGTCCATTCCGGAACCATCCGCTCGGAATTCGGGGAAACGTCCGAGGCGCTGTTTCTCACCCAGGGCTATGTCTACGACAGCGCGGAGCAATGCGAGGCGCGGTTCAAGGGCGAAGACCCCGGCTACATCTATTCGCGCTATTCCAATCCGACGATTGCGATGTTCGAGCGCCGGATGGTCGAGCTCGAAGGCGCCGAAGCCGGCCGCTCGACCGCGACCGGCATGGCGGCGGTGACCACGGCCGTGCTCGCGCCGCTGAAGGCCGGCGATCATGTGGTGGCTGCGAAGGCGATGTTCGGATCGTGCCGCTATGTGGTGGAAGACTTGCTGCCGCGCTACGGCATTCAATCCACGCTGGTCGACGGCCTCGATCTTGACCAGTGGAAACGCGCGATGCGGCCGAACACCAGGAGCCTTTTCCTGGAAAGCCCGACCAATCCGACGCTCGATGTGCTCGACATCGGCGCCATCTCCGAGATCGCGCATCAGGGCGGCGCGCGGTTGATCGTCGACAATGTGTTCGCGACGCCGATCTGGCAGAGCCCGCTGACGTTGGGCGCCGACGTCGTGGTGTACTCCGCGACCAAGCACATTGACGGACAGGGCCGCTGCCTCGGCGGAATCATCCTCTCGTCGGAAGCATTCATCGCCGAGCACATCCACACTTTCATGCGCCAGACCGGGCCGTCGATGTCGCCGTTCAACGCATGGGTTTTGCTCAAGGGGCTGGAGACGCTGGCGGTCCGGGTCCGCGCCCAGACCGAAACCGCGGCCGCGGTCGCGGAAGCGCTGGCGCGGCATCCAAAAATCTCGCGGCTGATCTATCCCGGCCGCGCCGATCATCCGCAGGCCGCTTTGGTGAAGAAGCAGATGCGCGCCGGATCGACGCTGGTCGGCTTCGAGGTCAAGGGCGGCAAGGCGGCGGCGTTTCGGACGCTCAACGCGCTGAAGCTTGCGCGGATCTCGAACAATCTCGGCGACGCCAAAAGCCTCGTCACCCATCCGGCCACCACCACGCATCAGCGCCTGACGCCGGAGGCCCGCGCCGAGCTCGGGATCAGCGAAGGTTTTGTCAGGTTCTCGGCTGGCCTGGAACACCCTGACGATCTGGTCGAGGACCTGCAGGCGGCGCTGGAGAAGGCGTGAGGGGCGAATAGCGAATGGCGAGTGGCGAATAGCGAGTGAAAATCTTAACTACTCGCCATTCCCTACTCCCTACTCCCTACTCCCTACTCCCTACTCCCTACTCGCCACCCTCACATCGGCCGGTAGGTCTGCACGTTGGACGGCACGTTGACGCCAAGCTTGATCTGACCGACCGATTTGATGATGTCATCGCCAAGCAACTGGGCGAAGCAGGCGTAACCCCAATCGTTCATGTGCAGGCCATCGGCAATCACGAAACTGTCGATCGGGAGCGCCTGGTTCTCATGCCATTGGCGCATCACCTCGAAGCGCGGAAAAACGCCGACATGGCGGAGTTGGGCGACCTTGACGAGCAGTTTTATCAGCCGGCTCGCACTTTCCGCGTGCTCGTTGACCGCCGGAGAATATTGCGGATCGACCAGCACGAGATCGGCGCCCCCAGCCTGAATACGCGCGGCGCCATCCTCGATCAGCTTTGCGGTCTCGTCGGGATCAAGGTTGCGCAGCACGGCGTTGGTGCCGACCTGCCAGATTACCAAATCGGGCTTCATGTCGAGCACTTCGACCTGCAGCCGCTTCATCATTTCGGGCGCGTCTTCTCCGCCCTTGCCGCGATTGACAACCGTCATATCGGCGCTCGGATATTGCCGGCGCAGCTGCGCTGCCAGCCGGTTGGGGTAGGTGAACTCGGGTGACGTCGAGCCGTAGCCGGCCGTCGAAGACGATCCGAATGCGACGATCACTACCGGCTCCCCCGCGGCCAGTTTGCCCGCCACATGCGGCAGCGATCCCATCGACTGGGCGCCGCCCTTCGGCGGCAGGCACGGAACGCGGCTGAAAATATCGCTCGCCGATTTCGCGACCTGCTTCACCTTGTCGATCGCCTTGTCGGTGAGGCTCTTTTGCTGCGGCAGATCGGCCTGGTCGACAGCGGCAACATTGCCCGCATCAGCCTTATCGGCCGTCGGCGCAGCCGGCTTCACGCTATCTGACTTGGCGCTGTCAGATTTGGCGCCGTCTGACTTGGCGCCGTGGGATAATGCGGCCTGCTGGGCGGCCTGGGCGCGCGCCTGCGCGATCGCGGCCGGCGTCAGCAGCACGAGCGCCGCGACCGCGGCCACAGCCAGTAATGTCGTTCGGTAAAAAGGGCGGTGACAACTCACAAACGTCATAAATATTGGATCCTCAATTCTGCTGGGCGGGGTTGAGGTGAGCGGCCTCGATCACAAATTGCGCCAGCGCGCGGCCGAGACAATTGTGAACGCGCTTGGCAAGCTCAACGCCATGGAATGTGCTGAACAGATCAAACTCTCCCGACTCGGCCCAGTGCCGCATGATCGCGAAGCGGTCGAACAGCGGAACGTCGTGCTGCTGCGCCACCACCCGCATATTATCTAGGTATGGCGGCACAGAAATCATCGTCTCCGTGCGCGGGCTGTATTGCGGATTCATTAAAATCACGTCGGCTCCGGCCTCTTGCAGCGCAACAACTCCCTCGTCGACCGCGGCGCGAAAGTCGTCCGGATCGACGGATCGCACCGCATCGACCGTGCCGGTCTGCCAGATCACCAAAGTCGGCTTTTTACCCTCCATTAACTTTGACAAACCTGCGGCTACTTCCTCGGCGGTTTTCTGGGCCTGTATTTCTACCGATACGTTGACCGCGATCGACGGCAGTTTCTGCTTCAGTGCGACCTGCAACCGGCCGGGATAGGCGCTCACCTCCGACGTATTCATGGGCGCATTGATGGTCGACGAACGGCTGCCCACGACGAGAATGTCCAGCGAATGGCCGCTTTTTACAGTATCCGCTACTTTGGCAAGGGTGCTGTCGCTCGCGAGCAGATAGTCCGGGACCTCACAACTCTCAGGCGCGTCCTCGGCATGCGCGGGCGCAGCGGTCAAAAGACCGGCCAGCATCATCAAGCCCAGGATGACACCTGAGTCGGACTTCATGCCCCGCCTCCCGCCATATCGGCGTTGCCGCCGGTGCCCTTGGTTCGGGATGCATTCTTGTCGGCAGAATGCTTGTACCATGAAAACAGCCATGCCGCGGCGCACATAATCAGGATTCCGGAAATACTGATAACGAAATGCAACCCGGCGCCGCCGGACATCTCCGCCAGCAGGAAATGCCCTGCAAACGCCAGGAACACGCCGAGGCAGAAAATCTCCAGCGAGTGCTGGCCACACAGGATCAGCGGCCTCAGCCAGGGCGACTTCAGTCCGGGCCAGTCCTTTGGCAGGAAGCGCACGGTTAAGGCCGCCAGCGCCAGAAAATGTGCAAACCTCAGCACGTCCAGGTCGGTCTTGCTGATGGGATACATCCATTGCTCGAGCCGGCGCGGCATCAGATGGCTCAGCTGCGGCCAATACCATGTCAGCGTGACAAAGAACGCGAACAGCAGATAGCCGAACGAAATCCACAATGTGATCGGCGACGAAAGAACTCGCGACATCCGCTGCGCCCCGCCCTGCGCGCACCACGCACCGAACACGAACAGTAATTGCCAGGCGAACGGATTGAAGGCCCAGAAGCCGTTCGGATAGGCCGAGAGATAGAGATCGTATTCCCAGGTGACGGCATAGAGCGCGACCGACAGAGCCAGCGTGAGGTCGGCACTCCGCTTCATCAGCCAAAGGATCACCGGCAGAAAAAGCATCAGCACGATATAGAGCGGCAGCACGTCCATGTTCACCGGACGAAATCTCAGGAGCAGGGCCTGGACGATGGTGACGTCCGGCTCCTTGAGAAAATCCATGATGCCCATTTCTTCCGTGTACAGCGGGTTCTCGAAGCTGGTCGCGACGTAGGAAATTTCCGCGAGGAAGATCGTGAACAGAAACACGTGCGCGACATAAATCTGCCAGACCCGCCGCAGGATGCGCGCGGTCGCGACCACGAGGCCGGCCTCGCGCATCGCGCGGCCGTAAACGAACGCGGCCGTATAGCCCGAGATAAAAATGAATATTTCGGTGGCGTCGCTGAATCCGTAGTTTCGGATCGTGAACCATGTCAAAAGATTGGGCGGCAGGTGATCGATAAAGATCAGCCACAGCGCAAGCCCGCGGAACAGATCCAATCGCAGTTCGCGCTCCCCGGCAGCCGGCAGCGAAATCGCCGGCACGGCGGTGGCCTGCGCGGGCACGTCGTCGCGCGCGACCACGTCGGCTGGGGCCGCCAGCGGTGGTCCGGCAATTCGATCGGCTATCGACGTCATCTGGCACCGTCTTGAGCAGGCGGCCCACTGGCCCGCTCGGCATGGCGATAGTATAGGCCACGGAGATGCAAGCAAGATCGGAAGGGGCCGTCCAGGCCGCCCCGGATTGGTTCTGCCGGAACTATTGGGTATGATGTCGGATGATTTCGGAAGATTAGCCTCGCATGTACCGCGCCATCACCCGCCAGATCGAAGTCACTGTTGAGCCGAATTTCCTGCCGGAACGCTCGTCGGTCGAAAACCGCCAGTATTTCTGGTCCTACACCATCGTCATCACCAATTCGGGTAACGAGACGGTGCAGCTGCGCACCCGGCACTGGATCATCACCGATGCGACCGGCCGCAAGCAGGAAGTCCGCGGCGAAGGGGTGGTCGGCGAACAGCCGGTGTTGGCCCCGGGCGAACGCTTCGAATATACCTCTGGCGTGCCGCTTCCGACCGCGTCGGGTTTCATGTCCGGACGCTACCAAATGGTCAGCGAGAGCGGCGAGAAGTTCGAGATCGACGTGCCGACCTTTTCGCTCGACAGCCCCGACAACAAGCGGGTGTTGAACTAAGGCGTTCTCCGACAAAGTGGCCTCATCCTTCGAGACGGCGCTTTGCGCCTCCTCAGCGATGAGAAACTTACCCCTCATGGTGGAAGCGCGGCAAAGGCGCGTCTCGAACCACCTCAACAATGGACCAGCATCTCCGAAATCACTTCCTGAACGGACGTCGGCCGCGGTGATCTTATCACCGAAACGCCGGCGTGCTGCGATTTTGGAAGTTGGGCACTCAGGAAAGGAGATGGATCAAGGTTGTTGAGACCGTTCGCTAATACGTCAGCCGGCGCGTAGGAAAAGGTCATATAGGTAGATCGCCATTTCGACCGCGATCAGAAGCACGATTAGAGATTCCAGCCGAATTTCGCGCTGCGCGTCGAGCAGCTCAGTGATCGCCGTCGTCATCACCTCGATGACGTCGAGCTTGCGTGATAGTGCCTTGGCTCGCTTCTTGAAATTGTAGGCTTCGGCAAGACGCTCGTGCAGACGCTCGATCTCATCATCACTTGACGGCAACTCCGGTCTCTCTTCCACCTCAACCCGTTCGAGAAGGCGATGATGAATCAGCAAAGCGTGTCCCACGGTCCGCAGCATCCGTCGCCGGTTCCGCGGCAGCCGGCCGGAATTGGCGAGATCGCCGGCGAAAGGTTCGAGCGCCTCAAGCACTTTCTTGACTTCTTCTTCCTCAAAGGCGAGCGCGACATTCTTGGCAAGCGCGTCGGCAACGATGATGAGGCACGGCGGCGACAGATCCCGAACGGCGATGAAATCGTCCGAAATCTTACCGCTCGTTCCGACTTCGATTTCCGAAACGACGACGGCCGGTGCGGCTAACCGGCCTTCGACCCGATCCCCGAGCTTTTGTAAAAAAGCCTCTTCCTCAGCCTGCGAAACCCCAATGAAGACGGCGGTACCGTAGTCGAACAGCGCGACAAAGCCTCCGCTGCCCAAGCGTAATGCCAGCGGCGATGCCGTAATCGCCTCTGCTTGATTGAGTTCTGCAATTTCGAGGCCTGCCAGCCTGAGCCGGCGACCGAGGCGCAGCGCGCGAGCGGACGTCCGCTGGATGGATGCGGCGCTTACGGGCATGACGGGGTATCAGCCATTTCAGTTCGCGGGTGCAGGGCTTCCTACTTATCTACTGTGACACCTCGTCGCGAAAGCAGATAGCAAAAGGCAGGAAACATTTGACGGCGCCGAACTCAAATAGCACTGCCTGGCCGGGGTATATTTGAGATGCATCAAGAGCGGCTGCCGGAAAAAGGTGAATATTTCTACTCTACGACGACGACGGGACCGTAAAATGACGACGAGCAAATGGCTGGCTATCAGCGTGACGTGCCTTTTGGGCACTTCGGCACAGCTCCTTGCCGAGGGCTCCAATACCTCATCCTATTTTTGTGTAGTCGAGGCAAGCGGTGGGGTCGCATACAACGCAAATATGAAAAAATGGGTCGGGATGACGTTTAACCCGGATGGCAAATTCGTTTTGCGCTTGCGACAGCTAAGCCGGCGCAGTGAAAAGAATGTGCTAGGGAACGACGAAGCGGTCACAGATTATAGCATTTCACTTATTGAATCCGGTTCGAATACGGCTCGCACGTGCGAAAGGATCGGTTCTGTCGATCCTACCGTCACCGTATACGGCGATAGAGCCTTTTATTGCGCGGACGGAACGACCGATTATGTGTTCAACATCACCGCAAATCGTTTTTTGGCTTCCGATATGCGGGGCTACGTTTTCGGGAAAGATAGCAGCGAAGATTATCCGTCCGTCTCCGCTGGGACTTGCACCAAGATTGAATAGGGAGGAACGCATGACGAAACTCAGGCTTCTTGGCGCTGCTATAATTCTTTCTTTGCTGGCAGGGCCCGCAATGGCGAAGCATGTTAAGCAGAAGCGCGTGATCTCCCACCCCCGCCATCCCGCCCAGAATGCCGTTTGCGATCCCAGGGACCCGGGAAATCCGTACAGCCGGAAATACGAATTCCTGGAATGGACCGCATGGCGAAAGCGAGGCGGCTGGGACACGCGGAACGAGTGGACGTGTCAGCCGATCCCTCAATACTACCGACGCCCCGCGACCCCCCGATAGCCTGCACGACGTGTGCATCACGGGCATGAGTTCCGGCCGTCAATTCGAAACCGGTGCAAATGACCCCGAGCGTCAATGCCATTTATTTTTAATTGGCAGCCTTGGGTTGTGGGCAGAGAGCGGAACGACTTTCCGACGGACCGCCGCATGTGGCGCGGGTTCCTTCCCAACGGCTTTCAGCGAATCTTTAAGGCATCTCAGAATTTATGATGTCTCGAACTGTGCCGGGCGTGTGCCGCCTAAAGGCGCCCCCTACTCCACGCCCGCTTCGTGCGGCGTGAATTGATAGACCGACGAGCAGAACTCGCAGGTCACCACCACTTTGTCGTCCTTGACCATGCCGGCGCGGTCTTCGGGCGCGAAGCTCTTCAGCATCGAGGATACCGCGTCGCGCGAGCATGAGCATTGCGCGCGCAAGGGAAGCGGCGGAAACACCCGAACGCCGCGCTCGTGAAACAGGCGATAGAGCAACCGCTCACCCGACAGATCGGGATCGATCAGTTCGACGTCCTCGACGGTCGAGATCAGCGACTGACCTTCGATCCAGGCATCGTCTTCCGCGATCATGTGGGCAAGGACACCCTCCGGCGCATCGCCCGGATGCAAATCAGGCTGCCGCGCGCGCTCCGGCGCCTTGGGAAGAAATTGCAGCAACATGCCGCCGGCGCGCCAGCGATGTCTGGGGCCGTCTTTGCCGCCGCGCCATTCCTCGCCGACCGCCAGCCGCACCCGCGTCGGAATCTGTTCCGAGCGCAGGAAATATTCATGCGCGGCGTCCTCGAGGCTGCCGCCGTCAAGCGCCACCAGGCCCTGATAGCGGCTCATATCGGGCCCCTGGTCGATGGTCATGGCGAGATGGCCCTTGCCGAGCAGCGCGCCGGAATCCTGACCATCCTTGAGCCTTCTCGCGTCGAAACGGGCATAGGCGCGCAAGCGATCCGGGGCCTGGAAGTCCACGATCAGAAATGACACCGGACCGTCGGTCTGGCTCTGCAGGATGAAGCGGCCATCGAATTTCAGGGACGAGCCGAGCAGTGTCGTGAGCACGATCGCCTCACCGAGCAGCTTGCCGACGGGGGGCGGATAATCGTGCTTGGCCAGGAGATCGTCGAGCCCGGGACCGAGACGGCTCAGGCGGCCGCGCAGATCCAGTTCGGCAACCTCGAACGGCAGCACCGCGTCGTCGACCGGAACCGCCGACGGCGCGCGGATCGGGGTGTCCTGAGTTTTCATGCCGGGGAATTGTGAGGTCATGGCGCTCTATCTGGGGTCGGAACGTGCGGAACGAAAGGGGTCCGTGTCGTCCCTGCGAAAGCAGGGACCCATAACCACCAATTGCAGTTATTGCATCAAGCTGCGGCTCCAGCTTTTGCCATTAGATACGCCGGTGGCTATGGGTAGTTTTTGGCTACCCCACCGCCTCAAAACACCACGCCAGAATGCCCTTTTGCACGTGCAGGCGATTTTCGGCTTCGTCGAACACCACCGATTGCGGACCGTCGATCACCTCGTCGGTGACTTCGTCGCCGCGATGGGCGGGCAGGCAATGCATGAACAGCGCGTCATGCTTCGCCAGCGACATCAGCCTGGCGTTGACCTGATAGGGTTTCAGCAGATTGTGGCGGTGCTCGCCGTCCTTGTCGCCCATCGAGAACCAGGTGTCGGTGACCACGCAATCGGCGCCGCGCACGGCGGCTTCCGGATCGTTGCCGAGCACGATCGGCGCCTGCGTCGCCTTGATCCAGTCCCGCATCGCCTTGTTCGGCGCGAGTTCCGGCGGGGTCGCGACGTTCAATTTGAATTTGAACCGCTCCGCCGCGTGCGCCCAGGACGCCAGCACATTGTTGTCGTCGCCGCTCCAGGCCACCGTGCGGCCCGTTATCGGACCGCGATGCTCCTCGAAGGTCATCAGATCCGCCATCACCTGGCAGGGATGGGAGCGCCGCGTCAGCCCGTTGATCACGGGCACGGTGGCGTGCGCGGCAAGTTCCAAGAGCGCATCGTGGTTGAGAATGCGGATCATGATGGCGTCGACGTAACGCGACAGCACGCGCGCGGTGTCGGCGATGGTCTCGCCGCGGCCGAGCTGCATTTCCGCTCCCGTCAGCATGATCGCTTCGCCGCCGAGCTGGCGCATGCCGACGTCGAACGACACCCTCGTGCGGGTCGATGGTTTCTCGAAGATCATCGCCAGCGTCTTGCCCTCGAGCGGCCTATTCGGCTTCTCACCCTGGTTCCTTGACGCCTTCAGCTTCGCCTTCATGGCGACGCTGGCCGCGAGCATGTTGCGCAACTCCCTGGTCGGGAGTTCGTTGAGATCCAGAAAATGCCGCAGCGCCTTGCTCATCGCCCGGCCGCCCGCTTCAACAGATCGCCGGAAAGTGCCGTGCAGGCACGATCGAGCCGCTGCACGGCATCCTCGATCTCGGCCTCGGTGACGATCAACGGCGGCAGGAACCGCACCACGTTTTCGCCGGCGCCGACCGTGAGCAGGTTTTGCTGGCGGAGCGCCGTCACCAGGTCGGCCGACGGCACCACCGCCTTCAGGCCGATCAAGAGCCCTTCGCCGCGGACTTCGGCCAGCACGGCTGGGTGCCGGTCGACCACCGAGGCGAGCTTCTGTTTGAGCAGCAGCGACATTTTCTGTACGTGCTCGAAGAAACCCGGCTTCAGCATGACGTCCAGCACGGCATTGGCGGCGGCGACCGCGAGTGGGTTGCCGCCGAAGGTCGAGCCGTGCGAACCCGGCGTCATGCCGGCCGCGGCGTCGGCGGTTGCCAGACACGCGCCGATCGGAAAGCCGCCGCCGAGCGCCTTCGCCAGCGGCATCACGTCGGGCGTGACGCCGAGGCGCTTGTGGGCAAACAGATCGCCGGTGCGGCCCATGCCGGTCTGCACCTCGTCGAAAATCAAAAGCAGGCCCTTGTCGTCGCAGAGCTGACGCAGCGCCTTGAAGAAGGCATGAGGCGCTGCGCGCACGCCGCCCTCGCCCTGCAGCGGCTCGATCAGGATGCCGGCGGTCTGCGGGCCGATCGCTTTTTTGACGGCGTCGAGATCGCCGAGCGCCACCTGATCGAAACCATCCATCGGCGGGCCGAAGCCTTCGAGATATTTGGCCGAGCCGGTGGCCGCCAGCGTCGCCAGCGTTCGCCCATGGAACGCGCCCTCGAAGGTGATGATCCGGTAGCGCTCGGGGTGACCTTTGGCGGCGTGATATTTGCGCGTGATCTTGATCGCGCATTCCATCGCCTCGGCGCCGGAATTCGCGAAAAACACGAAGTCGGCGAAGCTCGCCTCGCATAGCCGCGCCGCGAGCCGCTCGCCATCCGGGCTCTTGAACAGGTTCGACATGTGCCACAGCTTGGTCGCCTGCTCCTGCAATGCTGCGACCAGATGCGGATGGCAGTGGCCCAGCGCATTCACCGCGACACCGGAGGTGAAATCGAGATAGCGCTCGCCATTGCTAGCAACCAGCCACGCGCCTTCGCCGCGCTCGAAGCCGAGATCGACCCTGGCGAATACGGGAAGCAGATGCGACGTCGCGCTGTTGGTCATGGCGATCACTGAGGGTTAGAACCAGCCGTGGTGCGCGCATTGGCGCGGTCGCATCGACAACCAGTCCCGGCAAAACAAAACGTGCCGCCTTTTCGGGGCGGCACGTGGGGACCATTCTATGCGCACGGCGATAACTGTCAACCGGTCGCCAGGCGGCCAACCCGTAAACATCCGGTGTCGCGGAAAGATCGCATTGCAGGGCATAAGTAACGGAACATGTGGACGCACCCATGCGGACTCTTGCGCCGGAGTCGCGCCATATTGTAGCTTCTTCCCTGTCGGGTACGACATCTCGTGCGGTAGTACTGTTTCTCTTAAGTCGCAAGTGTTCGGCGTAAACGTTCGGGCGCGCTTTCCGCGCCCGGCGAGGGCTAAGGGATTCTGCCGGAAGGGATTTTTTAGAGCTTTGGCATCGCAGCGCTACCCCGAAATCGGCCGGCGCGACGCGAAGGAAAGAGTGCGATGACGGTATTGACCTGGTCCGACGATCGCGTCGAGCAACTGAAGAAACTCTGGGAAGGCGGGCTTTCGGCGAGCCAGATTGCCGCGGAACTCGGAAATGTGACCCGAAATGCCGTGATCGGCAAAGTCCACCGGCTGGGCCTTTCCGGCCGCGCCAAGAGTCCCTCTTCGGCGGCGCCGCGCCAGCGCAAAGCGCGGCCCGCCCAGCACATGATGCGGGTTTCGCGCCCGGTCTCGCGCGGCAATACCGCGCTGGCCCACGCCTTCGAGGTCGAGCTGGAGCCGGATCCGATCGCCTACGACAACGTCGTGCCGATGAGCCAGCGGCTGTCGCTCCTGGAACTGAACGAAGCCACCTGCCACTGGCCGATCGGCGATCCCTCCAGTTCGGAATTCTTCTTCTGCGGCGGCAAGGCGCTGACCAGCCTGCCCTATTGCGCGCACCACTCGCGGATCGCCTATCAGCCGGCCAGCGACCGTCGCCGCCAGCCGCCGAAGCCGACAAGGTAGATACTCCCTCGCCCCGCACTTCGCGGGGAGAGGGTTGGGGGTCTCTATCGTCGTCTTCGGACGTCCGCGATGAATGAATGGTATTGCCTCGCCCCTCACCCGAAATTCCCGCTACACGCGAATTTCGACCTCTCCCCGTAAAGAACGGGGCGAGGTGAGCAAGCCGACGCAGCTAGACCAGCGCCGCAAGCAATCCCTCTGGTTACTCCACCTTCGCAAACCGATCGTCGAGCGCGTAGCCAGCGCCGCGAACGGTGCGGATCGGATCCTGCTCACGGCCGGGATTGAGCAGCTTGCGCAAGCGCCCGATGTGCACATCCACGGTACGCTCGTCGATATAGATATCGCGGCCCCATACGCTGTCGAGCAGTTGCTCGCGGCTGAACACGCGTCCCGGATGCTCCAGAAAAAATTCCAGGAGCCGGTATTCGGTCGGACCCAGATCGACCGGACGGCCGGAGCGGGCGACGCGGCGCTTCTCGCGGTCGAGCTCGATGTCGCCATAGGTGAGCACGGTTGCCAGCCGTTCCGGACTTGCGCGGCGCAACAGGCCCCGCACCCGCGCCAGCAATTCCGGCACCGAGAACGGCTTGACGATGTAATCGTCGGCGCCGGTCGCAAGACCCCTGACCCGCTCGCTTTCCTCGCCGCGCGCGGTCAGCATGATGATCGGCAATTGCCTGGTCTCCGGCCGCGCCCGCAAGCGCCGGCACAGCTCGATCCCGGACAGGCCGGGCAGCATCCAGTCCAGCACGATCAGGTCGGGAACCCGTTCCTTCAAGCGGGTGTCGGCGTCATCGCCGCGCCCGACCGTTTCGACGTCGTAGCCTTCGGCGTCGAGGTTGTAGCGCAACAGCGTCGTAAGCGCCTCCTCGTCTTCCACCACCAGAATGCGCGCGCTCATGTCCGTAGCCTTCTCTCGTGTTCTAGTTTCCAGGTACAGTCGTGGCAAAGGTTGTCATGTCGCCTTTCGGGCGCTTGTCCATTATTTGCTGGCCTTCGATCATGTAAAATACGGTTTCAGCGATATTGGTGGCGTGATCGCCGATCCGCTCGATGTTCTTGGCGCAGAACATCAGATGGATACAAAAGCTGATATTGCGCGGATCTTCCATCATATAGGTGAGAAGTTCGCGGAACAGCGAGGTGCAGATGGCGTCGACTTCCTCGTCGCCCTTCCAGACCGTCATCGCCGCCGGCAGATCGTGCGCCGCATAGGCGTCGAGCACGGATTTCACCTGCGACTGCACGAGGTCGGTCATGTGCTCGAGGCCACGGATCAGCTTCAGCGGCTGGAAGTCGCTCTCCAGCGCCGCGACCCGCTTGCCCATGTTCTTGGCGAGGTCGCCGATCCGCTCGAGATCAGTTGCGACCCGCATCGCGCCGACGATTTCGCGCAGGTCCACCGCCATCGGCTGGCGCCGCGCGATGGTCGATACCGCGCGCTCCTCGATCAAGCGCTGTAAATTGTCGATTTCGACATCGGCTTCGACGACGCGCTGGCCGAGCGCGACGTCGCGGCGGATCAGCGCATCGACGGAATCGACGATCATGCGCTCGGCGAGGCCGCCCATTTCCGCGACCAGCCGGGTCAATTCCTGCAGATCGCTGTCGAACGCCTTGGCGGTATGGTCTGATTGCATTCCAAATTCTCCCGCGATTTGCGCGTCAGCCGAACCGGCCGGTGATGTAATCTTGCGTGCGCCGATCGTTGGGCGACGTAAAGATCTTGTTGGTTTCGTCGAATTCAATCAACTCACCAAGATACATGAAGGCAGTGCGATCCGAGACACGCGCCGCCTGCTGCATGTTGTGGGTGACGATCACTATGGTGTAGTCGGCCTTCAACTCGTCGATCAGCTCTTCGATCTTGGCCGTTGAAATCGGATCGAGCGCCGAACAGGGCTCGTCGAACAAGATCACTTCCGGGCGCACCGCGACGGTACGGGCGATGCACAGGCGCTGTTGCTGACCACCCGAGAGGCTGAGGCCGTTTGCGTTGAGTTTATCCTTGACCTCGCTCCACAAAGCGCCTCGCTGCAGGGCCTGTTCAACGCGGCCGTCTATTTCGGACTTGGGAAGTTTCTCGTAGAGACGGATTCCAAAGGCGATGTTCTCGTAGATCGACATCGGAAATGGCGTTGGCTTCTGGAACACCATTCCTATCCTGGCCCGCAGCAAGTTCAGATCCAGCCCGGGATCGAGAATGTCCTTGCCTTCGAACAGCACCTGACCTTCGGCACGCTGACCGGGATATAGATCGTACATGCGGTTGAGAACACGAAGCAGCGTTGACTTGCCGCAGCCCGACGGGCCGATAAAGGCCGTAGCCTTGTTCGCATACAGCGGAAGGCTGACACCCTTGAGCGCCTTTGTCTCCCCGTAATAGAAATTGAGATTCCGGATCGCGATCTTCTCTCTAAGCGCGGAGCCTTCCGCCAGATGCGGAGCTGCGACAGGAGCGGGCTTAGCGGCTGCTATGTTCATGATGCTTTCCTCGTTCCTGTCAGTGAGCGGGCGATGACGCTCATTGCCAGCACCGCGAGCGTAATTATAAGCGCTCCGGTCCAGGCCAGATCCTGCCAGTCCTTGTACGGGCTCAGCGCGAACTGAAATATGACAGATGGCAAACTCGCCATCGGCGCATTTAGATTCGTGCTGTAAAATTGGTTGTTGAGGGCGGTAAACAGGAGTGGCGCGGTTTCGCCGCTGATGCGGGCAATGGCGAGTAGCAGCCCTGTGATAATTCCGGATTTCGCCGCGCGGTAGGCGATCTGACGAATCATAAGCGACCGCGGCAGGCCGATCGACGCCGCCGCTTCCCGCAACGTATCGGGAACCAGCGTAAGCATGTCTTCGGTTGTCCGCACCATGACGGGGATCACCAGAACGCCTAGCACGACGGCACCGGCAATCCCCGAGAAATGCCCCATTGGACGAACCATCACCTCATAAATGAAGAGTCCGACTACGATCGAGGGCGCACTGAGCAAGATGTCGTTGATGAAACGAACCACGCTGGTGAGGTGAGAATGACGGCCATATTCGGCCATATAGGTTCCGGCGAGGATACCGATCGGAGCGCCGATCAGGAGAGCCAATGCCGTCATGATCAGGCTTCCGACAATGGCGTTGAGAAGTCCGCCCACCGCTCCCGGAGGGGGCGTCATTTCGGTGAAGACGCGAAGCGAAAGTCCGCTGAACCCATGCCAAAATAACACCCCGAGAATCAACGCGAGCCAGGTGAGACCGACGAACGTCGCACCGTACGAAGCGACGGCGGCGAGGACGTTGCGGCGGCGGCGCGAAGCGTAAAGTGAGGCATCCATCAGCCGATCCTCCGCTCGATCCGGAGCAGCAAATACCGCGCGATCGCCAGAACAATGAACGTTATGATGAAGAGAATGAGACCGAGCGCGATCAGCGACGATGTATAGAGATCGCCCACGGCCTCGGTGAATTCGTTCGCAATCGTCGCCGATATCGTCGTACCGGGCGCAAGCAGCGACGCGGAAATCCTGTGGGCGTTTCCAATGACAAAAGTGACCGCCATGGTCTCGCCGAGCGCCCGACCCAGGCCCAGCATCACGCCGCCAATGACCCCGATGCGGGTGAACGGCAGCACAACATAACGCCAGACCTCCCACTGGGTCCAACCCAGCCCATATGCGGCTTCCTTCAGAACGGGCGGAACGGCGTCGAACACGTCACGCGAGATCGACGTGATAAAGGGCAACACCATGATCGCGAGGATGAGGCTGGCGGTCAGAATGCCGATACCAAACGGAGGACCCGCGAAAAGTATGGAGAGTACGGGCACGTTTTCGAAGGCCGCGATCACGGGCGGCTGCACATATTGCTGGATGAAGGGGGCAAATACGAACAGGCCCCAAATCCCGTAGATGATGCTGGGGATGCCCGCCAGCAATTCGATAGCGATGCCGATCGGACGACGCAGCCAAATCGGACAAAGCTCGGTCAGAAACATGGCGATCATCAGTCCAAACGGCACTGCGATCAGCATCGCGATCAGCGAGGTAATAACCGTGCCGTAGATCGGCGCGAGAGCTCCGAATTTTTCGGTAACGGGGTTCCAGCTCTGTGCCGTGAGGAAACCAAATCCAAATTCCTGGAATGCAGGTAGCGCGCCCAAAAACAGCGACACGATCACGCCGCCGAGAACCGCCAGCACAAATACAGCCGCGGTCTTCGTGGTGCGGTGGAAAACGATGTCGCCGATCCGGAGCCTGTTAAGTACCTTGGCCCGCTCAGCCACATCCTGTACGCCCACCCCGGCCTCCTGCCACGCCACGTCGGCCACGCTGCACCTCCCAAATGCACTCACTGAAGATCGGATACTCGACTGCCGAACGGAAGCGGCTTCCGAATGTGAGAGCGGGGACGCCATGCCTCCCCGCTCCCGTTGACTTCAGTTAGACGCGTCGAATAGCGGCTTCCCGCTGCCGTCCTTGATTTCGGCCGTCCACATCTTCTGGATCGCGGTCACTACCTTGTCCGGCATTGGAACGTAGTCCAGTTCTTCGGCCATCTTGGAACCCTTCCTGTAGGCCCAGGCGAAGAACTTCAGCGCTTCGGTGGCGGCAGCTGGATCTTGCGGCTGCGTGTGGATCAAAATGAACGTGGCGCCGGCGATAGGCCAGGACGCGGCGCCCGGCTGATCCGTCAAAATGACATAGTAATGGTCGGCCTTTTCCCAATCCGCATTCGCCGCCGCGGCCTGGAACGCCGTGGCGCTGGGTTCAACGGCCTTTCCGTCCTTGTTGATCATGCTCACCGAAGTCATCTTGTTTTGCTTGGCGTAAGCATACTCGACATAACCGATGGCGCCCTTGGTGTTGGTGACGTTGTTCGCCACGCCTTCATTGCCCTTCGCGCCAATGCCGGCCGGCCATTCAACCGAGGTGTTGGCGCCGACCTTCGACTTCCAGTCCGCGCTTACCTTCGAAAGATAGTCGGTCCAGATAAACGTCGTGCCGGAGCCGTCCGAGCGATGGACGACGACGATCGCCTGTTTGGGAAGTTTCGCCGCAGGATTCAACTTGGCGATAGCCTCGTCGTCCCAGGACTTGATATCGCCGAGGAAGATTTTCGCCAGGGTCGCGCCGTCGAGCTTGAGTTCACCCGACTTCACGCCGTCGAGATTGACCACTGGCACGTCGCCACCGACGACCGTGGGGAACTGGACGAGTCCCGATTTGGTCAGGTCCGCCGGCTTCAACGGCATGTCGGAGGCGCCGAAGGTAACGGTCTTGGACTGGATTTGCTTGATCCCGCCCCCCGAACCGATCGACTGATAGTTCATGCCGTTGCCGGTTTCCTTCTTATAGGCATCAGCCCATTTGGCGTAGATCGGGTATGGGAACGTCGCACCGGCGCCGGAGATATCCAACGCACGGACGGGAACTGTCGAGGCGGCCACAAGGCCGGCAGCAACGAGGGTTTTCAGGAAATTCACGGGCTTTCTCCATGATGAGCGGGGCGCTCTGTGTGGGACTGATCGCGCTCCGAGGCCGCTCTATAGAGGGGCGTCGTAGACCTAATATTGCAGATACATGACAGTCATGTGACAGGCACGGGTCGCCGGTCTCCATCCCGTAAGCCAAGCGCTCACGTCGCCTGTTTAGGAGCGGCCAATACTGTTTCTACGTTGCTTTGATAATGGCTCGATGACCCAACCAGGCTACTGAAATTGCTTGGCTTCAGGTCGAATTCGGGGTCCTGGCCTGGGGAAAGCAGGCGGTGAAGGTGGCCCCGTTTTTCGGCACGCTTTCGATCAGGAGCCGGCCGCGGTGACGGTTAACAATATGTTTCACCAGCGATAAACCGAGCCCGGTTCCACCCTGGGCGCGGCTGTCGCCGACATCCACCCGATAGAACCGTTCGGTGAGCCGCGGCAGATGCTCCGGCGCGATGCCCGGGCCGAAATCGCGCACCGTGACCCGCACCTCCGGCACGCCTTCACCCGATACCGCCGAGGTGAGGGAGACGATGACCTTGCCGCCGGACGCACCATATTTCAGCGCGTTTTCGATCAGGTTCTCGAACACCCGCAGCAACTCCTCGCGGTCGCCCGCGATCGTCACCGGCGTATCCGGCAGATCGATGTCGATGACGACCTGGCGTTCGCCCGCCAGCGGCTCCAGCCCGTCGGCGACCTGGCGGATGATCGGAACAATATCGACCAGCGTATCCGGGCGGACGTGTGCGGAGAGCTCGACCCGCGACAGCGACAGCAGGTCGTCGATCAGCCTTGCCATCCGCGTCGCCTGGATATGCATGATGCCGAGAAAGCGCTCGCGCGCCTTGGCATCGTCCTTGGCCGGCCCCTGCAGCGTATCGATAAAGCCCGACAGCGCCGCCAGCGGCGTGCGCAATTCATGACTGGCATTGGCCACGAAATCGGCGCGCATCTCCTCGACCCGGCGCAGCGGCGTTTGGTCGTGGAAGGTCATCAGCATGCACCTGTCGGTGCCGCCGAACAGCGTCGGTACCGGCACCGGGGTGATGATCAGTTCCATCCAGCGATCGACCGGCACGTGATCGAGATAGGTCGCGCGACGGGCTTCCGTGGTCGCAATGGCTTCGCGGAGCGCGGTGATGATCTCGGGCGAACGCAACGCAAACTGGGCGAGTTCGTTCTTGCGCAGTGCCGGCGCCAGCTGCGCCGCAGCGGCATTGAGGTGAATGACGCGGCCGGCGCGGTCCAGCAACACGGCCGGATCCGGCATGCCGGCGACGATGGCGCTGACCGCTGCGGTTTCGACCGGGTTGACCCCGCGGACATCCTCACGTGACGCTGCGACATTGTGCAACCGCCACGGCACCAGCGCAGCCGCGGCGATACAGATAAAGACGGCGGCGGCGCGGACCGGCGACAATTCGCCGAACACGACCAGCACCGTCATGGCGAGGCCGGCGGCGAGCAGGATAATCGCCGAATGCCGCAGCCGGTCCGGCCACGGCGAAAAGAAGGAAGAGGGCGAATCGTCTATTGCCATCGGGCCGGCTCATATCCCATTCGGGGTCCGTATCGTCAGGAGCCCGTATCCCCGCGCTCCCGCACGTACACGGCTTCGTGTTTTACAGCTTCGTGTTTCGGCTCCGCGGTCGCGCCCTTTGTCGCATGCCGCAGGCGCTTCAGCCGCGCACCGAGGATAACCTCCCGAAACGTCAGCAAAATTACAGATATGACGAACGGGACAATATAGTAGAGGACGCGGAACAAAAGCATTCCCGCAAGCAGATCTTCCCGGTCCATCTGCCACAGGCCGACCAGCATGGCGGCGTCGAACACCCCTAAGCCGCCCGGGGAGTGGCTGGCGAAGCCCAACAGCGTCGCCGACACGAAAATCACGGCAACAACGACGAAGCCGAGGTTGGGTTCGTCCGGCACCAGCTCATACATGGCGAGCGCACAGAAGCCCAGGTCGACGATCCCGATCACGATCTGCAGCAGCGTCAGCGGTCCGCCCGGCAGCACGACCGTCCAGGGCCCGCGGCCAACGTTCCGCGGTTGTATCCAGACCCAGATCACATACGCCACCAGAGCGATGATGATGGCGACCGCGACCATCCGATTCAGCCACGGCGGAAGCTGATCCACCGCGGCGGCGGCTTCCGGGTGGTAGGCGATCCCGAGCCCCAGCACCGCGGCATTGCCAAGCCAGAAGGTGAGGCCGGCGAGAAAACAGATCTTGGCGACGTCGATCGCGTTCAACCCCCACGCCGAATAGATGCGATAGCGCACCGCGCCGCCGGTGAAGACACTGGCGCCGACATTGTGCCCGATCGAATAGCTGGTGAAGGCTGCGAGCGCGGTGACGCGATAGGGAATGTCGCTTCGGCCAATCGCGCGCACCGCGAACAGGTCATAGAATGTCAGTGTGAAATAGCCCGCGGCCACGAACAATGCCGCCAGCGCGATCGAGCGGGGCTCGGTGCTCTTGATGGCCTCCATCACCTCGCCGGCATCGATGCCCCGGAGCATATGATAAAGCACATAGCACGCGATCCCGATGACCGTGACGCTGACTGCAACGCCTAATTTGTGCAGGATTTGTCTATGGCGCAGAAACGAGATCGCCCTGCGTATTGCTTCCAGCATCTAGACCTCGAATAACGATCCCACAACGACGGCGTCCATGCGGGCTTTGCCGCCAACGGCGCCATACCTGCTCTCCGGCCTCATGTGGTAGCTTGTTTTGAGGCGGAGTGGAATTCGCTTGATACCAATAAAACGCGTTCCTTCAATATATTAGGGGGATCGGTGCCGGCGGAATCCGTAGTTTTGCTGCATTAGAGCATGATCCGGAAAAGTGAGAACCGGTTTTCCGAAAAGATCATGCTCAAACAAAGAGATGAGATCATGATCCGATTCAACCTAATCGGATCATGATCTAGCTCCGGCAAGGCCCAAATCCGCGAGGCGCAAGCCTGCGCAGGGTACCGTGCACCGATTTGAAGAAAGCGCCGCGGTCGGCGCGGTATGGCTCGGGAGAGAGCCGCGCCGCAGCCTCGTACAGCCGGCCATTGGCCCACGCATTGTAGTGACCGAACATCCGGTAGTGAGCCGCGGGAGTGTGGGGCATGTCAGTTATCCGCGAACAGTTGGAGATCTCAGGCCGCCTTCGCATGGCCGGAAAGCACCCAGTCGCGAAGCCAGGATCCCACCGTGCAGCCGGCCAGATACAGAGCGAACATGATGAGGCCGAGGTCGAGCCAATAGCCGGGGCGGCCGGGGACCACGCGGGCAAGCGCTGCGCCGACCAGCGCTGCCACCAGCACCGCCAGCCCCCGTGTCATCACCTTCGACACGCCCTGGCCGCGATGAACCACGGCGATCCAGCCCATCGCAAACCCCAGCACTAGCGAAGCCAGCAACCAGCCCCAATGAAATGTCGCCAGATAGGCCATTGCTATTCCTTCACCACGAATTCGATGCGGCGGTTACGCGCCTTGCCTTCGTCGCTGTCGTTGGTCGCGACCGGCCGCGTGCTGCCATAGCCGATCGCCGTGAACCTGCCCGCGGGCAATCCGGCCTTCAACAGATAATCCATCACCGCCTGCGCACGCTTTTCCGACAGCACCTGGTTGGCGGCATTGTCGCCAGCCGCATCGGTGTGTCCGGCAATCTCGATATTGACGGTCGGGCAGCGCAGCGCGGTTTCGATCAGATGATCGAGCAGCCCTGCGGAATCCGGGTCAAGGTTGAAGCGCCCGGACACGAACCGGATCGTTGCCTTGCCGAGCAACACCGAAAACAGCTGCTGACACACGGTGGCGTCCACCGGCGCGGCCGCGGGTTTGACCGAAATGTCCGCCTTGAGCTGAAAGCCTTGCGGAAAATCCTTGACCAGGTTGCTGCGGATCTGGGCCGGCGCCGCATCGTAGAATGCGTCGCCCGAGAGCTTCACCTCGCGGTCCGACACCACCAGCGTGCCGGTCGATAGCCGTGACAACGAACCCAGCGCCGGCACCACTGCGCCGGCGAATCCGGATGGCGCCCCGATGCTGGCCTTGAGATTGTCGACCACCTTTTCGCTGAAGAATTTGCGGCTTGCCGCCGCGACAATCGCCGCGTGGACGTTGTTGTCGGGCACATAGCCCGTCAGCGTCAGCGTCAGCGCGACCGGATCCTTGTAGGCCTGAAAGATATAAGGCGGCGCCTTGATCTCATTCGCGGCGACCGAAAATCCCTCGGGAAGATTTTTCAGCGCGGCCGCGATCGCTTCCCGGCCGCCGAGCTCGCGCGCCATGCCGGAAAGGCTGACCTTGGTATCCGAAATCGTAATCTTGCCGTCCTTCAATTTCCCGACCTGGTCGAGCAGCAGCAATGCCGCATTGTCGAAACGCGGTGGCGCGCCCCGCGACAGATTCATCTGATCGACCACCTCGACGCCACCGAGAGCTGCGCGGGCCGCCTCCAGCAATCTGCCCTTGCTGGCCGGCAGCGGTGAACTGCCTGATAACGTGACCCTGACGACGTCGCGCTCAGCCGACCAGACGAACGGCTTGGCTTCGGGAATGAGCCGGGTTTCGTCGTTGACCAGCCGCACGCCGGGCACGGCTTCCACCGAGGCCACGGCGCTGCGACGGCCCTCTTCGGAGAAGGCATCCGCGGCAAAGGTGACGTCGCGGCCGGCGACCGCGATCCTGCTCTTGTCGAGCAGGGTATCCTTAAGGGCGGCGGTGGAGCGGGCGGCGAGGTCGGATTCCAGGGGGCCAGTATTCGTCCATGCAGCGATAGCCCAAAAGATAACCAGCGGAATCACGCCTGGCCACCATTTGCTGCTCCACCTGAAAAGTCCGCCCATTCGATGTCCCGCGGGGCCTCGCGCCCGTTTTTCCGAAGTTCGTGAACGCTCGCGGTATCCCCTGACACCAACTTCGGAAACAAAGGGGCGCTGGCAACACTATGATCCGGTGCCGATTTTCGGATTTACGCTCCTGATGCGAATTCGCGGAGCCCGTAGCGGCAGCACTGGAAACAGAGAGAAAACAAACCCTTGCGGGGCTGTCAAACCCGAAATAGCAGGGAATCGTCCAGCGACGGCTAACCGTTTCTTCAATGGTCTCCCGCTAGGTTCGGAAACCTGTCCAAACCGGCAAACCAGTCCCGATGAAGCAGTTACGCAACAACGTCATCCGCGCCGGGCTGGGAGCGCTTTACTTCACCGGTGCGCATCATCTGCTTCGTCCGATCTTCGCCGGCGTCGGCACCATTTTCATGCTGCACAACGTCCGTCCGAGCCGCGAAGGCGAATTCCAGCCCAATCGTCATCTCGAGGTGGCGCCGGAATTCCTGCGCGCGACGCTGTCGCATCTTCGCTCGCTTGGCATTGACATCATCGCCATGGACGAAGTGCACCGGCGGCTGACCGAACGCAACTTCTCGCAGCGTTTTGCCTGCTTCACCTTCGACGATGGATATCGCGACAACAGGGATTTCGCGCTTCCGGTCATGCGGGAGTTCGAGGCGCCCTTTACCGTGCATGTCGCCAGCGATTTCGCGCAAGGCGTCGGCCATGTCTGGTGGATCGCGCTGGAGATGGTGATCGCCAGGGCTTCCTCGATCGAAGTCGAGATCGGCGGCATTGCCGCCCGCTTCGACACCTCTGCGCCGGCCGCCAAGCAGGCCGCATTCGACCGTTTGCATGACTGGCTGCGCGGGTTGCCCGGCGGAGATGATCTGCGGCGCGAAATCAACACGTTGTGCATGCGTCACGGCGTTGACGAAGCCGCGATCTGCCGCGAACTCTGCATGTCCTTCGATGAGCTGAAGTCGTTCGCGGACGATCCCCTGGTCAGCATCGGCGCGCATTCCGTCACGCATTGCAATCTTGCCATGCAATCCCCCGAAGTCGCCAGCCAGGAAATGGCTGTCAGCCGGGAGCGGATCGAAAATGCGGTGCAGCATCCTGTTGTCCATCTCGCTTATCCCTATGGCGACAAGTTCGCGGCCGGTCCGCGCGAATTCGCCCTGGCGAAAGCGGCCGGATTCAAGACCGCGGTGACGACGCGGCCGGGCATGATCTTTCCCGAGAACGCCGGATATCTGACCGCGCTGCCGCGGGTCTCGCTCAACGGCAACTACCAGGACGAACGCATCCTGCCGGTGCTCACCTCGGGTGCCGCGACCGCGATGTGGAACGGTTTCAGGCGCATCGACGCGGCGTAAATTAGCACGGCGCCCTTACTTCCCTTCTCCCCTTGTGGGAGAAGGTGGCGCGGACGAAGTCCGTGCCGGATGAGGGGTTTTTGTCCGCGGTGAAATACCCGTCTTCGCTTCGCGAAGCCACCCTCTCCCACAAGGGGAGAGGCAAGAAGAGCCTTCCTTGACTCGCCCCATCCCCGCGTCCAGAACCATGGGCAAAATCAATGGAGAAACGCATGTTCACGGATCTGTTTTCGCTGAAGGGCCGCACAGCATTGGTGACCGGAGGATCGCGCGGCATCGGCAGGATGATCGCCGCGGGATTTCTCAGCTACGGCGCGGCCAGGGTCTACATCACGGCGCGCAAGGCGGCGCCTTGCGAAGCGACGGCCAAGGAACTCACGGCCGAATATGGCGGCGAATGCATCGCGCTGCCGATCGATATTTCCACCATGACCGGCATCGAGATGCTGGCGACCGAGATCAAAAAGCGCGAACCGAAGCTCGATATTCTCGTCAACAATGCCGGCGCGGCGTGGGGCGCGGATTTCGACGAATTCCCGGAAAGCGGCTGGGACAAGGTGATGAACCTCAACCTCAAGACGCCGTTCTTTCTCACCAAGGCGCTGGCAGCGCCGTTACGCGCCGCCGCCTCCGCTGAGAAGCCTTCCAAGGTGATCAACATCGCTTCCATCGACGGCATCTTCGTCAACCCGAACGAGACCTACTCCTACGCCGCGAGCAAATCGGGGCTTATTCATCTGACGCGCCGGATGGCTACGAAACTGATCAAAGAGAATATCAACGTCACAGCGATCGCACCGGGCGCGTTCAAATCCGATATGAACCGCGCCGCACGCGATCACGAAGCAGAGGTGGCACAGCGCGTGCCTGCCCGACGCGTCGGAACCGATGAAGACATGGCTGGCGCGGCGATTTATCTCGCTTCGCGGGCGGGCGACTATGTGGTCGGCGCCACCATTGCCGTCGATGGCGGCGTCGTCTATGCCACTGCCGGTCTTGAGATCGCCGGATAGAGTCGAAAAGCCGTCGCCTCGATCGACGGTATGTTCATCAATCCGATGCAGACCTACTCCTGGGGACGAGGACGTAGCGGTCGCCGCGATCTATTTCGCCTCGCGCGCCGGAGATGACGTGGTCGGCGCGACCATCGCGGTCGAACTCCCTCGCCCCGCTGTTCGCGGGGAGAGGGTTGGGGTGGGGGGCTCTTCCCGGCACCGTGATCGAGGAGAATCCCCCTCACCCGACGCGCAACGCGCGTCGACCTCTCCCCGCAAGCGGGGCGAGGTAAAGCGCCTCACGTTTCGATCTTCACATACTCGAAGTCGCCCGGCTTGTTGTCGATCCCGACCTTGGGCGGCGAGATCCATGGCGCGAATTCGCCGACGCCCGTTACCGGCATCATCAGCGAGGCAATGAAATCGCCGTCAGCCGCCGACGGCAGCCACTCGTTCCTGCGCCTGTTCCAGGTCGCATCGTCGATCAACACGCCATCCGGGGTCGCGTGGATGTCCTTGAATTCGCCGATCGCGCGGTGGAACGCGACGTTGGGCAGCGTCAGCTTGAAGTCGTAGCCGGCGAGCGAAATGATCTTGTTCCAGCGCAACAACCCCTTGACGCAATCCTGCGTGTAGTCGTCGCGCAGCCGCATGTTGAGTGCGGTCAGCGCCGGCTCGTCGACGCGCTTGATCTGCCCGTCCACAAGCTTGAGCACCGGATAAGTATCGTTCTGCAGGCGGTGATCGTCCTTGATCTGGGTCTCGTGGTAGCGGCCCTTGATGCCGGCATTGAAGGCGTTCGCCGCGTTGGTCGAGACTTCCGAGCCGAACAGGTCGAGCGACAACGTGTAATGCAAGTTCAGCTTCTTCTGGATGGCCGGAAGATCGATGACGCCGAGCGCGCGGACCTTGGCGATATCGGTGGGATCGCTGATGCGAGCGGCCCGCATCGCCTCGCAGGTTCGCTGCACCACGCGGCTGATGCCGGTTTCGCCGACGAACATATGGTGCGCTTCCTCCGTCAGCATGAAACGGCAGGTGCGCGACAAGGGATCGAAGCCGGATTGCGCCAGAGAGTGCAACTGCATCTTGCCGTCGCGGTCGGTGAAGTAGGTGAACATGAAGAACGACAGCCAGTCCGGCGTCGCCTCGTTGAAGGCCCCTAGCATGCGGGGTGAGTCGGCATCGCCGGAGCGGCGGCGCAACAGCTCGTCGGCTTCCTCGCGGCCGTCGCGGCCGAAATATTTCTGTAAGAGGTAGACCATCGCCCAGAGATGGCGGCCTTCCTCGACATTGACCTGGAACAGGTTGCGCAGGTCGTAGAGCGAAGGCGCGCTCTTGCCGAGATGGCGCTGCTGTTCGACCGAAGCGGGCTCGGTATCGCCCTGGATCACGATCAGGCGGCGCAGCATGGCGCGATGTTCGCCCGGCACTTCCTGCCACGCCGGCTCACCATAATGCTGGCCGAAGGGAATGACGCGATTCTCCTCTTGTGGAGCAAGCAGTATGCCCCAGCGGTAGTCCGGCATTTTGACGTAATCGAACTTGGCCCAGCCGCGCGGATCGACCGAATAGGCGGTGCGCAGGTAAACCAGCGATTGCTGGAAACCCTCCGGTCCCATGTCGCCCCACCAGTTCATGTAACCGGGGTGCCAGCCCTCAAGCGCCTTCAGCACCTGGCGATCCTCGCTGAGATTCACGTTGTTGGGAATCTTGGTCGAGTAATCGACGTTCATGATGTTGACGTTCATGGCGGAACTCCTTTGTCGCCGTTGTGGCGCGCGTCGCGTTTTGCTCTACCGTCATCCTGAGGTGCGAGCGCATCTCGCGCGAGCCTCGAAGGATGCTTGTCTGGCATTTCTCGTTTCAATCATCCTTCGAGGCTCGCTGACGCTCGCACCTCCAGCGATAACGGCGAAGCCGTTACGCCGGGATGACCCCGGCATTCCTCACACTCTCGTCGTATCGAACTGCGCCTTCTGACCGGTGCCGTAGCGGCGTAGCGCGCCTTCCTCGCCGACCGCGTTGGGGCGCTGGAAGATCCAGTTCTGCCAGGCGGTGAGACGCGAAAAGATTTTCGATTCCATGGTCTCCGGTCCGACAAAGCGCAAATTGGCTTCCATGCCGGTGAGGCTGTCGGGCGAGAAGCTGGCGCGCTCCTCGAAAAACACCCTGATCTCGTCATCCCAGTCGATATCGTCGAGCGCGAAGGTGACGAGGCCAAGCGCCTCGGCCTCCTCGGCATCGAGGGCTTCGCCGATCCGCTCGCGCGCGCGCTCCAGATCCGAAGGGTCTGCCAGGAAGCGCGATTGCAGCCGCGTCAGCCCATGGCTCATCGGATAGGGACCAAAATTCAGCGCGGAGGGTTCGATCGTCGGCGCGGGGCGGTTGTCGCCCTGGCGCGAGCCGATCAGCATGTAGGAGCGGTCGGCCGCGAACACGAGTTCGGCCAGCGTGCCGACAAAGCACGAGCCCGGCTCGACCAGCGTCACCAGCGTGCGCGAGGTGACGTCGATGCGCTTGAGCACGCGCTTCCAGTATTGCCTGATCTCGTTGACCAGCCAGTGCGCCTTGTTGGCTTCCAGAAATGCGTCGCAGGCCAGCACGTTGGCGCGCTCGCCATGCGACTTGAACACCAGCATGGCGATCTGAAGTTCGTTGATGCGCAGGTGCAGGATGGCGTCGTCGAGTTCACGCGCTACCTGCAGCGGCCAGAACGACGCGCCTTGCGCGATCATGCCGTCGATATCGGCGGGCGGCGGCGCGTCCTGTGCCTTGATCGAAATGGCGGCGATGCGCGCCGCGCGGTCGATGTCGACGCTGACCAGGCCATAGCGGATGCTATTTTCGTCGAAACTGCGCGTCAGCGGCGTGAGCGCAATTCCCTTTCCGGTGCCGTTGCGCGTCGATGCGGCGGCAAATTCCTTGGCGCGCTCGGCGACCTTGGCTTCAAGCTTGCTGTTCGGCACGATCTCGTCGACCAGGCGCCATGCGACAGCCCGCTTGCCCTTGATGCCCTCCTCGATGGTGCAGAAATAATCGGCGTGGTCGCGGCGGACCTTGCGCTTGTCGACCACGCGCGTCAGCCCGCCGGTGCCCGGCAGCACCGCCAGCAGCGGCACTTCCGGCAATGCAACCGAAGCAGAGCCGTCATCGGCGAGGATGATGTGATCGGTGGCCAATGCGAGTTCGTAACCGCCGCCGGCCGCGGTGCCGTTGACGACGGTGATGAAACGCTGCCCGGAATTCTCGCTGGAATCCTCCAGGCCATTACGCGTCTCGTTGGTGAATTTGCAGAAATTGACCTTGTGGGCGTGGGTTGCCCCCGCCAGCATCCGGATGTTGGCGCCGGCGCAGAACACGCGGTTTTTGCCGGAGCGCAGGATCACAACTTTCACGCCGGGATGCTCGAAGCGCAGCCGCTGCACCGCGTCCGCGAGTTCAATGTCGACGCCGAGATCGTAGGAATTCAGTTTGAGCTGATAGCCCTCGAACAGGCCGCCATTCTCGTCGACATCCATCGTCAGCGTCGCGACCTCGCCGTCGACATCCAGCTTCCAATGCCGGTAGCGCGACGGATCGGTCTGAAAATCGATGGTGCGGGCGCCGCCAGCGAGAACGCGATCTTCACCGGCCATGGACCATCCTTATCCCGAGCTTTTGGATTACCTGTCTGATATGCACAATAATGCATGTTTTGACCGAGGTCCAGAGGCTTTTAGATCACAAATTCTGCATTTTTTTTCATATCCGGCCAGTCGACCCGATCGTCACCGCTTTGCGGCGCCGCGGCCCACATCGCTTCCAGCGACTTCGTGTGGCTCCCGGAAATAACCGGCATCGTTGAGCGCAATTCCGTAGCGCAGCGCCGCAGCGGCAAATTGGCCGCTGTGGAAGAAGGAATATTCATTGGCGCAATGCCACAACCAAATTTTCAAACGGCTCGGCCCTCCGAGCCTTCATGCGGATACAAAATACGTTTAGTAAATTCCGTAATCGAATTAAGCGTCGCCTCGGGCGCTTCCCGATGCGGCGAATGTCCGGCACCCGGAATGATCGTCACATCGACCGGACAATAACATTCCTGCTGGGCGATCTCGATCTGGCGAACAGTCCCGTACTGGTCGTCGGCGCCCTGCAGGATGGCCACCGGTACGCGAATATAGGCGAGATATTCCGAGATGTCCCAGTTGCGAAACTTCGGGTTCAGCCAGGCATCGCTCCAGCCGTGGAACGTGTTGTCGACGTCGCTGTGCCAGCGCGCCAATTTCGGCTTCAGGCCCCCGGTCTCATAGGCCTTCCTGGTCTCCGCGATCGCCGCTACCCCCATGTCTTCGACGATGAAATGCGGCGCGATCATCACGACGCCGCGCACGCGGTGGTCGCCGGCGCCCCCAGCATAAACCGCCGCGATCGAGGCGCCGTCGGAATGCCCGAGCAACAGGCCGCGGCGGAAGCCAATCTTGTCGAGCAGACCGGGCAGGACGTCGAGCGCCTCGATACTCATGTAGTCGAGCGGACGCGGCAGCTCGACCTTTGTCGAGGCGCCGTAACCCGCGCGCGAATAGACGAATACGCCGGCGCCGGTCGCGGCCTGCAGCCGGTCCGGAAAATCCCCCCACAGCGCCGCCGAGCCCAGGCCTTCGTGCAGCATGACGATGGTCGGCGCATCAGCGGGCGCGGGCCCGATCATGCGGTATTCGAGATCGGCGGCGCCGACCTTGAGGAAGCCGGAGGGAGAGAGGGAGATCATAACGTGCTTTGCCATGTCCGTCATTCCGGACAGTTCGCGAAGCGAACTGATCCGGAATCTCGATATGATTTTGCTGCTCGAGATTCCCCGATGTGCAAATGCACATCTGAGGTTCGCGCTGACGCGCGCCCCGGAATGACGAGAACTCATTTGTTATCCCCATCCCGCAGCTTGAACCGTTGAATCTTTCCGGTCGCGGTCTTCGGCAAGGCATCGACGACCTCGATCCAGCGCGGATATTTCCAGACCCCGATCTTCTGCTTGACGTGCTCTTTCAGAGCCTCTTTCAGACCGTCGGTCTTTGCATCCGCGCGCAGCACCACGAATGCCTTTGGCTTGAGCAATCCTTCGGGGTCGGCTTCAGGCACCACGGCGGCCTCCAGCACCGCGGGGTGGGTGATCAGCGCGCTCTCGACCTCGAACGGCGACACCCAGATGCCGGACACCTTGAACATGTCGTCGCTGCGGCCGCAGAAGGTGTAGCGTCCATCGGCATCGCGAACATATTTGTCGCCGGTGCGGGTCCAGTGGCCCTCGAAGGTCCGGCGGCTCTTGCTGCGCTGGTTCCAGTAGCCTTCGCCGGCCGAGGGCGCGTCGACCAGGAGTTCGCCGACTTCGCCATCGGGCACCTCGGCCCCGGCCTCGTTGACGAGCCGGACCCTGTAGCCAGGCACCGGGCGGCCGGACGTGCCGTATTTGATATCGCCCGGCGCGTTCGACAGAAAGATATGCAACAGCTCGGTCGAACCGACGCCGTCGAGAATATCGACGCCGAAGCGCGCCTTCCACGCATTGCCGACCGATTCCGGCAACGCTTCGCCCGCGGAGGTGCAGATCCGCAACCGCGTGCCGCCGCGTTCATGCTTGAGCGCCTCGTCGTTCAGCATCGCGGAGAACAGCGTCGGCACGCCGAAGAAAATGCTGGGATTGTATTTGTTCATCAGCGTGAACATCGTCGCGGGCGTCGGGCGTTCGGAATTGAGAACGGTGGTGGCGCCGACCGACATCGGGAACGTCAGCGCGTTGCCGAGGCCATAGGCGAAAAACAGCTTCGCCGCCGAGAGGCAGACATCATCCTCGCGAATGCCCAGCACCTCTTTGGCGTAGGTGTCCGCGGTCGCGGCGAGATTGGAATGCAGATGCCGCACGCCCTTCGGCATGCCGGTCGAACCCGACGAATACAGCCAGAACGCCGGTTCGTCGGAATGGGTCGCGGCAGTCGTGAAGATGTCGCTCTCACCTGCGAGTTCATCGGAGAGTTTCTTGTAGCCGTGCGCATCTTTGCCGGAAACGATGACGTGATCGAGGTCCTGCATCCGCCCGACCATGTCCTTGACCACCGGCAGCAGCGCTTCGGAGATGAGCAGCACCCGCGCGCGGCAATCGGCCAGCACATAGGCGTATTGATCCGATGTCAAAAGCGTATTGAGCGGCACCGGCACGATGCCGGCGCGGATCGCGCCCAAAAACACCGCCGGAAAATCTGTTGTGTCGAGCATGATCATCGCCACGCGCTCTTCGCGGCGGACGCCGAGGCGGCGCAGCATGTTGGCGACGCGGCGGCTCTGCTTCTGCAGATCGCCATAGGTCAGCTCGGAAACGGTATCGGTGAAGGCCAGCTTTTTGGCCCGGCCCTCATCGACATTGCGATCGAGCAGCCAGGTCACCGCATTGTAGGAACCCGTGTCGTAGGAACCGGTGTCGCTCATGCTACGTCCCTCGAGCCACGTCTCTTAAGCACAAGCACGTCACGACGTTTCTTCCCAGCTTTAAGAATTATAATTCATAGAAATGCACCACACGAGCTTGCTGTCAATCCTCATCGGCATTATGTTTCCTAAAGTCGGCTTCTGATCGACGCGTTTTCTTCATGCGAACCGGTACCCACTTTGCTCGAAAACGCCATGGATGCGCGCGCTTCGTACGAGGATCATGACCCAAGATAGCGATCCCGAAACCGGCTTTCTCGAACAGCTCGGCCAACGTGTCCGCACCATGCGCGCGCTTCGCGGCATGTCGCGCAAGGTGCTCGCCAAAGTCTCCGGCATTTCCGAACGCTATATCGCGCAACTCGAGAGCGGCAAGGGAAATGTCTCGATCGTGCTGCTGCGCCGGGTGTCGAACGCGATGGGCGCGCATCTCGAAGACCTGATCCCCGCCACCGAGCCGGCACCGGACTGGGCCGTCATCCGCGACCTGCTGCGGAAAGCGTCGCCAAACCAGATCGCGCAAGCCAAGGATATTCTCGCCGGTCAAGCTGGCTCCGTGCAGCGACGGATGTCGTTTGCCGGCATCGCCTTGATCGGGCTGCGCGGTGCCGGCAAGTCGACGCTCGGCAAGATCCTCGCCAAGAAAATCGGCTGGAATTTCGTCGAACTCAACAAGGAGATCGAGGCGCAGAACGGCCTGTCGGTCGCCGAGATCATCGCGCTCTACGGCCAGGAAGGTTTTCGGCGCATGGAGCAGGCCGCGCTTGGGCAATTGCTGGCGCGCAAGGAACTGACGGTGCTGGCCACCGGCGGCGGCATCGTTTCCGAGCCGCTGACCTTCGACCTCATCCTGTCGTCGTTCTACACGATCTGGCTGAAGGCCGAGCCGGAAGAACACATGGCGCGGGTCCGCGGCCAGGGCGATCTGCGCCCGATGGCGGACGACCGCTCGGCCATGGCGGAACTCCGCACCATCCTGAAGAGCCGCGAACCGCTCTACGCGCGGGCTTCCGCCGTGGTCGATACCGCGGGCCTTTCCGTGGACGCCGCGGCAGCGCGCCTGATCGATGCGGTGGCGCCGGTGCTGCACAACGACGCGCACGCGTTCGGGCTGCGTAGCGCGGCGCGCTGATCGCGCACCTGCCCTCGGAACGAGACCGCTGGTCGAGGCGGGGCGCTTTGGCTAGAGTAGCTGCGCCGCCAGCTCGAAAGGGACACCCCGCCATGATGAGCCAGGAACACAACGACCTGATCACCCGGACGGGACCGAAAGACGCATGCGGAAAATTGATGCGGATGTACTGGCAGCCGGCGGCGCTGGTGGAGGAGCTGCAGGGACCGCGGCCGGTCAAGGCCGTCAAACTGCTCGGCGAGAATCTGGTGCTGTTTCGCGACGAGCAGGGACGTTACGGCCTGATCGAGCGTCACTGCGCGCATCGCGGCGCCGACCTCGCCTTCGGGCGGCTTGAAAACGGCGGCCTGCGCTGCGCCTTCCATGGCTGGCTGTTCGACGCCTCCGGCCAATGCCTGGAAACCCCGGCCGAGCCGAAGGATTCGCAACTCTGCAAAGGTATCAGGCAGCGCTCCTATCCCGTGGTGGAGAAGAGCGGCATCCTCTGGGCGTATCTCGGCGAAGGCGAGCCGCCGGCGTTTCCCGAGATCGACTGCTTTGTGGCGCCCGACAGCCACACCTTCGCCTTCAAGGGCCACATCAACTGCAACTGGCTGCAGGCGCTCGAAGTCGGCATCGACCCGTCGCATGCCTCGTTCCTGCATCGCTTCTTCGAGGACGAGGATACTTCCGGCGCGTACGGAAGGCAGTTCCGCGGCGCATCCGCCGGCACCGACCTGCCGATGACAAAGATCCTGCGCGAATTTGACCGGCCCATCATCAATGTCGAGCACACCGAATACGGACTGCGGCTGATCGCGCTGCGCGAGATCGACGACGAACGCACGCATGTTCGCGTCACCAACCAGCTGTTCCCGCACGCCTTCGTCATTCCCATGAGCACGGAGATGACGATCACGCAGTGGCACGTGCCGATCGATGACGAGAACTGCTACTGGTACGCGATCTTCACCTCTTATTCGACGCCGGTCGACAAGAAGAAGATGCGCGACCAGCGCCTCGAACTCTACGAGCTGCCGGATTATCGCTCGCGCAAGAACAAGTCCAACGATTACGGTTTCGATCCGCACGAGCAGGCGACCGCGACCTACACCGGCATGGGAAGCGACATCAACGTGCACGACCAGTGGGCGGTGGAATCGATGGGCGCGATCCAGGATCGCACCCGTGAACATCTCGGCACCGCCGACAAGGCGATCGTTCAGTATCGCCGCCTGTTGCGGCGGGAAATCGAAAAGGTCGCGGGCGGCGAAAAGCCGTTCATGTTCCTCGATGCCGCGCATGCGAAGAGCATCCAGGGGCCGGCGACAATGGACGGCATCGGGCCGACGCGGGGCTGGGAAACCTTCTGGATGGAAGTCGACGTGAAGCGGCGCCGCGGCGCGCCGTGGGCAGCGCCCGTCCCACAAGAGATCGCCGACAAGGTGCCTCACCTGAGAGCCATCAAGTGATCGGCCTTCCAGTGCCGGACGGCCTTGTGTTGAGTTGGCCACGGCGTACGGGTCACCTCGCCCCGCTTGCGGGGAGAGGTCGAAGCCGAAGGCTTCGGGTGAGGGGGATTCTCCGCGAGCTCAGTCTGTGGAGAGCCCCCCTCACCCCGACCCTCTCCCCGCAAGCGGGGCGAGGGAGAAGAGGTTCGCTTCGCTTCAACCCAAGGTCATGCCCTCGTCAGTCGCTTCAAAGGAAGACGCGTTGAGTTTTGTCAGGCGTCACGGTCTTTGGTCCGACGAGCAGAAGGAAGCGGCGGCGCGTCTGGCGCGCATCGTCGAAGATCAGAAGCTCGAAGTCATCAGGCTTTCGTTTCCCGATCAGCACGGCATCTTGCGCGGCAAGACGCTGGTGGCAGCCGAGGCGCTGGCCTCGCTGGAAAGCGGCTGCACCATCACCACCACGATGTTCGCCAAGGACACCGCGCATCGCACGGTGTTTCCGGTATTCACCGCCGGCGGCGGTTTCGGGATGCGGGAGATGGAGGGCGCCGCCGACGTGCTGATGGTGCCGGATCCCCTCAGCTTTCGCGTGCTGCCGTGGGCACCCATCACCGGCTGGCTATTGTGCGATGTGTATTTTGCCGACGGGCGGCCGGTGCCGTTCGCAACCCGCCACGTTTACCGGTCGGTTCTCGATAAACTCGCTCAGCGCGGCTATGACTTCGTCGCCGGCCTTGAGGTCGAATTCCACATCTTCAAACTCGAAAACGCGAAGATGTCGCCGGAGGACGCGGGCCAGCCCGGCCGGCCGCCTGATGTCAGCCTGCTGTCGCACGGCTATCAATATCTGACCGAGCAGCGCTACGACCAGATGGAGCCGGTGCTGGAGATTGTTCGCCGCGACATCCTCGCGCTCGGCCTGCCGCTGCGATCGATCGAAGTCGAGTTCGGCCCGAGCCAGTGCGAATTCACCTTCAAGCCGACGAAGGGGCTCGAGCCCGCCGACACCATGATCCTGTTTCGCAGCGCCGTGAAGCAAATCTGCCAGCGCCATGGCTATCACGCGACCTTCATGTGCCGGCCAAAGCTCCCGAACGTGTTCGCTTCCGGCTGGCATCTGCACCAGTCGATCGTCTCGCGCGCCAGCGGCGAGAACGCGTTCATGACCAAAGACCGCGGCGAGGTGTTGAGCCCGTTCGGCCGTCATTATCTCGGCGGGCTGTTGCAGCACGCGCGCGCTTCGGCCGTGTTCACGACGCCGACCATCAACGGCTACAAGCGTTATCGCTCCTATTCGCTGGCGCCGGACCGCGCGATCTGGGGCCGCGACAATCGCGGCGTGATGGTGCGCGTGCTCGGCGCGCCTGACGACCCCGCGACGCGGCTGGAAAACCGCATCGGCGAGCCCGCCGCCAACCCCTATCTCTACATGGCCTCGCAGATTCTATCGGGCCTGGACGGCGTCGACCGCGCGCTCGATCCCGGCCCATCCGCTGATACCCCCTATGAGACGCAGGCTGCGCTACTGCCGAAGACGCTGCGGGAAGCCGTGGACGCGCTGAAGGACGATCCGTTCTTTCGCGACAAGTTGGGTGCTGGCTTTGTCGACTATTACGTCCACATCAAGAACGCCGAGATCGAGCGCTTCCAGGCCGAAGTATCGGACTGGGAGCAGCGCGAATATTTCGAGATGTTTTGAGAGTTATGACTCCCGTCATTCCGGGGCGATGCCAACGGGTCCGGCCTGCGGCCGGCCCGATGACAGGCTCCGCATCGAACTACGATGTGCAATTGCACATCGGAGAATCTCGAGATTCCGGGTTCGCGCTGCGCGCCCCGGAATGACGCGCCCTCCCCTCAAATCCCCAGATACTTGTGCTGCAGCTCCGGCTCCGCGATCAGCTGCGCCGACGGGCCGCTCCACACCGCCCGGCCGCGCTCGATGATGTAGTGCCGGTCGGCGATACGGGTGAGATGCTCGACATTCTTGTCGATCACCAGCACCGATTGGCCCCGCGCTTTGAGCATCGACAGGCAGTTCCAGATTTCCTCGCGGATCAGGGGCGCCAGGCCTTCGGTGGCCTCGTCCAGGATCAGCAGCCGCGGATTGGTCATCAGCGCGCGTCCCACCGCCAGCATCTGCTGCTCGCCGCCCGACAGATTGCCGCCCATGTTGGCGCCGCGCTCGGCGAGCCGCGGGAACAGCGCGTGGATCTTCTCCAGCGTCCATGGATCGGCGCTGCCCAGACGATTGGCGGAGGCCGCGACCAGATTTTCGCGCACGGTGAGGTTCGGAAAAATCTGGCGCCCCTCGGGGACGAGGCCAATTCCCAGTTGCGCGATCCGAAACGAGGCAAAGCCGCGAACATCGCGTCCATTGATGCGGATCGTGCCGGCGCGCGCCGGCGTCAATCCCATGATGGAGCGGACGGTCGTGGTTTTTCCCATGCCGTTGCGGCCCATCAGGGCCACCATCTCGCCGGCGCGAACCTGCAGCGACATGCCGAACAGCACCTGGCTCAGGCCGTAGCAGGTCTCGATTCCCTCAACTTCGAGCAGGGGCGCCGCGTCAGCCATGGCGGGTCACCACATGCTGATCGCCGAGATAGGCGCGCTTGACCTCTTCATTGCCGCGGATCGCCGCCGGCACGTCGGAGGCAATGACGCGCCCATAGACGAGAACGGTAATGCGGTCGGCGAGCGCGAACACCGCGTCCATGTCATGCTCGACGAGGATGATGGTGACCTCCTTCCGCAACTCCGCGAGAAGCTTCACCATCCGCGCCGATTCCGTGGCACCAAGTCCGGCCATCGGCTCGTCGAGCAGCAGCAATTGCGGCTTGGTGGCGAGCGCGACCGCGAGTTCAAGCTCGCGCTGTTCGCCGTGGCTCAATTTCGACACGACAACATCGGCGCGATGTTCGAGACCGACCCTGGTCAGGGCCGACATCGCCGCCTCGCGGAGCTGCTTTTCCTTGCGGGCATTGCCCCAGAAACGGAACGAGTGGCCGTCGCGGGCCTGCGCCGCCAGCGCGACATTGTCCGAGGCGGTGAAGTCCGGCAGCAGCGAGGTGATCTGGAAGGAACGCGCCAGCCCGAGTTGGCTGCGCCGCCACGCCGGCAAATGGGTGATATCCTGACCGGCAAAACGAATGGTGCCGGCGCTCGGACGCAATTGTCCCGTCAACTGGCTGATCAGCGTGGTCTTGCCGGCGCCGTTCGGCCCGATGATCGCGTGCAATTCCCCATGGGCGACATCGAGCGAGAGATTGTCGGTCGCGACAATCCCGCCGAACCGGTGGACCAGGTTTTCAACGCGAAGCATCGGATCAGCCACGGGTGAGCCTCCCCGCTAGCCCCATGATGCCGCCGCGCCCGAACAGAACGATCAGCAGCAACAGCGGGCCCATGATGAGCGCCCAATATTCCGTGACCTGCGACAGGAATTCTTCCAGAACGAGATAGACGATCGCACCCAGCACCGGACCGAACAGCGAGCCCATGCCGCCGAGGATGACCATGACCATCAGATCGCCGGAGCGGGTCCAGTACATCACGGCCGGACTGATGAAATCGGTGTTGTTGGCGAGCAGTGCGCCGGCGAGGCCGCACAGGGTGCCGGCGATGACAAAGCAGACCAGCCGATACCGGGTGGCCGGAAAACCGATCGCCTGCATGCGCTGCTCGTTGGAGCGCAACCCCTGAACCACCATGCCGAAGCGCGAATTGACGATGCGCCAGACCAGATAGATCCCACCGAGCAGGCAGCCGAGGCAGAGATAGTAAAACTGCACGCGGCTCGACAGGTTGATCAAGCCGCCGAAGTCGCTGCGCTTGTAGATCGTCAGACCATCGTCGCCGCCGTAGCGTGCAAGTCCCGAGGCGACGTAATAGGCCATCTGCGCGAACGCGAGCGTGATCATGATGAAATAGACGCCGCGGGTGCGCAACGACAAGGCCCCGATCACGAGAGCGAACAGCGCGGAGCACCCAAGCGCCACCGGCCATTGAACGAAACCGGAGCCTACGCCCTCGGCCGCGAGAATGCCGACCGCATAGCCGCCGATCCCGAGATAGGCGGCATGACCGAAGCTCATCATCCCGCCATAGCCCATGATGAGATTGAGGCTTACCGCGGCGAGCGCGAAGATGACGATGCGGGTGAACAGCGTCAGCACGAAGACGTTTCCGGTAACTTGCGAAAAGAGCGGAAGCAACAAAAGCCCGGCGACAACCAGCGCCGCGATCGCGTTGCGGGAATTGAGTGAAGCGGTCATCGCCGGTTGGCCGGAAACAGCCCCTCTGGCCTGACTACCAACACAATCGCCATCAGGAGATAGATCAGCATCGAGGAAAGCGCGGGCGCCGCGGTCGAAGCCGCGGCCGAACTCAGGATTTGCCGCAAGAGGTCGGGCAGGAACGCACGGCCGAGCGTGTCGATCATCCCGACCAGGATCGCGGCCACGAACGCGCCGCGGATCGAGCCGATCCCGCCGATCACGATGATGACAAAGGCGAGAATGAGGATGTTCTCGCCCATTCCGATCTGAACCGTCAGGATCGGCGCCTGCATCAGCCCGGCGAGACCGGCAAGCGCCGCCCCTAGTCCGAATACCAGCGTGTAGAGCAGCTTGATGTTGATGCCCAGCGCCCCGATCATTTCCCGGTTGGACGCGCCGGCACGGATCAGCATGCCGATGCGGGTTCGCATCACGACGATGTAGAGCATCAAGGCGACCGCGAGCGCGACCACGATGATCGCGAGCCGATAGGCGGGATAGAAAACGCCGGGCACGATCTGGATCGGCACGGTGAGCCAGGCGGGCAGCGGCAACGCCAGACCCGCCGGACCCCAGATCAACCGCACCGCGTCGTTGAAAAACAGGATCAGTCCGAAAGTCGCCAGCACGTGATCGAGATGATCGCGGCCATAGAGGTGCCGCAGCGCCACGAATTCCAGGACGATGCCGAGCAAAAGCGTCGCACCAAGCGCCAGCAGCACGCCGATGACAAAATTCCCGGTCCAGGCCACGAAGGTCGCCGCGAAATAGGCGCCCATCATGTACAGCGAGCCATGCGCGAGATTGACGAGATCCATGATGCCGAAAACCAGCGTCAATCCCGCCGCCAGCAGAAACAGCAGCAGGCCGAACTGCAGCCCGTTCAGGAATTGTTCGACGACAAGCAGCATGGGCACTTCAGGTCATTTTCCGGTTGAGGCGTATCATCAGCGGGCATCATCTGGAGGAGCATCGTGCTGAAGCCGCAGACTGAAATCATCGCGCAGCAAAACATGTGCCGACAGGAAAAAAGCGGCGGCGCGAGCGCCACCGCTGTGGGGCGCGATCAGCAAAAGTGGAAGCCGGTTTTGCGTCCGATCGCGCTCCAAACTATCATTTTGGGCGCATGATCTTTTCGCCAAACCGCTCACACTTTGGCGGATCATGCGCCTAACGGGATGCGTGATCACTTCATCGGGCATTTGTCGTGGAAGCGATCCTGGTCGTCCTTGACGATGGTGGCGACGGTCTTGAGCGAGAGCGCGCCGTCGGCGTCCTTGACCACATCCTGCAGATAGAAATTCTGGACCGGGATGTGGTTGTTGCCGTATTTGAAGGGGCCGCGCAGCGACTTGAAATTCGCCTTCTCCATCTCCGCCTTCATCGCGTCCTTCTTGCTGGTGTCGCCCTTGACCGCCACCACGGCGCTGTTGATCAACTGCGCGGCGTCATAGGCCTGCGCGCCGTAATAGGTCGGGCGCAGCCCGGGATACTTCTTGCGGTAATCCTCGACGAACTTCTTGTTCTGCTCGTTCGGCAGATCGTTCACCCATTCCTGCGCGCCGGGAACGCCGATCGCGTTGTCCTTCTGCAGCGGCAGCGATAATTCGTCGATGGTGAACGCCGTGTAGAGCGGGATCTGTTGCTTGATGCCGGCCTGCACATATTGATTGAGGAACTGCACGCCGGCAGCCCCGGGATAGAACACGAAGATCGATTCCGCCTTCGAGTTGCGCGCCTTGGTGAGTTCAGCCGAGAAGTCGAGCTGGCTCGGCCACACCGTATATTCCTCGCCCTTGACCGCGCCCTTGAACGTGCTCTTTACGCCGGCCAGCATGTCCTTGCCGGCGGCGTAGTTCGGGCCGATCAGGAACACCGATTTGACGCCCCTTTGATTCATGTAAAGGCCCATGGCCGCCGGCGTCTGGTCGTTTTGCCATGAGGTCGAAAACACGTAAGGCGAGCACAGCTCACCGGCGAGTTGCGACGGTCCGGCATTGGCGCTGATCAGGATGGTCTGCGAATCGACGGCGGTCTTGAGCGAGGCCAAAAGCACGTTCGACCAGATGTAACCGGCGATGAAGTCGACCTTGTCGGACTGCACCAGCTTCTCGGTCTTCTGCTTGCCGACATCGGGCTTCTGCTGATCGTCTTCGTAGATCACCTCCACTGGCTTGCCACCCATTTTGCGGCCGAGATGATCGAGCGCAAGCTCGAAGGAATTACGCATGTCGTTGCCGATGACGGCGGTCGGGCCGCTGAACGTGGAGACAAAGCCGATCTTGATGGTATCCGCCGCGACGGCGGGGTTTGCCAGGGCGAGAGCTGTCGCGCCCGCAAGCCAGAATGCCGTTTTCATATCCCGTTCCCTCCTCATTTTATTATCCCGCCAGTCAAGCGCCCGTCCTTGAGCGCTCTGCGCTCCGTTCCCGGGCTCCTCCCCTTGAACTGACTTATTTTGTGCGCGAAATCGCAAGGCAGCAGCAAGCACGAACCGCCACTGCGCCTTAGAACCTTCGGCCGATGCCCCAATGGTCATGCACCATAATTCGCGGCAGGCGCGGATGGCAAGAATTATAGTGCTGGATTTTGGAATCAGCCGATGGTTGCTCCACTTCGCCAGGTTCAAGCGAGCGTTATAACTTCGTCGTTTCGGCGAACGCCATGACGCCGCGACCCGATCATCGCGCGGATTGCATCGAAATCTAACAGCTTCCGCAGAGGTCGCTTACGATGCGCTTTCGCTATCGGCCCATTGCCAAACCGGCCTTGGACGTCAACCGCCAAACGACTACATCTTGAGTTTGCTGAGTTCCGAACCTGGAGGCCGCCGTCCATGACGACCGAACAGACGCGGCCGGCCACGGTCCATCGCGTGGTGATCGTCGGTGCCGGCTTCGGCGGGCTGGAATGTGCACATCGGCTCGCGGGCGCACCGGTCTCGATCTCGCTGGTCGACCGCCGCAACCATCATCTGTTCCAGCCGCTGTTATATCAGGTCGCGACCGCCTCGCTGGCGACATCGGAGATTGCCTGGCCAATCCGCTATCTCCTGCGCGGACGTCCCGAGGTCACGACCTTGTTTGCCACGGTGAGCGGCGTGGATGCCGACAACAAGCGCGTGCTGCTCGATGACGGCGACGAACTTCCGTATGACACGCTGGTTCTCGCCACCGGCGCGCGTCACGCCTATTTCGGCCATGACGAATGGGAGCCTTTCGCCCCCGGCCTGAAGACGCTGGAGGACGCCACCACGCTGCGGCGCCGCATCCTCGTTGCCTTCGAACGCGCCGAGCGCGAGACCGATCCAGAGCGGCGCGCGGCGCTCTTGACCTTCGTGATTGTCGGCGCCGGTCCGACCGGCGTTGAACTCGCCGGCACCATTGCCGAATTGGCGCGGGACACGCTGCCGCCCGACTTCCGCAACATCGACACCCAGAAGGCGCGCGTCGTGCTGATCGAGGCCGGCCCCCGCGTCCTGGCGGGCTTTGCCGACGATCTCTCGGCCTACGCGCAAACCTCGCTCGAGAGCCTCGGCGTCGAAGTGATATTGGGACAGGCCGTCACCGAATGCTCGGCCGACGGCGTCGTGTATGGCGGCCACCGCCTGCAAGCCAGGACGCTGATCTGGGCCGCCGGCGTCCGCGCCTCACCTGCCGCCGAATGGCTGGGTGCGGCGGCCGACCGCGCCGGCCGATTGCAGGTTTTGCCGGACCTCACCGTACCCGGCCATCCCGACATATTCGCGATCGGCGATACGGTGGTGATCGCAGGCCCCGACGGAAAGCCGGTCCCTGGCATTGCGCCCGCGGCCAAGCAGCAGGGACGTCATGTCGCCGCAACGATAAGAGCGCGCCTGCGCGGCGAAACGACGGCGCCGTTCCGTTACCGCCACGCCGGCAGCCTCGCTCAGATCGGCAAGCGCAAGGCGGTGATCGATTTCGGCGCGATCAAGCTGCGCGGCACCATCGCGTGGTGGATCTGGGGCATCGCCCACATCTATTTCCTGATCGGCCTGCGCAACCGGCTCAGCGTGGCCATCAGCTGGCTGTGGATTCACGCCCGCGACCAACGCGCCGCGCGGCTGATTACCCAGGGAAGCAGCAAGGTGGTTCGCTGAGGAATACGGCCGACGGCCTTGCCTACAAAATGGGCAAATCCGGTCGACGCGATTTCGCAAGCGCCCTGCAATTTGCGCCGTGAAAATCATCCAAGCATTTGACAATATTGTTTTATTTTCGAAGTTAGACACCGACCCACCGATGTACACAATGGCACACCGCTTGCTTCGAATGCTCAAGGATTTCCGCCTCCCCGGAGTGCAGTCAGTCATGGCGAACCCACCCTTCCTGTTCAGGATTCAGACGACGCTTGGGCCGCATCTGCCGACCGAACTCATCTCCGATCGGGGCAGCGCGTGAGCGAAACCGTCGCTGCGATTGTCGCTGCGCATCGCGCAGGCCACCTGTCGCCTGCCCAAACCGTCGCGCGAAGTTTTCAGCGGATTCGCGAGCACAACGATCCAGCCATCTTCATCAGCCTGCGCGGCGAAAAGGACGCGGTGGCAGAAGCGGAAGCCCTGTCGGCGAAGAATGCCGCGCAGCTTCCGCTGTACGGCATTCCCGTCGCGGTGAAGGACAATATCGACGTTGCCGGGTTGCCCACCACGGCTGCCTGCCCGGCTTACTCTTACATGCCATCGCTCGACGCGACGTCGGTGGCGCGGCTGCGCGCGGCCGGCGCCATCGTGATCGGCAAGACCAACCTCGATCAGTTCGCCACCGGCCTCGTCGGCGTGCGCTCGCCGTATGGCATTCCCGATAATCCGATGCGCGGCGATCTGATTCCCGGCGGATCGAGTTCAGGCTCGGCGGTAGCCGTGTCGGCCGGGCTGGTGCCGCTGGCACTTGGCACCGATACCGCGGGCTCGGGCCGAGTACCTGCGATGCTCAACAACATCGTCGGGCTGAAGCCGAGCCTTGGCCTTGTTTCCACCGCCGGCGTGGTGCCGGCGTGCCGGACGCTCGATTGCGTGTCGGTGTTCTCGCTCACCGTCGACGACGCGATGACGGCGCTGAGAGCGATGGCCGGCCCGGATGGCGCCGATCCTTTTTCGCGCAACCGGGAACTGGCGGGGGTCAGCGCATTTCCCGCCAATCTCAGGCTCGGCGTGCCGCGCGATGGCCAATTGATCTTCTTCGGCGACAAGGCCTCTGAAGCAGCCTATGGCGCAGCGCTCAAGCGCTGGACCGCGCTTGGCTCCACGCTGGTCGGATTTGATCTCGAACCGTTCTATGAAACCGCGCGGCTGCTCTATGAGGGGCCGTGGGTCGCGGAGCGCTATCTGGTCATCCGCAATCTGCTGGCGTCGTCACCGAACGCGATCCATCCGGTCACGCGTGAGATAGCGGCTGGCGGAGCGCGGCTCACCGCCGCTGACACCTTCGCGGCCCTGTATCGGCTGCAGGCGCTGCGCCGCATCGCCGAACGTGCCTTTGCGAATATCGACGCGCTGGTACTGCCGACGGCGCCGACCGTCTACTCGACGGCGCAGGTGCTTGCCAATCCGATCGAGCTCAACTCCAGGCTTGGGACCTACACCAATTTCGTCAACCTGCTCGACCTCTGCGGCCTCGCATTGCCGGCGGCGATCAGGCCCGACAAAATTCCATTCGGCATCACGCTGCTGGCCCCGGCCGGCCAGGACGCGCGGCTCGCCAGCATCGGCCGGGTCTTTCAGGCCGACACGAAACTGACCCTTGGCGCTGGATGCGTGCCACAGCCGCCGCTTGCGGACCTCTCCGTGAGCCTGAGCGGAGACGAAATCGCGATCGCCGTGGTCGGCGCGCATCTTTCGGGTATGGCGCTCAACAGCGAATTGAAGACGCTGGGCGGGCGATTGCTGGAGGCAACCATCACCGCTCCCGACTACAGGCTTTACGCACTGGACACCGCGCCGCCGAAGCCCGGCATGCTGCGGGTGGAAGCGGGAACCGGCGCATCGATCGAGCTGGAGATCTGGGCGCTGCCGGCTGCGGCCTTCGGAAAATTCGTCGCCGCGATCCCGCCGCCGCTGTCGATCGGCACCGTGCGTCTCGCCGACGGCCGCGGCGTCAAGGGCTTCATCGTCGAAGCCGCCGACATCGACGGGGCGCGCGAGATTTCCGCGTTCGGCGGCTGGCGCGCCTTTGTCGCGGAAGCCGCGGCGGGGTGAGTAAGTAGCTCCCTCGCCCCGCTCTTGCGGGGAGAGGGCTGGGGTGAGGGGCTCTCACGGCATATTGGACTCGCGGATAGTCCCCCTCACCCCGATCGCAAGAGCGACGTAGCCGAAGCTGCGCTTCGGCGTTCTTCCAGGAACGGCCGCCGAAGGCGGCCTATGCTCTCCCCGCAAGCGGGGCGAGGTGAAGAAGAATCACACCGACACCGCGTAGATCTCGTATTCGTCGCGCACCAGCTCGATATGCGCGCGCATCGCGGTGGCCGCACCGACGCGGTCGCCGCGCAGGATCGCCACCACCACGCGGTCATGCTCGGCGTGCGATTTCGCCAGCCGCCCGAGATTGCGGAACTGGGCGCGGCGGAACGGCTGCACCCGCACCCGCGTCGCCAGCGTTATCTCGGCGATATAATCGTTCTGGGAGCCGGCATATATCGTGTTGTGAAAGCGTTCATTGACCTCGTGAAACCGGTCAGGATTGCCGGCATGACTCAGCACCCGCAATTCCTCGTGTACCGCTTCCAGCCCATGCCGCTCCACGGGCGTCATTCGTTCCGCCGCCAAGCCGGCGCACAACGCTTCCAGCTCCCCCATGGCCTCGAACATCCCGGTCAGCCGGTCGATCGAGGGCCGCGCCACCACCGCGCCGCGATGCGCCCGCGCCTCCACCAGGCCCGAGGCCACGAGCTGGCGCAGCGCCTCGCGCACCGGCGTGCGCGACACGTTGAAACGTCGCGCGATGTCGGTTTCGTCAAGCGCTGCTCCCGGCGGCAGCACGCCGCGCACGATTTCGTCCGCCAGTTGCAGCCGCAGCTCCTCGGCGCGCGTGATCTTGTCCGGATAGGGAGCGGCGCGGTCGACACGGCGAACGGCCGTGCTTGCCTCCTGGGCGGGACGCGGAGGAACGCCGGTTGGAAGATCATCGAGACTCATGTCTTTTTATCCGTCTTTTTATCCCCGGGTTCGTCGATAATGCTGACATGCGCGGCGACGATCTTCCACCCTTGCGGAAATCGCACCCAAGTCTGCATCTGTCGCCCCACTTTGCCCGGCGCGGTGTCGCGATAAAACAGCGTCGAGGCCACAGCGGTGTCGCGGCCATAGGTCGTGATCACCGTTCCTGCGGTCCGGCGCATCAGGCCCGCCGGCGAACGCGCCGCGCGAAACGCCATGATGGCATCATAGCCGTAGAGATTTTCGCCGATGCCGTAGCGCAGCGTGCGGGAATCGGCTCGGAACAATTCGTCGAGAACGGTGACGTCGTTCGTCACCAGCGCCTTCTCATAGCGCGCGAACTGCTCGGTCATTTCAGCTAGCACGTCGGGAAGATCGACCTGCATTTCTTACAATCCTCTCGGCCGTGGCGCGGACACCGCGCCGGCGCGTTCGAGCGCGCCAGCCACGCGCAGCGCGATATCTTCCCGCCAGGGCGCGGCGATGATCTGCACGCCGATCGGCATCGGCTCGAGCGGAACCGGTACCGCGACCACCGGAAGTCCGATGAAGGAAATCGGCTGGGTGTGAATGCCGATATTGGCGCGCACCGGCAACTCGACGCCGTCGAGCATGAAGGTCGCTTGGCCCAGTTTCGGTGCGACGCAGGGCGTCGCCGGCGCAATGATGACATCGACCGACTTGAACAGCTCCAGCACCTGGGTGCGGTACCAGCGGCGGAATTTTTGCGCGCGATCGACCAGCGGTGCCGGAATCATCGCTCCCGCCAGCAGACGGTCGCGCACCGCCGGATCGAAATCGTTCGGCCGCTGGCGCAGACGATCGAGGTGCAGCGACGCGCCTTCGCAGGTGGAGATGACATAGGCCGCGGCGCGGGCGCGCGCGGCTTCGGGAATTTCGACCGTTCGCGTCACGCCGAGCGCCCTGGCGATACGCGTAACTGCCTCTGTGGCTTCCGGGAATACATTCTTCTGGAAATATCCGCCGGCGACCGCAATCCTGACATCACCGATATCCTGCGCCAGCACCGGCGATACTGGCTCGGCCGGCCGCGTCGTGCACGCCGCATCGTCCGCGTCAGGTCCCTGCATCACATCGTAGGCCAGCGCGAGATCGCCAACGCTGCGCGCAAACGGACCGAGATGATCGAAGCTTGAGACGAACGGAAACGACCTCGCACGGGACAAGCGGCCGTAAGTCGGCTTCAGTCCGAAAATGCCGCAAAACGACGACGGCACCCGGATCGAGCCGTTGGTATCCGACCCCAGCGCCAGCGGAACCAGACCGCCGCCGACCGCGCTGCCGGAGCCGCCCGACGAGCCGCCGGTCATTCGCGTCACGTCATGCGGATTGCGGGATGGTCCGTCATGGATATTCTCGCCGGTGAAGTCATAGGCGTATTCGCCCATATTGAGCGCGCCGACCATCACCGCGCCGGCCGCCTCCAGCCGCTCGATCAGCGTGGCATCGCGCGACGCGGGCGGAAGGTCGCGGTTGATCTTCGACCCGGCGCGGGTCGGCAGACCCTGCACGTCGAACAGGTTCTTCACCGCGAACGGCACGCCTGCCAGCGGGCCGGCATTCTTCCCGGCCGCGATGGCGGCATCGATCGTGCGCGCCTTGGCGCGCGCGCGATCGGCGGTGACGTCGGTGAACGAATTCAGGACGGAATCGTATTTCGCGATCCGCGACAGCGCCGCCTCGGTCACGCCGAGAGCTGACAGTTTTCGGCTCTTCACGGCTTGCACGATTTCCAAGGCCGAAAGCCCGTCGCGGTCAGAGGTCACGGCGATATCAGGCTGCGAAGACACTGGCCGGCTCAGCTTCGTCAGGTAACGCAAACTCATCCACCAGCCGCGCCAGCTTCAGAGACACCTCGAGATTGGCCCGCACGGCTGGCCTCCAGGCGTCCTCGACCGGCAGGCCCAGGGCCTTCGAGACGGCGTCAATGTAATCATCAAGCGGATCGGCAGCCATTCGTTCTTCCATCGCTCGGTAGGTTAATGAACCGGCAACGGCGGATGGGGAATCGCCGTCAGCAGCTCCTTTGTATAGGCATCCTGCGGATCGCCCAAGACCCGATCGGAAGGACCTTGCTCGACGATTCGCCCCGTTCGCATCACAATGACACGATCGCACAATAGGCGCACCACATTCAAATCATGCGATACGAACAGATAGCTCATGCCCATCGACTGCTTGAGATCCTGCAGCAAATTCAGAACCACTGCCTGTACCGAAACATCGAGCGCCGCGGTCGGCTCGTCCAGGATCACGAGCTTCGGATGCAACGCGATGGCGCGCGCGATACCGACGCGGGCCTTCTGTCCGCCCGATAATTGATGCGGGAAGCGATCAAGCAGATTGACCGGCAGGCCCACCAGACCGGCCAGCTCCTCGCAGCGGGTGCGCAACGCCTCGCGCCCCTTGATGCCGCCAAGCTGCATGATCGGATCGGCGATGGCGCGCGCGGCGGTAAAGCGCGGATTGAGGCTGTCGGTCGGATCCTGAAACACCATCTGGATGCTCCTGCGCAGTGGCAGCCGCGCGAAGGCATTCGGCAATATGCCGCCGATCTCGTCGCCGTCGAACATGATGCGGCCCGAGGTCTGGTCCAACAGCCGCATCACCATCATCGAGGTGGTGGATTTGCCGCAGCCGGACTCGCCGACGAGGCCGACGCTCTCGCCATGTCCCACGGCAAAGCTGATGCCGTCGACCGCGCGAAACATTTCGGGCTCGGCCGGCGGCTTGCGCGAGAACAGTTTGGCCAGCGTCGCGGTGGCGCCCTGACGCGGATATTCCTTCACGAGCTTTTCGACGAGAAGAAGCGGCGTCGCGGAAGTGTCGCCGCTGGAGGTCTTCTCCCTCTCCCCGCCTGCGGGGTCGAGACGAGCGAAGCTCGCTCTTAGAGGGTTGGGGTGAGGGGCCGTCTCAGCGAGCGCGATCGGCGGAGAGTCCCCCTCACCCGGCGCGCCTTGCGCGCCGACCTCTCCCCGCAAGCGGGGTGAGGTAGCCGAAAAGGGCGCAGCCTCCTCCTCCGGCAGCAAATCACGCAAGGAGACGCCGAGCCGGGGCGTCGCGCGCATCAATTTCCTCGTATAGGGGTGCTCGGGCTTGGCGAAGATGTCGGCGGATGGCGCGGTCTCGACCACATGGCCCTTCTCCATCACCACGACGCGATCGCAATAGGCCGCGGCCAATCCGAGATCATGCGTGATCAGGATCGTCGACATGCTCCGCCGCTTGGTCAGTTCGACGACCAGGTCCATCACGGCCTTCTGCGTCGTGACGTCGAGGCCGGTGGTCGGCTCGTCGGCGATCAGAAGCTGCGGGTTGCAGGCCAGCGCCAGCGCGATCACCACCCGCTGGCACATGCCGCCCGACAGCTCGAACGGATAGGCATGATAACGCTCGCGGGGACGTGCGATCTTGACCTGCTCCAGCGCCGCGATCGCGCGGTCGGTCACCTGCGCCCGGTCGACCTGGACGTGCTGCAACAGCACATCCTCGATCTGGTGGCCGATCTTCCGGATCGGATTGAGCGCCAGCCGCGGGCTCTGGAAAATCATCGACATTTCACGGCCGCGCAGATCGCGCATCTGGTCCTCGGTCGCGGCCTTGACGTCGACGCCGGAGAACATCACCGAGCCCTCGGCGATCTTGCCGGCGCGATCGAGGATCCGCATCACCGCGTAGGAGGTCACCGATTTGCCGGAACCGGATTCACCGACAATGCCCAGCGTCTCGCCCTTGGCCACGGCGATATTGACGTGCTGCACCGCCTTGACGATGCCGCGCCGGGTCGCAAATTCCACGGTGAGATCGCTGATGTCGAGGAGCGCCGGCGCGGTCATACCAGAACTCATTTGCTTGAGCATGATCTTTTCGGATAACCGGCTTGTTCTGGTCATGCCCTACGTCCTCCGCTGCGGATCGACCAGATCGCGCAAGCCGTCGCCCAGCAGGTTGAAACAGAACACTGCGATCATCAGCGCCCCGCCGGGGAAGAATGCCACCCACCACTCGCCGGAAATGATGTTGGTGGCGCCTTCCGCGACCATGATGCCCCATTCCGGCGTCGGCGGCTTGACGCCGAGACCGATGAACGAAAGACCGGCCGCGTTCAGGATGGCGTAACCCATGGTCAGCGAGATCTGCACCATCATGATCGGCATGATGTTGGGCAGGATGTGCACGAGCAAAATTCGGATGTCGCCATTGCCGGACAATCGCGCCGCCTGCACGAAGCCGGCCTCGCGCCGCACATTGGCCTCGGCCCGCGCGACGCGGACATACAGCGGAAAATTGATGATCGCGGTGGCGATCACGATGTTGGTCACGGTATTGCCGAGCGCGGCGACGATACCCATCGCCAGCACGAACAGCGGAAACGCCATGATGGTATCGGAGATCCGCCCGACAATGCGGTCGGTCCAACCACCGAAGAAGCCGGCGGCTATTCCAGCGAGCCCGCCCATCACGAGCACCAGCGCCACCGAAGCGATGGCGATCGTGAAGTCGAGGCGGGTCGCGGCCAGCACGCGGCTGAAAATATCGCGACCCAGCAGATCGGTGCCGAACCAGTGGTGCAGCGATGGCGACCGCAGCGTCGCGGATGTATCGCTGGCGAGCGGATCGTAAGGTACGATGTAAGGACCGAACAGGGCGCAAAGCGCGATCAGGACGAACAGGGCGAAGGACAGTCCGGTCACCGGATTGTCCGCCACCACATAAACAGCGTGGCGGAAAATGGAGTTGGTGGGAGGCTTGGGTTGCACCTCGGCAACCGGCGCCGCCATCAGACTGGCTTCGGTCATGCCTCGAGCCTCACGCGCGGATCGATCACGCCGTAGAGCATGTCGATGAGGAGATTGAGCGCCACATACAGTACCGCCATGGTCAGCACGAAACCCTGCACCGGCGCGAAATCCGATTGCAGCAGCGCTTCCACCGCGTAGGAACCGATACCCGGCCAGGCGAATACTTTTTCCACCAGCACATTGGCGCCGAGCAGGAACGAGAACACCATGCCCAACGTCGTCACCACCGGCAGCATCGCATTGCGGAAGGCATAGGTGAGGATCACGGTGCGGCCATCGAGCCCGCTGGCGCGCGCGGTTCGTATGAACTCGGACGAAAGCACCGCCAGCATCGAGGCGCGGGTCATGCGCGTGATCGGCGCCAGCGAAAAGACCGCAAGCGTCACCGCCGGCAAAATCAATTGACTGAGCGAGGCACGGAACGACTCGAGATTGCCGGCGATCAGGCTGTCGATCAGATAGAAGCCGGTGATATCGGGCGGCGCCGTGGCGAAGGCATCGAGCCGGCCGATGGGCGCGGGCGACCAGCCAAGTTTGAGGTAGAATATGTAAACCAGCAGCAGCCCGGTGAAGAACACCGGAAGCGAAACGCCCGCGGTAGCAACGATGCGACATAGATGATCGATAAGGGAGCCTTGCTTGACCGCGGCGAAAATGCCGAGCGGCACCGCGATGACGATCGCGAGGAACAAGCCGGACAGCGTGAGCTCCGCCGACGCCGGCAGGCGGCTGGAGATTTCGGTCGCCACCGGACGGCCGGTGGAGAGCGAATTGCCGAAATTGCCGTGGGCGAGATCATTGACATAGCGGGCGAACTGGTCGGGCAGCGGCCGGTCGAGCCCAAGCGATTTTCGGATTTCGGCGATCGATTGCGGGGTGGCGGCGGGGCCGGCGAAATAAACCGCGGGATCACCCGGCAACACGCGGGTGAGCAGAAAGGTGACGATCACGACACCGATCAAAGTCGGGATGACGGTTACCAGGCGCTTCAGGATCGTCACCATGGTCTTCTAGCCCCAGAATTTTCGGAAGCCGCGTTGAGGGATTGTGCATGTATGGCGGGCGCGCCCCCCTGCGGTTTGCGCCCTCACGCCTTGACGATCGAGCGGTAGTCGAGTTGCCGGTGGAACCAGTAAACGTAGCCTGAGATGTTTTTCTGCGTGGCGACGTTCAGGAAAGGCTGAAACAGCGGAATCCGCGGGACTTCGTTGTAAGCCTTGGAGATGAAGCCTTCGACGTCCTTGGCGTATTTCTCCTTGTCACCGATGGCGGCGGCTGCGCGCGCGCCGTCGATCAGGACGTCCATGTCGGGGTTCACATAGCTCGGCGTGTTGAAGATGGCGTTCTGGCCGGAATAGCACCAGAAGAAGAAATATTCGGGATAGTCCAGCCAGCCGGAGAAGAAGTTGACCATCAGCGGCATCGACTTCTTGGCCATCTCGCTGCGCCAGTTGGCGCCCGGCACCTTGTTGATCGCGGTCTTGATGCCGATCTGGGCAAGGCTTTCCTGCACCAGCACGGCGATCGGTTCGCTGATATCGCCGGCGCCGAGGTCGAAGGAGACGGTGGTGTCGATGTCCGATACACCGCTCTCTGCCATCAGCGCCTTGGCCTTGGCCATGTCGTTGACATAGCCGGTCTTTGCCGGCCAGGCGATATCGGTGACGTTGTTCGACGGACCACCGAACAACGGATTGGCGAGGCCGAACATGACTGCATCCATGATCTTCTGGTAGGGCAGCGCATAAGCCACCGCCTGGCGGACCTTTGCGTTGTCGAACGGCGGATTCTTCACGTTCAGATCGACAGAATACATGCCGTTGCCGATCGGGTTGGAGATGATGACGAGCTTGCCCTCCTTCTTCATCTCCGAGGTATCCTTGCTGGAGAGATCGAAGGAAATGTCGGCATCGCCGCGTTCCATCAACGCGCGGCGATTGCCCTGCGAGGGCACGGTGCGCCAGATGACCTTCTTGAGCTGGGGCAACTTGCCGCCCACCCAGTCCTCATGGCGCTCATAGACCACTTCGACGCCGGGCTTCCAACTCGTCACCTTGTAGGCGCCGCTGCCGGCGGTGTTGCTCTTGGTGTAATCGAGTGCCCAGGGATCCTTTTCCGTCGCCTTCTTCTTCAAAAGCTCGGAATTGTAGATGCTGGGCACAATCACCGCGAGATCGGGGATTGTCAGCCGATCTTTCTTGGCGAAATCGATACGGACGGTGCTGTCGTCAACAAGGACGAACTGTTCCTTGTTCACCAGCGAACCGGCCTTCATCTGCACGGTGGGGAAGCCGCCGACCGTCACCGAGCGATCGAGCGACCATTTGACGTCCTTGGCGGTGACCGGCGTGCCATCGTGAAACTTTGCGTTCTTCTTCAATTTGAAGGTGACCGACATGTCGCCGATGTTCATGTCTTCGGCGAGTTCCGGTTTGAACTTGTCGCGGTCATAAGACAGCGTGCCGTCGGGCAGCGTCCTGGTTTCATGGGTGATGAGGCGGTCGTAGCAATTCCACGACGTCTCGTAGCCCGGACGGTTGGTGCCCACGCCATGGATATCGAGATTGTTGGGGCCACCTTCGGTGACGACCAGCAGGGTCTCCGAGCGGCCGTCGGCCTTCGCGGAGGACCAGATCGCCGGTGCCGGCACCACGGCGCCGGCGGCGATGCCGGAGACGGATTTGAGAAAATCGCGGCGCTTCATCGGATGCTCCAACGCACGAGGAAATCGGCTGTTGGCGAAACGTCGCAAGGTTCGTGCCAGATCTTAATGGATCCTTAGCCGGGAGCTAAACCTCTGATTTGGTTCCCGATATTGGATATCGCGGCCGCCAATTCGGCAAAAACTCATTGCATACAAAGGGATGCGATTGCCTAATTGATAGGCAGAGATTTCGCCGCTGTTTCCTTGAGCTACTTCCCGTCGGCACGCGGCAGTCAAATCAAGCCCAAGACAAGCGCGCTTACCGGGGCGGCTCGCGCGGATTTCTTGCCGCGATAAGCCCCAGCTAGATCGCGTTGAACCTTTTTTTCCCGCCATCGACATCTTCCCAGGGGGATCCGTTGCCTGTGTACAGCCGCGCCGGACTTTCGCGGACCGTAGCAATCGTCGTCGCGCTGTTTCTGATGGCGGTCACGACGAACGTCTTGGCGCGGGAATTTCGCGCCGCCGGCCTGGCGTTCTACGATTCCGGCGCCCGTTCGGTCTACAACAGCGTCAGGCCGATCCGCTCGATCGCCGACATGAAAGGTTTGCGGCTTCGTGTGCAGCAATCGGAATTGATGTCCGACATGATCAAGGCGCTCGGCGCGGAGCCGGTCGAGTTGCCCTATGGGCAGGTTCTAACCGGGCTTGCCACCAAGCTGATCGACGGCGCGGAGAACAACTGGCCGTTCTTTGTCACCACCGACCGTTACAAGTATGCCGGCTATTACACCCTCACCGAACACACGATGAGCCCGGAAGTGCTCGTGATGTCGCGGAAGGCCTGGGGCAGCCTGTCGACTGAGGACCGGAAAATCTTTCGCGAAGCCGCTCTCCAATCAAGCCACTTCATGCGCGAGAGGTGGAGGGATCTTGAGGAGCAATCGCGCCGGCAGGCCGAAGCCGCGGGCGTGACGATCGTGACCGACCTCGGCCGGAAGCCTTTCGAAGCGGCGATGGCACCCATCTACGCAAAAGTGCGACGCGATCCCGCGGCCGCGCAGCTGATCGAACGAATTCGGAAGGTGAACTGAATTGGTCCTGGAAACTCGCCAGCACGACGACGCTGCCGAAGGGCCGACGAGCCTCGTCGCATGGGGTCATTCGCGCATCGTCGCACTGGTCCGCGCGGTGCCGATCCGCTGGCGTATCCTGTCGATTGCGGCGCTGAACTCGGCGGTCGTCGTGGTGCTCGTCGCGCTGATGTGGAACGGCGTCCAGGTGCTCGGTTCGGCCTGGGATGACGTGCGGCAGGTGCGGGATTCCGACAAGATCCTCGCGCGGCTGGAAAGTGAGACCGGCCACCTGCAGAACCTGATCCATCGCTACATCAATCAGCCGAACCCGGAATTGTTCGCCGAGATATCGCATCTTCACGAGGTCGTTCTCGGAACCCTCACCACGCGCGCCGCGACCGACCCGATGCTGTCAGGGTCGGTGCAGCAGCTTGAGCACGTCACCGAGCGCTTCCTCAGCGGCTTCAGCGAATTGCGCGGCGTCCAGGCGACGATCGCGAAAACCTACGAAGACGAGATCCTGACCCCTGCCCGGGACATGGCCGGGCTCTACTCGATCATCGAGGGCGCGACAGGGCACCGCGACGCCCTGATCTGGCCGTCGCTTGGAAAGTCCCGCGAGGCGTTTACCGCGATGCTGGTCGCCGCAAATGCCTATTACCTGTCGCTGGCAAGCGCCTCGGCCGAGGAAGCCCGGCGCAATACCGAGACGATCGAAAAGACGATTCCAGTAATGGCCGACCTCGCCGACAACGATCTGCAGCGGATGGCGCTGCAGCGATTGAACGCGCGGACGGCGGCGCTGCGGCAAGGCCTTGCGAAATTGTCGGAGCAACTCGCCAGCAGGACCGAATTGTTGCGCAACGCGATCGACGCCAGCCAGGCGGAGGCCTCAAGCGCCATCGACGAATTGTCGGTCAAGATGCGGCAGCGCGAGCAAAAGGCGCAGGAGACGTTCGACCAGACGCTGGCCGACATCTCCCGCAAGGTATTGTCGATCGCGGTGATCTTTCTCGGCATCATCGTCACCGCCGGCATCCTGATCGCACTCTCGATCCGGCTGCCGCTGCGGCAGATCATGGCGGCGATGCAGGCGATCACCTCGGGCGATTTTAACCGGCGCGTACAGGGAACGGGCGCCAAGGACGAGGTCGGCGAGATGGCGCGCGCGGTGGAGGTATTCCGCGAAAACGCCATCGCCAAGCGCAAGACCGAAGACGAGCTGCGCGCTTCCAAGGAGAAGGCCGAGAACGCGCTGTTTGAGCTGAACGCCGCCCAGCAAAATCTGATCGACGCCGAACGCCTGGCGGCGCTTGGCGGCCTGGTCGCCGGCGTCGCCCATGAGGTGAACAATCCGATCGGCATCAGCCTGACGGTCGCCTCCAGTTTCGCGCGCCGCACCGAGATGTTCGAGGCCGAGTTGAGGTCCGAGACGGGCCTGCGGCGATCCCAGCTCGAGGAATTCGTCCGAACCTCGCGCGACGCCGCCCAGCAATTGGTGGGAAATCTGCATCGCGCCGGCGAGCTTATTCAATCCTTCAAGCAAGTCGCGGTGGACCGCTCGCATGCCGAACGCCGGCAATTCAACCTGAGCGAGGCGACCGATCAGATCGTCGCCAGCCTGCGGCCGGCCCTGAAGAAGGCGTCGATCAGCCTGTCGGTCGAGGTACCGGAGAGCCTCGTCATCGACGGCTATCCGGGCTCATACGGCCAGATTTTGACCAATCTGTTCCTCAACGCCGCCAATCATGCGTTTGCCGACGGGCGTTCCGGGGCCATCACGATCTCGGCAAAGCCCCGCGGCAATGACGACGTCGAGATCATTTTTGCCGACAATGGGGCCGGAATGACGCCGGACGTGCAGCGGCAGGCGTTCGACCCGTTCTTTACGACGCGCCGCAACGAGGGCGGTACCGGGCTAGGCCTGCACATCGTCTATAATCTTGTCACCCAGCAGCTCGGCGGCCGGATGATGCTGGATTCAAGACTGGGACAAGGCACCACATTTCGCATTATCATGCCGAGGGCTGCCAAGGGCGGCCTTGCAACCGAAGACCAAGATCGCGACGGGACCCCTCCATGGCCGAACAGGACGATGTCCTCCACCTGATCGACGATACCGGCACAGCGCCGGAGGCATCGACGACGCGCAAATGGAAGGTCGCGGTCATCGACGACGATCAGGCCGTGCATGAAGGCACCCGGTTTGCGCTGAGCGACTACAGTCTCAATGGGCAGACGCTCGAAATCCTCTCGGCCTATTCAGCCGCCGAGGGACGGGCCTTGATGCGCGCCCACCCCGATGTCGCTGCCGTGCTGCTCGACGTCATCATGGAAACCGACGCGGCGGGCCTCGATCTCGTCGAATATATCCGCAATGAAATCAGGAACGAGACCGTTCGCATCATCCTTCGCACCGGTCAGCCCGGACAGGCGCCCGAACGTCGCGTGATCGTCCAGTACGACATCAACGACTACAAGGCGAAGACCGAGCTGACGGCCGACAAGCTTTTTACCTCGCTGACCGCGGCGTTGCGCAGCTATCAGCAGCTCGAGCGCATGGTTCAGACCCGACGCGGGCTGGAAATCATCATCGACGCCGCTTCGACCTTGTACGATTTCAGATCGATGCAACGCCTGGCCGAAGGCGTGCTGACGCAAATCGCGTCGCTGCTCAACGTCGATTGCGCCGGCATTCTGGTGCTGCGCGACGGCGGCGCGGTCGGCGACGATTTTTCCGTGCTGGCCGGGTCCGGCTGCTACAGCCGCTTCATCGGCGCCGCCGGATCCAAATCGCTCGACCCCGACCTGCGGTCGATGGTCGAAGCCGCCTTCAGGCGGCGCAAGCATGAATTCGTCGATCAGCGCACCGTTCTCTACATCCGCACCGGCAGCGGACGCGAAGTCGTGGTGCTGCTGCAGGCCGAGCGCCAGCTGTCCGAAACCGACCGGTCGCTGGTCGAGATTTTCGGCGGCCGGCTTTCGATCGCGTTCGACAATGTCATTCTCTACCAGCAGCTGCACGAAGCCAACACGCAGCTCGAGGACCGCGTCGCCCAGCGCACCCGCGCCCTGATGCAGGCCAACCGCAGGCTGTCGGCGCAATGGCTCCGGCTGCAGCGCGCCAACGGCTTCAAGAACGAGATTCTCGGCACCGTCGCCCACGACCTGAAAAATCCGCTCGGCGTGATCCTGGGCCGCACCGAAATGCTCACCGAGCTGATCGCCGCCGGCTCTTCCCGGGAGAGCGTCACGGCCCAGGTCGAACATATCCGCGACGCCGCCAAGCGTCTAACCTCGATGGTCGATCATTTGATTTCGGACGCCATGGCCGATGCCTTCGACATCACCGTTCGCCGCGAACCGGTCGATATCGCAGCGCTGGTCAGCGAAGTCGCCGATGCCAATCAGCCGCTGGCCGTCAACAAGCAGCAGGCCATCAACGTTTCGGCACCGCCGAATGTCGTCACGATGTGCGACGCCGACCGGATGCGGGAAGCGATCGACAATCTCGTCAGCAATGCCATCAAATACAGCCCGATCGGCGGCAAGATCGCGGTGCTGGTGAACCACGAAAAGAACAACACCGTCATCCGCATCGCCGACGAGGGCGCCGGTCTGTCGCCCGAGGATCTCGGCCGGTTGTTCGGCCGCTTCCAGCGGCTTTCCGCGAAGCCCACGGCCGGCGAAAGCTCCACCGGACTCGGCTTGTCGATCGTCAAGCATATCGTCGACATGCACGGCGGCGAGGTGACCGCCGATAGCGCCGGGCCGGGACAGGGATCTACCTTCACGATCATATTACCGGCGACAGACGCATAATGACATGACCCAAAGCCCTCACATAATCATTGTCGATGACGAGGCGCCGGCCCGCGAGATGGTCGGCGACTATCTCAGGATGCACGGCTTTACGGTGACGCTTTGCGACGGCGGCGAGAGCCTGCGCGGGGCGATCGAGACCACGGTACCCGATCTCGTGGTTCTCGATCTCAATATGCCGGAGGAGGACGGGCTTTCCATCATTCGCGACCTGAAGGGCCGCACCAACGTCCCTGTCATCATGCTGACGGCCACCGCCAGTCCGATCGATCGCGTGGTCGGGCTGGAACTCGGCGCCGACGATTATGTCGCAAAGCCCTGCGAATTGCGTGAATTGATGGCGCGCATCCGTTCGGTGCTGCGGCGCAGCGCGCCGATCCGGGCGCAGGCCGCGACGACCGAGGCCGGTGGAGCAAAGGCGGTGAAAGAGGCGTTGGTGCGGTTTGGGACGAAATGGCTCGACCTCGAGGCGCAGGCGCTGCGCGACGACGAAGGCAACGAGCATCCGCTGACCGCGTCGGAATTCGGGCTGCTCAAGGTTTTCGCGGCGAATCCGAAGCGGGTGCTGTCGCGCGAGCGCCTGCTGGAGCTGGCCAATGCGCGCGACAGCGAAGCTTTCGATCGCGCGGTCGATCTTCGAATTATGCGAATTCGGCGCAAAATCGAGATCGACCCGACTAAACCGGCGGTGATCCGGACCATCAGGGGCGGCGGATATCTGTTCTCGCCCGCGGGCGAAAAAGCCTGATTCGCAGGTGGGCCCCAAGGCGGATGGCCCGATCGAGTCCGCCTTGCGCAATGGCGGTTTGCTGGCGTTTTTGCCAGCCGATCTGGACCGTTGTGCTCCGTCTGGATTTCAACGCAACAATACAGTAGTCGTTAGCCGGCCAAGCCCTCGTGCTTGGTATCTTTCCAGACCGTGGATAGTTACACCTTATGCTCACTTATTTCGGCGCGATGTCACGCCTCGCAATCAAATTCCTTGCCATCCTTCTTTTGGTTCCTGGCGCGTCGCTGGCAACCTCCGCCGCGGCGAATGCCAATATGCACCGTAAAGTCTATCTGCTGCGTGGTCTGACCAACGTTTTGTCGCCGGGGATCGATCAGCTCGCAGATGAACTCCGGAACAGGAATATGGATGCAACGATAACCAATCATGCATTTTCGGAGTCCCTCGCCAACGAGGCGATTCAGGATTGCATGAGCGGGCGCGTGAGCTCCATCGTCCTGGTCGGCCATTCGCTGGGCGCCAGCGCGGCCGTGAGCATGGCAGAACAACTGCAAAAGGCCGGCCTTCGCGTCGCCTTGATTGTTACGCTTGACCCCGTCGTAAAGATCGTCGTTCCCAATAACGTCCATTTGTTGAGGAATTTCTATCTTTCCAGCGGGGTCGGAACCAAGGTCGAGCGCGGCGGACATTTCCACGGCACGCTGCAGAATGTGGACATGGGGCGTAACGCAGAGCTCGGCCACGTCTCCTTGACGACTGCGCCTCCGATTCAAAGGCAGATCATGCAAGATATTCTCGCTGCAAATTCCGCCTGCCGCTGAAGTATTCGGCCCCGCCTGTCATCGGCCGCACGCGACACGAAGGCGGCGCAATTCCGGTCAACATCGCGGTTGTCGTGGACAGGAACCCGGAGGAAAAACCGGCCGTCCGGACGGGAAAGACATCGCGACCTATTTCCACTCCGACGACTTCAATCAGCCCAACGATATGACGATCGCGGCGGATGGCACGATTTGCATTTCGCACCGATCATCCCGGCCGCGAGGCCTGTTTTCGGGGGTGCCCGGCGCGGAAGTAGGAAAGCCAGACCGCGGGCCATACAGGTCCCGACGCCGCACTACGCAGGAGTCCGCGTCTTGTTCCCTGGGCCGCCCTGCGCGGCCCAAATCCACAACCTAAAATTTATCTCATTCAAATTATTGGCTTTTCCTGCTCGAATGTTTCGTCGCGGAGGCTGCGACGAAACAATTCTCCTGCCCATGAAACCATTTTCCCCTTTCCGTGCAGACGTCCCGAAACCTTCGCTGACTATCAATTCGCCCAACGAAACGCCGCCAAGCGGCGACATTGGGAGACAGTCATGCAGAACGTCGTTGCCATCAATGCCGCAGCTCGCCAAGGCATCATCGCCGCCCAGGCGACCTCGGATGAAATGTTGCTGGAAAGTATTGCCGATGGCGGCAGGACCGCGATGCACATTCTTTACTCCCGTCACAATGTACGGGTTTACCGTTTCATCCTGCGAATGGTGCGGGATGCCACGATAGCGGAGGACCTCACCAGCCAGGTCTTTCTTGACGTGTGGCGCACCGCCAGCCAGTTCGAGGGGCGTTCCCAGGTCTCCACCTGGCTGTTGTCCATCGCTCGCTTCAAGGCGCTGACCGCGCTGCGTCAACGCCGGCACGAGGACATCGACCAGGAAGGAATGCTTGAGATCGCCGACGAGGCCGACACGCCCGAGGCTTCGCTCGATCGCAGCACCACCAGCGCCATTCTGCGCGCCTGCGTTGCGAAATTGTCGCCGGCGCACCGCGAGATCATCAACCTCGTCTACTATCACGAGAAGTCGGTGGAGGAGGTCGGCGCGATCATCGGAATTCCCCAGAGCACGGTGAAAACCCGGATGTTCTATGCCCGCAAACAGCTCGCCGGTCTGCTCAGGGTAGCCGGCGTCGACAGCCTGGCCGCGTGAAACAGATCATCAATATTTGACCAAGGTTTTCTATCCCCCAGGAAACCCTCAGCGGCCCGGATGGGATGACCCTTCCGGGTCGATCTGCATTTTGTAGGCCTTGCGGCGCAAACACGGGCGGTACCATCGTCACGGTTGGCGTGGTAGATTCGTCGTCACAGATGTGATGACGGATGGCAGTCATGTTCGAGGGCTGGGATGCCGTGGTATTGGCCCGGGCGCAGTTCGCATTCACGATGTCGTTCCACATCGTGTTTCCCGCCTTCTCGATCGGGCTTGCCAGCTATCTCGCGGTCCTTGAAGCGCTGTGGCTATGGACCGGGCGCGAAGTCTTCATCAACCTGTTCAATTACTGGCTGAAGATCTTCGCAATCGCCTTCGGGATGGGCGTGGTGTCGGGCATTGTGATGTCCTACCAGTTCGGCACCAACTGGTCGGCCTTCTCCGACAAGACCGGCCCCGTGATCGGCCCGTTGATGGCCTATGAGGTGCTGACCGCGTTTTTCCTCGAAGCGGGCTTCCTCGGCGTCATGCTGTTCGGCCTCGAACGGGTCGGCCACAGACTGCATTTCCTCGCCACGCTAATGGTCGCGATCGGCACGCTGATTTCGGCGTTCTGGATCCTTTCAGCCAATTCCTGGATGCAGACGCCGGCCGGCTACGCCGTCAATGCCGACGGGCAGTTCGTCGCGGCCGATTGGTTCAAGGTGATCTTCAACCCCTCATTTCCCTACCGACTCCTGCATATGGTGCTGGCGGCCTATCTGACGACGGCACTGGTGGTCGGCGCGGTCGGCGCATTCCACCTTTGGCGCGACTCCCATCTCGCAGGTCCGCGGGTGATGTTTTCGATGGCGATGTGGATGGCGACCCTGGTGGCGCCGATCCAGATTCTCGCGGGCGATCAGCACGGCCTCAACACGCTCGAGCATCAGCCCACCAAGATCATGGCGATGGAAGGCCATTTCGAGAGTCACAAGGACGGCGCGCCACTGATCCTGTTCGGGCTGCCGAGTCAAACCGCCGGCGAGGTGAAATACGCGGTCGAAATCCCGAAACTGGGATCGCTGGTCCTCAAACATTCGCTGGATGCGCCGCTGAAGGGCCTCGACACCGTGCCGCGTGAAAACTGGCCGCCGGTGCCGATCGCATTCTGGTCGTTCCGGATCATGGTCGGAATGGGATTTCTGATGATGGGACTTGGGCTGTTCAGCCTGTGGGAACGCTGGCGCGGCGCACTTTACCATTCGCGGTTGCTGCATCTGTTCGCGATGGCGATGGGGCCGGCGGGCTTCGTTGCCGTGCTCGCGGGCTGGATCACGACCGAAACCGGACGCCAGCCGTTCACGGTGTATGGTCTGCTGCGAACGGTTGAATCTGCCTCGCCGCTGGCGGCGCCCGCCGTCGCCTCCTCGCTGATCGCTTTTGCCATTGTCTATTTCGCGGTGTTCTCGGCAGGCGTCATCTACATCCTGCGTTTGATGGCGCAGCCGCCGCATCACGGCGAGCAGGGACCGCAAGGCGATATACCGGCCCGTGCCGCAGGCATCACGCCCGCTTCCGGCGCGGTTGCAAGAGGAGCCGCCTGATGACCGGCGCCATCGACATCGCAACGATCTGGGCGTTCATCATCGCCTTCGCCGTCTTCATCTATGTGGTGATGGACGGCTTCGATCTCGGCCTCGGCATACTGTTTCCGCTGTTTCCGAACAAATCGGACCGCGACCTGATCATGAACAGCGTCGCGCCTGTGTGGGACGGTAACGAAACCTGGCTGGTGCTGGGCGGCGGCGGCATGATGGCCGCGTTTCCGCTGGCCTATGCGGTGCTGATGCCCGCGCTCTATACCCCTGTCATCGCGATGCTGATCGGCCTGATCTTTCGCGGCGTTGCCTTCGAGTTTCGCTGGCGCACGACGCAAAGCGAGCGAAACCGCTGGGACCTCGCTTTCGCCGGCGGATCGCTGCTGGCGACGCTGGCGCAGGGCATAGCACTCGGCGCCATCCTGCAAGGCATCCATGTCGAGGGGCGACATTATGCCGGCGGATGGTGGGACTGGCTGACGCCCTTCAGCATCCTGACCGGCGCAGCCCTGGTCGTCGGCTATGCGCTGTTGGGCGCAACGTGGCTGGTGATGAAGACGGAGGGCGAGCTTCGCGACAGGGCCTATCGTCTGAGCTGGTTGCTCCTGTTCGGCATGTTGGGCGCGATCGGCGCAGTCAGCATCGCCACACCGTTCCTCCACGTCCAATATGCGCAACGCTGGTTTACCTGGCCGAACATCATCCTGACCGCACCGGTGCCGATCGCGGTAGCCGCCGTGACCGTGATGCTGCTGCGCAGCCTCGCCGGCAGGCAGGACTACTGGCCGTTCTTCCTGTCGCTGGTACTGTTCGCGCTGTCCTATGCGGGGCTCGGCATCAGCATGTACCCCTATATCGTGCCGCAGAGCATCACGATCTGGCAGGCGGCTTCGCCCCAGACCAGCCAGCTCTTCATGCTGTTCGGCGTCGCCGTACTGGTGCCGCTTGTTCTGGGTTATACCGCGTGGGCCTATTGGGTATTTCGCGGCAAGGTCAAACCCGAGAGCGGTTATCATTGATGCCTTCGGGGCAAAAAGCGCGGCTGCTGGCACGGCGCCTGTTGTGGTTCGCGGCGCTTTGGCTCGGCGGCGTCGGCGCGGTGGCCGTCATATCGTTCGGCTTGAAACTATGGATCGCGCCGAAATGAGATATTGAGCGCGTCCTCCGAAGTGGGAAAGACGAAAAGCGCAAGCATTCCAGCGAGATATTTTGGTTGCTTGCCATCGCGCCGTCCCTGAGATTTGATGGCGGCCGTGATTTGGCAGACGGTAACTCGCGACCGATAGCGCCAAGCCACCGCGCGACAAGGAGAGATTGAATGACGAAATTTCGGCACCTGATCTGGATGGTGATTGCGGCAGCCGGGCTGATGTTTTCGGTCTCGCACAGCCTTGCGCAGCAGCCCGATGTCGGCGATCAGCCGGGACTTCTGCCAGACGATTCCGTTCAGCTTGATCCGGAATGGCAGAAGCAGATGGTGTATTACCGCACCACGGAAGCGCCGGGCACCATCATCATCTCCACGGCCGAACGCCACCTCTATCTCGTGCAGCCCGGCGGCCGGGCGATACGCTACGGCATCGGCGTCGGCCGCGACGGCTTCCAGTGGCAGGGATTGCTGAGCATTGCGAGAAAAGCGGAATGGCCGGACTGGACGCCCCCGCCGGAGATGATCGAGCGCCAGCCTTATCTGCCGCGCTTCATGGCCGGCGGGCCGGGCAATCCGCTCGGCGCACGCGCGATGTATCTCGGCACCACCGTCTACCGCATCCACGGCACCAACCGGCCGGATACGATCGGCACCAAGGTATCGTCCGGCTGCTTCCGGCTGGTCAACACCGACGTCGCCGACCTCTATGACCGTGTCCCTGTGGGCACCAAGGTTATTGTGCGGCAGAAGCCGGAACTGTAACCGCGACGGCTGCGTTCGCAGCCGTTCGATTTTCCCGATATTGGTGTGAGATAAATCATGCGTACATTCCGAGGCGGCCTCCTGATTGGGCTGGCGGTCGCAGTCGCGGTCGCGGCGGTCGCCGCCGCCTACGAACTCTATGACACGCGGACCCTGAAACGGACGATCCGTCGCGGCGAGGTGCTGTGCGGCGTCAACAAGGGCCTGCCCGGCTTCTCGATCCCCGACGACAAGGGCAACTGGACCGGCTTCGATGTCGACTTCTGCCGCGCGGTCGCTGCCGCCATCTTCGACGATCCGAAAAAGGCGAAGTTCGTTCCGCTCGATGCCGATGAGCGCTTCAAGGAGCTGCAGAGCCGCAAGGTGGATATTCTCTCGCGCAACTCGACCTGGAGCATGTCGCGCGAGGAGAACTACGATCTCTATTTCCCGGCGGTCGCCTATTATGACGGCCAGGGCTTTATGCTGCCGCGCTCGCGCAAAATCGATTCCGCGCTCGACCTGAACGACAGCAAGGTCTGTGTGCAGGAGGCGACCACGACGCAACTCAATCTGTCGGACTATTTCCGCGCCAACAACATGAAATACCAGGAGATGAAATTCGGCAAACTGGACGATGTCATCAAGGCCTATGATTCCGGGCAATGCGACACCCTCACCGCCGACGTCTCCCAGCTTTATGCGCTGCGCTTGAACCTCGGCAAGCCGGGCGACCACGTCATCCTGCCGGACGTTATTTCAAAGGAGCCGCTGGCGCCTGTCGTGCGCCAGCGCGACGACGACTGGATGATGATCGTGAAGTGGACGCTCTACGCCATGATCAATGCCGAAGAGCTCGGCATCACCTCAAAGAACATCGACGAGGCGCTGAAGTCGAAGAAGCCGGACGTAATGCGGCTGGTCGGTACCGAAGGCACCTATGGCGAAGATCTCGGCCTCACCAAGGATTGGGCCGTGCGCATCATCCGCCAGATCGGCAATTACGGCGAAGTCTACGAGCGCAATGTCGGCTCGGAATCCAAGCTGAAGATTCCGCGCGGGCTCAACCAGCTCTGGAGCGCCGGCGGCATCCAATACGCTCCGCCGATCAGATAAACAGCGCAACAAGCGGCCATCCTTCGAGGCTCGCCGAAGGCGGCTCGCACCTCCCGAGTGAGCGCAATTGCGCTCATCCGGGGATGACGACCCGTGCGTTTATGATCGTTTCCGTCACCCTGAGGTGCGCGCTCTTGCGCGCCTCGAAGGGCGACGGAAACCTCAATACCCCTTCATCCGCGCCAATTGGCCGGCGTGGAAATTACTGTCGCCGAACAGCTCCTGGCAGACCCGCGCCCGCTTCATGAAGAAACCGAGCCCCCGCATGGCGGAATTCAACATATCTGTGGCGCCGCCCATGCGGCCGCGGGAGGTGGCCTTGGCCGCCGATCCCGTGTATGCGCAAAGCGGCAGCGATTGAAAAACAAGAGGAAACCCAGATGCGGCTGAAGTTGCTTTCGCCTGGCGAAATGAGCGCGGACCAAAAAGAAACGTACGACGAATCGATCGCCGGCAAGCGCGGCGCCCCTCCGGCGCCGATGATGGCCTGGCTCAACAGCCCGGAGATGGCGCGTCACGCCACGCGGCTCGGCGGAGTCTTGCGGTTCGATACGATGTTTCCGGCGAAACTGTCCGAGATCGCCATCCTGGTCACCGCGCGGCACTGGACCTCGCACTACGAATGGTATGCCCACAAGCGGCTCGCCCTCAAAGGCGGCATGGACCCGAAGATCATCGAGGACATAAGGGATCGCCGCACGCCGCATTTCGATGACCCGAAGGGGCAGCTGATCTACAACGTCGCCAAATCGCTGCACGAAGCCCATGGATTGACAAAGACACTCCACGACGAGGCCGTGGAAGTGCTCACGGTGCGCGGGCTGGTCGAAATCATCGGCCTGTGCGGCTATTACACCATGGTCTCGATGACGTTGAACGCGTTTGAATTTGACCTGCCGGAGGGACAGGTATCCGAGCTTGCGTAACGGATGGCCGTTACACAGATCGAAAGCGAAGCAACCGCCAGGCAGGGAGTGACCATGCCCCAAAATCCACCCATCATCGCGGGAACGCGGATCGGGCATGTTCATCTCAAGGTGGCCGATCTCGATCGCGCGCTGGGATTTTATTGCGGCGTGCTCGGCTTCGAATTGACGCAACGCTTAAGTTCCGGCGCGGCGTTCATTTCGGCGGGCGGCTACCACCACCACATCGGGTTGAACACCTGGGAAAGCAAAGGCGGCCACCCGCCGCCACCGGAAACGACGGGGCTGTTTCACACGGCGATACTTTACCCCACCCGCCCCGCGCTCGCGGACGCACTGCACCGTGTGATGAGTGCGGGAATTCCGCTTGACGGCGCCAGCGACCATGGTGTCAGCGAAGCGCTTTATTTGCGCGACCCCGACGAAAACGGCGTCGAACTGTACTGGGACCGGCCTGAAGCGCAATGGCCGCGCAAGTCTGACGGCTCGCTCGCGATGTTCACGCACTGGCTCGATCTTGAGGATCTATTGCGGCAACGGGTGGCATAGCCCTCATCCGGCTACGCGCTTGACCTTCCGCGTACCATGATCAACCCCGCCGCGGTCAGCTCAAGCCCGATGCAGCCGTAAAACGGCAAGGTATAGCTCCCTGACGCGTCGCGCAGTAGCCCAATGATCCCCGGGCCGAACGCATAGGTGACCTGGGTGATCGCCGTGGCCAGGCTGACAAGCACACCAAACGAGCGCGGGTCGAATTCGCGCTGTATGATCAGGGAAGGCAGCGTGATCATATTGCCGACCGAGAATCCGAACAGCGCGCAGGCACCGATCAGCAGCGTCTCATCGCGTGAGTTGATGATGACCGCCAGCGCCACGGTCTGACTTGCAAATGATAGCGCCGATGCCAGCCGCTGGTTGAGCCTATCGATCACGGTCGAGAACAGTACGCGGCCGACCACCGCCATCGCCGTCAACACCGCGACCGCGATCGCCGCGTGCTCGCGTCCGATCACCGGATCGAGAAATGTTATCAGATGGACGACGAACCCGACTTGCGCGCACAGCACCAACGCGAACGCAATCGATACGGTCAGGAATGCGACGTTACGCAACGCCAGCGCGCGTATCCGCGAAGCGGACGAAGTTTCCGCGGCCGGCAATTCCGTCTCAACGCGATGGGCCGGCGGTCGCCCGACTAAAATCAGGATGACGGGGACAGTCGAAGCAAGCATCACGATCGCGGCCAACATCATGGCGCCTGAAAATCCGAAGCGACCGATCGCGACCACCAGCAGCGGCACGCCGATAATGCCGCCGAAGCTTGCGCCGTTCAGCGCCAGGCTGATCGCCATGCCGCGCTTCTGGTCGAACCAGAGACCGAGCGTATTGGTGATGACGCCGATGCTGGTCCCCGCCCAGCCGAAGGCAAGCACGGCATCGGCGGCGTAGAGCTGCCAGGGCTCGGTAACCCGGCCAATCAGGAGGGCGGCGGCAGCCATCGCACATACGCCCGCCAGCAGGCAGTTGCGCGGTCCGAAGATCCGGATCGCTTCACTGACGAAGACGAGCAGCAGCGCTCCCAACAAATAGAAGAACGTGGTGCCGGACGAGATCAGCGAGGTCGGCCAGCCGCGCAGGCGGTGCAATTCGGCGACATAGACGGTCTGGCCGTAGAAGCCGAGGCCCCAGCCGAAGATGGCCACCCAAAAGCACACCGCGACGATCCGCCAGCCATCGTAACGGATGGAGGTTTCGTCGACTTTGATGTGACTTGACGCGTCCACGTGAGTTCTTGTTCGGAGTGATACCACCGCACGCTAGCCGATCGCAGGCCGCAATGCTTCGGCCAATGCCGAACTATGCGGTCGTCACGTCACGATTTTGGTCGGATCGTAGAAGAAGCGCTCGCGGAATATCTTGTCGCCGCGCCATTCCTGCAGGCTCACCTCGTCAAACCGGCGCACCAGGCCGGATTTTTCCGTCAATTCGAAAATCCAGTGAATGGCGACGTGATCGCCTTCGAGCACTGACGATATTGCCTTGGAATAGATATGCGACATCCGTGCCAACGCGGCTCGCTCGCGGGCGACCAGCACGTCGCGACCGACGCGCGGCGGCGCCGTGTTTTCCTGCATACTGGAATCCTCGGTGTAATAGCGCTCGATCGCGCCGGCATGATCGCACTGGCTCACCAATCAAATGCCCGGATCGAGGAATTCCGAAACCTGCTGCGATGCCGTCCGCCGCTTCTTCGCAAACGAGGCCACCGCCAGCACCGTCAGTCCCAGCAGCACCGGCGGAAACACCACCAGGTTCACCGCCGACCAGCCGTAATTCGCCAGCAGCTGGCCGGAGGAGAACGACCCCACCGCCATCGTGCCGAACACCAGGAAATCGTTGAAGGCCTGAACCTTGTTGCGTTCCTGCGGCCGATGCGTTTCCAGCACCAGCGCGGAAGCCCCGACGAAGCCGAAATTCCAGCCGATACCCAGCACGATCAGGGTAGACCAGAAATGAATTGCCGTCATGCCGGAGAGACCGATCGTTGCGCCAGCGGCTTCGAGCAGCAGGCCCGCCGCGACAACGCTTGGCGCGCCAAAACGCGCGATCAGGGAACCAGTAAAGAAGCTTGGTCCGTACATTGCAACGATATGCCACTGGATACCGAAATTTGAATCGCTGACGCTCAATCCGCACATTTTCATCGCCAGCGGCGCCGACGTCATGACGAGATTCATCATGGGATAGGCGATGACACCGCACAACGCCGCTGCGATGAACCGCGGCTGCCGCGCGATCTCGAACAGCGGACGGCCCCGGCGCAGATCCGACGGTGCGGGTTTCGGCGCATCGACACCTGCGAGGACGGCCATCGCGATCAGCGCAACGATGGCCTGCACCACAAAGCTGAAGGCGAATAAATAGGGCGACCAGACATCCATCGTCCATTGCACAAGCTGCGGGCCGAGCACGCCGGCGAACACGCCGCCGGCCATGACCCACGATACCGCCTTCGGACGAAATTCCGCGCTCGCCCCATCGGCGGCCGCAAAGCGATAGGATTGCGACACCGCGCCATACAGCCCACCGAGGAACGTCGCACAGCAAAACAGCGGAAACGAGCCGCGCAGGATGGCGAAGGCCCCGAGCAAGCCGGTCAGCACGCCGCAGCCGGTGCCGATGATGAAGGCGACGCGGCGGCCATAGGCGCGTGAGATGGCGCCGGTCGGCAAGGTGCCGGCGGCAAGCCCGAGCACATACATCGAGATCGGGACAGTCGCGAACGAGACATCCGGCGCCAGCGTCGCCCCGACAATCGAGCCGGTGGCGAAGATGACCGCCGAGTTCGCGCCGGTCAGCGCCTGCGCCGCAGCCAGGCGCACTACGTTGGAACGGACGCGGACGTCGCCGGAAATTCCGTCAGCGGCGGTCATGTCGATCATCGGCAATTTCCACCCAAAGGCGGCCAGATGCAGTCAGGGCCTTGTTGATTCCTCGTACTATGAAGCGAGGCACCCGCTCGATCAACCGACGCAAACGGGCGCGCGCTATGCATCCTGTTCAAGCTGTCTTCGATCGGCCGAACACCAGAATAAGATTGTTGGCCGGCATCTCGACGATCTCGTGAAGCGAGAGACCGGCATTCGCCGCCAGCTCTTCCAGGGCCTCGATATCGCGCACGCCCCATTCGGGATTCCCTTCACGAAGACTTGTATCGAACACCGCATTGCTGATGGCGGTGTGCTGGCCACCGCGCTTGAACGGACCGTAGAGAAACAGCCGCCCGTCGGGGCGCAAGTAGCGCCCGGCACCGGCAAACAGCCCCTCGGCAACGCGCCACGGCGCGATATGAATGACGTTGGCGCAGAACACGGCCAGCAACGCGCCGGGGCCGCTTCCGTCGTGCATCTCGGGACACCAGGTGGGATCCGACAAATCGATGCGCAGCGGCATGCGGATATTCGGTAGCTGCGCATGCGCTCGCCACGCTTCGATGCTTTTGAGGTGCTGCGGATTGAGATCGCTCGGCCACCAGGTGATTTCGGGGAAATGGCGGGCGAAATCGACCACATGCTGGCCGGTGCCGCTGCCGGCCTCCACCACATCGCCGGATTTGCCGGCAAAGAATCGCTGCAGCACGGCCCGGATCGCCTGATGGTTGCGGTGAAATGCCGGCGCGTCGAGGCGACCGTCGGGTTCGATCGGCCGGCCATCCTTGCCGAATTCAACGACATATTCAGCCACGACAGGCTCCCTGATTTGCTGGCGAAGACCTTTCGGCTTTAGCCTGCCACGGCGCGAACCGCCAAGCCCCAAATTATGCCGCGAAGCCGCGGATATCCGACGTTTCCGGGGCACCGCGACCCTTGTCCGCCGCCGGCGTTGTCAGCCAATAGCGTTTATGCTTTGACCGGTTATATTCCAGGCCAATCATCGCGGGAACCGCGCCTTGACCGACCATTCCTCGACCAGGTCCTTGCCGCTGCCGGCGCTCGCATGCGCCCTCGTGATCGGCGCTGCCTTTCCAATGACGGCCGGCGCGCAATCCGGCGTGGCCGAGGGTCAAAGACTGGCTTTCGATCGCGGCAAGGGAAACTGCCTGAGCTGTCATGAGATCAAGGGCGGCGATCTTCCCGGCACCATCGGCCGGCGCTGAAGGATATCAAAAGCAAATATCCCGACCGCAACGATCTCATCGCCATTCTCACCGACGAACCCAGGCGTGCGCGCGATGGCGAACGGAGAGACTACCAACGTCCAGACGCTGATCCGGCATCCGATGGAGTCCGGCTTCGTCAGGGACGCCAAGGGTGAGTTCATTCCGGCGCACTTCATCCAGGAATTGACCTTCGAATATGACGGCAGGAAGGTGTTCGTCGCCGATTGGGGTACGGCGGTCTCCAAGGACCCCTACGTCAAGTTCAGCTTCAAGGGCGGCAACAAGGGCGGCGATCTGAAAGTCAGATGGATCGACAACAAGGGCGAGACCGATACCACCAGGGTGAAGATCCAATAACGGGTTTGGTGTATGCCGCGATCTTCGTCGCGTGAACCGGTGCCCGCCCCGCATCAAGTGCGGGGCAGGCTTTCGCTTGAACCCGCCAGGAGAGAGCCGATCGAGCGTTTGCGCAGCGACGTAGGCGCAGGCCGCTCCCTGCTGCTTGATGGCGGCGATTTGTGGCAGGGCACTGGAATTGCCAACACTACGCAGGGTGCCGGGATGGTGGCGCCCGCGCGCACGGGGGCTGGCGTACGCAAACCTTCACAATAACGGCCGTTCGATCGAGGCCGGCAAGAACTACAAAGTGGCCAGTTGGGCGTCGGTCAATGAGCAGCGCGGAACCCCGGTGTGGGACGTCTTTGCCAGCTATCTTGGCTCCGGCAAGCCGTTGGGTGCACGCGGTGTCGGCGTCACGTTAAGGGGCGTCGACGGTAATCCCGGCATCACGGCGCCGGATGAGGCCTTTCCCGCAATGCAGAAGGCGGAAGGCCGTGCGCTGTTGTGTCCTGTCGACCGGAGCTATGCGCGGCGGGTTGGCGTGATAATATCAGGAATCAACGCGCGGACCCGTTCTCTATGATCTTTCGCCAGCTGTTCGACAGCGTTTCCGGAACCTACAGCTACATCCTGGCCAGCCGCGCCGGCGGCGAAGCGCTGATTCTCGATCCCGTGCTGGAGAAGGTCGATCGCTACTGCCAGTTGCTGCGCGAGCTTGATCTCAAACTGGTCAAGGCCGTCGACACCCACCTGCATGCCGACCATGTCACCGGCCTCGGCGAGCTGCGCGACCGCACCCATTGCGTCACCATCATGGGCGAGCAGAGCAAGGCCGACGTGGTGGCGATGCGGGTCGCCGAGGGCGACAAGGTGACGATCGAGGGCATCACGTTAGATGTGATGTACACGCCCGGACACACCGACAATTCCTACAGCTTCCTGATGGGCGATCGGGTCTTCACCGGCGACACGCTCTTGATCCGCGGCACCGGCCGCACCGATTTCCAGAACGGCAGCGCTCGGGCGCAATACGATTCCATTTTCAACCGGCTATTGAAGCTGCCCGAGGAGACCATGGTGTTCCCCGCCCATGACTACAAGGGCGACACCGTCTCCACCATCGGTGAGGAAAAACGGTACAATCCGCGGCTGCAGGTGCGCTCGGTCGACGAATATGTCGAGCTGATGGGCAATCTGAAGCTGCCAAACCCCAAGATGATGGATGTCGCGGTGCCGGCCAACATGCATGTGGGCCTGCACCAGGACGATCTCGCTAAAGAGGGGCAGTCGTTCACGGCCCGCGAGGCGATCGAAAGTCTCGGCCGCCCCGATATTCTGCTCGTCGATCTCAGGGAAAACAGCGAACGCGCCAAGCATGGCATGCTGCCGGGCGCGCTGCACGCGCCCTATCCCGGCATCGGCGAAAGCCTGCAGTCCGGCGGGATGTTGCGCGAAGTCGCCGCGGCGACCGGACGGCGGATCGTGTTTTTCTGTGCCTTCGGCGAGCGCTCGGCGATGGCGGTCGCGGCCGCCAAGGAAGCGGGCCTGGCCAACACGGCGCATATCGCCGGCGGCTTAGATGCCTGGAAGAAAGCCGGCGGACCGGTGCTGACGGGGTGAATACCCCTTCTACTGTTCCACCCGCTTCAGCTCCGATACCAGCACGTCCAGCGCGTCAGCCAGCATCACGCCGCCGCACACCGTCAGCCGGTCCGGAATGATGATGCGCCTTGATGGCGGATAGAAGCGCTCCAGCGCCGGGTGCAGCAGGAAGGCGCGGCCGTCATCCTCGGCACGGTCGCCAGCCTCGGACACAACAATCAAATCGGGCTTCAGGTTCACGATTGCTTCAAGCGAGGCGAAACCGCCGAAGGTAATCCCGAGATCACCCGCCGCGTTGAAAAGCCCGGTCTCGGCCAGCAATGAGCCAAGCAGGCTATCGCTGCCGGTAACCCAGCCGCGCCGGGACAGGGGCAGCACCCGGTAGTGCTTGGCCGCAACGGCCTGACGCGCCCGCGCGATCGCGTCGTCGAGCCGGGTGATCTCCGCGCTCGCGCGATCGGGATGGCCGACCACTTCACCCATCTCACGCATCTGGGCTTTCACTTCGTCAAGGTTGCGCGGCACGGCGAATTCGACGAGATGCAGCCCCTTCTCCTGCAAAAGCTCCCGCGTCGATCGCTTGTCGAACAGGCTAGCCACCACGATATCCGGCCGGAGCACCAGGATATCTTCCGCGCCGCCTGACAGAGTCGGAAACCGGCGCGCATCATCGGCCGCGAAGGATTCAAATCGCTCGCGCGCATAGCGGCTGAGACCAAGGATTTGCTCGGGATCCGCAAGCGTGATCAGCAATTGGTCCGTGCACACATTCATCGATGCGATGCGCGGACCGGCCGCCGTCGCTGGATCAGGCGATAGGGCAGCAAGCACCGCAAGCGCTGCAATGGAGAAACGGGATATATCGCCGAGGTGCATGGCCTTGCCTAGATCTCCGCCCAGGGAACGATCACGGCCTCGCGCTGATACTCCGTGCGATAGGCCCTGATGCGGAACACGTCGGCCATTACCTGCTCCGACAGCGCCTCGGTGGCGGCGCCCTGCGACACCAGACGGCCGTCCGAAAGCACCAGGACAATATCCGCGAATCGCGCGGCGAGCCCGAGATCATGGGTCACCACGATCACCAATGTGCCTTGGTCGGCGGCCGCGCGCAGGGTTTTCATGACGTCGAGCTGGTGGCGCGGATCGAGCGAGGAGGTCGGTTCATCAGCCAAAATCACCGGTGCCTCGACGGCGAAAACGCGCGCCAGCGCGACGCGGCTGCGCTCGCCACCGGACAATTCCGTGACGCGACGATCGCCGAGCTCGACGACATCGGCCGCCTGCATCGCCCGCAACACCGCCTCAGTGTCTCTCTGCGTCAATCGCGCGGGGTCGGTGGCGCCATGTGGATAGCGGCCGAGCGCCACGATATCCCGAGCCGGCAGCGGCCAGTGCACGATGTGGCCCTGCGGCAAATAGGCAAATCGCCGCGCGCGCGCGCGCAACGGCAACAACGACAAGGCGTCGCCCCCGACATGGACGGAGCCATCCGCAGGCACCAGACCTGCCAAGGCACGCAGCAACGTCGTCTTTCCAGCGCCATTCGGTCCGACCAGCGCGACCAGATGTCCCGACGACAGCGAAAGCGAGACGTCATGCAGCACGGCGCGGCCGGCCAGCGTCACGCCGAGACCTTGCGCGGTAAGAAAGGCTGACGCTGTCATGCGACGCCTCCGCCGAGTGCACGCCGCTCGCGCATGATGAGATAGAGGAAGAATGGCACGCCTATGATCGAGGTCAGCACGCCGACCTTGATATCGCTGGTCGATGGAATGATACGCACGGCGATATCGGCTGCCAGCAGCAGCGCGCTGCCGGTGAGCGCACTTGGAATCAACAGCCGCGCCGGATCGTGTCCGATCAGCGGCCGCATCAGATGCGGCGCGACCAGGCCGATGAAGCCGATCGTACCGGACACCGCGACCGCGCCACCGACGCCGAGCGCAACGCCCGAGATCACCAGGAGCCGCAGCCGGGCGACGTCGACGCCAAGGCTTTGCGCCGTCTCCTCCCCAAGACTGAGCGCGCGGAAGGCATTGCGCTGGCTCAATAGAATGATCGCGCCGGCGGCAATGAACGGCAGCGCCAGCATGACGTGGCGGAAACTGCGGTCCTCCAGCGAGCCGAGCAGCCAGAATGCAATTTCGAGCACCACGAACGGATTGCTCGAAAGATTCATCACCAGCGCGGTCGCGGCGCCCGCAAGGCTCGATATCGCAAGGCCCGCCAGGATCAGGATCAACAGGCCGGCGTTGCGGCCTGCGATCGCGAGCAGCACGAAAACCGAGGCGAACGCGGCCATGATCGCCGCAACCGGAAGCGCGTAGGATCTCACATCGGCAAGGCCGAGCGCGATGATCAGCACCGCGCCGAACGCGGCCGATTGCGGCGCGCCGAACAGCGAGGGCGCGGCAAGCGGATTGCGCAACAATCCCTGCAGCGCCGCGCCGGAAAGGCCGAGCATCGCGCCAATCGCGAATCCCAGTATCGCGCGGGGCAGCCGGATTTCCCGGACGATCACCTGCTGCACGTCGCTGCCGCCGCCGAACAAGGCGTCGAGCACGGTCAGCGGTGACAGCCGCACCGGGCCGATTCCAAGCGAGGCCAGCAGCAGCAGCACGACGAGAACAACGAGCGCGGACATCACGCCGGCGCGCCGGCGCCCTGCAACGTCGACCGTCGCCATGACGTTCTGAATGCTCATCCCTCGTCCTCAGGCGGCGACGTCGTCGCCCTGCCCCAATGCTCATACAATGATTGAGGTCCGGCACAAGCGGACCCGCGAACAAAATGCGTACCCCATGATGTGCGAAGGCTCGCGGCCTAATGATGCCATTGACTCTTCGCCCGGCGCAATTCTAGATAGCCGTGACGGTTCCCCTGTTTGGGGATCAAAAGGGAATGCGGTGCGGAGAAATTTTCTCCAATGCCGTGGCTGCCCCCGCAACTGTAAGCGGCAAATCTTTCGTCATATGCCACTGGGAATCTCGGTCCTGGGAAGGCGACGAAGGGTATTGACCCGCGAGCCAGGAGACCTGCCGTCAGCCGTGGTCACACGCGAAGATGTCGGTCGGGGAGTACTGGCATTAGCTTCACCTAGGTGCGAAAGCACGATGGTGAGACTTGGTTCGCTGTGACGTGCCACTGACGTCATGCCGAGGCCTTACCATGTCTTCCACCATCCAAGCCGCACCGCGGCGCCGCCGCTTACTGCTAGCTTCAAGTTTGCTGATACCTGTTCTCTTTCTGGATATTACCGCCGCCAAAGCGCAGCAGGCCGCTGCTGATCAGCTACCACCGATCGAGGTCAGCCCACCTGTGGACGAGACCCGGACCCGGGCCAAGCCCATCAGCGATGAAGGGTCGGGATCGCGCCGCGCCGCGCCAAACACCTCGTCAACGAGCGGCCCGAATGTCTCGCCAACGACCGACGCAGCGACGAACCGGCAATTCAACGGGATCGTCGGTTCATCCGCTACCGTCATCACGGCAGCCGATATTGCGCGCTCGCCGGCGCAAACCATACAGGAAATCATCGCTCAGGCGCCGGGCGTGCAACTGACCACATTGTACGGCGGCGTGAATGGCGCAGGAACAACGGTTGACCTGCGGGGTTTTGGCGCCTTTGCCAGCTCCAATACCCTGGTACTAATCAATGGACGTAGATTTAATGACCTTGATTTGCAAGGCGTCGACCTTTCCACCATCCCGCGCGATTCCATCGAGCGAATCGAGATCACGCGCGGCAATAGCGGCGCCGTACTGTACGGCGACAACGCGATAGGCGGCGTTATCAACATCGTCACAAAGGCCGGCGCGGGCGGTCCTCCGGTCTCGATGCGAGTTGAGTCCGGTGCTGGCTCTTTCAACCAGCTCACGAATTCGTTCTCGACTGCCGTTAACGCAGGTCCGTGGTCGGCCTCCTTCTACGGAAATGGATTCAAATCCGATGGATATCGAGCAAACAACACGCTCGACCAGATTAGCGGCATCGGCGACGTCCGTTACGTCACACCCGGTTTCACTGCCTATTTCAACTTATCCGGCGACGATCAGCAACTGAGATTTCCCGGTCCACGAACGGTCGATCCGTCGATCGGACTCAATGAGCTTGTCACCGACCGAAGGGGCACAAACACGCCCTTCGATTTTGGCAACAAGCAGAATGCCAACGCGACCGGTGGCTTCACCAAGAGTTTGTGGAACGGCGCCGACCTCATCGTGGACGGCGGCTACCGCAACAAGCAGACGCAGGCAGGTTTCCTCGGTGCGCCCGGCAGCGATCCCTTCTTCTTTTCCTTCGTCAACGCGACCTTGCAGACGTGGTCGCTAACTCCCCGGCTAAACGTCAAGAACTCGATACTGGGCCTGCCCTCAAACATTCTCACAGGTATCGACTTCTACGACTACAACTACGTCCAGGATCACAGGAACGCGCAGGGCGCAATTCCAATCCATAGCTACGATCTTTCGCAACAATCCGTTGGCGCTTATTGGCAGCAGACTATTGGAATACTTCCGACCACCGACTTTTCATACGGCGGCCGGATTCAGCGCACCAGCGTTACCGCGAGAGATTTATTGAACAACGACCCAGGGTGCGCAGCGGAGTTTTCGTGCGACACCCAGGCTGCGCCGCTGAATACGAGCGAAGTAAATCATGCATTGCACGTCGGCATCGAACATCGCTTCAATGAGATTTTTGCGATCTTCGGCCGCGCCGCGAGCGCGTTTCGAACGCCAAATATCGACGAGAGAGTCGGGGTCGGTCCATTTGCTTCGCCCGCCAAGGATTTCAATCTCAAAATACAGACGTCAAATGATGTCGAAGGCGGGTTTCGCGTCAAGGCTGGCATGTTCGAGATGCAATCAAGCATCTACAACATGGATCTGACCAATGAGATTCATTTCGACCCCGTGAATTTCGTCGACACCAATCTGGATCCGACCCGCCGCTACGGCTCTGAGACCAGCGCATCTTTGCGTGCAAGCGACAGCGTGCTGTTGCGCGGCGGCTTTGCCTATACCCGCGCGATATTTCGCGAGGGGCCCTTTGCAGGCAATGACATTCCACTGGTATCGCGTTTTACGGCCAGCGCCGGTGTGAGCTGGAATATCTGGCAAAAATATTTGGTCGCTGACGCAACGGTGCGTTACTGGGGCACCCGCCGCATGGACAACGACCAGGCCAATACCCAAGGACTCATTCCGGCTGACGCGACGGTCGACTTCAAGCTGGGCGGGGAATATGACCGGTTCTTCTGGTCTTTGAGCGCCAACAACGTATTCAATGCGTTGTATTACGATTATGCGATAGCAAGCACCTTCACCGAGGGCCGGTTTAGCGCCTATCCGCTGCCGGGCCGCACCTTCATGGTAAAGGCCGGGGCGACGTTCTGACCAAAGATCTCTTCATGATGCCTGCGCGACCGTCCTGATCCGGTCGCGCAGCGCCAGCCGGCCTTCACCGAGACCGCTGATTTGACCTGAAAAGCGCTGTTTTCCGGCGGCTCTGGCCCTAAAGATGCCCCTTTGCGCCCAATGCATGATAAAGTTATGAAATGGATCATCGCGCGACGAGGCGCGGTGAATTTCGAGGTATCCGATGAGTGACGAACCGAAAAGTCCTGCCGAACTGAAAGAGATCCGGTTAAATCGGAAGCTCGCGCAGGACGCCGACGGCATCAAGGCCATGGCCGAGATCGCGGCCGCCGACATCGCCATACGGAAGCGGACGGCGAACCTGCGGGCGATGCGATTGGCCAAGGAAGCCGCCGACCGCGACAAGCCGGCGGAACCCAAAGCCAAGGCCAAACCCAGGAAGAAGAAAATAATCTGAATGACAAAAGAAGATCGCAACCGCGCCGATGCGCGTTTCAACAAGATCGCCCACGCGGCGAGCGGAGCCAAGACCGGCATGGCCGAGCGCGACGCCGCGCTGAAGGCGGTGACCGACAATATGGCGCGGCTGAAAGCATTGCGGCTCGCCCGCGAGGCCGCTGAACCTCCGCGCCCGGCCGCAGCGCCCAAGAAGGCGCGTGCCAAGGCGAAAAAATCGGGAGAAAAAGGTCCGGCGCTGTCTGATTGGCTGGCGGGACAGCAAAGCGGCGGGCGCCGGACTTGAACCTCCCTGGTTGACCGGATCTCTCCGGGCAAACGCCTTATGCTTGTCCCGAGAGAATACTTGTCCCGAGAGAAAGCGCCTTACCACGTGGCGCTCAGGCGGCCTTCGGATCGGATATGCCTTACGCCGGCGCGGGCCATTCGATCAGCGATCGCGTCTTGGTCGCGGCGTCGTAAACCTGCACCTGAAGCATCTGGAACTGATTCTTCAAAGCCATGCCCGCCTCTTCGGCGGCCTCGACCGTATCGTGGTGCGATTTGAAGTGTCCGTCCACGACAAGCGAATAGCCTGATGTCGGCGCTTTGTCGGCACGAATGATTTTGCGTGGCGGCTGTTCTTCCACTTCGATCTTGGGCTTCTTCACGTGTAGCTCCTAGATCATGATCCGATTAAACCGGATCATGATCTCATCTGTCTGTTCTGAGCATGATCTCTTCGGAAAACCGGTTCCCACTTTTCCGGATCATGCTCTGGTTGCGCCTCCCTTTACACTGAACGTCGGAAAAAGGCGGAAAAAATTGTCCGATTACCGTTACTATAGCGTCTCAAAGACGGTGAGAATGAGGTCGCCGACGTGACCGGATGATCGGGCAAGACACCGATTGACCCGGCCAAAGGGAGTGACATGGGCGGAACTGGCAAAAAGAACGACCTTCCCGGCAAGGATGACGGCAAATCAAAGAAATCGCCGCCTGAAGCCGCCGAGGATGACGACGTCGAGGATGGCGACATTGCCACGCCCAAGCGCGATCGCTATGGCGAGGACGACCAGCCGCTCTGAGATTTTGAAAAACTCGCGATGTTTCCGGCGCATTAATCCGGCGCGCCGTTTCCGGCGGCGTTTTGAGGGCTGCCATGCAGCCGTATTCATGGACAAATAACCAACCGGGCCGATAGTTTCGCCAGCAAACGGAAGGTAAATCGGACATGGCCGACATTTTGGCCGCACCGCAACATGCAAAGACGGACGAGCAGCTGCGCACGCTGGCCGCGATTTCGACGGCCCATTGGGTCAGTCATTTCCACATGCTGGTACTGCCGATGCTGTTCCCCTTTCTCAAGGCGGAGCTCGGCGTCGGCTACATTGAGCTCGGCTTTGCGCTGACCGTCTTCGCCGTCACATCCGGCCTGACGCAGGCGCCGATCGGCTATCTTGCCGATCATATCGGCGCCCGCAAAATCCTGCTGATGGGCCTTACGCTCGGCGGCCTCGCGCTGATCGTGCTCGGCCTGCATCTGAGCTACCCTTGGCTGATCGCCAGCGCCGTGCTGCTGGGGCTCGCCAATAGTGTCTATCATCCGGCCGATTATGCGATCCTCTCGGCCCACATGAATGAGACGCGCATGGGCCGCGCCTTTTCGATTCACACCTTCGCCGGTTACGTCGGCGGCGCGGTAGCGCCCGCCGTCGTGGCGACTCTGGTCGCTACGATCGGAGGCCACGGCGCATTGATCGTGACCGGCGCGGTGGGACCGCTTGTCGCGCTAATTCTTCTCGTCGTCGGCATTCCCGATGCCAGCGCCGCGGACCGCCAGATGGCTGGCGCAGACGCGCGGCGGCGAAGCGTCGTCACGCCCGCCCTCATCGTGCTGACGATTTTTTTCACGCTGCTGAGCCTGTCCAATGCGGGGATCGGCAATTTCGGCCTTGTTGCGCTGATGAGCGGCTACGGCGTGACATTCCCGGTCGCCAATATTGCGCTGACCGGGTTTCTCGGCGCTAGCGCGATTGGCGTGCTGGCAGGCGGATTTCTCGCCGACCACACAAGACGCCACGGACAGGTGGCCGCCGCCTGCTTTGCGGTCAACGCTGTCATCGTGCTGATGATCGCGACGGTCATCTTGCCGCCGCCGCTGTTGCTGGCGGCAATGGCCGCGGCGGGATTCCTCGGCGGTGTGATCGCTCCCTCGCGTGATATGCTGGTCCGCAACGCGGCGCCATCGGGCGCGGCGGGGCGGGCCTTCGGCATCGTCTCAACCGGCTTCAACATCGGCGGTATTATCAGTCCGCTGCTGTTCGGCTGGATCATGGACCAGAACCTGCCGCATTGGGTGTTCGGCGCTTCAGTCGTGTTCATGGTCCTCACGGTCCTGCTCGCGCTCGTCACCGAGCGGGGCCCACACGAAGGACAAGCGGAGTCTAACGCAAGGATGATGCACCCGTGATTATCATCCGGAGCGGATCGGTCAGGCGAATTTCGGTTGCCGCGCCTCGCCCGTCAAACGCGCACGCTCGGTATTGGGCCAAAGCAGCAGCAGGCCGAGCAAGCCGGACGCGATCAAAATGACGGCGTTGATGGTGAAACCGGTCAAGTAGCCGTCCAACAGCCCTGACGCGCGCTGGATCACGCTGCCCATCACCGACGGCGCCAAAATACCGGCAAGCGTGTAGATCGCCCCATAGATCGCGATCGCGGCGCCGCGCTGGGACACCGGCGTGAACTCCCCGAGCATCGGCGGGCAGACCACATAAATCGATCCGCAAAGCCCGGACCCTATCACCAGCAGGGCGATCTGGAGCCCCGCGCCCTCCATATACGGAAGAACGGCAAGGATTGATCCGCCGACGATCAGCGGGACCGCGCCAAGCACCCCGCGCGCGCCGCGGGTAGAAACGCCGCGCGCCATCAGCACCTGCGACGTCCATCCGGTGAGGAGCACGACAACGGCACCAAACACCCATGGCAGGATCGAAATCCAGCCCGCGTCCTTTTGCGAGAAGCCGAGCCCCTTGACGATGAAGGGCGTGAACCAGGTCAGCCCCAGCGACAGCGCCCAGTGGGCGCCAAAGGTCGCGGCGCAGCAGCCGATAAAGGTCCGCGAGGTCAGAAGCTGGAAATAGGGAATGCGGGGCTCCGCATCCGCCGTCACAGAGGTTTCAGCCAACGGGCCTTCTGTGCCCAGGATCCACCACGCCACCACCCACATCAGACCAACAACGCCGAGCGCGCCAAACGCATAATGCCAGTTGTAATTGACGATCAACCAGTTCAGCGCCGGCACCGCGAGGATGACGCCGAACGCCGATCCTTGCAAGAGCACCGCTGTGGGCAGGGTTCGCTTCTCATCGGGGAACCATTTGTAGATCGCATGCACCGCCACCGAACCCGCCGGCCCCTCGCCGGCGCCGAGGATAACGCGGCAGATCAACAGCGTGGAGAAACTGACCGTGCCCACCATCGGGAACTGCGCCAGCGCCCAAATGGCCGCCAGCGCCAGCAGCACCCAGCGCGTCTCGGTGCGATTGACCAGGAATCCGACGGCGATGGCCGCGATCGAAAACAGGAAGAAGAACGCCGAGCCGAGCAAGCCGAACTGCTCCGGCTCGAGCTTCAGCTCGGTCATGATCGGCACGCCGGCGAGACCGACCACGATCTTGTCCGCGAAATTCACCAGCATGAAGAGAAACAGCAGGAACGTGATCCTCCAGGCACCTTTGGGAGCCGGTGGCGTGGTCATGGTCGTTCCCTCCCGTCGCTTTTTCGTTTTATCGTTTTGCTGGCTCTGTTGGATCGGTCGACCTGATGCTACCCAAGGCGGATCAGGCAATGCAACGGGGCATTTTGGCCGGAACGCGCCTGCTCTCGGACTTCCCGACCCGTCTCGGACGAAGGCCAAGGATCACGATCGCGTCGCCGCCATGTTTGAAACCGTGATCTCCAGCTATGGTCTTGGTATGTTGAACAATCATCAAAGGGGCCCCCATGGTGACACGCTTCGCATGACAACCGGCAACCAGATCGTGCTGAGCGTTCGCAATCTGACCAAGGCCTATCGTTCCGCCGGAGAGCGAATCGCCGTATTGCGCGGGGTGAACCTGAACGTCGCCGCCGGCGAGCGCGTCGCGCTGACCGGCGAATCCGGTAGCGGCAAGAGCACGCTCTTGCATCTGATCGCGGGCCTCGATCGCGCCGACGGCGGCGAGATCAGGCTCGCCGACACACCCATTTCGGATCTCAGCGATGCCGGCCTGGCGGCATTGCGGCGCGACCGGCTTGGTCTGGTATTTCAGCAATTCAATCTGATCCCGAGCCTCAATGTGAGGGATAACCTCGCGTTTCAGTCTCGCATTGCCGGCCGCCACGACGCGGCCTGGCATGCCGAGCTCGTTGAGAGATTGGGGCTCGGCGGCCTTCTGGACCGCTACCCCGAGCAATTGTCCGGCGGACAACAACAGCGGGTCGCGATCGGCCGTGCGCTGGCGGTCAAGCCGCTGCTTCTGCTCGCCGACGAACCCACCGGCAATCTCGATGAGGCGACCGCGGACGGCGTTCTTGCCCTCACCCGCGATCTGGTCGCGCAAACCGGCTGCGGCCTTCTGATGGTAACCCACTCGGCGCGGCTGGCGGCCACGCTCGACCGTCACGTCAACCTCAGCGCGGGGTTGATCGCGTGAAAAGCATCCTGTGGATTCTCAAGGTCCTGTTGAGTCATTGGCGGCGGCATCCGATGCAGCTCGCCACATTGCTGATCGGCCTGATTTCGGCGACCGCGCTATGGAGCGGCGTGCAGGCGCTGAATCAGCAGGCTCGAAACAGTTACGACCGCGCGGCCGCCACTTTCGGTGGCGCCAGAACGGCGGCTTTGGTCGGCCGCAACGGCGCCACTTTCGGCCAGCAACTCTTCATCGATCTGCGCCGCGCCGGCTGGCCGGTGTCTCCCGTTCTCGAGGGCCGCGTCCAGATCGGCGGACGGACGTTCCGGCTGCTCGGTATCGAGCCTGTCACGCTACCGGCCGAAGTTGGCAATGCGCCGGCGATTGGAAGAGCAGGCTTGCAATCCTTTGTCACGCCGCCGGGAGAAACCCTGGTGGCGCCCGAGACGCTTTCCGAGCTTGGCCTGCCGGAAGGCGCCTCGCCGCTGGCGAGCGGCAGCACCTTGCTGCCGCCGCTTCGCGTGGCCGCGCAACTTGTTCCCGGCATCATGGTGGTCGATATCGGCATCGCCCAGCGGCTTCTCAAAATGCCCGATCGGGTTTCCCGGCTCCTGATCGGCAAGACCAAAGGCGGTCGCACCCCGCTCGAAAATGTCGCCGGCGACAGGCTCCGCCTGGTCGAGCCGGACGCGGAAAGCGATCTCGAACGCCTCACCGACAGTTTTCATCTGAACCTGACGGCATTTGGCCTGCTGTCGTTCTTCGTCGGGTTGTTCATCGTCAACTCCGCGATCGGCCTTGCATTCGAGCAACGCCTGCCGATGCTGCGAACCTTGCGTGCCTGCGGGGTATCCGCGCGTCGGCTGAACACGGTGCTGGTGCTCGAGCTGATATCGCTGGCGCTGGTTGCGGGCATTGCGGGTCTGGTTTGCGGCTACCTGATGGCGGCATCGCTGCTTCCCGATGTCGCAGCATCGTTGCGCGGGCTTTATGGCGCGCAGATTCCGGGACAGCTCACGCTCGAGCCCGAGTGGTGGATCGCGGGCCTCGCCATCAGCGTGCTCGGCGCGCTGCTGGCCGCGAGCGCAAGCCTCCTGAAGGCAATCCGCCTTTCAGTGCTGGCCGCGGCGCAGCCTTATGCGTGGCACCAGGCGCAGCACAGATGGCTGATCCTTCAAAGCACGGTTGCCCTCGCCGTGTTCGCCGCCGCCGCCGGCTTTCTTTGGCTTGGCGAATCCCTTGTTTCAGGTTTCGCGGTGCTCGCGGCGATGCTGCTGGGTGCCGCACTTGGGCTGCCTGCGCTGCTGGAGCTGATCCTTGCCCAGGGCCAGCGGCGGGCGCATGGCGCGCTCGCGGTCTGGTTCTGGGCCGACAGCCGTCAACAGCTTTCGGGATTGTCGCTGGCGCTCATGGCGCTGCTGCTCGCGCTCTCGGTCAATGTTGGCGTCGGCACCATGGTCGAAACCTTCAGCCGGACCTTCATCGGTTGGCTTGACGGACGGTTGGCGGCAGACGTTTACATCAACGCATCCGACGATGCGCAAGGAGCAGCCATCACGGCGTGGCTCCGTGAGCGCCCCGACGTCGCGGCGATCCTGCCCGGCGGCCGAGCCGAAACCCGGATCGGAGGAGCGCCGGTTGAGGTTCTCGGCCTTGCCGATCACGCGACCTATCGCGATCGCTGGCCGTTACTGCAATCCGCCGACAATGCCTGGAACCGACTTCGCCCCGGCAATGCCGGTTTCGTCAGCGAACAATTGGCGCGACGCATGAAACTCACCATCGGCGATCAGGTCGAGGTACCCGCACCCGGAGGAAACTGGACGCTCGAGGTGGTCGGCATCTACGCGGACTACGGCAATCCGAAGGGTCAGATTGCCGTCAATTTCGCCGCGCTGACCCGGCATTTTCCTGATATCCCGCTCACCCGATTGGGCCTGCGTGTCGACCGCGCCGCGGTTCCGGCGCTGATGTCGGCGCTGCAGGACAAGTTCGGATTTGATGGCCGCAACCTCGTGGATCAGGCGACGTTGAAGGCTGAGTCGACGCGTATCTTCAACCGGACCTTCGCGGTGACGACGGCGCTAAACGCCTTCACGCTGGGGATCGCCGGCGTCGCTTTGCTGACGAGCCTGCTCACCCTTGGCAATTCCCGGCTGCCACAGCTTGCGCCGCTCTGGGCCATCGGAATCACGCGGCGCCAGCTTGCGGCCATCGAGCTCTTAAAGACCATGTCGGTCGCGCTGATCACGGCGCTGCTCGCGCTGCCGCTCGGCCTGTTGGTCGCCTGGTGCCTGATCGCGGTGGTGAATGTGAAGGCGTTCGGATGGCGGCTGCCGTTTCACGTCTTCCCGCTGCAATTGCTTCAACTTCTCGGCGTGGCCATGGCGGCTTCGCTGGTTGCCACGCTGATTCCCGTCCTCAAGCTGGCGCGGATGCAGCCGGCGGCCCTCATCAAGATTTTCGCCGATGAACGATAGGCTTCGGATATCCCGTCGCGCCTTCGCCGGCGGCGCACTTCTTCTCGCCCTCGACCGCAAGCCCGGATTTGCGCAGGGCTTCGCCGGGCTTGGCATGGGCGGCGACGGTTTCGCGCCGGTGATCCCGGGCAAGACCTTTGCCTTCCCCGCCGATCATGGCCCGCATCCGGACTATCGCATCGAGTGGTGGTACGTGACCGCAAATCTCGCGGATCCAACCGGTGCGGCCTATGGCGCGCAATGGACGTTGTTTCGTCAGGCCATGAGTCCGGGCGCACAGCTGGAAGGATGGGCCAATCAGCAGATCTGGATGGGACACGCGGCCGTCACGCGCGCCGACACCCACCGCTACAGCGAAGCCTTCGCCCGCGGCGGCGTCGGCCAGGCCGGCGTCGAGACACAGCCATATCGGGCCTGGATCGACGCATGGCAAATGCGCGGGCTCGACAACATGCGCGATGACACGCTGGCGCCGCTCGAACTCAGCGCTTCGGGCGCGGACTTCGCCTACGCGCTGCGGCTCGATGCCGATCACGCGCTGGTGCTGCAGGGAGAGGCCGGCTACAGCCGGAAGTCGGAACGGGGACAGGCCTCGTATTATTTCAGCCAGCCCTATTTCAGGGCGACCGGCAGCCTCACCATCGACGACAGGGCGGTTAAAGTCACCGGACAGGCCTGGATGGACCGCGAGTGGAGCAGCCAGCCGCTCGCCTCCGATCAAACCGGGTGGGACTGGCTGTCTCTGCATTTCAACTCCGGCGAAAAGCTCATGCTGTTTCGGCTGCGCCAGACCGACGGCAAGAACTACGCTTCCGGCAAATGGTTTTTGCCGGATGGCAAATCCCGGCAGATCGCATCCACCGATATCACGATGACGCCGAAGGCTTTGACCGGAATCGAAGGGCGTAAAATCCCGACCACCTGGGATATTGCAATTCCAGCTCTGGCGCTGGCGATCTCGTGTGTGCCCCTGAATGCGAGGAGCTGGATGGGAACGAGCTTCCCCTATTGGGAAGGGCCGATCGGTTTTGCGGGCAGCCACAACGGGGTTGGATATCTGGAGATGACGGGCTATTGAGCCAACGACACCGCTCCTGAAAGAGGGATTCTCGTGATGTTTCACTTCACGGCACTCGTCACCTGCCTGGCGATCCTGTTTTATTTCCTGACCAGCGTGCAGGTCGCGAAGGCGCGTGCCACATTCGGCATCAAGGCGCCGGCGATATCCGGAAATCCCGACTTCGAGCGGGTGTTTCGCGTGCAAATGAACACGCTGGAATGGCTGCCGATCTTCCTGCCCTCGCTCTGGCTGTTTGCGATCTACATCAGCGATGCGATCGCAGCGGCACTTGGTCTCGTCTGGATCGCCGGCCGAATCCTTTATATGACCGGCTACTCAAGAGCTGCCAACAAGCGCGGACCAGGCTTTGGGATTCAGGCCGGTGCCGCTATCCTTCTCTGGTTGGGCGCGATTGGCGCGATTGCGTGGCGCCTTATTCATGCATGAGGGCGGAATCGCGCGTTAAAGGCGGAATTGCCTGTTGCGACAGAGGAAAACGCGACATAGGAACATCACGGACGTTATTTGACTTCGGGCTGATCCCAAGTTTAAGTACCGGCCATGGCGGTGAAGCGGCACTGTCCGATTTTATGACATCAGTCCTTTGGATTGTTTCGCGCGCGCGAAAGTTGTAGCGAGCCCATTCAATGAATGCCTTTTTCAAGCGCCAGCTTGTGGACTACGTGGAATATCACCGCGATCCCTGGAATTGCGCGATGCACGTGTTTGGCATCCTGTCCTTGTTCCTGGCCGCAATTCTCCCCCTCAGCCTGTGGCCCGTTCACGCGCTGGGCGCCTACACGACCATGGCGCCCATCATGGTCTTGCCGGTCCTGGTCTACTGGTTGTTGCTCGACGCAGCCCTCGGAACGGCGATTCTTGGCGCTGCTGTCGTGTTGCTTTCAACCGCTGCGATGATCGTGCACTATGCCAGTCCGGTCACCGTGTGGTCGATCACGGCCGTATTGATCGTGATCGGCGTCAGCTTTCAGGTTGTCGGACATCGGGTGTTCGAACGTCGAAAGCCGGCGCTGGTGGATCACCCAACGCATTTGCTGCTCGGGCCGATGTTCGTGATGGCGAAATTATTCATCGCGCTTGGTTTTCGGCACGATCTGGCGGCGATCATCGAGCGAGTTCCGCCGCAATCGCCGCGCGGCCCTTCACGCTATGTCGAGGAACATCAGGTCGAGCCGCTGCCACATTCATGACCCGGGTACTTGTCACTGGCGGCACCGGCTTTATCGGACAGCACCTCGTGTCGGCGCTCGCTGCGGGCGGTCGACAGGTGCGGGTTCTGGATCTTCGTCCTCCGGCCTGCGCCGTCCCGGAGGTCGAATATGTCGCGGGTTCGGTGCTTGATCCGGATCGGGTGGACGAGGCGCTCCGCGACGTCGCCGAGGTCTATCACCTTGCCGGCCTTCCGGGTATGTGGATACCTAAGAAGAGCGATTTCTATGCGGTGAATTGCCACGGCACGGAAGTCGTAATCGCGGCCGCGCGCAAGCGAGGGATTGCGCGCTTCCTGCATTGCTCGACCGAATCCATACTTTTCCGACCATCGCCGTCACAAGGTGCAGCCGGCGAGCCCAGCCTGCTGCCACCCCAGGAAATGCCCGGTCTCTATACGCGTTCGAAAATGCTCGCCGAGCAGTTCGCCACGCAAGCTGCGGCATCCGGATTTCCGCTGGTCATCGGCACACCGACGATGCCAATCGGACCTCACGATCACAACCTTACGCCCCCGACCGCCATGCTCCGGCACTTCCTGAGCGGGCACGTTCAATTGTATCTTGATTTCATCGTGAATCTGGTCGACGTGCGCGACGTCGCCGCAGGCCTGATTCTGGCGATGGAACATGGACGAATTGGACATCGCTACATTCTCGGTGGCGAGAGTATCTCGCTGAAGAAGATCCTGCAGCTGATGGCGACGATCAGCGGCCGCCGCTACGTCTCAATTCCGGTTCCCGGCCGAGTGGCGGAACTGGCCGCTGCCATGCTGGAGTTCATATCCGATCACGTAACGCACCGTCAGCCGTCCGGGACGGCTGAGGGCGTCCGGATCGCGTTGCGGGCGACGGAACTGTCGATCGAAAAGGCGCAACGCGAGCTTGGCTATGCGCCCCGCCCCATCGAACCCGCATTGCGCGACACGATTGCTTATCTTCTCGGCGACCGCGGCAAATCTCCGGGGTTGTAAATCCAGTCTCGACCTCGGCTTTCCCGGGGTTTGCCAGCGCCGTCCAATCAGGAATATGATTTAGTTATGATGCATGATCAGAACCAATTTCTAGCCTTCGTCTGGAGTGGCTGGACCGCCACCTGGCCCACACAATTGCTGGCGCTTATCTGGGTCGCATGGCTCATCAGCTGGGGCGTTGGTTCATTCTTTTCCGGCCGAACCGAAAAGCACGTCAGGACCTGGGACTCGCGGGCCTACCGCATCCCCATTCTGGTGGGGGCCATCCTGCTTACGCCCTGGACGGCGGCAGTCCTCGGAGAGAAGCCGCTATGGCAGGTCGGCACTGGCGGGACATATCTGCTCGCAGCCCTGACCCTGGCAGGGACCTTGTTCACATGGTGGGCGCGAATTCATCTCGGACGTTTTTGGTCGAACGCGATCACGCGCAAGGAAGGCCACCGGGTCATTGACACCGGTCCTTATGGGTTGGTTCGTCATCCGATCTACACCGGGCTGATCGGCGCGATGATCGCGACCGGCCTCGCTGTCGCGACGGCGACAGCGCTGCTCGGCACGGTACTGATCGCCTTCGGCCTCTGGCAGAAGGCGCGCATGGAGGAAGGCTTTCTGACGACCGAACTCGGCGCGGACGCCTACGGACCTTACTGCCGCCGCGTTCCAATGCTGGTTCCGTTCCTGCCGCAACGCTGAACTTCCGCGTACGCGGCTTGCGGCATCATTGCCTGGACGGCAACGGCGCCGAGACCTCAACAAGCGGGACCAGATGGCGCGGAACGACAACCCGTTCGCCCGGCACCAGCGGCGTTCGCTCCGCTCCCTTGTTGATCTGGATGAGCGACCATAGCGGCACGTGGTAGGTCGCCGCGATCGTCTGCAAACTATCCCCAGGACGAGCGAACACCGGCATCCCGCTATCCCACAGCTCGATCGCAGCGCTGGGGGGAACGACAAAGCGAACCGGCACGGTCTCGCCTTCGCTTTTCGCCGAGGTCGTCGCGAGCTGCACAATCTTGGTGAGCAATTGCTCGTGGACCGCGTCCATCTTTTCGATGTTGATATGCGAAACTTCATCATGCTCCGAGAGGTCGAAACTTGCGTAGTGCCCCCGGTAGCCTGGCATCGGCTTGACGTCGCCACCACCCAGAACACTTTTCGACAGGAAGATGTTGATGAAGCGATCGACATTGAGCGGGACACTGGGCGTGACATGCGCCGGATCGATCGCGACCGCCAAGCTTACCCGGATGCCTTCAGCCTCAAGGATTTCGCAGAACTTCAGCACACAAAACCCGCCCATTGAGTGCCCGATGAGAATGATCGGGGCGGGACTCTCTCGGTAGTCACGAATCGCTTGCGCGGCGATGATGCGGCAAATCGTGAACTCGTAGACATTCGCCGTGATCCCCACCTGTTCGATCCGGTCGGTCAGGCGATCCATCCCTCGCGAGAAGAACGGACCCATCGCACCGCGGAACAGATAGGCACGTCCGTGCAGTTCGACCGCTGGCCGAGTAGCGTCCGGCAGCGGCGCGGCGGCCTCGTTCGACACCGCGATCGGACCCGCCACTGCCGGATCAAGGCCACCATGGAAGAGCGGGGCGCAAAGTATCGCTCCAAGAACGGCCGCTGCAACTCGCATCGGATTGATCATGCGCTCCACGGACCATCCTAAACGCTGGGGGGCCCCATCACATCGCGCCGGTTTCGGAGCGGCAGGAGCAGAAAGTATGATGCTCGATGCGCACTTTAGGGCCGTCGAATTGGTGGAATTGTGGCGTCCTTCGAGGCCGGGGGCGTGACGCAAGGAAACCAGATCAAGATCGGAACATGATCTCATCTCATTGATTGGGCGTGATAAACGGATTTTGCCCAAGTTGCGCGCCGTTGCCCCGGGCCTATCTCGCCGCGCGCGCCTCCGGCTTCCGCGTTGCCGACGCCTCGCTCGGCCGGCTGCCGAACGCAACGGCATCAATGGCGCTTATCACCTTCCGCTGGATGACTTCGTTCTTGTCGATGGTGATGTGACCGACGCCCGGGACATTCTGCACGTTGACGTTCTCGAGCGAACCATGCAGCTGCCTTGTCCTCGCAACGGGCTCGCCGTTGCCGTTGCCTATATAGAAATTGATGTAGCGCCCGACGCGGCCGGACAAGCTCGTGCGAAACACCGAATCCAGCCCGATCGCCAGTTTGACGGGAGCACCGAGCTGGTCGAGGCGCGCCACCATATCGGGCAGCACGGTTGCACCCGAGGAGTGCCCGACCAGAACGATCGTCCGCACCCGTCCACTCCTGTATTCCGCCGCGGCTTCATCGGCGAGGGATGACCAGGAGAGATAGTTGACCACGGTGACGGGGATACCCTGCGCCTGCAGCTTCGCTGCGATGTCATCAAGACCCAGGGAGAAGATATTGAGCACGCCGCGCAGCAGATAGACATGAGTGCCATTTCCCCCCGAGGCGGGAACCGCTGCATTCGCGGTAGCGCCGATCGGAAGCACCAGCAGCAGCAAAGCCATTGCCACGGCTTGCAGCGACCGCAATCGAGCAGGCAACCGAAGCCCGCCAACAAATTCCGTGTAGCCGCGATATGACTTCATTGGTTCTCCTCGGAGGCGTAAATTTGGCTGGCCGGAACGTAGCCTCGGCACGCTCGCAACTGCAACAAAAGGCGCCGCGGCAGGTCATTTAATCCCCGCTGCGTGACCCTATTGCAACACCCTGGCCGTCTTTGGGTCCTGCCTCTGCATCTTGAATATCCCGGGCTCCGCGGCGCAGGTCGAAGTGACGCTGCGCCGGGTTCCTGACACGGTGCGCTTGCGATCACCGCGTCAGCGGGCAACCGCTGTCTTTCGCAGACGGGAAAGCCTTGTCGCCCGGCACAACGGCAAGCTGCTTGTAGTAATCCCATGGCTTCTTGGATTCGGATGGCTTCTTGACCTCGAACAGATAAAGGTCGTGCACCATCCGGCCGTTTTGGAGCACCTTGCCGCCCTGGGCAAACATGTCGTCGACCGGCAGCTCTTTCAGTTTCTTCGCTACGGCATCGGAATCCTTGGTGCCGGCCGCCTTCACGGCCTTCAGATATTGCAGCGTCGCCGAATAGGTGCCGGCCTGGATCATATTGGGCATGCGTCCGGTACGCTTCATGAAGCGTTCCGAGAACGCCCGGGTTTTGTCGTTCTGATCCCAGTAGAAACCTTCCGTCAGCACAAGACCCTGCGCCGCCTGCAGCCCGAGGCCATGCACTTCGGCGAGCGTCAGGAGCAGACCGGCCAGCTTCTGGCCGCCGGCAACGATGCCGAACTCCGCCGCCTGCTTGATCGAGTTGGTGGTGTCGAGGCCAGCATTGGCCAGCCCGATGATCTTCGCCTTCGAGCTTTGCGCCTGCAGCAGGAACGAGGAGAAGTCGGATGAGTTCAAGGGAATGCGGACCGAACCCAGCACCTTGCCGCCCTTGGCCTTGACGAGATCGCCGGTGTCCTTTTCGAGCGCATAGCCGAACGCGTAATCGGCGGTCATGAAGAACCAGGTGTCTCCGCCGGCTTCGACCAGCGCGCCGCCGGTGCCGACCGCGAGCGCATGGGTATCGTAGGCCCAGTGGAAACCATAGGGCGTGCAGGCATCGCCGGTGATGCGCGAGGTGGCAGCACCAACGACAATATCGATCTTCTTCTTTTCCTTTGACAGCTCCTGCACGGCGAGCGCGACCGACGACGTCGTCAGTTCGGTGATCATGTCGACGCCTTCGACCTCGTACCAGCGCCGCGCGATGCTGCTGGCGAGATCGGGCTTGTTCTGGTGGTCCGCGGAGACGATCTCGATCTTCTGGCCAAGCACGCTGTCGCCAAAATCCTCGATCGCCATCTTGGCCGCCTCGAAGGAATATTTGCCGCCATAGTCCGCGTAGACGCCCGACTGATCGTTCAGAATGCCGATCTTGACACCCTGCGCCGACGCTGGAGCCGCGAGTAACAGGCCGAACGCAGCCACGGCCGCCGGCAACATTCCCAATTTCATATTTACCTCCCCCAAAATCCTGGTTGTGAACATGATATTTTATAACTTTAGCGCTGCCCATCTATTTCGAATAAGCCGAAAGTAGGGTCGCGATGCGGTTTGGACAATGGGCGCCCGCTATCCGGCCGGCGCCGGGGTTTTCCGGTGCGGCCGATCCGCAAGGTTGCGGACCAGCATGTAGAAGATCGGCGTGAAGACCAGCCCGAACAGGGTCACGCCGAGCATGCCGAAGAACACGGCGACCCCGACCGCCTGACGCATTTCCGACCCCGAGCCGGATGAGACGACCAGCGGCAGCACGCCGAGAATGAACGCAAACGATGTCATCAGAATCGGACGCAGCCGCAGGTCGCGTGGCCATTTTATGGCTCCCCTCTTCGCGACTCCTTGGCTAAATTACCTGCAACATTAACAAGACCAGTCGTTCAGGGAGGGCCATCGTCATGCATAAAAGACCTGTCGTTTTGAGCGCGATGGACGAGGCCGTTTTCGGTCGCCCGGCGCAGGTGCACGGGATTCTTCTGGCTGCATAATAAGATCATTTGGAGGAAATATGTATACCGGCAAGCATGCTTATCTTCGCCCCCTTCAGCCCGCCTTCATTATGGCAAATTCCGGCGAGGCCGTGAGCTTCGCCGAGCTGGAGGCGCGCAGCAACCGCCTGGCGCACCTGTTTCGCAATCACGGTCTGAAACGACTCGACCACTACGCGATCTACATGGAGAACAACAGCCGCTACCTTGAGGCCTGCGGCGCAGGCGAGAGAGCCGGCCTGTATTATACGTGTGTGAATTCCTACCTGACGGCAAGCGAATTGGCCTACATCGTCACCAACAGCGAATCCCGCATCCTCATCACGTCCGTCGCAAAGCTCGGGGTTGCCCGCGAGGCCCTCACGCTATGTCCCAAGGTCGAACTCTGCATCGTGGTCGATGGCGCCAGCGAAGGCGACCGCATCGTCGGCCTGCGCGATGCGACCCGCGGACTGCCCAAGACGCCGATAAAGGACGAGTGCATCGGCACCGCGATGCTCTATTCGTCGGGAACGACCGGGCGGCCGAAAGGGATATTGCGGCCACTGCCCGAGCAACCGCCAACACAGCAACTGCCCATCTTCGATTTCCTGCAAAAACTTTGGCAGTACCGCGAAGGCATGATCTACCTGTCACCCGCGCCGCTCTATCATTCGGCGCCGCAGGCGGCCGTCAACCTCGCGATCCGGATGGGCGGCACCGTCATCATCATGGAAAACTTCGATCCGGAACGTTATCTCGAGCTGGTCGAGAAATGGGGCGTCACCCACAGCCAGCTGGTTCCGACGATGTTCTCGCGCATGCTGAAGCTGCCGGAGGCCGTGCGAACGCGCTACGACCTGTCATCCCTCGAAATCGCGGTCCACGCCGCCGCCCCCTGCCCGGCTGCCGTGAAGGACGACATGATCAAATGGTGGGGACCGATCATCCACGAATATTACGGCGCTACCGAAGGCCTCGGGTTTACCGCCTGCAACAGCGCGGAGTGGCTCGCCCACCGGGGGACCGTAGGCCGGGTTCTGCTTGGCGAACTTCACATTCTCGATGAGAATATGAAGCCGTGCCCCGTCGGCGCCTCAGGCACGGTCTGGTTCAAGACCGCGACCCCGTTTGAATACTTCAACGACCCGAACAAGACCCGCGAGGCCCGCTCGCCCGACGGCAGCATGAGCACCGTCGGCGACGTCGGCTATGTCGACAGCGACGGCTTTCTCTACCTGACCGATCGCGCGACCTTCATGATCATCTCGGGAGGCGTGAATATCTATCCGCAGGAATGCGAGAACCTCCTGATCACCCATCCCAAGATCGCGGACGCCGCCGTGTTTGGCGTTCCCAATGCCGATCTCGGCGAGGAGGTGAAGGCGGTGGTGCAACCGATGCCCGGGATCGTGTCGGGACCGGATCTTGCCGAGGAGCTGATTTTTTTCTGCAGCCAGTCGCTGTCACGCCAGAAGGTGCCGCGCTCGATCGACTTTGAGGACGAACTGCCGCGGCTGCCGACCGGCAAGCTCTACAAGCGGTTGTTGCGCGACCGTTATTGGGGCAACAAGACGTCGCGAATTGTGTGAAGGGGCGAGACTCGTCACATGCAGCACGCTTGGATTGCAGCAACCAGGATTGCCCTCCGGTTTCGATCGCCTTCCATTCGCACCGCGGGTAAAACCGCCGCTTGATCGATCGCGGGCTTTTTGCTGAGATGCTTGCGGGCTGAGGCGCACAATGAAGTGGAAGAAAGAGCGCGACCTTCTGATCGCGCAAACCATGGCGTTTGTTCAGTCCGTCGCCGGAAGGACGACGGAAGTCGAAGGGACGGAAGTCGAAAGCCGGGTTGAACCAATTCCGCTGGATGAACCCACCGAGGTTGAACGACCTGTCGAGACCGTGGCGATCACCCGCCCGTCTGCGGTTCGTCACAGTGAACTTCGCGAAGAAATCCGAGGAAGGGTGGCTGCGTTCCGCGCCCATCAGGAGCTCTTCAATCGTAACCGCGATGAATATTGCGACTCTGTCCTGGCGAAGGTTCGTGCTTCTACGGAGCACCTGTCGACGCCGCCGGGCAGTCCGCCGGCCAAACATTGATCCGGATATTGTCGAGCGTCGTCCCCAGAGGCGGGGAAAACGGCTTGCATGGCGCGATTTTTGCAACGTTTGATCCGCGCGCCCGTTGCCGCCAACGAGCGAGGCCAATCAGAGGAGGAGTTTTTTCGAGTTTAACCGCCGGCTGCAGAACGATACTCAAACCGAATTCGCCAAGGAGAGCCGTAAAGTCTGGTGCGCTTGATCCTCCTGCTCCCTCGCAATAACGCAAGCCTTGCGGCCCGCCAAAATGTTTCCCAAGTAAGAAAGCGAAGCAACCGACACCGAACCGCCATGGGATCCCAGGTGCATTATTTGCCGCTCACGCCGGGACTGTTTTCCATCCTGGTTTTCCTGGTTGTCGGGCTGATCATCCTGATCCAGCTTCGCATTCTCAGATATGCCTATATGAAGCTCGGGGTCAGTCCGGGCGTCGCGCTGCTTCTGTTGTTCGGCTCGCTGATCGGCAGTTATTTCAATATTCCGGTCACGATCCTGCCCGGACCGCCGGTCAGGTCGGGGCAGATCGTCGATTTCTTCGGCATGCAATATGTCGTGCCACTCGTGAGCTCATGGCCCGGCACGGTTCTCGCCGTCAATGTCGGCGGCGCGGTGATACCGACGATCATGTCCACCTATCTCGTGATCCGATATCAGTTATGGCTCAAGTCAGCGATCGCGATCGTCGCCATCGCTTTCATCATCCATTCCATGGCCACCCCGGTGCACGGGATCGGCATTGCGGTGCCGGTTTTTGCGCCGGTCGTGACCACGGCTATCCTGGCATTCATCCTGTCTCGCGAATACGCGGCCCCGCTTGCCTATATCGGCGGCTCGATGGGAACGCTGATCGGAGCCGATCTTCTCAATCTCGACAAGATCAGTGGCCTTGGCGCGCCGGTCGCTTCGATTGGAGGCGCGGGAACCTTCGACGGCATCTTTCTCACCGGGATTCTCGCCGTCCTGCTTGCCGGTATTGCTTCGCCCTCGCGCCCCAGACCAGCCTGGTAAGCGAAGGGGTATGCGGGCATTCCAGGGCTGCGCGAGTTGCCACCCTCCCCGACTATGAATAGAAGAAATGAAAAGCCTCGGAACGTGGCGGCGCCTGCCGACCGTCTGTTCCGGGCAATAAACAACGGGTAGCGGTTACGCCTATGGAAGCTCGGTCAAGCCATGCGACGTCAGGCAAATGGTCGCCGCCATCGCATGCAAGCAGCATCGTCAAAAACATTCATGCCATGCTGCACCCGCGCAATATCGTGCTGGTCGGCGCGACCGACAAGCCGGGCAATTACGCCGAACGCATCTGGAACAACCTGATCAAATACAAGTTCGAAGGCGGCCTCTATCCGCTCAACAGCAAACGCGAAACGATCTGGGGCGTTCCCTGCTACAAGGATTTTGCCAGCCTGCCGGAAAAACCCGATCACGTGCTCGTGCTGGTGCCGGCGCGTTTTGCGGTGCAGGTGATCCGGGACGCCGCTGCGGCTGGCGCCCGCTCGGCGACGATCGTGACCTCCGGCTTCAGCGAGTTGCAGGACGATGAAAGCCAGAAGCTTGCCGCCGAGCTGCAACAGGCGATCCGGGAAACCGGCCTCGCCGTCACCGGCCCGAATTGCCTCGGCAATCTGAGCGCCGGCGAAAAGCTGTTCACCAACATCGACGACCGCGTGGTCACGATGGAGGAAGGGCCAGTCGCCATCGCCGGCCAATCCGGCGCAATCGTGATGGCGACCCGCCAGGCGCTGGAAGATCGCGGCGTCGGCGTCGGCTACATGGTCACGACCGGAAACGAGGCCGGACTCGAGACACCTGACTTGATGACCTATTTCGCGGCCGACCCTTCGATCCGCGTGATCGTGGTGTATCTCGAAGGCGTGCGCAATACCAAGGCCTTCCGCGAGGCCTGCAAGGCCGCGCGTGCGGCGGGCAAGCCGGTGATCGCCCTCAAGCTCGGCGCATCCGAGGGTGGACGCGCCGCGGCGATGGCGCATACCGGCGCGCTCGCCGGCTCGATCGAAACCTTCGACGCCATCTCGACCCGTGAAGGCGTGATCCGCGCGCGGGGTATGGACGAATTGATCGAAACCACCGAATGCTTTGTCCATGCCGACCTGCCGAAGGGCGCGCGCCTTGCTGCTGTCACCTTGTCGGGTGGCAAGCGCGGCCTCTTGATCGATGCCTTCTCGTCGGCGGGTCTCAATTTCGCTCAACTGAGCCGAAGCGCCAGCGACAAACTTGCAAAAATGCTCGGGCCCGGCTCGATCGTCGGCAATCCGCTCGATGCGGGATTCGCCGCCGTGGTCGATCCTTCCGTCTACATGCAGTCGATCAAGATCATGATCGACGACCCCGACACCGACATCGTCATCGTCGACTCTGAATTGCCGAAGGCGCCGCATGAATTGCGCGAGCGGAATTTGCGTCTGGTCAACGAGATGGCGTCGACCGCAAGCAAGCCGGTGATCTACATCTCGGCGATGTCGATCGGCTTCACCGAATTCACCAAGGGTTTGCGCCGATCGCTGCCGCATATCGCGGTGATGCAAGGGCTCGACCGGGCGGTCGGTGCGATCAAGGCGCTGATCGAATACGCCTCGCTGCGCAAGGAGGTGCCGGATATCGTTTCGAGCTCCAGCGCCTCGGCACGCGCGACGCTGGAGCGGACGCTCAAGAGCGCCAAAGGGCCGGCGCTCGATGAGGTCACTTCAAAGAAGCTGCTGAAGGCCTATGGCATCCCGGTGTCGAAGGAAGAGATCGCGCGGTCGGCGACGGATGCCGTGAAAATAGCCAGGAAGATCGGCTTTCCCGTCGTCGCCAAGGTCGTCAGCGCGGAAATTCCGCACAAATCCGATATCGGTGGCGTGGTGCTGAACATCAACAGCCCAGCCGAAGTCAGGAAGGCTTTCGACGAAATCACCGCACGGGCGAAAAAGCTGAAGAACAAGCCGAAGCTCGAAGGCATCCTGATCGCACAACAGGTCAAGGCAGAGCTTGAACTCGTCGTCGGCGCCGCGCTCGATGCCGAGATGGGTCCGGTCGTGCTGTTCGGAACCGGCGGCGTCGATATCGAACTGATGAAGGATGTCGCGCTCGCCGGCGCTCCGCTCGATGCGGCCGAGGCCAGGGAGCTGATCGGCCGCACCAAGGCCGGTGTGAAGCTCAGGGGTTATCGCGGCAAGCCCGCGCTGCACGAAGCATCAGTCGTGAAGGCGCTTGTTGGCCTTGCCAACATGATGGCGGACGCCGGGACGCGGATCGCCTCCATCGACGTCAATCCGTTTCTCATCAACACCAGGACCGGCGTTGCCGTCGACGGCCTGATTGTCCTTAACAACGCCGCGGCCGAAAAGGCCGCCGGCCATTAGATCATGATCCGATTAGGTTGAATCGGATCATGATCTCATCTCTTTGTTTGAGCATGATCTTTTCGGAAAACCGGTTCCCGCTTTTCCGGATCATGCTCTAGTCTCGATAATGGGGGATCCGATGCGATTTGCATTAGGTGCGCTGGCGATGGCTGGAATGGCCGTTTCGGGCACCGCGTTCGCCGAGCTACCTCGTGCGCCAGATCTACGACTTCCAGCAACATGCCCGAGCCGGAAGCGCGGGCGCTCTGATGGCCCCGGTGGTCGAAAAGCTCTCGCATGACGATATGATCTCGCTCGCGGCTTACGTTTCGTCCCTGAAGCCCTGAGCAGCTTCTATGACCATGTGCTCGACGATAACCCCGATCGCCGCGCTCCCCCGCCGAGGGGAAATCTGTCAACCTAGGCCGAAGGTTGCAGGATTTGCCCAGGGATCGTCATTGGCAAAGACGATCCGGAAAGGTTACGCTGATCGCCTCCAACGGCATCGAAGAATGCCGGGTTCAAGACACCTCACCTGGGAGGACGGTATGGGTACCGCGCAACGATCCTGGCCGGTCGATCGACGGGCTATCTTGCGGACAAGCGCCGCGCTTGCTGCAGTGCAATTCTCATCCCCCTTCATCATCAAGGTGCGAGGTATCGGGCAGATTTTGGCGGCTGGTGCCTTTCGGCAGCAGCCGCAACGGAACGTGCAACAAAGAAACAACGATCGTTCGGAGGAAAATTCATGACATCGCAGACTTTCATTTCCAAATTCGACCGGCGCACCCTCATGAAGGGCGCCGCCGCGCTGGGCGCCTTTCAGGTGGCTTCCCCCTTCATCATCCAGGCGCGCGGCGAGACGCCGATCCGGATGGGCATGGTCGATCCTCTCACCGGTGTCTATGCAGCACCGGCCGGCAACGAGGTGATGGGCGCCAAGCTCGCGGTCGAGCAGATCAACGCCAAGGGCGGCATACTCGGACGTCAGGTCGAGTTGCTGGTGGAGGATTCCGCCAATGACGTCGGCACCGGTGTCCAGAAGGCCCGCAAACTCATCGAACGCGACCAGGTCAACTTCATGATCGGCGATGTCAATTCCGGAATCGCGGCGGCGATCGCCCAGGTCACCGCCGAAAAGAAAATTCTGCACATCGTTTCCGGCGGTCACACCGATTCGATCACCGGCAAGGATTGCAAATGGAACGTGTTCCGCGTCTGCAACACGACGCGGATGGAGGCCAATTCGGTTTCCAATCTGCTCTACACCAAGTACGGCAAGAAGTGGCACTTCATCACGCCGGACTACGCCTTCGGCCACACGCTTTATAACGCCTGCACCGACAATCTGAAGAAGCTCGGCGGCACGGTTACCGGCAATGAACTCACGCCGCTCGGCACTACGGATTTCTCCGCCTACCTGATCAAGGCGCGTGCCGCCAACCCGGACGTGTTGCTTCTCTTGGTGCAGGGCTCCGACATGATCAACTGCCTCAAACAGATCGTGCAGTTCGGCCTCAACAAGCAGATCCACGTGGCAGGAACGCAGCAGGAGCTGGAATCGCTTGCCGGCCTGCCGCCGGAAGCGCGTATCGGCATCTGGATGTTTGAATGGTACTGGAAGCAGCCCGGCGTTCCCGGCGTCGACAAGTTCGTCGCCGATATTCGCAAGGTCAACAACGGCAATGTACCGACCGCGCGGCACTGGTTCGGCTACACCTCGGCGATGACCTTTGCTCTGGTCGCGAACCAGCAGAAGACGACCGATGCGGTCAAGCTCGCAGCCGCGCTGGAGAACTTCGAACTGCCCGATGACGTCAAGCTGCAGCCGAACAAGGTTTACTACCGCAAGGGCGATCATCAGCTGATGACGTCGGCCTTTGTCGGCGAGGCGCAATCCAAGGGCAAGGACGACCCGGAAGATCTCTATCGCGTCGACGAAGTCGTGCCGGGCGACAAGACGGCGCCGGCGGTGAGCGAAACCGGCTGCACCATCTAGTGGCCGGCATAGCATAGCGCCAGCTTTTCCTTAAGATCCGGGAGCTCGCATCTCCCGGATCAGATGTATGGGGATTTCTTCCGGTGAATTATGACGCAACTGCTCCTGTTTAACGTCACCAACGGGCTCATCATCGGCGCCTTCTACGTGCTGATGGCACTCGGCCTTTCGCTCATTCTCAATCTGAGCAACGTCATCAATTTCGCCCATGGCGGGTTTCTCGTCATCGGCGGCTACATCGCCTATACGATCACGCCCTATGTCGGCTTCTGGGGCGCGTTGCTGCTGGCGCCGCTTTTGACGGCCGTCATCGGGCTCGTCGTCGAGCGCGTGCTGATCCGGCCGCTTTACGGGCGCGACCCGCTCTACAGTCTGCTCTTGACCTTCGGCCTGGCGTTCATCATCGAGGACGGCACGCGCTTCATCTGGGGGCCGCAGGGCAAGCCGGTCACCATTCCGCCATTTCTGGCGCAGCCGCTGAGCAACGAATTGTTCTTCATCACCGGCTATCGCCTGTTCATGGTGGCCGTGGTGATGATCGCGGTGGCGCTGTTGTTCCTGCTGTTGCGCTACACGCGTCTCGGCGTCCGCATCCGTGCCGGCACGCTCGACCTCGAGACCGTCGCGGCGCTCGGTATCAACGTACAAATGCTGCGTTCGCTCAATTTTGCCGTCGGCATCTTTCTCGCCGGCCTGAGCGGCGTGCTCGCTGCCGGGCAGCTAGGTCTTGAACCAACCATGGGCACCGGGCTCCTGATGCCGAGCTTCATCGCCATCATCGTCGGCGGCATCGGCAGCCTGCCGGGAACGCTGGCCGGCGGCTTGCTGATCGGGGTGGCTTCGGGATTGACGGCGGTATTCTATCCGGCCGCCAGTGAGGCGGTCATCTACGTCATGATGGCGGTGGTGCTTTTATTGCGCCCGCGCGGATTGTTCGGCGAAGAAGGAATGATGAGTTGAGCGCCGAACAGATCCGCAAGCTGGTCGTCCTTGCGGCGATCTGGGCTGTCTTGATCCTCGCCCCCTACTGGATGGTACCGCTCGGCGGCTATACCGCGCTCGCCACCCGCGTGCTCGTGCTCGGGCTGGCGGCGATGTCGGTGAATTTCCTTCTGGGATTTACCGGCGTGCTGTCATTCGGTCACGCCGCCTATTTCGGGCTCGGTGCTTATGGCGCCGGGCTGACGCTGAAATTCCTGGCGCCGAGCACGCCGCTCGCGCTCGTTCTCGGCATGCTTCTGGGAGGTGTTTGCGGCGCCATTCTCGGCACCCTGATCGTGCGGCGGCGCGGCGTCTATTTCGCCATGGTGACGATCGCGTTCGGACAGGTTTTCTACTACATCGCCTTTCAGTGGAGTTCGCTGACCGGCGGTGACGACGGATTGCGCGGCTTCTCGCGTCACCCGATCGATTTCGGCGTATTCAAGCTCGACATTCTGTCAAACGCCAACAGCTTCTATTTCTTCGTGCTGTTCTGCTTTGCGCTTGCGGTCGGCGCCATGGGATACATCCTGCGTTCGCCGTTCGGCCGCACCATGATCGCGATCCGCGAGAACGAACGCCGTGCCCGCTTCCTCGGCATACCCGTCGAACGGCATATCTGGATCGCGTTCACGCTGTCCTGTTTCTTCATGGGATTTGCCGGCGCGCTTTATGCCCTTGTCAACAACTTCGCCGATCCAAGAGGCCTGCACTACAGCCAGTCCGGCGATTTCGTCATGATGGCGGTGATGGGCGGGATGCGCAGCTTCTGGGGACCGCTGCTCGGCGCCGCCGTGTTTGTGGTCTTGCAGGATTACCTGTCGAGCATCACCGTCAACTGGATGTCGTTCGTAGGCCTGCTATTCGTGCTGGTGGTGCTGTTCTTCCCGCGCGGATTGCTGGGTTTCCTGCAGCGGAGCAAAGCATGAACGTTCTTGAAATCAACAATGTCACCAAGCGGTTCGGCAATCTGGTGGCGGTGCGCGACGTCTCGCTCGACGTTGCCAAGGGTGAAATGTGCGCGATCATCGGGCCGAACGGCGCGGGCAAAACCACCTTCTTCAACCTGATCAGCGGATTCTTTCCACCGACCTCCGGCAGCATCAGCTTCGACGGCCATGACATCACACGGCTTTCCACGCATGAGCGCGTCACGCGGGGCATGGCGAGGACCTTCCAGATCACTGAAATCTTCCCCGAGCTCACCGTGTTCGAAAACGTCCGCATCGCGGCTGAAGTCGCCGGCGGATATCGGTTGCGGCCCTGGATCAGCCGCTCGGAAAGCACGAAGGTTCACGCCAGCGTCGAAGCGACGCTCAAACTGGTATCGCTGGAAGGCAAGGCCGACAGGCTTGTCGGCGAGCTCGCCCACGGCGACCAGCGCGCCGCCGAGATCGCGATGGCGCTGGCCTTGAAGCCGCATCTGTTGCTGCTCGACGAGCCGACCGCGGGAATGGGCGATCAGGAAACCTACCAGATCACCCAACTGATCCGCCGGCTGCACCGCGACAGCAACTACACCATCGTGCTGATCGAGCACGACATGCGCGTGGTGTTTCATCTCGCCGACCGCATCTGCGTGCTCGATCAGGGCCGAATGCTGGCGCAGGGCACGCCGCAGGAAATCGCCGCCAACGAGACCGTTCAGGCCGCCTATCTGGGCACCGCCGCATGACCGCAGCCCTGACAGCCGAAAACCTTCACACCTACTACGGCAAGAGCCATATCCTGCACGGCGTCAGCCTCAGTGTTGCCGAGGGCAAGATCACCGCACTGCTCGGGCGCAACGGCGCGGGCAAGACGACCACGCTGCGAAGCCTGATGGGGTTGACGCCCGCGCGCGAAGGCAAGATCACGGTGTTCAGCCGGGATACCACGGATTGGCCGACCTTCCGCATCGCCGCCCAGGGCGTGGGCTATGTGCCGGAAGGCCGGCGCATCTTCGCCAATCTCAGCGTCGAGGAGAATCTGAAGGTTCCCCTGGAACGCGGCGGACCATGGAACATCGCGCGAATCTACCAACTTTTCCCTCGCCTCGAGGAACGCAAGCAAAATCGCGGCCGTCAGCTTTCCGGCGGCGAGCAGGAGATGTTGTCGATCGCCCGCGCGCTGCTCCTGAATCCGAAGCTTTTGATTCTCGACGAACCCTCGCAAGGGTTGGCGCCGCTGATCGTCCGTGAGGTGTTTCGCATCGTCCAGCAGATGAAGGCCGAGGGCATTTCCGTTCTGCTGGTCGAACAGAACGCGCGAATGAGCCTGGAAATCGCCGACGACGCCTATGTGCTGGACGACGGGATCGTCGTCTATTCGGGATCAGCGCGCGAACTCGCCGACGACGAAGGCCGTGTCCGGGCGCTCGCCGGCGCCAGTGCCGAAGAGTGGACGCTGACTTAAAGCCGCTTCACTTTGAATGATGCAGGTGCAATTCAATTCATACGTCGTCATTCCGGGGCGACGCAAAGCGTCGAACCCGGAAGCTCGAGATTCCGGGTCTGCGCCAAGTGGCGCAGCCCGGAATGACAAAATTGAGTTGGTCAAAGACAAACGGAAAGCCGAGCTAACCCAACCGTTAGGCGCGGTAGGCGGTCTTGTCCGTGCCGCGATAGAGCACGCGAACCTGCTCTTCCGACACTTCCTTGTGAAAGGCCAAAGCCTCCGGCTCAAGATCGCGCTTCGGCACGCGGGCGGGCTGGAAGTGATGATAGCCATCCTTGCCGCGCACCAGCGTTGCCCAGTCCCGCGCGCCGACCGCCTGCTTCAAATGCGTCGGGATGTAGCGGATGGCGAGACCGATGCGCCGGTCATCGGAGCGGTTCGGCTCTGATCCGTGAAACAGCAGGACATGGTGAAGCGACGCCTGGCCCGGCTTCAACTCCACATAGACAGCCTTGGCCTCGTCGACATCGACGGCGATCTCGGGCCCCCGCTCCTGGCTTCATAATCCTCAAGCTTGCGGCGAAAATCGGCGACCTCACTCGCACTCAGGGCATCGATCGGAAAATGATAGCCACGATCGCGATAGGCCGCGACCTCATCCTCGCTCAGAAATTTTGGCATGCTTCCTCCGGTACTTCCGTTATTTTTATTGCTGGCCCATGGCAACCAAGCGTGACCCTGCTCCCTGGCGCCTGTCAAGAAGCGGCCGACGGAGTTGCGGCCGAGCTTTTCCCCGCAGGGATAGGGGGCCAGGTGCCGGCAACCCGCAGGATCAGGCTTTCGCCAGATTTGCTTTGCTCGTACAATCGGGACATGGCGAAGGGCGTTGACCCTCCCGACCCAAGAGATCGCAGCCGGATTCCTGGATGAAAACACGGGCCAGCAACCTGATGATCGGAACCACGACGCTTGCGGTGATCGCCGCGGCGTTCATCGGCCTTCTCGGGTTTCGGAAAATCCACAGCATCGCGCAACGAGGCCCGCTGCGCATCGTTTTCGAGGGCTCCGCGAGCGGCTTGCACAAGGGTGGCAGCGTGAATTTCGACGGGGTCCAGATCGGGGAAATACAGTCTCTCAAGCTGGACAATCCTCGCAAGATCGTCGCCTTTGTCATGATCGATAACAGCGCCCCGATCCGCAAGGACACTGTTGTGGGACTGGAGTTCCAGGGGTTGACCGGCGTGGCGGCGATATCGCTGACAGGCGGTGCGGCGACGGCGCCTCCGGTGCCGCTTGATTCCGATGGCATCCCGGTCCTGACCGCCGATTTGAGCGAAATCCAATCGATCCGCGATACCCTGCACAGCGTCGACCGTATCCTCGTCGGCAACCAGGCCACCATCAAGGATGGCCTGCTGAGTTTCGAGACCTACACCGCGTCGTTGGCGAGCAAGGGGGATGCGATCGAGAAAGCCATAGGCAAGGCCGACAACGCCTTCGCGAGCTTCGGCAGTGCCGTGACCAAGATCGACAACTTCATGCCCGGTTTCGCGGATGGAAAGACCGACGAATTGTTCGAGAAGGTGAAGTCGATTCGCGAATTCGCCGAGACCTTCGACAAGAAGTCCGCCACTGTGATCGAGGAAGGCCGTCGCACGCTTCTCGACATCAGCCAGTCCGCCGTCAAGGTAACCCGTAAATTCGACCCGCAAGCCGGCGACGGCGACAATCCAGCTCCGCCAAGGAAACCGAATCCAAAGCGCCAGTGATGGTTGTCGGCCGCGCTGGGATTTCAATCGCAGCGCGCGGCAAAGGTTCCAACCTGGGAACACGAGCAAACAATATCGCTCGATGCATCGGTTCCACGCCGCCAGCCTCAGAAGCGTCGCGATGATCCGCTGGGATCGAGCCGTCGACTTCACAAGCGATAATTTAATTCATCGCTGGAACAATTGTTCAGCTGCGAAAATATGCCGGTCGGTGGCAACGGGCATGCTTCGGTGCCCACGCGAGCCTGAAGTTTCTTCCCGGAACAATCCTCAACGCGGAATCAGTGGCTGATCATCCACGGACGCGCTGTTGGAAAGCTTTTCGCGCCGCTCCTGGTCTTCTTCACAAGGCGGGAAGGCTTGCCCGAACAACACCCGCAGCCGGGCGCATGCGATGCCTTGTATTCTCCAATCGTCTTGGGCGCGTTGGCGCTGCGTTCGTTGGTGGCGTAGGCCTTGCGCTTGTCGGAGGGCATGCAGAAGAAATTCGGCGCCGTCAGAATGGCGCGCGGCGATGAGCTTTCGCATTTCGGACAGCTCCGCGGCGCGTCGCATTCCGCCATCGGCCGCATGTCCGTGAACGGACCGCAATCGTTGCAGAGATAGTCGTAGACCGGCATTTTTTCACCTCGCGCGTGTCAGACGGGCATCAACGACGAAGGATGCGGGGCGGCAAACTCACAATCGTCCCGCATCCCGTCGCGCAGGGATGGCCTACTTGTCTTGCGAAAGCGGCATCTGGATGTCGCCCTTGATGTGTTTGATCGGGCCGGCCGACGACGGCATGATGTCGAAGTCGAAGATTTCAGTCGGCAGCCACAGCGTCGCGCAGGCGTTGGGAACGTCGACCACGCCGGAGATATGGCCCTGGCAAGGCGCCGTTCCCAGAATCGAGTAGGCCTGCGCGCCCGAATAGCCGAATTTCTTGAGGTATTCGATCGCATTCAGGCAGGCCTGCCGGTAGGCGACATGCACGTCGAGGTAATGCTGCTTGCCTTGCTCGTCGACCGAAATGCCCTCGAAAATCAGATAGTCCTTGTAGTTCGGCGTGATCGGCGACGGCTTGAAGACCGGATTCTTGATGCCGTATTTGGCGACGCCATCCTTGATGATGTCGACCTTGAGATGCAGCCAGCCGGCCATCTCGATCGCGCCGCAGAAGGTGATCTCGCCGTCGCCCTGGCTGAAATGCAGGTCGCCCATCGAGAGCCCGCCGCCCGGCACATAGACCGGGAAGTAGATCTTCGAGCCGCGCGACAGGTCCTTGATGTCGCAGTTGCCGCCGTGCTCGCGTGGCGGCACCGTGCGCGCGCCTTCGGCAGCAATCTTGGCCTTGGCGTCGCCTTTCGCGCGGCCACCGTGTGCGGTCGCCGCGAACGGCGGATTGGCAAGACCGGGCACGCGCGTCGGATTGGTCGCGATCAGCGCGGTCTCGCGCTCGTTCCATTTCGCCAGCAGTTTCGGGTCGGGCAGACAGCCGATCAGGCCGGGATGGATGAGGCCGGCAAAATTCACGCCCGGGACGTGGCGCGATGAGGTGTACAGACCCTTGATGTCCCAGATCGACTTCTGCGCCAGCGGGAAATGATCGGTGAGGAAGCCGCCGCCGTTCTTCTTGGAGAAGAACCCGTTGAAACCCCACAGGCTCTCTTTCAGAGGCCCGACATCGAGCAGATCCACGACCAGGAGATCGCCGGGCTCGGCGCCCTTGACGCCGATCGGGCCGGACAGGAAGTGCACGATCGACAGATCGATGTCGCGCACATCGTCCGCCGAGTTATTGTTCTTGATGAACCCGCCGGTCCAGTCATAGGTCTCGATGATGAAATCGTCGCCCGGCCCCACCCACGCCACGATCGGAATGTCGGGATGCCAGCGATTGTGAATCATGTCATTGTCGTACGCCGACTTGGAAAGATCGACCTTGATCAGTGTCTCAGGCATCTAAAGCTCCCCTGTTTGCAAGCCATGTAGAATTCAGACCGATAGATATTTGGAAATCTGCGCCGCATCGACGCCGTCGCGCGGATCGTCACGCACGATCTCGCCATTTTCGATGACGAGCACCCGGTCGGCGATGTCGAGTGCGAAACTCAGGACCTGCTCGGAGACCACGATCGACAGGCCGCGCTCGTCGCGGATGCGTTTCAGCGTCCGCGCCATCTCCTTGATGATCGAGGGCTGGATGCCTTCGGTTGGCTCATCCAGCAACAACACCTTCGGCTTGGTGGCGAGCGCGCGAGCAATTGCGAGCTGCTGCTGCTGACCGCCGGATAGATTGCCGCCGCGCCGATTCTTCATCTCCAGCAGCACCGGAAACAATTCGTAGATGCTGCCGGGCACTTCGGACTCGCCCGATACGACGAGACCGGTTTCGATGTTCTCCTTCACCGTCATGGTGGAGAAGATCATTCGGCCCTGCGGCACATAGGCGAGGCCCTTGGCAACGCGCTCGTAACTTGGAAGTTTGCTGAGTTCGTTGCCTTCCATGGTCACCGAGCCGCTTTTGGTCGGCAGAATACCCATCAGCGACTTCATCAGCGTCGTCTTGCCCATGCCGTTGCGGCCCATGATCGCCACGATCTCGTTCGGCGCGACGGACACGTTGAGGCCGTGCAGCACTTCGCTCTGGCCGTAGGCGACGTGAAGGTCCGAAATAGAAAGCATCAAAATGCTCCTTGCCTCTGCCTGCGCATGCCCTTTTCCGAAAGCCGGACTCCGTTTTCCCCAATCATGCGCTAATGCCCGAGATAGACTTCGATGACCTTGGGATCTTTCTTGACGTGCTCCATCGAGCCCTCCGACAGGATCTGGCCCTGGTGGAGAACGGTGACCTTGTGGGCGATGTCCTCGACGAATTTCATGTCGTGCTCGATAACCAGCACCGAACGGTCCTTGATGATGCGATTGAGCAGCTCGGCCGTCTTGGCGCGCTCGCTGACGCTCATGCCGGCGACCGGCTCATCGAGCATCAAGAGGTCCGGGTCCTGGATCAGCAGCATGCCGATTTCGAGCCATTGCTTCTGGCCGTGGCTCAGCTGATCGGCAAAGGTGTCGAGGCGATCCTTCAGGAAGATCATCTCGGCGACTTCCTCGACCCGTTGGCGGACCGCCGCATCGCGCTGAAAGGTGAGCGAGCCGAATACCGTGCGTCCGCGCGGATAGGAAATTTCCAGGTTCTCGAACACCGTGAGGTCCTCGAACACCGATGGCGTCTGGAACTTCCGCCCCACGCCGGTCTGCACGATCTGGTTCTCCTTCAGTTTCGTGAGCTCTTTCCCGCGAAACTGGATCGAGCCCGACGTCGCCTTGGTCTTTCCGCAGATCAGATCGAGCACCGTGGTCTTGCCGGCGCCGTTGGGGCCGATGATGACGCGGATCTCGTTTTCCTCGACATAGAAGGACAGATTGTTGACGGCCTTGAATCCGTCAAAGGAGACGGTGAGCGCCTCGACCGCGAGCAGGAATTCCTTGGGCAGATGACCTATGCGCATGACGATCTCCTCACTCTGCCGGCGCGCCATCGGCGATCGAGCCGCCGGTCCAGCCGTTGCCGGATTTCCGCGTCCGCCCGGCGATCAGACGATCGATGCGCGGCTGAACGTAGTCCTGCCAGATCCCCGAAAGGCCGTTGGGGAAGGCCAGCACGACGGCGATGAACAGCGCGCCGAGGCCGAACAGCCAGAGCTGCGGGAATGATTCGGAGAGAGCCGTCTTGGCGAAGTTCACCAGGAGAGTGCCGTATACCGCACCGAAGATCGACATCCGCCCGCCGACGGCGGTGTAGATCACCATCTCGATCGACGGCACGATTCCGACAAAGGACGGCGACATGAAGCCGACCTCGAGCGTGAACATCGCCCCGCCGATCGCGGCGAACACGGCGGCTGCGCAGAATGCGAAGATCTTGAAGTTGGCGACGCTGTATCCGGAGAAGCGGACGCGGTCCTCCTGCTCACGCATCGCGACCAGGATGCGGCCGAGCTTGGTCAAACGGATGAACTGCGCCGCCACGATGCAGCCGAACAGCAGAACCACCTCGACAAAATACAGCAGAAACTTGGCGTGGTCGGTCCGGATATCCCAGCCGTGCAGCGTGCGCAGGTCGGTGATGCCGTTGATGCCGCCGGTATAGCCCTGCTGGCCGACGATCAAAATGGTGAGAATGGCGGCGATTGCCTGGGTGATGATCGCGAAATACACGCCACCGACACGGCGCTTGAACATGGCGGCGCCGATGATGAAGGAGAAGATCGTTGGCACCAGGATGATCGCAAGCAGCGTGACAGGGAAACTGTGGAACGGTTTCCAGAAGAACGGCAGCTGGGTGATCTGATTCCAGTCCATGAAATCGGGGATGCCCGGAGTCGACTGAATCTTGGTGTTCTCGACGCTGGACGCCTCGAGCTTGAGGTACATCGCCATGCAGTAACCGCCGAGGCCGAAGAAGACGCCCTGCCCCAGGCTGAGAATGCCGCCATAACCCCAGCACAGCACCAGCCCGATCGCGACGAAGGCGTAGGTCAGATATTTCGCGACCAGGTTGAGGCGAAACACATCCAGCGAAAGCGGCAGGATGACAAACAGCAGCAGCGCCAGCGTCACAAAGCCGATAAGCTCGGATCGATTGAAGAAGCGCGAGTTGATGATCATGACCGTGCTTTCTTGTTATTATTTCCGGACCTTGAGCGCGAACAGGCCCTGCGGCCGCATCATGAGGATCGCGACAATGGCGAGCAGCGTGAGAACCTTGGCCATCGACCCCGACATGAAGAACTCCATGGTCGATTGTGCCTGTGAGATGGTGAAGGCGGACGCAATGGTGCCGATCAGGCTGGCGGCGCCGCCGAACACGACGACCAGGAAGGTATCGACGATATAGAGCTGGCCGGCCGTGGGGCCGGTGGAGCCGATCATGGTGAAGGCGCTGCCGGCTATCCCGGCGATGCCGCAACCAAGGCCGAAGGTGTAACGGTCGACCTTTTCGGTGTTGATGCCGACGGCGCCGGCCATCACGCGGTTCTGCATCACCGCGCGAACCTGCCTGCCCCAGCGTGACATGTACATGATGTAGGCCACCGCGCAGGTGATCAGCACGGTTAGGCACATCACGAAGATGCCGTTGATCGGTACTTCGATAGAGTCGGTGATTTGCTTGGAACCCAGCATCCACTGCGGCAGCTCGACACCCACTTCGCGCGCGCCGAATATCGATCGATAGGCCTGCTGCAGGATGAGGCTGAGACCCCAGGTCGCAAGCAGCGTATCGAGTGGACGTTTATAGAGATGACGTATCAGCGCCCACTCGACCAGCATGCCGAGCGAACCGGAAGCGACGAAGGCCAATGCCATCGCGAGGAAGAAGTATCCGCTGAAAAAACTCGGCAGGTACGTCTCAAAGACCGTCGCCGTCATCCAGGTGACGTAGGCGCCCAGGATCATGAACTCGCCATGGGCCATGTTGATGACGCCCATCTGGCCGAAGATGATGGCGAGCCCCAGCGCCATCAGCACGTAGACCGAAAACAGGATCAGCCCCGCGAAACCCTGCATCGCGAGAATGGCGCCGAGATCCCCAATCGAATAGTCGCCGAACATCGAACCGTTCTCCATGGTCGGGAAGGCCCGCGTCGCGAGGAATCGCGACGCGAGAAGCGCGTGTTGAGAGGGCGTGTGCGGTTAGCGCGGACTCACTGATAGCCCTTGGGGAACGGATCTGGCTCGACGAGATCGGCGGTCTCGTAGACCAGCTCGTACTGGCCATCGAGCTTGGCCTTGCCGACGCGCGTCTTCGACCAGAGGTGATGGTTTTCATGGATGCGGACGTAGCCTTCCGGCGCACCCTTGAACTCCACACCCGGCGAGGCCGCGGCGACCTTGTCGATGTCGAAGCTGCCAGCTTTCTCCACCGTCAATTTCCACAGCCACGGGCCGAGGTAAGCGGCCTGCGTCACGTCGCCGATCACGGTCTTTTCGCCCCACATCTTCTTGAACGCCGCCACGAAAGCCTTGTTGTTGGGATTGTCGAGCGACTGGAAGTACTTCATGCAGGCAAACGCGCCCGCGATGTTTTCACCGCCGATGCCGTCGATCTCGTCTTCGGTCACTGAAATCGTCAGCAGCGTCTGCTTCGACAGGTCGATACCCGCCGCCTTCAACTGCTTGTAGAAGGCGACGTTCGATCCGCCGACGATGATGGCGTAGATCACGTCGGGCTTGGTCAGCTTGATCTTGTTGATGACCGAGTTGAACTGGGTACTGCCGAGCGGGAAGTACTCTTCGCCGACGACCTTGGCTTCCTTCAGATGGCCCTCGATGTGCTTGCGGGCGATCTTGTTCGACGTGCGCGGCCAGATGTAGTCGGAGCCGAGCAGATAGAAGGTCTTGGCGCCCTTGGTCTTGTTGACCCAGTCAAGGCCTGCGATGATTTGCTGGGTGGCTTCCTGGCCGGTGTAGATGACGTTCTTGGACTGCTCGAGGCCTTCGTAGAACGTCGGATAATAGAGCATGCCGTTATACTGCTCGAACACCGGCAGCACCGCCTTGCGCGAGGCCGAGGTCCAGCAGCCCATGACGGCCGCGCATTTGTCGTTGACCAAGAGCTTCTTCGCCTTTTCGGCGAAGGTCGGCCAGTCGCTGGCGCCGTCTTCCTGAATGAACTTGATCTTGCGGCCGAGCACGCCGCCGGAGGCGTTGATCTGCTCGATCGCCAGCTTCTCGGCTTCCACCGAGCCGGTTTCCGAGATCGCCATCGTGCCGGTGACGGAATGAAGGATTCCGACGGTCACTTCAGTATCGGTTACCGCGAGACCTGTGGTGTTGACCGCGGAAGTTGCCGGAACGTCGGCGAATGATGGACGCGGAAGCATCGAGATGGCCGGCAATGCGGCCATTCCCATGAGCAGTTTGCGCCGAAGCGGAGACTGCAGGCCCCGTTTGATTTCGTCTGACATGAGTACCCCCATTGGTGTTCGAGGACGCGTTTATTGGTCAGGCGAGGATTGCTGAAATTGTGCAGTGCCCAGATACGCAAGATCGCGTATATTGCACCGCAAAATAGCGACGTAGGTTTTGGAACAGGAGTTGCAGGTGGATCGCTGACAGGTCAGGAGTTCAACGTGGCAGGGCGGCAGCGGATAGACCGCGTCAGACGCCAATATAATCAATGGGTTGCGAACCAGACGCTGGAGGATTACGCGCTCCGCTTCACGGCAAAAAGTGCGCGTCGGTGGTCCGCGGCGCGCGTCGCCAACACTGCGCTCGGCGCCATCTCGTTCCTGGCGCTTGAGGCAATTGGCGGCACGATCACGCTCAATTACGGGGTCACCAATGCCGCCGCCGCCATCCTCGTCGTCAGTGCCATCATTTTCTGCTGCGGCCTGCCGATCGCCTATCATGCCGCCAAATGCGGCATCGACATCGATCTTTTAACGCGCGGCGCCGGCTTCGGTTACATCGGCTCGACGATTACCTCGCTGATCTACGCATCCTTCACGTTCATTTTCTTTGCGATCGAAGCCGTCATTCTCGCAACCGCGCTGGAGATGTGTTTCGGAATCCCGCGCCCGGTCGGCTACCTCATCAGCGCCGTCGTCATCATTCCGCTGGTCACCCATGGCATCACGCTGATCAGCCGCTTCCAGTTGTGGACGCAGCCGCTGTGGATCGTCCTTCACATCATGCCCTTCGCGGCGATCGCCTACGCCAACCCGCACTCCTTTGCGGAGTGGACAAAATTTGCCGGTGAGCACGGCAACCCTGCGGGCCATCTCGATTTGCTGCTGTTCGGCACCGCCGCCTCGGTCGTGTTCTCGCTGGTGGCGCAGATCGGCGAGCAGGTCGACTTTCTGCGCTTCCTTCCGCGTGACCGCCGGACCTCGAAGACGTCGTGGTGGATCGCGCTGTTGAGCGCCGGGCCCGGCTGGATCGTCCTTGGCGCGTTGAAGCTGTTGGCCGGATCGTTCCTGGCCTTCTTTGCACTCAGCCATGGCGTCACCTATGAGCATGCGGCCGAGCCCGCGCATATGTATCTCGAAGCGTTTCGCTACGTATTGTCGGAACCGGATCTCGCACTGGCGTTGACCGGCACCTTTGTGATCCTCTCGCAAGTGAAGATCAACGTCACCAACGCCTACGCCGGTTCGATCGCATGGTCGAATTTCTTCTCCCGATTAACCCACAGCCACCCCGGCCGCGTGGTCTGGCTGGTATTCAACGTGCTGGTCGCGTTGCTGCTGATGGAGATCGGCGTCTACAAGGCGCTGGAGCAGACGCTGGCGCTTTATTCTAACGTCGCCATCGCCTGGGTCGGCGCGCTGGTTTCCGATCTCGTCATCAACAAGCCGCTCGGCCTGCGCCCGCGGCATATGGAGTTCAAACGCGCCCACCTCTATGACATCAACCCGGTCGGCGTCGGCGCCATGACCATCGCCACCATTGTCTCCATCAGTGCGTTCTATGGCCTGTTCGGACCGACGGCGAAGGCGCTGGCGCCGTTCGTCGCGCTGATTGTGGCCTTCGTCACCGCGCCGCTGATCGCGTTCGCTACCGCGGGCAAGTACTACATCGCGCGCAAGCCGAAGCGCAGCTGGCAAAACATCGAGGCCATCCAGTGCTGCATTTGCGAACATACGTTCGAGCCCGAGGACATGGCGGCCTGCCCCGCCTATGCCGGACCGATCTGCTCGCTGTGCTGTTCGCTTGACGCGCGCTGTCACGATCTCTGCAAGCCGCACGCGCGGATCCAGGCGCAGGTCTCCGAAACCCTCGGCAAACTGCTGCCGCAACCGATCTATGCGCGGATCAATTCGCAGCTCGGACACTATCTCGGGGTGTTCGCGGTTTCCGCCGGACTGGTCGGACTGACGCTCGGCCTGATCTATCTGCAGACCTCGGCGACGGTTCACGTCGATAGTTTGCAGCTGTCCGAGGTCCTCTGGAAGGTATTTTTCGCGCTGACCATTATCATCGGCGTCGTCGCGTGGCTGTTCGTGCTGGCGCAGCAGAGCCGGCGTGCGGCGGAAGCGGAAACCAGGCGGCAAACCGCGCTTCTGATTCAGGAGATCGACGCCCACAAGCGCACCGACGCCGAATTGCAGCGCGCCAAGGAGGTCGCGGAGTCCGCCAATCTTGCGAAAAGCCGATATGTGGTCGGGTTGAGCCATGAACTGCGCTCGCCGCTGAATGCAATCTCCGGCTACGCGCAATTGCTGGAGCAGGATGCGAGCCTGAACGCAAAGCCGCGCGATCAGGTGCGCGTCGTCCGCCGCAGCGCCGATCACCTGTCCGGGCTGATCGACGGCATTCTCGATATCTCGAAGATCGAAGCCGGCCGGCTCCATCTGTCGCGGGACGAGGTGCGCCTCAGCGAATTTCTCGATCAGCTCGTCGGCATGTTCCGCCTGCAGGCGGCCGCCAAGGGCATCGATTTCGTGTTCAAGCGGCCGGCGGTGCTGCCGCTCGTGGTCTACGCCGACGAAAAGCGGCTGCGCCAGATCCTGATCAACCTGTTGTCGAACGCCATCAAATTCACCCAGACCGGCAGCGTGCAGCTGGTCGTGCACTACCGCAGCCCCGTGACCGAATTCGAGGTGATCGACACCGGCCCGGGAATTCAGGCATCCGACCTTGAGCGTATCTTTGCGCCTTTCGAACGCGGCGCCCTGGGCGTCTCGCAACCACATACCGGGACCGGTCTCGGGCTGACCATCAGCCGGTTGCTCGCGGGTGTGATGGGCGGAGACATCCAGGTCACCAGCACGGTCGGTGTCGGCAGCACCTTCCGGGTGAAAATCCTGCTGTCGGAAGTGACAAACCCGACGCGCGTAGCCCCCGTCGATGCGCCGGTCTTCGGCTATCACGGCGCGCGCAAGACGATCCTGATCACCGACGACGATCCGGTTCAGCGCGATCTGTTGCGCGAAGTGCTGGCGCCGCTGGGCTTTATCCTGCTCAGCGCCCCGGACGGCCCAGGCTGTCTCGCGCTCGCCCAGCATTGCCGGCCGGATCTGTTTTTGCTGGATATCTCGATGTCGGGCATGGACGGATGGACGGTGGCGGAGACGCTGCGTTCAACAGGTCATCATCAGGCCCGTATCCTGATGGTTTCGGCAAGCGCATTGGAGGCACATGGCGCGCCGCTGGCGCAGCCATTCCACGACGGCTATCTGATGAAGCCGATCGATATTCCGAGGCTCCTGGAATTGATCCGCCAGCTTCTCAAGATCGAATGGCAATATGCAAACGATCAGATTGCCGCCCCGCAGTGGTGGCCGGGCAGCGGCTCCCGGCCTCCTGCGAAGCAGGTCGAGGAACTCATCGGTCTTGGGCAATTGGGCTATATTCGCGCGATCCAGGTCAAGCTCGATGAAATAGGAACCGATTATCCCGAGCACGCCGGCTTCGTGTCGCAGATGCGGTCCATGATCGACCGCTTCGACCTTGATCAGTACATGGCAACCCTGAAGACGCTGCACAGCTATGATCAATGAACCGAAAAAGCGCGATGTCGCGCTCGTCGTCGACAACTCGCCGGAAACGCTGCGCTTGCTGACGGACGCGCTTGATGGCGCCGGCATGACGGTCATGGTCGCCATGGACGGCGCGGCGGCCATGCGAATCGTCGATCAGATCACGCCTGACATCATTCTGCTCGACGCCGTGATGCCTGGCATGGATGGTTTTGAAACCTGCCGGCGTCTCAAGCGCGATGCAGGCTTGAGCAATGTGCCGGTCATCTTCATGACCGGGCTCGCCGAGACCGAGCACATCGTCAGCGGCCTGGAAGCCGGCGGCGTCGATTATGTCACCAAGCCGATCGTCATAGAGGAAATGCTGGCGCGGATTCGCGTTCATCTGGCCAATGCTCGGCTGACCCAGAGCGCGCGCGCGGCGCTCGATGTATCCGGCCGGTTTTTGCTCGCGGTCAGCCGGCAGGGCAGGATGGTATGGGCGACACCGCAGGCCCAGAGGTTGTTGTCGGAAAATCTCGCCACCGGCACGGACGACGAATTCGTGCTGCCCGGTCCCATGCTGCAATGGCTTGAGCAGGCGCAGAAAGGCAATGCCGGATCGAAGACTCAGGCCATGGCGTCATTTCCGGAGAATGCGCAGTTGCGGCTGCAATACATGGGAAAATTGGGGCCAAACGAATTCCTGCTGCGGCTGGCAAAGGATTCACGCGCCGATATGCCCGCGGAATTTTCCAGCGAGCTCGGACTGACCACCCGTGAGGGAGAGGTGTTGTCGTGGCTGAGCAAGGGAAAAACCAACCGCGACATCGCCCAGATCCTGGGCCTCAGTCCAAGGACGGTGGACAAGCATCTTGAGCAAATCTACGCCAAACTCGGCGTCGAGAACCGCACCGCCGCCGCGGCCATCGCAACCAGCACCGGCCGCCGCAATTCGTAAGTCTCCCAATTCGCGACATTCGAGGCTGTTGCCGCAGGGCTGGCGCCAGCCGGCCCGCCGTGTTAGCCGCTACCCACCTGATACGTGCGTGGAAGCGAATTGATGTTCGAGGCAGTGATCTGGGATTTCGGCGGCGTGCTCACGTCATCGCCGTTTGAGGCGTTCGCGCGCTTTGAGACCGAGCGCGGGCTACCCGCCGATATCATCCGGCTCACCAATGCCGCCAATCATCTGGAGAATGCCTGGGCGAAATTCGAGCGGGCCGAAGTGGACATTGAAACCTTCGATCGGCTGTTCGCGGCGGAATCGCGCGCTTTGGGCGCGGAGGTTCGAGGCAGGGACGTGTTGCCCCTGCTTTTAGGCGATCTGCGGCCGGAAATGGTGGAAGCGCTCAGGCGGGTAAAGACCAAGCTCAAAACTGGCTGCATCACCAACAACCTTCCCGCCAACGCCATCGGCAGCGCGGGCGGCCGCACGCTCTACATCGCGGAGGTCATGGCGCTGTTCGACCATGTCATCGAGTCGGCAAAGACCGGCTTGAGGAAACCCGACCCGCGCATCTATCGGATGATGGTGGACGTTCTCGGGGTCGATCCGAGAGGATGCGTCTATCTCGACGATCTCGGCGTCAACCTGAAACCGGCGCGCGAAATGGGCATGACCACGATCAAGGTAATCAACGCCCCGCAAGCGCTCGCCGAGCTGGAAGCGGCGACCGGGCTGTCGCTTCGATAGCCGGCCGGGGCCGTTCCGTCGCTCTGCTCAAGCGTCGATCGCATCCTTGATCTTCTTCCGCGTCAGCGGCAGATCGCGCAGCCGTTTCCCCGTGGCGTTGGCGATCGCGTTCGCGATCGATGCCGCGGCCGGTCCCTGCCCGGTTTCGCCGCTGCCAAGGAAGGGAAGGCCTGGCCGGTTGATGATATGCACCTCGATATTTTCGGGCACCGAGTTGAACCGCAGGATCGGATAGGTCTGCCAGTCGATGCTCGTGATTCTGGTGTCGTCGAAGGTGACGGCTTCGTAGAGCGTCCAGCTCATCGACTGCAGAATCGCGCCTTCGATCTGGTTGATCAGCCCGTCCGGATTGACCACTTGACCGCTGTCGACCGCGGCCACCGCGCGCACCAGGCGCGGCCGCCCGGTCTCGCGGTTCACTTCCACCTCGGTCGCAATGGCGCAATAGGCCGCCAGATTCTTGTAACGCGCAAAGGCGAAGCCGAAGCCGCGATCCGGCGGGGCTTTCTGGCCTTTTTGCCATCCAAAACCCTGCGCGGCCTTCTCGATGACGTCGCGCCCGCGCGGATCGTCGAGATGTCTCAGTCTGAATTCGATCGGATCAGTGTCGGCTAGGCCCGCGAGTTCGTCCATAAAACTCTCGATCGAAAACACGTTATGGTACGCGCCGAGCGCCCGCATCGCGGAAATCCGTACCGGCATCGCCGGGATAAAGTGATGCACCACTTGCGCATTGGGGAATTTGTAGATCGGGATCGCGTTGCGGTCGCCGCCGCCTTCCGGCAGCGGAATCGGCTTGGCCGCGGGCACGGCGAAAGGCTGCGCCATATGCTGGGCCGCCAGCATCGATCCGGCGCCGCCTGGCCGCATCGAATGGGTGTTACTCCAGACTTCGAAATTCCACGACGATATCGCGCCGCTGCCATTCAGCGACGCTTTCAGTTTGGTCACCATCGCCGGTCCGAACGGCTCCCAGCCATGCTCCTGTTCGCGCATCCATTGCACGCGCACGGGCACGCCGGGCAGCTCGCGCGCGATCAGGGCAGCGTCGGCCGCCGCATCGTCGGCACCGTTATGGCCGTAACAGCCGGAGCCTTCGACGTGGATCAAGCGCACGCTCGCCGGCGGAACGCGCAACATCTCGGCGATGCCCTGGCGGTCGGGATAGACGCCCTGGGTGTGGCTCCAGACCGTCATGGCGTCGTTGACCGATTGCGCGACCGCGCAGGACGGGCCGATCGACCCGTGCGATTGATAGGGCCGCGTATAGGTGGCTTCCAAGGTCTTTTGGCCGACGGCCGACGGATCGTTGCGCTCGAAGATGATCGAATCTTTGGAAGGCAGGCTGGTGAGCATGCGCGGCAGATCGTCCTGCTTCGGAAGGCCCGGCGTCTCCTTCCATTTCGCGGCCGCCGACAGCGCCCGCATCGCCTTGATCGCCTGGAATTCCTTTTCGGCGGCGACAGCGAGAAAATTGCCGTTGCGAACGACCTTGACGACGCCGGGCAGCTTTTCGACCGCGGACGTATCGCACTCCGTCAACTGGGCGCCGTAGCTTGGCGGCCGGACGACGCGGGCATGCACCATGCCGGGCAACCGCATATCCTGGACATAAGCGGCACCGCCGGTGACCTTGGCCGGGATATCGACACGCGGCACCGGCTGGCCCATCACCTTGTACGTCGAGGGATCCTTCAGCCTCGATTTCGGCTGCGCCTGCACGTGCAGTATGTCGTCTGCGACCAGATCGCCATAGCCGAAGCGCTGGCCGTCCGGCGCGATCACCGCGCCATTTTCAGTCCGGAAATTCTCCGCCGGCAGATTGAGCCGCCGCGCGGCTTCCGCGACCAGAAGCTCGCGCACCTGCGCGGCCGCGTTCTGGATCGCGGTGCCGCTGTCCTTCATCGAATTACTGCCGGACGTATAGCCTTCATTGGCGGTGCGGCGCGTATCGGCCGTGACCACTTTTAGCGAGGCAAAGGGAACATCGAGCTCTTCCGCGGCGATCTGCTGAAAGGCGGTCTTGAAACCCTGGCCGAGTTCGGACTTGCCGGTGAACACCGTAACGCCGCCGTCGGCATCGATGCGAATCCACGAATCAAGGTATGGCTCGCCTTTCAGGCTGCCGGGAGGGCTTGGCGCCGGAGCTGAGGCTGGCGCGGCTTGATCCTGCGCGAAGGCATCCGACATCGAGAAGCTGACGATCAGCGCGCCACCGCCCGCGAGCACGCGGCGCCGGTCGAGAATCACGGGGACATTCATGGCGCGCTCCCGTGGCTGGTCGATGACAATTCGGCCGTGTCCATCAGACGAGCGGCCCGGTGCACCGCGCGCAGGATGCGCATATGGGTGCCGCATCGGCAGAGATGCGGTTCCAGTTCATCCCTGATCTGCGCGTCGGTCGGCTTGGGATTTTTCTGCAGCAGCGCCTGCGCCCGCATCATCATTCCGGGGATGCAGTAGCCGCATTGCGCCGCCTGCTCTTCCATGAAGGCGCGCTGGATCGGTGCGGGCGCGTCGATCGTGCCCAGACCTTCAAGCGTCGTCACCTGCTTGCCCTCAAGCAGGAGCAGCGGCGTTACGCAGGACAACACGGCCTTGCCGTCGACGATCACCGTGCACGCACCGCATTGGCCGAGACCGCAGCCGAATTTGGCGGCATTGAGCTTGATGTCCTCGCGCAGGACATAAAGCAGCGGCGTATCGGGATCCGCTTCGATCTGGTGATCGTGACCGTTGACCTTCAATGTCATCATGGCTTGTCTCGCTGCATTGGATCGGCGGGAGCGTTGTGCGGCCCCGATGATGTCTGGAGAAACACGGTCTGCGTGAGCCTTGCATCCTGGACGGTCTTTTCAACGCCGGTCCACGGCGGTTGGTTGCTGAAGCGGGAGCGCAGAAAGTTCAACAGGGCTGAAATCTGCTGGTCGGTCATGCTGCTGGCAAACCCCGGCATGATCGGGCTGCGCTCTCCCTCCACAGGGCGAATGCCGGAGAGGACAATATTGGCGGCGTTGCGCGGGTCGGGAGCGCTGACGGCGGTACTGAGCGCGAGATTGACCCCGCCATAAGGCAGCGGCCGGTCGGTGTCATGGCAGGTCGCGCAGGCCGCGGCGTAGATCGAGGCGCCGGCCGCGTTGGTCGGGGACAACTGCACCGGGGTCGACTTGATTTGGGCCCGCACTTCGCTGGCCTGGCGGAGGCGATCTTGCGTGGGCGGACCGAACACGCCTGCCATATAGGCTGCGATCGCATGTACATCGCTCTGCTGCACCGACGACAGGTTGCCGACAACCTCGGCCATCGGCCCACGCGCAACGCCATGATCGGGATGCCAGCCCTGACGGAGATAGCTGAACAGCGCCTCTGTGTCCCATGGCACCGGCGAAGGCGACCGCGCGTTGATCGCGTAGGCATGCCAGTTGTCGACGTCGCCGCCGGAAAATGGCGCGCTCGTCCGCTCCGCGCCAAGCGCATTGCGCGGGGTATGGCATGCGCCGCAATGCGCCAACCCTTCGACCAGATAGGCGCCGCGATTCCATTCCGCGCTTTGCGTGCTGTCCGGCTGGTAAGTCCCGCGCCGAAGGAACAACAATTTCCAGCCCGCGACGACAAAGCGCTGATTGAGCGGAAAGGCGAGATCGTTCGCGCGGGCGGGGGCGCGGACCGCCGGCCGCGTCATCAGAAACGCATACAGCGCGCGGTCGTCTTCGTCGGTGACATTGGTGAAATGGTCGTAGGGAAAGGTCGGGTAGAGATGCTGGCCAGTGCGGTCAACCCCGGACTGCATCGCGCGCCGGAAGGCCGCCTCCGACCACCCGCCGATGCCGGTGTCCGGATCCGGCGTGATATTCGAGGAATAGATCGTGCCAAACGGCGTCGGCACCGGAAGGCCGCCGGCAAAGGCCTTGCCACCTCGCAAGGTATGGCAATCGCTGCAATTGCCGATGGCCGCGAGATCGCGGCCCCGCTTCACAAGGGCTGCGTCGAAGGATTGTGGCGCCGGCGGCTCAACCGCCGCTATCGCGGGCCGCCACACGACGGCAGTGGCCGCGGCCACACCAGAGATCAAGAGCCCCGCGACGATGCCTGCGATGATTCGTGTCTGTATCATCCGTCCCAGCTCTTATTGCTTTGGGACCTTGCTAGCACAAATCCGCGGATGATGCGCCCCTCGGTCACAGCCTGACCTCGGTTCGCGGCGTTCGCGGCCCGCTTCCGCTCCCCTCAAACGGGAGTGGGGGGAGCGGATTTTTCCGCTCCCCCCACGATTGGTTAGATTTGAATCAGCTCAGCCGGTTCAGATCAGAACGAGTAACGCAGACCAACGGTCGGGTCGTAGGTCGAAATCCGGTTGTTGAGGTTGTTGTAGGCAGCATTCAGGCTTCCCGTCGTGCCCAGGGTGGTGCCGTTGACGAAACCGCCGGTCTTTTGCGCGTACGCCACACCGGCATAGAAATCCATGTGCCGCGCAAAGCGCCAATCCATAACGAGCGAAACCATGTCCATCGTTGCGCTGCAACCCGGGGAAGCGGCGGTGTTGCAGGGGACGCCTCCGTTGAAAACGGCTACCGTAGCGACCGGGTTCACGAGTCCCCCCGGGTTAAAGCCTGCTACGAAGCCCTCCTGCCTGTAACCGTAATAGGCAGCCATGATATCCAGGGCAGGCGTAACCGCATATTTCACGCCAACCCAGAAGTTATGCTGAATCCTGTCGGTCTGATAGAAGCCATTGTTGACTGCGAGGAGGTTGTAGCCGCCCGGCATACTCGCACCGGAGTTGAGCGGGTTATTCGGGTTTGCGTACTGGAGATGCTCATATCCGCCAAACAGCTTCCACGGCCCGATGGTGTATTTCGCAGCAACCTGGAACACGGTGTTGTCGGAAACGGTACCCACCAAACAACCATTGCCACAGCCGAACGCCGCACCCGCCGGTGCAAACCCCAATTGCGCTGCACTCAAGGTGCCTCCTGCTTGCGAAACCGAGTCGTAGATTTTGCCGCCGAGGAAATCCATCGACAGGCCCATATAGTCGAAGCCGATATCGCCCTGGAAGCCGTTGCCTTCGGCGCTGTTCGGGCCGTTTCTAAGCGTAACTTCCGCCGCCAAACGAACCGGGCCGACATTCAGCCGATATTCGTACGAGTTGTCCCAAATACGGTTCTCCGTATTGCCGCCACCGCCCGAGGAACCCTCGAAGGTGATCGCTGAAAAGGCGCCGGCGCCGGAAATCGGATCATAGTTGACGATGAGGTCCGAAGACAGCGCGCTCTGACGGCCCATGGTGAACGTACCGTAGGTCGGCGAACTGACACCGAAATAGGCTACGTTGTTGAACATCTGGCCGTTCTTGGACGTATCGCCGTATGTGGGCACGTTTTGCAGGAAGGGGGCGCCTCCCATTCCGTTGCTCTGCGAAATCGCCCCGTTTCCGTTCATGTTCATGCCGCTATTCGGCTCGAATATCGTCTGCAGGTTGAACACGGCGTACAGATTGTCCGCGATCTCCTGCTTGCCCCGCAGGCCGATGAACGACGCGCTCATCGCCATGGAAGCCGCGCCAAAATACGAGCCGTTGGATTGCTTCTCGGGCATATAGTTCGGCGACTCATATGGGCTCAGCGGGTTGCCGTGCTGGTTATAGGTGAGACCCATGTCGAAGTTGCCGTACAGGCAGACGCCGTGCCAGCACAAATCGTCACTCTCCGGCGGCTTCGCCTTGACCGCGGCCTTGTAGGGCAGGTCGGCGGCCATCGCGTCCACCGGATTAGCGGTCAACGCGACAGGTTGCGCCTTGGGCTGCGCTTCGAGATTCTTCTGCCGCTTCTCGAGATCGGCGAGACGCTTGGTCATCGCCGCGTTCTGTTCACGAAGTTGCTTTGACTGAGCCTGGATATCCGAGAGCTCATCGGCGTGGCCTGCCGCCGTGAAAGCCAAGATGGCCGCTGCAGAGATGAAAGTCCTTTTCACGTACGTCCCCCAAAATAAGGCGCGGCACCAACACACCGCGAACTGCCAAGATCCGGAGCCTCGGATGAGGACTCCCTAGGCAGCCACTCTGCTTCAGGGGATGAAGAAATACTGTCACCCAGGCGCAACAGTTGGACATGAAGCCACGTTTTCGGGGTCTCCCCCGTTAGACTCGCCAGTCCTGTTGCCGCAGGGACACAGTCAGATTCGTATTTGTAGTGGTCAGTCCGCCCTTAATACAATCCGCGGTTGATTCAGCTTGTCTCACCGGAGCAGGGGCAGGCCACCGATTCTCCGGAAGCCTGCCGTTTGCCTTGGATCCAGACCGGAGGATGTTCGTCCCGGACCAATCGGGCTGTTGAAAGACCGAGCTGCTAAAAGACAGAGACATCGCAAAATACCCGGCAAACGTGGATCCTGGATGTCTCCGCCTCTTACGTTTCTCTCCTTACCCAATCATCAGAACGAATAGCGCAGACCAACGGTCGGGTCGTAGGTCGAAATCCGGTTGTTGAGGTTGTTGTAGGCAGCATTCAGGCTTCCCGTCGTGCCCAGAGTGGAGCCCCAGACGAAACCGCCGGTCTTTTGGATGTACGCCACACCGGCATAGAAATCCATGTGCCGCGCAAAGCGCCAATCCATAACGAGCGAAACCATGTCCATCGTTGCGCTGCAACCCGGGGAGAGGGCGGAGCTGCAGGCGACGCCTCCGTTGATAAGGTTTACCGTAGCGACCGGGTTCACGAGTCCCCCAAAGTTAGCGCCTGCTACGAAGCCATCCTGCCTGTAACCGTAATAGGCAGCCATGATATCCAGGGCAGGCGTAACCGCATATTTCACGCCAGCCCAGAAGTTGTGCTGAATCCTGTCGGTCTGATAGAAGCCATTGTTGACTGCGAGGAGGTTGTAGCCGCCCGGCATACTCGCACCGGAGTTGAGCGGGTTATTCGGGTTTGCGTACTGGAGATGCTCATATCCGCCAAACAGCTTCCACGGCCCGATGGTGTATTTCGCAGCAACCTGGAACACGGTGTTGTCGGAAACGGTACCCACCAAACAACCATTGCCACAGCCGAACGCCGCACCCGCCGGTGCAAACCCCAATTGCGCTGCGCTCAAGGTGCCTCCTGCTTGCGAAACCGAGTCGTAGATTTTGCCGCCGAGGAAATCCATCGACAGGCCCATATAGTCGAAGCCGATATCGCCCTGGAAGCCGTTGCCTTCGGCGCTGTTCTGGCCGTTTCTAAGCGTAACTTCCGCCGCGAGACGAACCGGGCCGACATTCAGCCGATATTCGTACGAGTTGTCCCAAATACGGTTCTCGGTATTGCCGCCACCGCCCGTGGCACCCTCGAAGGTGATCGCTGAAAAGGCGCCGGCGCCGGAAATCGGATCATAGTTGACGACGTTGTCCGAAGACAGCGCGCTCTGACGGCCCATGGTGAACGTACCGTAGGTCGGCGAACTGACACCGAAATAGGCTACGTTGTTGAACATCTGGCCGTTCTTGGACGTATCGCCGTACGAGGGCACGTTTTGCAGGAAGGGGGTGGCTCCCATTCCGTTGCTCTGCGCAATCGCCCCGTTTCCGTTCATGTTCATGCCGCTATTCGGCTCGAATATCGTCTGCAGGTTGAACACGGCGTACAGATTGTCCGCGATCTCCTGCTTGCCCCGCAGGCCGATGAACGACGCGCTCATCGCCATGGAAGCCGCGCCAAAATACGCGCCGTTGGATGGCTTCTCGGGCATATAGTTCGGCGACTCATATGGGCTCAGCGGGTTGCCGTGCTGGTTATAGGTGAGACCCATGTCGAAGTTGCCGTACAGGCAGACGCCATGCCAGCACAAATCGTCACTCTCCGGGGCCTTCGCCTTGACCGCCGCCTTGTAGGGCAGGTCGGCGGCCATGGCGTCCACCGGATTAGCGGTCAACGCGACAGGTTGCGCCTTGGGCTGCGCTTCGAGATTCTTCTGCCGCTTCTCGAGATCGGCGAGACGCTTGGTCATCGCCGCGTTCTGTTCACGAAGTTGCTTGGCCTGAGCCTGGATATCCGAGAGCTCATCGGCGTGGCCTGCCGCCGTGAAAGCCAGGACGGCCGCTGCTGATATGAAAGTCTTTTTCACGTAAGTCCCCCAAAAAAAGGTGCGGCACTAAATCTCCGCGAACCTGATTTTACGTGGAGCCTCGGATGAGGACTCCTTACGGAAATAATCTGCATCAGGTCGCCCGGAAATGATGTCACCTGCATGCAACAGCGATTCAGAAGCCGACAGAAATTGCTAAAATGATTTTTACGGATCAAAAAATTTTTATGAATTAAACAATTTTTATGATCGCTGCATTGAATGAGGTTTCTAAAAAAAATTTTACGAGCGGACGAAAAGCATGATGCGTGCTGCCGAACATTCTTTCGTTGGTTTCAACTCCAACCAGAAAATTTTTGACCGAACAAATTAGGTGACTTCGAGAGAGAGAGAGAGAGAGAGAGAGAGAGAGAACAGAGACAACTGAAACCGCGCAACCGAATCGGGTTTTCGAATGTCTCTGTCTTCTCGTTTTATTCAGCCATCAGAACTGGTAGCGCAGGCCAACGCCCGGGTCGAAGGCAGATGCCTTATTGCCAGTTGCTCCCGGCAATCCGTTAGCAAGCAGGAAGCCGTTGGCGAGACCGTTCTGCACCTGCGACCACATGATGCCGGCGTAGGCATCGAAGTGCTTCGCAAAGCGCCAATCGGCAATGAAGGAAACCGCATCCAGCGATCCGCTGCAGCCCGCAGAGGCGACGGTGTTGCAGGTACCCGTGGGGTTGCTGCCGTTCCCGATCACGAAGCTGTTCTGGTTTTCGTGATAATAGGCGAGAGCCAGATCGAGGTCGGGCCTGACCGAGTATTTCGTACCAACCCAGAACGTCTGCAGGATTCTGTCGGTGGTGAAGTTGGTGTTGACGGGAGCACCGACGTTGTATCCGCCCGCGAGGAAGGCGCCGGGGGCCAGCGGGTTATTTGGGTTGGCGAACTCGATGTGCTCATAGCCACCATAGAACTTCCACGGCCCGATGGTGTATTTGGCAGCGACCTGAAACACGGTGTTGTCGGAGACGACACCCGCCACACATCCAAGGGAGCAGCCAATGTTGGCGGCCGTGATTGCGCCGATTTGCGCGGCACTCAGAGGTCCTGCGGAAACCGCGTCGTTGACTTTGCCGCCGGTGAAATCCATCGAGAAGCCCATGTAGTCGAAGCCGATATCGCCTTCGAAGGCGTTGCCGGTACCGCTATTGCCGCCGTTTCTAAGCTGGGCTATCGCCGCAAACCGAGCCGGGCCGACATTCAGCCGATATTCGTAGGAGTTGTCGTAGATACGATCCTCGGTATCTCCGCCACCGCCGTTTGCACCCTGGTAGGTGAGCACGGACCAGGCGTTCGACCCCCCGAGGGGATCATAGTTGGTGACCAACTCCGAGCTCAGCGCGGTTTGCCGGCCCATGGTTAGCGTGCCGTATGTCGGCGAACTGATACCGAAATAGGCCGCGCCGTTGAACATCTGGCCGGCCTTGGAAGAATCGCTGAACCCGTTCTGCTGGATGAGCGGCAATCCATTGTTTTGGAAAACGGACCCGACCCCGTTGGCGTTCGTCCCACTTGCGGGGTCAAACTGCGTCTGCAGGTTGAACACGGCGTACAGATTATCCGCGATCTCCTGCTTGCCTCTCAAGCCGATGAACGACGTGGAGAGCTGGTTGGGACCGGCGCCGAAATACGATCCCAGGGAATTCTTCGACACCAGATAGTTCAGCGGTCCGACGGCAAGGGGGCTCAACGGGGCGCCGTGGTTCTGATAGTTCAGACCCATGTCGACGTTGCCGTAGAGACAGATACCATGCCAGCACAGGCTGTCATCCTCCGGCGGCCTTGCCTTGACCGCGGCCTTGTAAGGCAGATCGGCGGCCATGGAGTCCACGGGATTTGCGAGCGACGCGGCGGGCTGCGCTTCAAGAGCCTTCTGCCGCTTCTCAAGATCAGCGAGACGCTTCGTCATCGCCTGATTCTGTTCGCGAAGTTGTTTCGCCTGAGCCTGGATATCCGAGAGCTCGTCGGCATGACCTGCCGCCGCGAAAGCGAAGACGGCCGCTATAGATATGAAAGTTCTTCTCACGTTACTTCCCCAAAAAATCGCGGCACACTTCCGCGGACCAGAGTGACAGAGCCTTCAGATGAAGGCTCCTTAACGAGCCGTTGCTTTAGGGACGTTCACTAACAATGATATGACATCCGGGTGCTCATCCCGGAGGCAGGGAGGCGGCCATGAAAAAACAAGGGTTCGACCGGCGCGATTTTCTCAAGTCCGCCGTTGTGGGCGGCGCCGCCGCGGCGGGCGGAACCGCCGCGATCCCGCTGGAGCCTGTCATCGGGCGGCGCGTTGCGCCGACCCGGTGGCGGACGATGACAGATCGATTCACATTTCCAAACAGCCAGGACCCGCGTCGTCCCGAATCACGCCAGTAATGGAATCTTCGTCGCTCGCGGTCCTCGCAATGACGTCAAGCCACAACTTCGCAATCTCGCGGCGCATGCCCGAGTTTTGCAGAGAACATTCCGCCTTCTGAAGATCAGAGGGCGCAGGAAATGCCGGGCGCTCGATGCGCCCGCAGCCGCGTGTGGTGTGTAGAAAGCACACGCGTTAGTCACCACGGTCACACCGAAAACACCCGGCATTCCCCGCGCAATGGTTTTAACGGCTTCCTTCGTACTCTCCCCGGTGACCGGGCTTTCTTGCCACCGTCATCCCTGAGAAGCTTGCTTCTCAAGAACTTGATGCCAGCGTCGGGGCATCAGGACCACACGACTTCGCCGTCCGCTTTCGCGCCGTTCGTCTTGCCGCGCCAAAGCGTCCATCGCATCCCGCGCTCTACGTCCGTGACGATCGCGAAACGCCCCTCAAGAAGAGGCGGGACGGCGGGGGATGTATCGCTGATTTGGGTGGAGGAAAAAGCGGAATGTTTTTTCAAACGGGACTGGACTGGTAGAATCGCGTTGAACTGCCTCAAGAAATTCGATTTTGCGCGCATGCGCCGTAGACCGGATGCAACCCAACTCGTCATCACCGGGCTTGACCCGGTGATCCATCCTTCTTCGGAAAAAGGGCTTCTTGCGAAGATTGATGGATGCCCGGATCAAGTCCGGGCATGACGAGGCGCTATGTCGACCCATCGCGCGCATCGTAGCCTCCAATCCAATCTTGCAGGACGGCCGCGAAATGAGCGCGCTTATTCCAGCGGCTCGACCTTGACGATCGCGGCGCCGTGGTTGTTGCCGGCCCAGAAGGTGACCGGCGTGGTGGAATTGTCGACGAACACGCGCCTGATGTTGGTGCTGCGCGGCAAGAGATAGTTGACCACCTCGCCGGTAGTGGGGTTGAGCCGGGTCACCCGATCGCTCAGCATCGAGCCGGTCCAGGCTTCACCGTTCCGATCGGTGGTGACGTCGTAGGGCGCCGACCATTTCGGTGCGACGGGCCATTCCCTGAATTGTTCGGTCCTTGTGTCGAACATGCCGATGCGGTCGGCGCGATATTCGCCGAACCACAGCCGGTCCTGCGCATCCATGGAGCCGCGGCGCGGCGCGGAATCCGGCGTCGGGATCTCGTATAGCTTGACCTCGCCGCTTTTGGCGTCGATCCGTCCGATGTGGCGTTGACGAAAATCGGTGAAATAGACGTTATTTTTGGAGTCCGGAACGACGTCATATATATTGTGTGGCCCCGGCACGCCCTTGAACGGCGCCCAGGTTTCGATTTTTCCGGTGGCGATATCGAGCCGGTGAACGCCGGCAAAGCCGTTGTTCTGCGCCCAGACCTTGCCGTCGACGCCGGAGCTTTGCGGGCTGACCATGTTGATTTGGGCGGCGTCGATGTTCTCCTCGCCCTCCAGCGGCCAGAACCTGAAGGCTTCGGTTTTTGGATCGAATTTGGCGATGGTGGCCTGGTACATGTTGCCGAACCACAGATTGCCCTCTTGGTCGCTGCGCAGGCCGAGCAATCCGGTCGGGAAGCCCGGCTTGTGTTCTGGAATCGCAAATTCGGTGACCTTGCCGGTCTTGGGATCGAGCCTGCCGAGATTCTGCTCGCCGAAGCTCGAATACCAGACCGTGCCGCCGGCATCGACGATCACGTCATGCGGCTCGATCGTCTCGCGCGGCAGGTCGTATTCGGTATAGATGACGCGGGTGGCCGCACCGCTCGGGCGCGGCAGGGTTTTCAATTCGAAATTCCATTTCGGCTGCGCGCTGAGATTGATGCTGGCGAGGTATTCGGCAGCAGCCCGGTAGACCCGCACGCGCTGATCGCCCCGCTCCTCCATCAGGCGTTCGGCGCGGCGCAATTGCGGGTGGGCCGGAATGCTCTGGTTCACATAGCTCTGCATGCGCGGCAGAACCATCGTCAGGAAGTCGTTGGCGCTGTGTTTCGAATTGAGCGGGCGCGCCAGCGTGTGACAGCCGACGCAATTGAGCAGTTGCCCTTTCTGCGCGTCGGTGCCCGGCATGCTGGCGAGCCATTCGGCATTGGTCAATTGCGAGGCAATATCCTCGGTCTTGCGGAGTGCAAGATCGGCAGTCGCGGTCTTGTCGGCCGCGACCGAAACCTGATCGGAACCATCCAGGTCGTAGCCAGCGGCCCGGATGCGCAGGGAATACTGACCCGGCTCAAGCCTGGCCGCGGGGAAGCTGTAACGGCCGTCCTTGTCGCTCACCACTGTTACAGTAATGGTCGATCCGCTCTTTTTGGCGCTGACCAGGACGCCTTCCAGCGGCTCCTGCCCGGCGCTGACCTTGCCCGCCAGCGCCGGACCCGCCTGCGCCGCCAATTGACCCGTGCCCGCCAGCCATGCGGCGACCACGAAGCAAGCGATGCCCGTAACCATCGAAAGGCGCGGCATGACCACCTCCCCAATTTTGTTTATTGTTATTTGCAGCGGGGAGTTTAGAGGGCAGATTTCGGGAAGACCAGTGGGCGATGGCTTTGATCGCATCCGATTTCAGCGCGCTTGCACCTCTCCCGCTTGCGGGGGAGCATAGGCCGCCTCTGGCGGCCGTCCTTCGATAAGAACGCCGAAGCGAAGCTTCGGCTATGGCGCTCGCAAGAGCGCGGCGGGTGGGGGGAAGTCTATCCGCTCGACCAGCGCGTTTTGCGGAAGCGCCCCCACCCCTACCTCGAGAGCGAGCTTCGCTCGCCTCGGACCCCCGCAAGCGGGAGAGGGAGCGCACTTCAGCCGGCGAAGCACGCTATGATAGGCTTGCCGAGTCGAAGCGGCGCCTGCGTTGGGCGGGAACAAGCAGGAATAAAATGGGGAAGAACAGATGAGTATCGACCAGGCCAGAAATAACAGGACCAACGTGCCCGGGGTTTTCGCCGCCCTCTTCAGCAACGCCACCGTTGACCAGGTCTACGCGCGATACGGACTTTTCCTGCTGCGCGTGGCGATCGGGATCGACTGGATTGCCCACGCATTTCTCAAGATCTCTCGCGGCATGTACACGCACGAGGCGCTGCTGGCGAAAAATGGCATCACTCCCTTGCTGGCATGGCCGACATTCAGCGTTGAGGTGGTCGGCGGCGTCGCCATCCTGCTTGGCTGGTACACCCGTCAATGGGCAGCGTTCCTGCTGGTGTTTTTGGCGGTGGTGGTCTGGATCAAATGGCCGGTCGGCTGGGGTTACTCCAACCAGGGCGGCGGCTGGGAATATCCGCTGTTCTGGCTGGTGGCCCAGGCCGCACTGGTGCTTGCCGGCAGCGGCGCCTTCGCGCTGCAGACGACGTCAGGCGTTGCCGAATCCAAATAGGCAAGCGACAGACGCAACCGGCGTCAAAATGAAATGAAAGCCGGAGGCAGACCGGCAGCGGCGTGCCAACGACGAGGCCGCAGCGCCAAACGATAGCGCCGGGATCAGGCCGCTGTTGCAGGTTCGAGCTGACTGACGATCATCCGTTGCAAGGTTTCGACCGACTGGAAATTCTCCGGCGTGATCTCGGACTGCGGAATCGTGAAATCGAACTCGGCTTCCACACCGAGCATCAGATTGACCATATCCATCGACGTCAGTCCGACATCCACCAATAGCGATCCCGGATTAACCTCGGCCGTGATGGCGTTCTGTTCGAGGATCGACTTGACGAGGGCAAGGATCCGGTCCTGAACATCGGCGCTAAAGGCTTGCATCGTTCTGCTTCCACCTGTCGTGTCGATACGACATCGCCTGACCCGGCGCTGCCGAAATCGGCCTTTACGATGCGCCTTTATAGTTCCGCCAGCCTTTGAAAGACAGTGAATCTCGTTTGACCCAAATCGTCATTCTGTTCTTAACGCTAACGGCGATGGCTAAAAAATGAGGTATCGAAAAAACCGCGGGTTAACTTTCATTTTTGAAACGAACGCCGTTTACCCTGAATTTCATCGACGCATTTGAATCAAATCCTTAGCCTCGGAACTCGATCGGAAGCTGTTCACGCGATCGATGTGGCATTGCGCGATGTTCGCGCGGGTGTTTCGCACCGACAAACCATTGAGGCATATCGGCCATGAACCTGCGCGAAGCCAATTTCAGCGACTCCGTTGCGGACAAGACCAGCGAACAATTCATTGTCGATCGTAGTTCCTTTCCACGGAGAACGGCATTGGTTGCCGCTGCCGCCGCCGTGGAAGCCGAGGACGTCGATCGCGACGCCCGCTTCCCGCAAAAGGCCATCGACACCGCACGCCAGCAAAGGCTGCTGGGCGTTCAGATTCCGCAACAATTCGGCGGCGACGGCGCGTCGATGTCAGACATCACCGACATGTGCTACACGCTCGGCCGCGCCTGTTCCTCCACGGCGATGATCTTCGCGATGCACCAGACCAAGGTCGCCTGCCTGATCCGTCATGGCACGGGCAGCGCCTACCACGAAGCCCTGATGCGCCGGGTCGCATCCGAACAGCTGCTTCTCGCGTCCTCGACGACGGAAGGGCAGAACGGCGGCAACATCCGCTTCTCGACCGCCGCCGTCGAGCGCACCGATGCCGAGATCTCGCTGGTGCGCAACGCCACCGTGATTTCCTATGGCGCGGAGGCCGACGGCATCGTCACCATCGCCCGCCGCGCCAACGATGCCGCCGGCTCCGACCAGGTGCTGCTGGCCATTACCAGGGACGATTACACGCTGGAGCGCAGTCTCGGATGGGAGACGCTCGGCATGCGCGGCACCTGCAGCGCCGGCTTCGAACTGAAATTCAAGGGTTCTTCCGACCAGATTTTCCCCGAGGCGTATGACACAATTCATGCCCGGACGATGACGCCCGTGGCGCATCTGTGCTGGTCTTCGGTCTGGGCCGGGATCGCGGCAGCAAGCGTCGAGCGCGCGCAACTGTTCATCCGCAAGGCCGCCCGCGGCGCGGGCGGTCAGATGCCCCCCGGCGCCGCGCACTTCACCGCGGCCAGGATGAGCCTCACCAAGCTGCGCGCCGTGATCACAGCAAATCTCGATACGTATGCGGCCCATGAGCACGACGAGCGCGCGCTCTCCTCGCTCGACTTCCAGTCACAGGTCAACCTGCTCAAGGTGGAAGCCTCCGAGCTTGCGGTGACAACCGTCATGAGCGCGATGCGCGCCTGCGGATTGTCGGGATACCGCAACGACGGCGACTTCAGCGTCGGCCGGCACCTGCGCGACGTGCTTTCGGCGCCGATCATGATCAACAACGACCGCATCCTCGCCAATATCGCAACCGCCAGCCTGATGAGCGGCGTACCCGCCAGCCTGCGCGATTGAACGACAGACTTTCGACCCATCAGGGAAGGCCGAACATGAATGTAGCCGTCCGAACCGCCGCGCCGGAGATCGCATCGCAACCGGCCGATCCGCTGGACCATCTGGCCGATGTCCTGTTCCACAAGATGGGCACCGACGGCGTCTACGCCCGGACCGCCCTTTATGAGGACATGGTCGAGCGGCTCGCCGCCCTGATCACGCGGCATCGCGAGGCGGGTACCGAGGTGATGCGCTTCCCGCCGGTGATGAACCGCGGACAACTGGAGAAATCCGGCTATCTCAAGAGCTTCCCCAATCTGCTCGGCTGTGTCTGCGGCCTGCACGGCACGGAGCGCGAAATCAATTCGGCGGTCAGCCGCTTCGATGCCGGTGGCGACTGGACCACCTCGCTCTCGCCCGCCGATCTCGTGCTTTCGCCGGCAGCCTGTTACCCGGTCTATCCGATCGCGGCCGCCAGAGGGCCGCTGCCGTCGGGCGGCTTGCGCTTCGACGTCGCGGCCGACTGCTTCCGCGCCGAACCGTCCCGCCATCTCGACCGGCTGCAATCGTTCCGGATGCGTGAATATGTCTGCATCGGCAGTCCGGACGACGTGTCCGATTTTCGCGAGCGCTGGATGGCGCGGGCGCAGGCCATCGCGCGCGGCCTCGGCCTGACCTTCAGGGTCGACTATGCGAGCGATCCGTTCTTTGGCCGCGTCGGCCAGATGAAGGCGGTCAGCCAGAAGCAGCAATCGCTGAAATTCGAACTTCTGATCCCGCTGCGTTCGGAACAGCAGCCGACGGCATGCATGAGCTTCAACTATCACCGCGACCATTTCGGCACGACCTGGGACATCAAGGATGCGAACGGCGAGCCGGCCCATACCGGCTGCGTGGCGTTCGGAATGGATCGTCTGGCGGTGGCGATGTTCCATACCCACGGCACCGACCTCGCCAAATGGCCGGCCGCCGTGCGGGAAATGCTCGGCCTGTAACAACAGACGACACAGAGTGACAAATTGAAGAGCGTGCCCCGGCAGGGAATTCGATGCCGTGAAATTGCCGAGACTGACATCGATGCGGTCGCGGATCTGCTGACGCGCGGGTTCGTCACCCGATCGCGCGAATTCTGGATGCGGGGACTGCGCCGTCAGGCGGCGTGCGAAGTGCCGGAGGGCTATCCCCGTTTTGGCTATATGCTCGACGCTGGCGGCGAAGCGGTCGGCGTGCTCCTGCTGCTTTACACATCGAGGATCAGCGGCAACGAGGCGACGGTCTATTGCAACCTGTCGAGCTGGTTCGTCGATCCGGCGTTTCGAAATTACGCAGCCCTGCTGACCAAGATCGCGCAGCGCCACCAGGAAGTGACCTACCTGAATATCAGTCCGGCGAAGTGGACCTGGCCGATCATCGAGACACAGGGGTTCAGTTCCTACTGCAGCGGGTTGTTCTTTTCGGTACCGGCGCTGTCACGCCTCAGGCCGGGCACATCAGTCGAAATCGTCTCCCCCGACACGCGGGAAATCGCTGGCCTGCGCGAGTCAGTAACCGAGCTCCTGACCCGGCACGCCGGATACGGATGCCTTAGCCTGGTGTGCCGTACGGCCAGCGGCGAAACCTTTCCCTTTATCCTGCAGCCGCTGCGTCTCTGTGGCGGGCGGATTGCGCCGCCGGCGATGCACCTTATTTATTGCCGCGATATCGCCGAATTCGTCCAATGCGCCGGCGCCATCGGGTGGACCCTGATCCGGCGCGGCAAGCTTTCGGTGATCCTCGACGCGAATGGGCCGGTGCCGGGTCTCGCCGGCATTTTTTCCAGGGTGCGCGGCCGCAAATATTTCAAAGGCCCGCATCGGCCGCGTCTTGCCGACCTGACCGATACCGAACTCGTGCTCTACGGTCTCTGATGTCTCGTCCCATCGCCAATGAAGCCGATCGCGACGACCTCGAAAGTACATCCATGCAAAAACTCACCCCTCACCGAACCGCCGCCGCAGCTTTGGTCGAGCAGCTCCAGATCAACGGCGTCGAACACGTGTTCTGCGTTCCCGGCGAGAGCTTCCTCCCGGTGCTGGATTCGCTTCGCGACAGCGGCATCACGGTCACCGTCTGCCGCCATGAGGGCGGCGCGGCGATGATGGCGGAAGCGATCGGCAAAACCACGGGACGGCCGGGGATCTGCTTTGTCACGCGCGCCCCTGGCGCGACCAACGCGTCGGCCGGCATCCATATTGCGCAACAGGATTCCTCGCCAATGATCATGTTCGTTGGCCAGGTCGAAACCTCGGTGCGGGAGCGCGAAGCGTTTCAGGAACTCGATTACCGCGCGGTGTTCGGCAGCATGACCAAATGGACCGTCGAGGTCGACGATCCCAACCGCATCACCGAATTTGTCTCGCGCGCGTTTTACACCGCATGCAATGGCCGGCCAGGACCGGTGGTCGTGGCGCTGCCAAAGGACATGCTGAGCGGGCGCGTCAACATATCCAATGCCCCGCCGTTCGAGCCGGTCGAAACCTCGCCCGGTGAAGAAGAAATGGAACGGCTCGGCAAACTTCTGGCGGAAGCGAAGAATCCATTGTTCGTGCTCGGCGGCAGCCGCTGGTCGGAGGCGGCGCGCCGTCACATTCACGAATTCGCCGAGCGGACGGGGCTACCGATCGCAACCAGCTATCGCCGCTCGACGCTGTTCGACCCCTTGCATCCGCTCTACGCGGGCGACCTTGGGCTCGGTCCGAACCCCAAGCTGGTGGCGCGCGCCAAGGCCGCCGATCTGCTGGTGCTGGTCGGCGGTCGTCTCGGCGAAATCCCCTCGCAGGGCTACTCGCTGCTTGCAAGCCCCTCGCCGCAGACCAGGCTCGTCCACATCCATCCCGGCGCGGAAGAGATCGGCCGCGTGTACCGGCCGCATCTCGCGATCCACGCCTCACCCAACCGCTTTGTCGCCGCGCTCAAGCACCTCGCGGTCACCGCGAACCCGGCATGGCGCGAGAGCGCCGCTGCCGCCCACGATGAATTTCTCGCCTGGACCTCTGCCGCCACGCCGCAGCCCGGCAACGTCAACCTCGGCGAGATCATGATCTGGCTTCGCGATCATGTGCCGACCGACACCATCCTGTGCAACGGTGCGGGCAACTACGCGTCGTGGATCCATCGGTTTTATCGCTTCCGCGAATACATGACCCATGTCGCCCCGACGTCGGCGTCGATGGGTTATGGCATGCCGGCGGCGATCGCGATGCAGCGGCTGCATCCCGGCAGGCTGGTTCTGTCCGTCAACGGCGACGGCGATTTCCTGATGAGCGGCCAGGAATTCGCGCTGGCGGTCCAGTATCGCCTGCCGATCATCGTCGTGGTCTGCGACAACGGCATGTACGGGACGATCCGCATGCATCAGGAACGCGAATTCCCCGGCCGCGTCAGCGCCACGGAACTGCTCAATCCGGATTTTGACGCCTATGCGCGCGCCTTCGGGGGCTTTGGCGCGGTGGTGAACAAGACCTCGGATTTTCCGGCGGCGTTTCAGGCCGCCCGCGAATTGGGCCTGCCCTCGATCATTCATCTGAAGATCGATCCCGACGCGATCCTGCCGGCGGCGACACTGTCAGGCATCCGCGAGCGCGCGCTAAAGCAGGGGTAGGCTGTTCAAAACTGCCGTTCAGGCGTGGGCAAAATCCCAGTACAGCTTGCGCGCGCGGCTGTAGAACGGTCCGGGCTGCAGCGAGCGGTCGTCGATGCGGATGATCGGCGCCACCTTCGCGAAGTTGCCGCTGGAGAAGATTTCATCCGCGCCCTGAAAATCCCGGTAGCTGAGGGTTTTCTCGACGACGGTGACGCCATCGGCGCGTAACAGACCGATCACGCGCTGCCGCGTGATGCCGTTCAGGAACGTCCCGTTCGGCGCCGGCGTATAAACCACGCCATCTTTCGCCATGAACACATTCGCGTTGCCGAATTCCGCGACATTGCCGAGCATGTCGAGCATCAGGCAATTGTTGAAGCCCCGCGCCTGCGCCTCGATCAGCGCGCGCGAATTGTTGGGATAGAGACAGCCCGCCTTGCAATCCACCGGGGCGTTTTCCATGGTCGGCCGGCGGAACGGCGATAGCGTAATCGCCGAGCCGGAGGTCGGCGGCATCGGCGCGACGTAGATGCACAGGCACCAATTGGTCGTCTCGGGATCGAACAGCACACCGCCGCCGCTGCCGGTCTGGGCCCAATACATCGGCCGAATGTAAAGTTCGGCATTGGCGTCGAAGCGGGCGATACCTTCGCGCGCGAGCCCGAGCCAGGTTTCGGTATCGACCACAGGCTTCAGCTTGAAATTGACGGCGGACTGATTGACCCGCGCGCAGTGCCCCTCGAGATCGGGCACCACACCCTCGAACGCGCGCGCGCCGTCGAACACGGTCGATGCCAGCCAGGCCGCATGCGTGCGCGGACCCATGATCGGCACGTTGCCCTCGTGCCACCTGCCTTCAAAGAAGGTCCAGGTCTGGGAAAAACTGACCGGCTTTATGGTCTGGGCCATCGTTGCCATTTGGGATCTCGAACCGGTGGTACCATACACGATGGTGCTACTATTGTCCGAATTCCCTAAGGATTCCCTTGCGGATTTTGCCGCGATGGCGCTCGATTCACGATTGATAGACCACAATCGCTTGACTACCTTCCGATACTGGAGCCGATATATGCCCCTCGATCCCGCGGCGAAGCGTTTTCTGGCGATGATGGCGGCGGCCGCGTCGGAAGGTCGATCGCCTTCAACGCTCGATGAACGCCGTCAGGCGTTTGCGAAAATGATGCGGCTCACCCGCGCCGACGTGGCGGCGGTGACCGGGATCGACGGCGCAATGCCAGGGCCTGCGGGCGATCTTCCATACCGGCTTTACGCGCCTGCCGATGACGTAACCGAATCTCTGCCGGGCTTCGTGTTCTTCCACGGCGGCGGCATGGTCGGCGGCAGTATCGAGAGCCATGATCTCGTGGCCGCGGCGCTCGCGCAGGTGACGGGCTGCCGGCTTGTTTCCGTCGGCTATCGCCTTGCTCCCGAGCACAGATATCCAGCCGCGGTCGACGATGCGATCGCAGCGACCAAATGGGTTTCCGAACATGCGCCCTCGCTCGGTATCGATGCGGAGAGGCTTGTGGTTGGCGGCGATTCCGCCGGCGCAACGCTTGCCGCCGTGGTTTGCCAGGAGGCGCTGCACAGCGGCGGCCCGGCGATATCGGCGCAATGCCTGATATGTCCCGTGCTCGATTTCGAAGAAACCTCACCCTCGCGTGCGGAGTTCGCCGAAAACCATCTGCTCGACAGAGCGACGTTGGAAGCGGACCTCGCGCTTTATCTGCCGGAAGGGGTGGAGCGCGGCGATCCCAGAGTTTCGCCGCTTCGCGCCGTGAAATTCGCCGGGCTACCCGCCGCCATCATCCATACCGCCGAGTTCGACCCGATGCGCGACGAGGGCAACGCCTACGCGGCAAAACTTATCGCGGCGGGGGTTGCCGTCGAACATACCTGTCACGACGGGATGATCCACAACTTCCAGGCCATCGGCGCGATCCTGCCGCAGGGAAGGCTGGTGCTGCACCAGATCGGCGAACAGGTCCGCCGCGCCGTCGGCGGCTGACCGGCGCTTCGAGAACCTTGCAAGCCACAAACCGCACGTGCCCAAATATGGTTACGCGCCGATAACGAACTCATTCAAATTTTAATCAATTCGCCGACGTTCATTAGGGTTATTTCGTCAATGTTGGCGCGAATTGTTGAAGGCTTGACGGTCCGCCTCTAACAGAGACGTTGCGCATAAGATGCATGGTGAAGTGCGATACGCAAACGGAGAGGTGGACAATGCGCAATGAGACGATCGCCATTCACGCCGGCTACGAACCTGATCCGACCACCAAGTCGGTCGCCGTTCCGATCTACCAGACCGTCGCCTACGCCTTCGACAGCGCCGACCATGGCGCCGCTCTGTTCAACCTCGAAACCGAAGGCTATCGCTACAGCCGGATCGCCAACCCGACCACGTCGGTTCTTGAAAAACGCATCGCCGAACTCGAAGGCGGCGTCGGCGCGCTCGCGGTAGCGACCGGTCAGGCTGCGCTGCACTTCGCCATCGTCAATCTTGCCGACACCGGCGGCAACATCGTCTCCGTACCGCAGCTCTACGGCACCACGCACACGCTGCTCGGCCACGTCCTGCCGCGCCAGGGCATCACCACCCGCTTTGCCGACAGCGACAAGGCTGACGCCGTCGAAAGGCTGATCGACGAGAACACCAAGGCGGTGTTCGCGGAGACGATCGGCAATCCCGCCGGCAATGTCTGCGACATCGAGGCGCTGGCACAGGTCGCGCATCGTCACGGCGTGCCGCTGGTCGTCGACAATACGGTCGCCACGCCGATCCTGCTGAAGCCGTTCGATTACGGCGCCGATATCGCAATTCACTCGCTGACCAAATTTCTCGGCGGCCACGGCACCACCCTTGGCGGAGCCATCGTGGACAGCGGACGTTTCCCGTGGGGCGAGCACGCACGCCGTTTTCCCGCCTTCAACGAGCCGGACGCGTCGTATCACGGCCTCGTCTATGCCGAACGCTTCGGCGCCAGGGCCTATGTCGAGCGCGCGCGCAGCGTCTATCAGCGCACCATGGGCTCGGTGCTTTCGCCGTTCAACGCGTTCCTGCTGTTGCAGGGGATCGAGACCGTGGCGCTCCGCGTCGAGCGCCATGTCGAGAACGCCCGCAAGGTCGCCGACTTCCTGCATAACGATCCGCGCGTCGACTGGGTCAACTATGCGGGATTCCCCGACAGTCCCTATTACGCCCTGGTCCAGAAATACCTCAAAGGCAACGCGTCGTCGCTGTTCACTTTCGGCATCAAGGGCGGCCTCGAGGCCGGCAAGACCTTTTACGACTCGCTGAAGCTGATCACGCGGCTCGTCAATATCGGCGACGCGAAATCGCTCGCCTGCCATCCCGCCTCGACCACCCACCGCCAGATGTCTGCGGAACAACAACGCATGGCCGGCGTTCTGCCGGAAACCATCCGGCTTTCGATCGGCATCGAGCACGCCTGCGACATCATCGAGGATATCGACCAGGCCCTCGCGATGGCTTGCTCACGGCCCAAGCGGCTTGAAGCGGCGGAATGAATCGGCCGGGCCCGACATGACCGCCCCCTTGGAAAAACGGCGGCTGATCGTCAGTCCCGGCCTCGCGCCGGCGCAGCTGCGGCGGGAGGATAAATTCGGTCATCCGCGACATGCCGATGTGGACCTCACGATCGGGCTCGTCAACAACATGCCGGATGCAGCGCTGCGGGCGACGGAACGCCAGTTCATGCGTCTGTTAAGACAAGCCGCCGGGAACCTTCGCATCGATTTCCACTGCTTCTCGCTGCCGTCGGTGAAACGGTCGCAACCGGCGCAGTGGCGCATCGACCGGCAATACACTGATCTTGCCGATATCGATCGCCTGCACATCGATGGATTGATCGTCACCGGCGCCGAGCCTGCCGCCGCGACCCTGCCGGAGGAGGCGTTCTGGCACGAACTCACCGAAATCGTCGACTGGGCGAAGACAAACACCCGCTCAACCATCTGGTCGTGTCTTGCCGCCCATGCCGCGGTCCTGCATCTCGATGGCATCGAGCGCCGGCGGCTCGACACAAAATGCTCCGGAGTCTACGACTGCGTCAGGGTTTCTGGCCATTGGCTGACGGACGACCTTCCCTCACCGCTCAGGGTTGCGCATTCGCGTCTCAATGAACTGCGGGCGGCCGACCTGTCGGCGCGGGGTTACCAATTGCTGACGCAGTCGCCCGAAGCCGGCGTCGATACCTTCGCCAAGCAACTCGGCAGCCAATTCATCTTCTTTCAGGGACATCCCGAATACGAGGCTCTGTCGCTCGAGCGGGAATATCTGCGCGACATCTCCCGTTATCTGGCCGGCGAGCGCGACACCTATCCCGCCGTCCCTGCCGGCTATTTCGACACCGCGACCGAGGAGAGGCTTGCAAGCTTCGAGAGACGCGCGCGCGGCGAACGAAGACCGGCACTGAGCGCTGAGCTGCCTGACCGCGCACTTCGGCAGGACATCGCGACAGGCACCGCGGCGACCGTGATCTTCCGCAACTGGCTCAACTATCTTTCCGACGGCGCGCGAGCGGCATTGCCGCGCTTCAACATCTGAACCGTGCATAGCGCGTTTTACTGCGCGTTGGATGTGCGGGACGGCTCGAATCAGGAATAGACCTGCTATGATCGTGACCCGAGGCGTCCGCCTCGAAGAACGACCCTCGCAAGCCTTATTCGGACCGCCAGCCCCGCATGTCTGTTCCCGCCATCGCCCCAGCCGCCAACCGCCAGTCCGGCACCAGCCCTGACGCGCTTTCCATCCTGAATTCCGTGTTCGGGCTGCCTGGCTTCCGCGGCGCTCAGGAAGAGATCGTTGCGCATGTCACGAATGGCGGCAATTGCCTGGTGCTGATGCCGACCGGCGGCGGCAAGTCGCTGTGCTACCAACTGCCGGCGTTGCTGCGCGAGGGCTGCGGCATCGTCGTCTCGCCCCTGATCGCGCTGATGCGCGACCAGGTCGCGGGATTGCTCGAAGCGGGCGTCAAGGCCGCGGTGCTGAATTCGACGCTGACGTCCGACGAGGCCTCCGCGGTCGAGGCGCGGCTTCTCGCCGGCGAGCTTGACCTGCTCTATGTCGCGCCCGAGCGGCTGTTGACGCCGCGCTGCCTCAACCTTCTCGGCCGCGCCAAGATCGCCTTGTTCGCGATCGACGAGGCCCATTGCGTGTCGCAATGGGGGCATGATTTCCGTCCGGAATATATCGGCCTGTCGGTAATCCCTGAGCGTTTTCCAGATGTGCCGCGCATCGCATTGACGGCCACGGCCGACGAACTCACCCGCCAGGAGATCGTCGACCGGCTTGGGCTAGCCGGCGCGCCGAGTTTTGTCGCGAGCTTCGATCGGCCCAATATCCGCTATGAAATCGTCGACAAGCAGAATGCGCCGGCGCAGCTCAAGGCCTTCATCGCCGAGCGCCACTCGGGCGACGCCGGCATCGTCTATTGCCTGTCGCGCGCCAAGGTCGAAGATACCGCGGCCGCGCTCACCAGGGCCGGGATCGAGGCGCTGCCCTATCACGCCGGTCTCGACGCCAATCTGCGCGCGCGTAACCAGGATCGCTTCATCAACGAGGACGGCATCGTGATCGTCGCCACGGTCGCCTTCGGGATGGGCATCGACAAGCCCGACGTGCGCTTCGTGGCCCATCTCGATTTGCCGAAAAGCATCGAGGCCTATTACCAGGAGACCGGACGCGCGGGGCGCGACGGCAAGCCGTCCAGCGCCTGGATGGCGTATGGCCTGTCGGACATCGTGCAGCAGCGCCGCATGATCGAGGAGTCCAGCGGCGCGGACACGTTCAAGCGGGTGTCGATCGACAAGCTCAACGCGCTTGTCAGCCTCGCCGAGACCACCGGCTGCCGGCGCACCCGCCTGCTCGGCTATTTCAGCGAAAAGACCAACACCGCCGGGTGCGGCAATTGCGACAACTGCCTGTCGCCGCCAAAGCTCCGTGACGGCAAGGTGATCGCGCAAAAGCTGTTGTCCTGCGCCTATCGCACCGGGCAGCGCTTTGGCGCGATGCACCTGATCGATGTCCTGGTCGGCCGCATGACCGAACGGGTCCAGCAATTCGGGCACGACAAGACCTCCGTATTCGGGATCGGCCGCGAGCTCAACGAAAAGCAGTGGCGTGCCGCGTTGCGCCAGCTGGTAGCGATGGGTCATCTGCGGCCCGACGCGGAGGCCTTTGGCGCATTGAAATTGACCGAGAGCGCGCGCGGCGTGTTGAAAGGCGAAACCGAAGTGATGCTGCGCGAGGAGACGGCAAGCTCCCGCATTCGCGCCAGCCGAACCAAATCAAGGCGCGGCGATATTGCGGCGACATCGAGCAGCCGCGACGAAGCCGGCCATCCAGCCCTGGTCGGCGCGCTCCGCGCATGGCGCTCCGAGGTGGCGCGAAAGCGAGGCGTGCCGGCCTATGTCGTGCTGCATGACGCCACGATCGACGGCATCGCCGCGTCGCGCCCAACCACGCTCAACCAACTCCGCGATATCCCCGGGATCGGCGATAAGAAGCTCGAACATTACGGCGACGAACTGATCGCGCTGGTGAAGGCCGCTGAGGCGTGAGCGCGGACGGACGGCGGAGGGTAAAGAACCGGGACGGGAACGAGCACCGCGCCGACCGCCCTACCGGAGTGATTGTGTGCGGGACGGGAATCACCGAGGGTGGTTTTGCACCCCAAGGACCATCATTCCGTGCCAGCGGCAGCCCCTTACCTTGAAAGCCTCAATCTGGAACAACGGCGGGCCGTCGAGCATGGCGCGGCGGGGCCGGGCCCGTCTGCCCCGCTGCTGGTGATTGCCGGCGCCGGCTCCGGCAAGACCAACACCCTTGCCCATCGCGTTGCCCATCTGATCGTCAACGGGGCCGATCCCAGACGCATCCTGCTGATGACATTTTCGCGCCGCGCAGCCTCCGAGATGACGAAGCGCGTCGAGCGGATCGCGCGCAAGGTCATCGACGGCAATGCCGGGGTGATGACGGACGCGCTGGCGTGGGCCGGCACCTTCCATGGCATCGGCGCGCGCGTGCTGCGGGAATATTCCGACCAGATCGGTCTCGACCCTGCCTTCACGATCCACGACCGCGAGGATTCCGCCGACCTGATGAACCTGATCCGGCACGAAAAGGGATTTTCGAAAACGAAAGAGCGCTTCCCGACCAAGGGCACGTGTCTTGCGATCTACTCGCGCTGCGTCAATGCGGAGAACTCGATCGAGCAGGTGCTGGGCGCGTCGTTTCCGTGGTGTTGCGGATGGGCGGCGGAACTAAAGGAATTGTTCGCGGCCTATGTCGACGCGAAGCAGCGCCAGAATGTGCTCGATTACGACGACCTGCTGCTGTACTGGGCGCAGACCATGAGCGATCCGGCGCTGGCCGGCGATATTGGCGGTCGTTTCGACCATGTCCTGGTCGATGAATATCAGGACACCAACCGCCTGCAGTCGTCGATCCTTCTGGCCTTGAAACCCCGCGGTGAGGGCCTCACCGTGGTCGGCGACGATGCGCAATCGATCTACTCGTTTCGCGCGGCGACCGTGCGCAACATCCTCGACTTCCCCAGTCAGTTCTCGCCGCCGGCCGATATCATCACGCTCGACCGCAACTATCGCTCGACGCAGACCATCCTCGCCGCCGCCAACGGCGTGATCGATCTTGCCAGGGAGCGCTTCACCAAGAACCTGTGGACCGACCGGACTTCAGCTATGCGGCCTCGGCTCGTCACTGTCCGCGACGAAGCCGATCAGGCGCGCTGCGTCGTCGAACGCATTCTGGAAAACCGCGAATCCGGCACGCTCCTGAAGCAGCAGGCCGTGCTATTCCGCACCTCAAGCCACAGCGGACCGCTGGAAGTCGAACTCACCCGCCGCAACATCCCCTTCGTCAAATTCGGCGGTCTCAAATTTCTGGATGCCGCGCATGTCAAGGACATGCTGGCGCTGTTGCGCTTTGTCGAAAATCCGCGCGACCGCGTGGCCGGCTTCCGCCTGATGCTTCTGATCCCGGGGGTCGGCCCCACTTCGGCGCAGCGTGTGCTCGATCACATGGCTGACGGCGCCGATCCGATCGCCGCACTCGCCCAAGCGCCGGCGCCGCCGCGCGCGGGGGAAGACTGGAGAATGTTCATCGGTGTGGTGGCGGATATCAGCCATTCAATCTGGCCGGCCGACCTTGAGCGCGCGCGGCTGTGGTACGAGCCGCATCTGGACCGAAACCACGAGGATGCCGAGACCCGCCGCGCCGACCTGATCCAGCTCGAACAGATCGCCAGCGGCTATCCGTCGCGCGAGCGCTTCCTTACCGAGCTGACGCTCGATCCTCCCGACGCCACCAGCGATCAGGCCGGGGTCCCGCTGCTCGACGAGGACTATCTGATCCTGTCGACGATCCACTCCGCCAAGGGCCAGGAATGGAAATCGGTGTTCGTGCTCAATGTGGTCGACGGCTGCATGCCCTCGGACCTCGGCACCGGAACCAGCTCGGAGATAGAGGAAGAGCGTCGGCTGCTCTACGTGGCCATGACCCGCGCCAGGGACGATCTGCATCTGTTGGTGCCGCGGCGTTTCTTCACCCACGGCCAGCATGCCCAAGGCGACCGCCACATCTATGCGTCACGGACGCGTTTCATTCCCGCGTCGCTACTTGGCCTGTTCGAACAGACCGTCTGGCCGCCTGCGGTGGCCGGTGCGGCCACGCGCGCCGCGAGCCAGGGGCCGCGCATCGACGTCGGCGCGCGGATGCGTGGGATGTGGCGCTGATCCGGAACAGCAGACCTTGCCGCCCCCGACCACCGTTCGCCCGCGGCCGACATGATTGAATTTTGCCTTGCGCTCTTGATCATAGGCGAGGTCGGGTAAGCCGTCGGCACCGGCGCGACCGGTTCGGTGTCCGGCGGAACGATTGACGGCGACGGCCAGGGGCGATCTACACAAACGCAACGCCTTCGCCTGAAGTAATGGAAATGCCAACCCGTGAGCCGGTGGGCCAGCGCGTCACGGCCTCATGCCCTCCCGACCTCACCAGCAGCCGATCGCGGGACGTGTCGCCACACTCTATATATATGTATCGACGTAGCCGCCCTGATAGACATGCGCCGCAACCGCGCCGCTGGTCGCGCATGCCTCCGTCTTGACCAATGCGAACCTCGATCTCGCCGAACTCGCGCGCTCGGCGGGAGTCCCCCGCGCCCGGAATGTCACGACGCCGGAAGCATTTGCCTCGGCGATGGGCGACGCTGAAGGAGCCGGCGCACGTGTCCTTGTGCTCTCGGCGAAACCGGATACCGAGGTTGTTCGCCCCCTGATCGCCTTCGATCCGGTGCGGACCAAACACCGCTTCATGTCCGCGATAGGCGCGCCACGCTACATCCCGACCATGTTTGGCGGCGGACGGCTCCAGCACGATTGATTTTCGTGGGAGCGAAAGCGTGCCATCGCAAAGCAACGCAACCACGATGAGCGTGAGAACGAATCGAAAGGTTGGAACGAATGCATTCGCAGGAAATGAATAATTAACCTGTGTGAACAATGTGGCGATTTGGAACCGCGGCCATTTCAGAACAATCACTTTTGCAAATAAAAGCTTTTCGTCTTGCAAACCGGATTTCAGGTCTGAGTGACGTTCGTCTGTGCATCATTTCATCAATCTTCGACTCTTTTTGCGAAGTGACGTCGTTTTAGTTTTGGGGCATTGCCAAAAATCTTCTCGCTGCCAGAAATCTTTTCGCTGCTTTGTGTGGCGAATGCGGTCGACATTTTCCATCCGTTTTCCAACTTTGGTCTTAAATTTGCCCCCGACCTGATTCATCGTGTCGACCGACAAGAGGATTGGGGGCGGTTCCTAGATTTGGGGAGTGGTTCATGGGAACTCCATATCCGACACACAACACGCACGACCGCTGCGACGAATCCCGGCTTCGGGGGAACGATTATGCCGAAGACGTTCTGACGCTCCTTGAGGAGAACGCCCGGCTTCGAGGGCTTGTCGTCAAACTATCGAATCTCATCCTCAGAAACGTCGCTGAACAACGGTAGTTCGTGTCGCTGCCGGCCGAAGACAATCAAGCCTGGGGATCCGCTTCGGCAGATCCTCACCCGGTCGGCCATGCGCCGAACACTTGACCGCTTCCTTGTGGTGCCCGCGCAACAAAGGGCAGCTTGCGACCGCCCTTTGTTCTTGCTGTATCCCTGCTGCGTAGGCGTCGTGCCGCCTACGGCGCCCGCTGCGACGTCGGCAGGCCAGGCGCCCTGGCCGCGGGAGTACAACGGGCCTGGCTTACCAACAATCGTTTCGGCTATCCCAGCCGCCCGATTCTCGCCAAGCCGACCACCCTGTGTAATCGGTCTGCGGGTTGTAAGGATTTCCCGGCCCCCTGTTTTGGCAAGAGGCGTTCGCATGGCCTTCACTTGCGTTATGACTGGAGCTTTACGAGCTATGCGTAGCTCCTGGCGACCGCGCCGGGTTCTGGCACCGAGCGCTTGTCGGTCTCACTCACCTTCAACTCCTGCGCGTCTGGACAAGTAATCTCCACACGGCAACCCGGGCCGGAGAAGATCGCCAATCGAAAGCCGTGCAGCTTGACGATCGCGGCCACGAGATTGAGCCCGAGGCCCACTCCGGGCGTATTTCTTATCTTGTCGGAACGGTAAAAGCGCCGCTGCACGGCGTCGCGCTCCTGCTCACCGATGCCGCAACCGGTGTCCGTCACGCGCACGATGATTTCACCTTCGATGCGCAGCAACTCAAGGTCCACCCTTCCGCCTTCAGGCGTGAATTTCACCGCGTTGTCGACCAGGTTGGCGACCGCCTCGATCAACAGGTCCCGGTCGCCACGCACGGTCAGCTGGCGCGTCGCTCTCACATGCAACGCGATATTCTTGTTCTCGGCGATCGGCTCATAGATATCGCGCACCTCGCGCAGCATTTCATGCAGTTCGACGCAACCGAAGCCAGCAGACCGACGGCCGTTTTCGATCTCCGCGAGTCGCAGCAGCGCCGTAACGATCGTCAGCGCCTGATCGATGCCCGTGGTTGCCCTGTCCACGGCCGCCTGCAGCTGCGCCAGGGTGGTGGCGTTGGTGCGCCCGCGCTCAAGCGTGAGCCGCGCGCGCGTCAGCGGCGTGCGCAGGTCGTGCGCGATGTCGTTGCCGACACCGGCGAGCGCGTGGATCAGCGTTTCCATCTCGTCGAGCATGCCGTTGACGATGATCGCGAGTTTCGAGAAAGGCTCATCGACGGAGCGATACGGAAGCCGCTCGCGCAAATCGCCGGCAATGATGCGCTGAACCCGCTGGTTGACCTCTTCGACGCGCTCCTGCGCGCGCATGCTCAGCCACGCGCAATGCGCTGCCGAGCGTGTCGACCTCCCCCGCAAGCGGGAGAGGTGAAGCGGAACCCGCCGACTGACCAATTCAATCAAAAGCCATCATGACCTAGCCGGGAATGAACATCAGCACAGCCGCCAGCCCCATGACCGCGGCCCCGATCCAGCCAAGGGCCACGATCGGCCGGCTTGACGTGAACGCGCCCATCACGGACTTGCTGGAGGCGATCAGGATAATCACCACCATCAAGGGGACTGCGACGACGCCATTGATCACGGCGCTCCAGAACAGCGCCTTCATCGGACTGATGGGCGAATACTGGATGACCAGTCCGACAAGCACGCTGACCGCGATCACGCCATAGAAACCGCGGGCATTCTTCGGCTTTCGTTCAAGGCCCGATCGCCAGCCCATCGCTTCCGCGAGGGCGTAGGCGGCGGAACCCGCGAGTACGGGCACGCCGATCAGGCCGACGCCGAGGATTCCGATCGCGAACAGGAGAAAAGCGAAATCGCCCGCCAGCGGCCGCAGCGCGCTCGCCGCCTGCGCCGCGGTCTCGATGTCGGTAACCCCTGACACGTGGAGCGTAACCGCGGTCGCGAGTATGATGAAATAGGCCGCGAGATCGGAAACGAACATTCCGCTCCAGGTATCCCACCGGATGCGCCGGAGTTCCGCGGGCGCCGCTTTCGGATCCTGTAAGAGCGGCGCAGCACCTCGCTTGGCGTGCATGTCTTCCACTTCTTCCGATGCCTGCCAGAAGAAGAGGTATGGACTGATCGTCGTGCCGAAGACGCCGACGATCACGGCAGCGGTACTAAAATTCAGCGTCAGCTTCGGCCACACTGTTCGGAGCGCCACTTCTGTCCAGGGAACATGTACGGTGAACAAGACGGCGGCATAGGCCACCAGCGAAAGCGTCAGCCACTTCAGGAAGAAGACGTATCGATGATAGGGCACGAAAATCTGAAGCAGCAGCGTTACGGCCACAAAAAGCGCGGTCATGAGGTGGCGATCGGCACCGCTGACAAGTTCTGCGACTTCCCCCATCGCCGCGACGTCAGCCGCAATGTTCAGCGTATTGGCGATCAGCAACAGCAAGACCACGCCCTTGAGCACGATGGGAGGGAACGCGGTCTTGATATTGGCAGCCAGTCCCTTGCCGGTGACCCGTCCGATTTGCGCGCACATCGATTGGATCGCTGCCATCAGCGGGTACGCCAATGGCATCGTCCAGAGCATGTTGAGGCCGAACTGGGCGCCCGCCTGGGAGTAGGTCGCAATACCGCTTGGGTCGTCGTCAGCCGCGCCGGTGATAAGCCCGGGACCGAGCCGCGCCAGCGGATGCTGTTTCACGCGGCGCCAAAGGGCCTCAAGCGACTTCGCTCGCTGAGGTTTATTGTCGCCCTCCTTGGACGGCTGCACGGCGTCTCACTTGTTCTCATGAGAATCAGGGACAGATATCTTGGCCGACCAGCCGCACTGCCGTCCATAGGCACCGGCTAGCCTCGAAACATATACATTTGGATCAGGCGGATTGTGACAGCAAGGCGTCACTGATCTTTTCAGCGATCATGATCGTTGGGATGTTGGTATTCGCGGTGGGCAGACGCGGCATGACCGATGCATCGGCCACATAAAGGTTCTCGCTTCCGATCACCTTGCCGCTGATATCGACGACGGCATGTGAATCCCGGGGATCGCCCATCCGGCACGTGCCTGTCGGGTGCCATACGCCGAACACGCTGCGACGAACGAAATCCGCAAGCGCATGTTCGTCCTCCATGACATCGCTAAACGCGATCCCGTTCAGCAGCAACTGCTTGATCACGAGGTGGCGGAGCTTTGCCGGCACGTCGAGGAGGGCGCCAAGCACCGACGCGGCGATGCCGTTGGCGCGGCTAAACGCGCTCAACCGCTTGATCCGCGGCGAATATGAGGCCGGGAAGAAATCGGCGGCGGCGGAATTGAGCACGGGATTGATGACCAGCCGGGCGAGCATTCTCACCGCCGCCATCATCCGTTCGAGGTCACGCGAATCCTCGAGAAGACTGAGCTCTACCAAGGGATAGCGGCCCGAGTCAGGCGATACCAGCGAGACGCGCCCGGCGGAATAAGGCCTGTTGCACCAGAGAAAATAAAGACCGAGGCTTGCGCCTAACCGGTGCCAGCCGGCACGGGCCGCCGCGGTGACATACATGTCGGAACGATCGCACCCCTCAAGCCCGGACGAATAACGCAGCGCTACAAAACTCGCCCGCCTCTGTGACAGCGGCAGCCTGAGAGAAGGAGGCAGGAACTGACAAAAGGTCAGCGCGGGATGGTCACGCAGGTTGCTGCCGACGCCAGGCCGAGCGATCGCGACCTCGATTCCAAGCGCGCGAAGCGCGGCCGGCGGACCAATGCCTGCCCGCAACAGCATTGCAGGAGACTGGATGGCGCCCGCTGTCACGATCACGCGGCGCGCGCGGATGAAGGTGCGCTCGCCGTCTCGAAGGACGCGAACACCCTCCGTGCGCCGGCCATCCATGACCAGGCCCTCGACGTGCGTGCCAGCCCAGATCGTGAGATTGCCGCGCCGGCGTGTCGCTTCATCCAGAAAGGCCGATGCGGCGGAGACGCGACGATCGTTCCGGTTGGAGAAAGCGGCGGGAAAATTCCGTCCTCGAACTCGCTATTCTGATCTTGGCGGAACGGCACGCCGCTGGCCGCGAATGCCGCGCCGACGGCGACCCCGAACGGAGGCCAGTTCGGCTGAAAAATTCGGCGGATCGGTATCGGTCCGTCCTTGCCGTGTAACGCGCCTTCGAAATCAAGGTCGGTTTCCAGTTTGCGAAAATACGGCAGCACGTCGTCCCAGCCCCAGCCCTCGGCACCGAGATCGCGCCACTCGTCATAGTCGCGCGGCAGACCGCGATTGGCCGACTGCACGTTGATGCTGGAGCCACCTCCCATCACGCGCGCCTGCTCGTAGGCGCGCGAGACCGCCGCTGCATTTCCGACGCGCCCGGCAGAGGCGGTCAACCCCGGCCAGATGTAGCGGTCGCCGTGGAACAACGGCATCGGGTAGCTGTCGAGGATCTCGGCCGGCTCCGCTCCGGGTACCGTATCCGTCCTGCCTCGACCAGCAGCACGCGGCGAGCGCCGTTCGCCGACAGGCGGTTGGCGACCACACAGCCGGCGGATCCACCGCCGACGATGACGTCATCGAACGCAAGCTCGTTCATGGCACCCGCTCCGGCAGGGCGGCGGCCAACCCCGTAACCGCCGCCTGCCAGATCAGCGGAAATCTCCCTTGGTCTCCGGGATCAGCAACGCGCCTGTCAGGTAGATGGCAAAGATGACGACGACGAAGACCGAAAGCGACATCGGAATTTGCGCCGGACCGGCGCTTGCGAGTGAAACGAAGGTCGGCATCATCCCGCCCAAGGCAAAGCCGATATTCCAGGACAGGCCGGTGCCGCTGGCGCGGATCTCGGTCGGGAATCGTTCGTTGAGAAAGATCAGGATCGGCGCGTAGCCGGCGTTTCCGAGGAAGGCAATCGCCAGGGCGTAAAGCGTGATGGCACTCGTATCGGTCGCCTTCCCCATGCCGAGATAGCAGACGGGCAACAGCACCGCCATGCAGACGCCGACCAGCAGGAACGTCTTCTTGCGGCCGATATAGTCGCTGAGGCCGCCGAAGAAGATCGCCGACACCATTGCAATCACACTCGCGCCCATCAGGATGAGCGACGAGACATTATTGGGAACGCCGTTCACCACCTTAAGAAAGGAAGGAAGATAGCCGGAGGTCAGGTAGTAGCCCGCGCCGCCGCCGAACGTAATCAGCAGGTTGAGAAAGAGGACGTTGCGCCAGCCGCTCGAAAACAGCTTCTTCACCGGCTTGTCCGTCGCGGTAATCGTACCGGCGGCCTTGCCCTTCTGCTGTTCCTTGAAGAACGGCGATTCCTCGAGATTGTTGAAGATGAACCAGCCGAGCAGCGAGCTCAGAAGCCCGGCGAAGAACATGCATCGCCATCCCCACACCGCGAACGCATCCCCGGGAAACAGCGACGACATCACCAGGAACACGAACGAGGCCAACAGCGCGCCGATACCTGCGCCACCGCCGCCGACGAGACCGGACATCGCTCCACGCCGGTTCGGAGCGGCCCATTCGGTGCCGATGGTGTGAGTCGAAGCCACCACGCCACCGACGAAAATACCCTGAACCAGGCGCAAAATCAGGAACAGCACCGGCGCGATATAGCCCGCCTGTGCGATCGTCGGCAGCAGACCGAACGCAGCGGTGCTGATTCCGACGCCCACGATCGCGACAAACATCGCGTTCTTGCGGCCATGGACGTCCGCATAGTGACCGAAGATCCCCGAACCGACCGGGCGCATCAAAAGCGTAACCGCAAACGAAGCGTAAACCGCGGCCAGCGACAGCGTCGGGATGCTTGATGGAAAGAACAGCGCGCCCACGACCGGCGCAACATACAAAAGAATGAACAGGTCAAATAGATCCAGCGACCATCCCAGAAGCGACGCCACGATCGCGTTTCGCATTTTTCGCGTCGCGATCGGCGATGCCGTTTCAACACCCTCCAGATTAGAAATTGACATTTTATCCCTCCGTGTTTCACCCCAAATGAATTTTGGTTTCAGCGCCCGACGAATTTTGGCGGGCGTTTCGCGTTAAAGGCTTCGACCCCTTCCTTGAAATCATCCGACTGACGCAGACGGCTGTAACAATGGCCTTCGAGTTCGATCGCGACCGTCAGCGTCGAGTCTTCCGTATCGTTCAGCAATTTCTTCGCCGTCCGCTGCGCGAGCGGCGCGAAAGTGCGAAGTTCATCGACGAGCTTGTCGGTCGCCGTCTCGAGCTCCTTGTCGGGCACGCATTCGGTCGCGATACCCCAGTCGAACGCTTGTTTTGCGGAAATTCGCTTCGACCGCATCACGATGTCCTTGGTGCGGGTTATGCCGATCATCTTCTGCAGCCGCGCGGAACCGCCCGAGCCGGGTATCTGACCGAGCTTCTGCTCCGGCAGCGCATAAAGCGTCGTCTCGGATGCTATCCGGAAATCGCAGGCCAGCGACAGTTCGAAACCGACCCCGAAGCAGTAGCCCCGGTTGGCTACGATCACCGGCTTCGAACAGCGCGTGGGAGAAGCGATGTTCCATGCGAGCTTGGAGACTTTTTCAGGCGTCGCCTCCATGAAGCCGCCGATATTGCCGCCGCTGGAAAAATGCTCGCCGACGGACCGGACCACGATGATGCGAACCCGCGCATCCTCGTCCAGCGTCTCGAACACCAGCCGCAGCTGATCGCGCTGCGGCATCGAAACGACGTTGAAGGGCGGTCGGTCGAGGATGATGTCGGCGCGCTCGTGCGCCTCGTCGATTTCGACCTGAAAACCGTCGAGCTTGGTGAGCCTTGCGTCCGCGAATGCATAGGGAGAGGGCATGTTACTTCCTTTCTGTTGTGTCAGGCCGCGCTTGAGGGCGGCGCGTGTTCGAGCTGGTAGTCGCCGGCGACGAGCAGGCGGCGCAGCAGTTTTCCGACCGGAGATTTCGGCAAGGCTTCGACGAAGACGAAGCGCCGGGGACGCTTGAAATTCGCAAGTCCGGACGTCCGGCAGAACTGCTCGAGTTCCGGCTCGGTCACCGGCCCCTTGCGCTTCACAAAGGCCGTAACGACCTTGCCCCATCTTTCATCGGCAAGGCCGACGACGGCGACTTCGAGCACGGCCGGATGAAGCGAAAGACAGCTTTCGATCTCGACCGGCGAGACGTTTTCGCCTCCGGTAATGATCATGTCGTCGACGCGGCCGGTCACGAACAGATCGCCGTCGCGGTCGACGAAGCCGGTGTCGCCGGTAAAATACCAGCCATCCCGCAGTGATTTTGCGTCCGCGTCGGGCCGGCGCCAGTAACCCTCGAAGGATTCATCGCCGGCCAGCAGGGCGATGATCTCGCCTTCCTCATTGGGTCGAGCGAGATCCGCCGCCGAGGCGGCGTTCAGCTTCACGACCCTTATTTCCTGGTTGATGCCGGCCTTCCCCGCCGAGCCGGGCTTGGCAGGCGCGTTCTGATCGATCGTGAAGGTGTAGATTTCCGAACTGCCGTAGTGGTTGACGAACAAATCGGGCCGGAACGCCTCGTTCAGCGTCTTCAGGAGCCCGTCCGTCATCGACGCGCCGGCGAAACCGAGTTTGCGCACGCTTGAGACGTCGGCGGATGCAAATTCCCGCGCATGGACCAGATCGTGATACAGCGTCGGCACCAGATACAGATTGGTGATCTTTTCCGCCTCGATCAGCGCGAGCGCCCGCTCCGTGTCGTAGCGCGGGAGGCACACGAATGTGCCGCCGATCAGCGACATCGCGATCAGCGAGCGAACCCCCATGGTGTGATAGAGCGGCATCACGCCGAGCGTGCGTTCGCCGCGGCGGTAGAGATTTTGCGCGACATGCGCGATGCCGGCGGCCCGTTCGGCGCGGTGACGCCGCGGCACGCCCTTCGGCCTCGATGTGGTTCCGGACGTATACAGCATGATCGACCAGGCTTCGGCGCTGACGCGCGGCGTCACGTCAGCTGCGCGCTCGGCGACCATACGGTGGAAGTCGAAGTTGCCGGCGGCTTCATCGCTACCAACGAAAATAGTTGCCAAGGCCTGCGCACGCCCTGATTTTTCGACGGCCCGCGCGGAGACCTCCTGGTACACGACGGCGCAGGATTCGGAATTTTCGATGCAGAAGTCGAGTTCGTCTTCCTTGGCGCGCCAGTTGATTGGCGTGATCACGATGCCCGCGAGCTGACAGGCCCAATGCAGCGTGGCGGCCGCCTCACAATTCTGAAGCACCGTGACGAGGTGATCGCCCGGCTTCAGGCCGATCCGGTCAAAGGCGGCCACGAGCGAAGAAATGCGCGCGTACCATTGCGCGTAGGTCAGGCGGACGCCGTCGTCGACAATCGCCAGAGCGTCGGGATCGCGCGCGACACTTGCGACAAAGCTGGTTCCAAGATCAAGCATCGGATTTCTCTCTGCTCAAATCGCCCGTCATTTCCGCGGCCGCTTCAAGTGCCGCGCGCACGATCGGCGTGTAGCCCGTGCAACGGCACAAATGCCCCGTCAGCAAATCGCGAACGGCCTGCTCGTCCGGCCGCGGATTCTCCCGCAGGAAGCCATCGAGCGACATCAGAATGCCGGCCGTGCAAAAGCCGCACTGAAGCGCGTGGTTTCGCTTGAACGCTGCTTGCAGAATGCCGAGGCGATCCGCCGAGGGTGCGAGGCCTTCGACCGTCCGCAGCTCGCAGCCGTCGATCTGCACCGCGAGCGTGAGGCAGGCACGCGCGGGCTTGCCGTCGATGCCGACGGTGCAAGCGCCGCACACGCCGTGTTCACAGCCGACATGGGTGCCAGTCGCACCGATCTGGTGCCGCAGAAAATCGGTCAGCAGCGTCCGCGGCTCGGCTTCGCCGGCGCATGGCCTGCCGTTGAGCGTGAAACGGACGGCGTGCCGCCGGCCGGCTGGCAATCGGCTCATTGCAGCACCTCCTTCACGAGATCGCGGCCAATCGTGCGCACGAGGTCGCGGCGATAACGCGCCGTGGCGTGGACATCGTCGCGCGCGTCGAGTTCGTAGGCGAACGCGTTCAGAGCATCATCAAGCGCGCTTGCCTCGAGCCGCGGGAAATCCCGCGCCGTCGGCATGTCCGCGACGCCACCAACGGCGAGGCGAACGCCGTCCGAGGTCGCCACCGCGGCGCATGCGACGATGGCAAAATCGCCGTGACGGCGCGCCACTTCACGAAACGCGCAGCGCCCTTGATCGGCGGGAAAGGATACTGCCTCGATCAATTCATCGTCGGCGCGCGTCGTCGCCATCATCCCGGCGAAGAAATCTTTCGCCGCCACGCGCCGTCGCCGCCTGGCGCTGCGCAAGTGAACCTCACCGCCGAGCGCCCGCAGGACCAGCGGCAATTCGGCGCTGGGATCGGCATGCGCGATCGAGCCGCAAACGGTACCCCTGCTTCGTGTTTGCACGTGACCGGTCCACGGCAATGCCAGCGCGACGAGCCGCAGGCTCTGGCCGAGCTCCGGCCACTCCAGCAACGAGGCTTGGCGAACCCCCGCCCCGACCGTAACGGTTCCTGCCTTGCGCTCGATGCGCGAAAGTTCGCCAAGGCGCATGATATCGATCAGCGTCCGGGGCTTTGCCAGGCGCATGTTGAGCATGGCCATCAGCGATTGCCCGCCGGCGATGATGCGTGCGTCACTGCCTTCCCGGCCAAGCACATCGAGCGCTTCGTCGAGGTGCTCGGCGCGAACATAATCGAACGCGGCGGGCTTCATCGGCTCCCTCCGAACCGCCGGCGTATCCTTGCAAGCAAGGAGGACGAGGGCTGACCGGAAGTACTACCGCCGGCCTTTCGCGCCAGTGCTGCAAAGAACTGGCCGATGATCACGCGCGCGGCGCCATCGAGAAGCCGGCCGCCGATGCTCGCCACCTTGCCGCCGATGGCGGCCTCGTAGACATAGTGGATGGTTGTTCCGCCGTTCTCGATCGGAACAAGCGTGATGCGTCCTTCGCCGCTGCCGAATCCGAGCGCGCCTTCGGCGGCCCCGCCGAGTGTCACCGCACGCGGTGGATCGAGATCGGATAGTCTCACGTCGGCGCGGTATCGTCCTTTCACAGGACCGATGCCTAGCGTCACGTCGGCGCGGAAATGCGTGTCCGAGAGCCGCTCGACATTGTGGCAGCCGGGGATCACCGCCTGAAGCGTCGCGGGGTCGAGCAGCATGTCCCAGACGCGCTGGGCTGGCGCGCCAACTTTTGCCTCGCCTTCGCCGCGCAGACGCCGGTCGCCGCGCTTCTCGATCTCCCGAGCAGCGCGGCCCGCGGGCGGCGCGGTCTCAACACCGCGCACGAGGGGCGCGAGTTTCGCCGGCACCAACGGCAATTCGAGGTCCGCGGCCCCGAGCGCATCGGCAACCGCGTTGGCGATGCAGACCGGCGTTGACATGCAATTGCCTTCGCCGACACCTTTTGAGCCGAGCGGTGTAAACGGCGACGGCGTTTGCATATGGAGTATGATTGGATCCGGGACCTCCGCCGTCGTCGGCAGCAGATAGTCCGCGAAGGTTCCAGTCAGAAAGCTGCCGTCGGCGGCATAGGCATATTCCTCGTAAAGCGCGGCGCCGAGGGCTTGCGCGAAGCCGCCGCGGATTTGTCCATCGACCATGGCCGGGTGCAGGATCGTCCCGCAATCATGCATGGTGACGTAGCGGTCGATCCGCGTTTGCAGCGTCGTCCGATCGACCTCGACGCCGCAAAAATCAAAAATGAAGCCGTGGCAGAGCGAGGAGTTGATATGATCGGTTTCGTCCGGGGCGGTCAGCTCCGGCGGGCTCCAGAACACGGTTTCGCGGATGGTCTGTCCGACGCCGTCGGGCAGCGCGGCGGGCGACCAGTGGCTCAGCCCCGCGATGCGGGAGAACGATATCTTGTTGTCGGGATTGCGCTTCGATCCGACATGGCCGCCGGTAAACGAGATGTCATCGATTTCCGTGTTCAACTGGCTCGCGGCGATGCGCGCCAGCCGCGCGGCAATGCGCTCGGCGGCGAGCCTGGCGGTGCCGGCGACCGCCGGCGCGAAACGGCTGGCGTAGTTGCCCGACGCGATCGACCAGGCGTCCTTGGCGGTATCGATCTCGGTGTTGACCCTGATATCGGCGGGCTTCAAACCGAAAACATCGGCGACGACCTGCGAGAGAACGGTGCGGTGGCCCTGCCCTTGCGGCACCGAAGCGACATGCACGGTAACGCTTCCGACCGGATCGATCGCGACCGTCGCGGTGGCCTGGGCGCCGTTCTTCGGCCCGGCCTTGCGGCGCTCGGCCGGCGTGAGCACTGTCGTGATGTAGCCCATGTTGGACACGCTGGGCTCGACCACGGCGGTATAGCCGATGCCGTATAGTTTACCTTGCGCGCGCGCCGCATCGCGGCGCGATTTGAGCTCAGCGAGCGCGCCCTCGTCGACGCCGCGCCGGATCGCCTCCTGATAATTTCCGGAATCGAGCAGCGCGCCGCTCGCGGTCCGGTACGGAAAGGCATCGGCGCGAACGAGATTGCGCGTGATGACATCGAGCGGATCGAGGCCGAGCTCGACCGCGATGCGTTGCACCAGGCGCTCGAGCGCGAAGTACACCTGCGGGCCGCCAAAACCGCGATTTAGTCCCGTCGGCGTCTTGTTGGTGACGACAACGCGGTTACGGACCGCGAGATGGCGGATGTCGTACGCGCCGCTCAGATTGCCATGCATGCGATAGAGCGTCGCCGGCTCGGGTGCGCGCAGATGGGCGCCGCAATCCTCGACCTGATCCCAGTCGAGCGCGAGGATACGGCCATCGTCTGCGACGGCGGCGGCGAGCGTGATGGCCCGGTTGGTGGCGGAAACCGATGCTGTCAAATGTTCGAGCCGGTCCTCGATCCACTTGACCGGACGCCCCGCCGCGCGTGCGGCCGCCGCGATAAGGACGATGTAGGGAAAAACGCCCTGCTTGACGCCAAAGCTGCCGCCGGAATCCGGTGGTGTGCGCAGCCGCAGGCGGTTGCCTGGAACTCTTAGCGCCCGCGACAGCACCGCATGGATGCTGAAGGGCCCCTGGAAATTGGCGAGCACGTCGTAGGCGTCCTCGCCCGGGTCATACTCGGCGACCACGCCATAGGTTTCGATCGGCGTGCAGGAATTGCGCGGGTAACGAACGTCGATACGGATCCGGTGCGCGGCCGATGCAAACGCCTGCTCCGGATCGCCATAGCGAAACGTCCGGTCGCTGGCGACATTGCCCGCAAAGCCGTCGTGCAGGACGGCCGCATCGGCGGACAGCGCCGCCAGCGGATCGATCACGGCCGGTCGCGCCTGGTAGCGCACGTCGATCAAATCAACCGCGTCTTCCGCCAGATAGCGATCGGTCGCCACGACAATCGCAACGGGCTCACCGACATAGCGCACGCGCCCGACCGCGATCGGCCAGCATTCGACCGGCGCCTTGACACCGACGACGAGGCTCGTCGTCAGCGCCTTGATATCCTCGCCGTGGAGTACAGCGACGACGCCGGACGCCAGCTTCGCCGCGGACAAATCGATTGAGACGACATCGGCGTGGGCGTGTGGCGAACGCAGGATCGCCGCATGGAGGGTTCCGGGGCGAACACCGAGATCGTCGATGAAGCGGCCGCGCCCGGTCAGCAGCGCCGAATCTTCGACGCGCGGGATCGACCGGCCGACCCATGGCGGGCCGGTCTCACTATTGGCAATGGCCTGGCTGGCGGCTTTCGCCATCCCGAACGCTCTCCCGCGCAGTTTGATTGCGTCAGGAGAGAGTATTCAGCAGCACCCGGCTCTGGCCATGCCGGCCGATCTCGAAACTTACCATCCCGTCTCATTTCGCGACGCCTGTGCGATGCAGCATCAACTCGCGAACCGGGAGACGTTTCGAAACTCGCGCGGGCTCACGCCGACATGGTTGCGGAAGAAGCGGGTGAAATGCGCAGGTTCCGCAAAGCCGAGCTGGTTACTGATGTCGCAGACGCTCTGGGACTGATGCAGCACCGCGTCGACGGCCTTCTCCATGCGAACGACATTCAGATAGACCTTGGGCGGCACGCCGATCGAAGCCTCGAACAACCGGAAGAAATGCGCGCGCGACAATCCCGCTTCCCTGGCGAAGGTATCGAGCGCGGCGCCGCGCCTCGTTTCCGACCGCATCGATGCAGCCACCTTGCGGATGCGCCAGTCGCCCGACCGGGCGTTCATTTCCCTGATCGAAGCCGGGAAACTTCGCCAGGGCGTAAAACGTTCGATCACCGAGATCATCAGATCGGACAGCACGGCTTCATGAGCGGTGCGCGCCTCGGGGCGGGCCATCATGTCGGCGGCGAGATTCATGGCGAGGCCGCGGATACGCGGCGAGACATCGCCGGAAGGATGGCTGAAGAAGCCGGGCGCGCCGCTCGCGGCCCAGCCCGGCCGGAACGCCATCAGCCATTCCGGTTCGATATAGAGTGCGAGGATGACGGTGCGCGGCCTCTTGGGATCGTGGACATAGGAATGCGGCTGCCAGCCGTTCACCAGCACGGCGGTCTCGTTGGTGAGCGGATAGACCTTGTCGCCGACGACGAACTGGGTATCCGCTCCTTCGACCTTCAGAAGCACATGGCAATGCGGGTGGGCGTGGCGCACCAGCGACCAGTCCATATCGAGAAGTGCGACCCGGCCAAAGGCGCCGTGCGCGATTCGCAGCGCTGTCGACATAGCAAACTCTCCCAGATCACGACGCACGCCAGCCGTCTATCAAGCGGCCGTCCGTCCCGTTCCCTCTTTGCATTCCCCTGGCTGGACCAGCGTTGTTTTTGTTTGCAGTGAACTTCACGACCCTGCTTCAGCCGGCGATGATCCGCGCAAAGGCAGCCTTTGGATCATCCTGAAGCGCCTGACCGAGATCGACGTTTTCGACCCCCTTCACGTGAATACGCTTGAACTCCATCGGTTCGGTTGAAAGCGGCTTGGTCGCGTCGATCCCCATCTTGGCGCTGATGCCGTTGTTCGAAGAGGGATCGAGCTTCGAACCTTGTGCTCCCGAAACGATTACGAGGTCGCGGTCGGCCTGAAAGCGGGTCGCAATGGCCCATTCGATCTCGCTTTCGTCGTCAATATTAACATCCATGTCGACCACGACCACCTGCTTGAGGTCGTAATGGCCGCCGAACGCACCCATGATGATATTCTTCGGCTCGCCCTGGCTTGCCTTGTCGATCTTGACCGCGAGGTGATAGCGGCACGTACCGCCGCGCGTGAGGCGCACATCGCGCACCGAGGGGAAGCTGCGTTGGAGGTAGTCGAGAAGCGTCGCCTCGCGCGGAATGCCGCCGAGCAGAAGATGCTCCACTCCGCCGCCGACAATGGTGTGAAAAATCGGATTCTTGCGATGCGCGATCGCATCGACCTGGATGACTTCGCGGTCGGCGCGCGGGCCGTAATATTGCGGAAACTCGCCGAACGGCCCTTCGGGCTCGCGGACCTTCGGCAGGATGCGGCCTTCGATGACGATTTCCGCATGCGCCGGCACCCGCACCTGGTTGGTGTTGCATTTGACCATTTCGACCGGCTGGCCGAGGAGCGCGCCGGCGATTTCCATCTCATCGACATCCAGCGCGGCGATCGCTTGCGATGCGAGAATGCAGGCCGGATGCACGCCGATCACGAGTGCGATCTCCAGGGCCTCGCCGGCTTCCTCGGCCATGCGGAAATAATGCAGGGTGTGCCGGGGCAACAGCAAGACGCCGATGCGATCGGGGCCGCTCACCTGACAGCGGTGAATCGAAACGTTCTGGATTCCCGTCTTCGGATTGCGCGCGATCAAGAGCGCAGCCGTAATGTAGGGCCCGCTGTCGTGCTCGTTGTGCTTCGGGATCGGCAATTGCGCCAGCAGATCGACCTTGTGATGGACGATGTCCTGCACCGGCGCCGCCATGACCTCGACCCATGGCAGCGGATGGCGAACCGCGTTCTGGAACCGCGAGAGCAGTTCGCCGGTGGGAACGCCGAGGGAATCCGCGATCCAGCTACGGTCGGCAAACAGGTTCGCCACTACAGGAATTGAATGCTGACCGGGTGAAGGGAACAGCACGGCGCGCTCGTTTTCGAGCTTCTTGGCCACCGCCGCCAATTCGTCGATCAGCGAGAGGCCCTTGCGCGCGACCGCAAGCCGGTCGGTGGCGGCGAGCCACCGCAGCCAGCCGCGCAAATCCGGATGGACGCTCCGGCCGGCCGTGTCCGTGTTGGTACGAATTGCTTCCATCGCTTGCTCCGTCAGGAAACCTCATGGTTGACCGAACGGCCTCGCAAAGGCAACCAATCAGCCGAGATCGGCTATCACGCGCCGGTACTGGTTGGGCGAGGTTCCCGTATGCTGCTGGAAAAATCGCGTGAAATTACTTTGGGCGCTGAAGCCGAGGTCTTCGGAAATGTCACCGATTTCATCGTGATGCTGGCGCAGGCGGCTGACCGCGGTCTCCACGCGAAGCGCATTGGCATAGACGCGCGGGCTGACGCCGGTGCAACTGCGGAACAGATGATTGAAGTGCGGGCGAGACAGGCCGGAAACCCGGGCGACGTCGTCGAGATCGACCGCCTCGGCCGCGCGCTCGCGCATATGCCGTAGCGCCCGGCCGACGCGATAATCCCTGGCGCCGTGCGGCTTCCGCGGCCTCGCGCCTTGACCGCGCCAGTCCGAAAATCCGTGCGATACCGTGAGGCAAAGCTTCAGAATCGATTCCTGAAGCTCGTCGTGCCGATCATGAGGATCCGCCATGCGCCGCACCAGATTGGTGCGCAGCCGGTTGATCTCGTTGGTGATCGCAATCCCCGCATGGGGAAAGAATCCAGGCTCGGCGCAATTGACGAAGGCTCGATCCGCATCCGCGAGCCAGGCCGGTTCGATATAGAGCGCGAGAAACAATGTCCGCTCCGCACCCTGACGATGCACATAGGCGTGTTGCTGCCATGAGTTGACGGCGACCAGCATATCATTGCGCAACGGCACCCTCTCGCCTTCGACCACGAAGTTCTGGTCGGGCCCGCTCGCCTTGAAGATCAGGTGAAAATGAGGATGCGCGTGGTCCACCAGCGAGGTGTCCATGTCGAGGAGAGCCACGCGTCCAAAGCGGCCCCGCAGGATACTCAAAGCCTTGGTCACAGCAGGTTTCTCCGACCGGCCAAGTATCTCGCATGGCGGTCAAGTGGCCCTCAGGTTACCCCGAATTGCCGACGACCGGTATGTTTCAGGCGGCAAAAAATCATCCGAAATGATAAATCTTCCTCGGTTCGGCAAAGCCCGGGCGTCCGCCCCCGGAATATGCTGCCCTCAAACAGCCGGGTACCGGCCCATGCCGACCGGCCAAACGCGACGAGGGAGAGAACGATGGATGTGGTCTTTCAGGATGCGGGCCGCGATCGCCGCGAACAGGAACGGCAGCGCCTGTTTCGCGACAAGTTCATCGCGGAAACGCCGCCATGGTATCACGGCGCAATCCACCTTGCCTTTACGCTGCTGGTCACCGGTGCCGCGATGTGGCTGTGCTGGAGCCGGATTCACAACGCGGGTTGGGAGTGGCTATTGGTCATCCCGATCGCGCTGTTCGGTAACTGGATCGAGTGGGCCGCGCACCGCTACATTCTCCACCGCCCGGTGAAGGGGCTGGAGATGATCTACAAGCGCCACTGCACGGTGCATCATCAGTTCTTCACCCATCACGACCTGACCTATCACGGCCACAAGGAATGGCGTGCACTCTTGTTTCCTCCATTCGCGCCGCTGGGCTTCGTGCTCGCCGCGCTGCCGCCGGCGTTCCTGCTCGGTCTCTTGATCTCGGCCAATGCCGGATACATCACGGTGTTCACGATGGCGGCCTACTACCTGATGTATGAAGGCCTCCACACGCTTTCGCATCTCGACGACGAGCGGCATCCCTATCTCAAATATATTCCGCTCATAAATACAGTCCGCCGCATGCACACCATCCATCATGTGCTCGGATTCATGCAGACGCGAAATTTCAATCTCACCTTTCCGATCTGCGATGCCCTGTTTGGCACCAGCGATCTCGACCGCGGGCTTGCCGGCACGCTGTTCAACGGAAATTCCAACGAGTACATGCGCAAGGATCTGCTGCCGATCGACCCCAACATTCCGGTGCCGCTGATCGACAGCAGCGGGAACGAACGGGCGAAGGTCGCCTGATCCCGGGGGCTGCCGATGATGAAGTGAGGAGCGGCGCTCCGGCCGATCGGCCTACTTCGCCTTGATCCTGGCGGCCCGGATCACCTTGGCCCATTTCTCCATCTCGATTTTCATCTGCGCGGTGAATTCCTCTGGCGTGTTGCCGACCGGCTCAAGGCCGAGCGTCGCCAGACGCTCCTTCATATCCGGCACCGCGAGAATCTTGACGATTTCCTGATGGAGCAACGCGATGATGTCCTGGGGCGTACCGGTGGGAACGAGAACCCCGACCCAGGCGTCGCCGTCGAGTTCGGGATAGCCGGCCTCCGCAATGGTGGGCAGGTCAGGCAGTGCCTGCGACCGATGATTGCTCATCACCGCAAGCGCCCGCAGCTTTCCATCTGATATCTGCGGCACCGCTGCCGACAATGCGGCGAAGCCTATCGGCGTGTTGCCCGCGACCACCGAGGTGATGACCGGGCCGCTTCCGCCGTAGGGAACATGCACGAGGTCAAGGCCCGCCACGACGCGGAATTGCTCGCCGAGAAGATGCGACGGTGTTCCAAACCCCGGCGAGGCGAAGCTGTATTTGCCGGGGTTCGCCTTGATGAGCGCGACGAGTTCCTGGACGGTATTGGCTGATACCGAAGGGTGGACATACATGCCCGACGGGAACAGCGCCGCCAGCGTAACGGCCTCAAAGTCCTTGAGGACGTTATAGGGAACCTTGTCATACAAGTTCGGATTGATCACGTAGCTGTTGACGGTGATGAGGATGGTGTAGCCGTCCGCCGCCGTTCGTGCGGCCTGCCCCGTGCCGATGTTGCCGCCGGCGCCCGCGACGTTCTCGACATAGAACTGCTTTCCAAGCTGGTCGGAGAGCTTTTGTGCGATGAAGCGGGCACAGACATCGGTAGGTCCGCCAGGTGCATACGGCACGATCACCCGGACCGGTCGCGCCGGATAGGCTTGCGCCTTGGCGACGCTTGCGAAAACCGGAAGCGCGGCTGCACCGGCGGTCAGATGCAGGAATTGACGACGCGGAAGTCTCATGGCGTCAAACTATCTCAACGCCTCCGCATCTGAAAGGGGCCGCGATTTTTGCTTCGAGCAGCGAGCGAGTCAGCCAATGTATCTTCCATGGCGCGCTCCGCGAGGGTTCATTGAACGGGACAGCGATTTTGTGCTATTCCGGCCAACGCGACGCTCGGTCGTTTGGTCGAACACTGGTTCTGTATGAATTCACATCCACGGCGATTGATCGTCGGAATAACCGGCGCTTCCGGGGCCGTCTACGGCGTTCGGCTGCTGCGCTTGCTGAAGCCAACCGATATCGAAACCCATCTGGTCATGAGCCGGTCGGCGAAGATCACGCTGACGCAGGAGCTGGATATCGGCGTCGCGGATGTTTCGGCGCTGGCGGATGTCGTTCACCAGGTCGACAATATCGGCGCCTCGATTTCCTCCGGATCGTTCAGAACGCTGGGCATGGTGATCGCGCCCTGTTCGATGCGAAGCCTGTCCGAGATCGTCTCGGGCGTGACCTCGTCATTGCTCACGCGCGCGGCCGATGTGGTCCTGAAGGAACGGCGCCGGCTTGTCCTGCTTGTCCGTGAAGCCCCGCTCCACCTTGGCCATCTGCGTTCAATGACCGCGGCCGCCGAAATGGGCGCGGTCGTCTATCCGCCGGTGCCGGCGTTCTATGCCCGCCCGGACAGTCTTGAACAGATGGTCGACCACACGCTTGGGCGGGTGCTCGACTTGTTGGATATCGAGACGAAGGCCGTCAGCCGTTGGGGCGGGTTGAATTCGATCAAGAGTGCCGATCCATGAATCTGTCGCGGCCTGACCTTGAGGCTGACGGCTGGGCATTCGCCCTTGAACTCTACGCCCGACCAGGAGTCGCGGATGCTTGCCTGAAACTGCAAAACGAGGCGAGCGTCGATGTCATGATGTTGCTCATGGTCGCATTCGCCGCCGTCAGGCATCGCATCTTGCTGACATCTGCCGAGCTCCGGGAACTGGATGAGGCTTGTCGTCCCTGGCGCGAACAGATCGTTTGGCCTCTCCGCGCGATCCGCTCGGAATTAAAGATTGGTCCCTTGCCGGCACCCAATAACGAGACCGAACAGTTCCGCTCCAAGGTAAAGGCCGTCGAACTTGCGGCTGAACAGCTGCAAAACCAGCTGCTGGCGGAACGCCTGCCGCTCAGGCCGCCGGAGCGAAACGCCGTGGGTCCGGAAGAGCTTCGTTCGGTTCTTTGCAACGTCGTTTCGCTCTTTCTTGAAAGGCGCGGCGGCAAGCCTGTCGCTGACCCGCTGTCGTCAATCAACGAGATTGTCGACGCGGCGACGCGAGACGCACGCTAGTTGCGATCTATCTCCGAATGGGTGAGTTGCGAGGAACTGCCTTGATATTGTTGGCCCTCTCAGCAAAAATCATTCCCGTCGCGGACGGCGAAGACCGCCGGTTGTGAGAGGATGCTCGATCTGACAACTGGCAAACGGAATATTCGGCGTTTGAATCATGCATTGGAGCAAAGAGCATAAGTCGGCTCGACGAGCTATTGTCGGCCGTTACCAACGGCCGTCCATGTCAGGGCTTGAAAATCGCCTGCACTCGCGCCCTTGGTGCTTGAAGCAGGGTTGCAATTGAACAGGAAAACAAGATGTCAGAAACGATGAGGGCGCTGGTCCTGCGCCAACATGGCGGGTTGGAAAATCTGGAGTTGGTGAAGGATCACCCGAGACCGAAGGCGAAGGCCGGAGCGGTCGTCATCCGCGTTCGCGCCTCATCGTTCAACTATCATGACGTATTTACGGTGCAGGGCATGCCGGGCATCAAGGTGCCGCTGCCGGTTGTGATCGGCCTCGATATGGCCGGCGAGGTCGTCGAAGTCGGCGAGGGTGTTTCCGGCTGGAAGATCGGCAGTCGCGTTCTCGTCAATCCGCTCAACAAGAAGAAAGGCCTGATGGGCGAGATGCTCGATGGCGGCATGGCTGAGTATTGCCTGGTCGAAGCCGACCAGCTCATCGTTATGCCCGACGGCGTCACCTTCGAGGAGGCGGCGTCGTTGCCGGTGGCATACGGCACCGCCCACCGCATGCTGATTACCCACAACACGATCCGCAAGGGCGATCGCGTTCTCATCCTGGGCGCCAGCGGCGGCGTCGGCACCGGCTGCGTCATCCTGAGCAAGCTGCTCGGCGCTGAAGTCATCGCCTGCGCCAGCAGCGCGGAGAAGATGGAAAAGCTCAAGGCGATGGGCGCCGACGAGACCATCAACTACAAGGAAGTCGACTTCTCGAAGTGGGCGATCGAAAAATACGGCAAGCCGCAACGGCGCACCTATGACGGCGGCGTCGACGTCGTCATCAATTTTACGGGCGGCGAAACCTGGGTGCCGTCGCTGCGTTGCCTCAAGCGTGGCGGAAGCCTGCTGGTGTGCGGCGCGACCGCGGGGCATGATCCGAAGGAAGATCTCCGCTATATATGGAGCTTCGAACTGAAGGTGATCGGCTCGAACAGCTTCTATGAGGAGAACCTGACCGATCTCATGAAGATGATTGTCGAGAAGAGGATCAAGCCGGTCATCGACGAGGTGCTGCCTCTCGAGAAGGCGGCGGAAGGTCTGCGTCTCATCAGGGATCGCGAGGTCATCGGCAAAGTCGTCGTGGTGCCCTGATTTTTCCGAGCTCGCCCGACGCAAGTGACGCGCTGAAGCCAGTTTCCGATCATCGTCCCGTTCACCCGTCATGGGAAGCGAGGACCAAAAGAGGTTCCGTTTGATGAGTGAAATCCCCAGCGTCGAAGACGTACAGAAGCTGTTGTCGCGCGGCCTGTTTCATCAATGGCTCGGATTGAATGTCGTCGCGGTTGGCGACGGCACGATCGAGCTGACGGCGACCTGGCGCGAAGAGTGGGTGGTCAACCCCGATCGAGGTTACACCCATGGCGGTATCCTTGCGACGCTCGTCGACCTCACGGCGGATTGGGCCATGGTCTCCAAGACCGGGCGCGGGGTTCCGACGGTGGACCTGCGCGTCGACTACCATCGCGCCGCGATGCCCGGCGGGCTGACGGCCCGCGGAGAAATCGTGCATTTCGGCAGGCAGTTCTCGGTTGCGGAAGCCAAGGTCTTCGACAAAGAGGGGCGCCTGTTGGCAAGCGGGCGCGGAACCTACCTGACAACGCCGCCGGCCTGACAGAGACGCTCATGGTGTCCCAAATTCCTGCGTTTGCAAATCTGGGAGCGTTGACGTCGACCGATCGCGATCTCGACAAGGTCGCCATCATCGATCTGGGCACCGGCCAGGAGCGCCGTGTCAGCTACAGGGATTTCGAAGGTCAGGCCAATGCGGTCGCCCGGTCGCTCGCAGCGCGTGGCCTCGCGCGCGGCGATCGGGTGGCCATTCTGTCCGCCAATCGCTTCGAATATCTCACCACGGTTCACGGCATCATGCGCGCCGGCTTTGTGGCCGTGCCCGTCAACTTCAAATTTCCGGCGGCAACGATCGACTACATCATTCACGATTCAGGCGCCAAGCTCGTGTTCTGCGATGCGCGACGCTTCGACAGTGCACCAAAGGATCTGCCGCGCATCCGATTCGACGGCGAAGGCGGCGAGTTCGCCGACTTCCTGAAACCAGGTCCGTTCACGACAATCGCGGCGGCGAGCGGTGAACCGGCGATGTTTCTCTACACCTCGGGCTCGACGGGGCGTCCCAAGGGCGTCGTGCTCTCGCACCAGAGCCATATCTGGGTTGTCCAGCAGCGAATGGCCGCGCAGGACATGTCACGCCATCGCTTTCTGGTCGCCGCACCGCTCTATCACATGAACGCGCTGGCCATGAGTCAGCTCGCGCATGCGGCCCACGCAACCGTGATTCTGCTGCCGCAGTTCACCGCGCAACTCTACCTGAAAGCCATCGAGGACTATCGCTGCACATGGCTCACCGCGGTTCCGCCGATGATCGCCATGATGTTGAATGACAAGGAACGGCTCGCGGCAACGGATCTCTCCAGTGTCGAGTTCCTGCGCATGGGATCGGCCCCCGTCAGTCATAGTCTGATGGAGGCGATCCACCGCGCCCTTCCGAGAGCGGCGGTTACCAATGCCTATGGCACGACCGAAGCCGGACCGGTCGTGTTCGGGCCGCATCCGGAAGGATTACCGCAACCGGAAATGTCGGTGGGCTATCCGCATCCCAAAGTCCAGGTGCGGCTTATCGCGGAAAACGGAAACCCGTCCGACGTCGGTGTGCTCGAGATGAAAAGCCCGGCGATCATGAACGGCTATCATAATCGCCCGGATGTTGCGCCTCCGATCACGAAGGACGGCTTTTATATCACCGGCGACGTGTTTCGCCCCGACGAGCACGGCTTTTACTATTTCGTTGGGCGGACCGACGACATGTTCGTGAGCGGCGGCGAGAATATTTTCCCCGGCGAAGTCGAAAAAATGCTGGAAAGCCATCCCGAAATCATCCAGGCGTGCGTCGTGCCGGTGGACGACGATATCAAGGGCACCAAGCCCGTGGCGTTCGTGGTGAAGCGTGAAGGAAGCAGCCTTGATGAGAACAGCCTGAAGTCCTTCGCGCTCGAGAACGCGCCCGCCTACCAGCACCCACGCTCGATCTGGTTTGTCGACAGCCTTCCCCTCGCCTCGACCAACAAGCTTGACCGCAACACGCTGCGCGAACTGGCCGCCAAAAAGCCGCGGCAGGGGCCGGCATCGGCCGCACCGCCCGCGGCGAGCAGCCGGGACAACAGGGTACGGAGCTAGAACCGGATCGACGATCTGGGGCCATGCTGCGCTCGAAAAAGCTCTAGCAGCTCCGTTGCACCTTACCGGTCGCTGCGAAACTCAAGCAGCGTGTTGAGGAACGGCACCAGCAAGACAAGCGAACGCTCCCCCGCCCCCGAGCGCAATTCGGAAAGAGGCGCCGCGAGGTCGCGGATGCGACCGACGTCGGGGGCCTTGCACACGATGGCGCCAAAAAAACTGTTGCGGCCATTGGCCTCGACACAAAGCTCGCCGTAACGTTCGCGGTAGCGGGCGGGCGACATCAGCGTGATGCGAAAAGCATCCGCGAGATCAATCGCCCAGACGTCGCTCCCCCGATTTTCCGCATGCGCTTGGGCGGCCTTTGCATAAAGCGATACGTCTGTCTCGATCGCCGAAGTCACCACCACCAGTTCGCCCAGGCCGACACAGCCGTTGGCATGCGACATCCATGGGCGATGCCAGACCAGTTCCGGCGTGTAATGCTGGCAGTAATAAACCCGTCCCGCCTCGAACAGATCCGGTGCCGTCCGGATCGTGCGGAACCGCGCGAGTTGCTCGATCCCGTCGATCGTCACCGGCCGGGAGAAACTCTGCGGCTCGAGCATGGTGAGGCCGCTATGGCGCAGCCGGCCCAGACACGTGTCGACTTCGCCGGCCTGAAACACCAGTCCGTTCAGGCCGCGCGGGCTCTCAAGGACGTCGCGACGCAAGACGTCGGTCCCCAGCGGCAGGCCGACCAGCTCCAGATAGTGACCTTCGAAGACCATCAGGTGATTGATCGAGCCAAGCGAATGAAACCCTCGCGGCGTCAAGGTGAATCCGAGTTGCGACATCAATGCCGCGGCGCGGTCCATGTCGAACAAGGTGTTTATCACCAGATGGTCGAGCGGGAATGTCATGATGATCGAAGTTTTGTAGGCCCGGTGCCGGGTGGCCCGCGGGGACCAGTAGCGAAGAGAGGAGAACTGGGATCAAACCTTCTTCACGTGGAGCGATGTGACGGAATGCACTGCAGCGTACGCGCAGGTGATCGCCCTGCCAAGATCCAACCGGATACCTGGATTCAGGGCGACATCGCAACGCGAAAAAGAAGTGCACACTGGATTTGGTCGGTCCGTCGCCTCGACAATGTCTGTGCCGGTGGTTCGTTTCCAGACAGGGCCGAGCGCAGGCGAGGTCTGCGTTGCTTTCAATTGCGAATTCTGGCCAAATGTAGTGATAGCTGCACAGGAAGGCCACTTCCCTGCTTGATCCTGAACAACCGCCTCCTGCCTAAACCGGCGGATGCTGAAAATAATAAACTCCGATGGGGAAAACATCATGAGCGCGCCAGTCCGGGCCAAGCCCAATTCGCAACCTTTCGAGAAGCCCCGCGGCATGGCGCTGTTGCGCGACCCGCTGCTTAACAAGGGGATAGCTTTCACGGAAGCGGAGCGAGACGCGCTGGGATTGCGCGGATTCCTGCCCGCGCATGTGCTCTCGATGGGGGAGCAAGTCGCGCGTTTTCTCGTCAATATGCGCAGCCTGCCCAATGATCTGGAAAAATACATTGCGCTCAATTCGCTGCACGATCGCAACGAGGCGCTGTTCTTCCGCGTCGTGTGCGACAACATCGATGAAATCCAGCCGCTGATCTACACCCCGACGGTGGGCCTCGCCTGCCAGCGTTTCGGTCTCATCTTCCAGCGGCCGCGCGGCATGTTCATCAGCGCCAACGATCGCGGGCGAATGGCGGAACTCCTGGGCAACTGGCCTTATCCGGCCAGGCTTATCGTCGTCACCGATGGAGAACGTATCCTGGGCCTCGGCGACCTCGGCGCCCACGGCATGGGCATTCCGGTCGGCAAGCTCTCGCTTTATTCGGCCTGCGCCGGCATACACCCGGAATACTGCCTGCCGGTGATGCTGGACGTTGGCACCAACAACGAGGACTTGCTGAACGATCCCTATTACATCGGCTTGCGCCAGAAACGCCTGAGCGGCGCCGCTTACGACGAACTGGTCGATGAATTCATCACCGCCGCGCGCGGGGCCTTCCCCGGCGTGTTGATCCAGTTCGAGGATTTCGCCAATCACTCGGCGTTCCGGCTTCTGCACAAATACCGCGACAAGATAAATGTCTTCAACGACGACATCCAGGGAACGGCAGCGGTCGCGCTCGCGGGCCTGTTTTCTGCGTTGCGTGTGAGCGGCGGCAAACTTGCCGACCAGAAGGTGTTGTTCCTTGGCGCGGGCGAGGCTGCGACCGGCATCGCCGACCTCGTGGTCTCCGCCATGATGGCGGAGGGTTTAACCGAAGCCGAAGCTCTCAGGCGCACCTGGCTGGTGGACTCGCGCGGCCTTGTCGTGAAGAATCGCGCAGGCCTCACCGAGCACAAGCTGCGCTACGCACATGATCATGCGCCGGTCGGCGACTTCCTGACCGCGATCCGGACGCTCAAGCCAACCGCGATCATCGGCGTTGCCGCCGTCGGCGGCGCCTTCACGCCCGACGTGCTGCGGGCCATGGCTGAGATCAACGATCGGCCGATTGTGTTTGCGCTTTCCAATCCGACTTCGAAGGCGGAATGCTCCGCCGAGGAAGCCTATCGCCATACCGGTGGGCGCGCGCTGTTCGCATGTGGCAGCCCCTACGATCCGGTTAATCTCGGCGGCAAGACGTTCGTGCCGCGCCAGGGCAATAATTCGTACATCTTCCCGGGCGTCGGTCTCGGCGCGATCGCAAGTGGATCAAGGCTGGTGACCGACGAGATGTTCATGGCCGCGGCGCACACGCTGGCCTATCTCGTCAACCCCGACGACATCGAACAGGGTAGCCTCTATCCGGCGCTGCCGCGGATTCGTGAAGTCTCGGCACATATCGCGGCGGCGGTTGCCGAGGTCGCCTACAAGCGCGGCCTTGCGACCGCGCCAAAGCCGAACGACCTGATGGCGTTCATCGAGTCGCAAATGTACGACCCCCGCTATTGAGCGGGAACGGCTCGGAATTTTGGGTGTAACTACCGGCAAGCTTGCCGCGAGAGCAGCGGGCCTTCGAAGCTGGCGAAGGGAGAGGAGTTGGGTTCGAGCCCTCTTCACGCAGGCCATCTGGCAGAAATGCCCCTCAACCCTTTGTGGCCCCGGCGCCCAGGAATGCTTTCGAAAGGACATCGTCTTCGAGAAGATTTCGCGCAAGACCTGAGGTCAAAATCCGCCCGGTCTCCATCAGGTAGGCGCGGCCTGCGATCTTCAGTGCCTGCCTGGCCTTCTGTTCGATCAACAACACCGTTAGTCCTTCGTCCCGCAGCCGGAAAGAATTTTCTGCTGGATACCCGCCGGATAGCCGGCTGGAGTTTCCCAGCCGCTGGACAGGTCGACCGCGTGAAATTCCTTATGTTCCTTGTTAACGCCCATTACCCTTTTGTGCTTCTGCTATTTGAAGGTTCCATCGATGCCCGTTGGAAACGGCGTCGCGGAAGCTGCGCGAAACATGCTGGTCGCCGGAGCCGCAATATAATATGCCCTATAACTTAGCTGGTTTTCAAAGTCTTTCGGGGGAACAGCGGCCGCATGCTTAGTTTCGACCTTCATACCCGCCAAGGCAAACAGCGGGTCACGTTCGAGCCCGCGGCGCTGATTGTCGCCGGATGGACCGGTCGCGACGCGGCGGCGTTACGCCATCACATCGAAGAATTGGCCGCCATCGGCGTGCCGCGCCCTTCTTCCGTTCCGGTATTTTACCGCAACAGCATTCTTAACCTCACGCAGGCGTCGGCGGTCGAGGTTCTGGGACCGGATACGTCCGGCGAAGTAGAGCCTGTCATCGTCGCAGTCGACGGTAAGCTTTACCTGACAGTCGGGTCCGACCATACCGACCGCAAGGCCGAGACCCAGGGGATCGCGCTGTCGAAGCAGCTATGCCCCAAGCAACTTGGCCGCGATCTCTGGGCGCTGGATGACGTCGCCGACCATTGGGACCAACTCAAGTTACGGTCGTTCGCCACCATCGATGGCCAGCGCCTGGCTTACCAGGACGGCACGCTATCCAGCATGCGTCCGCCCGCGGACCTCATCGCGCGCTATGGGTCCGTGCTCGCGTCCAACACCGTGATGTATTGTGGAACCGTTGCAGCGATCGGCGGTATCCGGCCTGCGACCCGCTTCGAGATGGAGCTCGAAGATCCCGTGCTCGGACGCACATTGAAACACGCTTATGACATCAGCGTGCTGCCCGTTGTCAGCTAACTTTTAAATTTCGCCAGTCTGGAGAAGCGAGTGTCGCGTCAAAAAGCCAAGCCCGAGCGCCACCAACCTGCCCGCCGCGGCGATGGCGCGAAACCCAGATCAGGCTGGCCGGGATTGAATACGCCATCCTGATTTCGATTGGTCATCTCGCCCTGGAGGGCGACGTGAACGTGAAGACCGTCGCCGATCACTTGCATATGAGCGGCGCGTTCATCACGACGGTCACCAGCAAGCTAGAGGTCCTCGGCCTGATCGAAAAGACGCAGGACAGCGTCGACCGGCGTCGAATTTCTCTCCTCATTACCGAAAAAGGGAAATTCCTGCTGCGCAGTCTGGCGCCCTATCAACGTCAAATCAACGATGTCGAGTTTGCACCGCTTAACAAGGAAGACTTTCAGGTTTTGTCGAAAATTATTGAGGCCTTGATCGTTTCGGGCGACGAGGCCGTTGCGCTACAGCGCTACAAGGCCTCGATCAAGAACGACAGCAAAGTTGCCTGAAACACATCGAACTGAATCCCCGAAATACGCCCATCGATGGCTTTGAACTTTTGTCGAGGCCGTTCGCGCTTCGCGTATCCAAATGTACGGAATGCCTTGGAACCTCATGGGGCAGCCGACGTCGGGTCTAACAAAGGCAGCGTCGAGTTGGCCTCCTGCGAGTTCCCGGAACGTCGATCGGACTTCGACATCGCCGAAGCGCCGTTATCAAATCGGACGCGATAGACCCGCAGATTCTCGATGACGCGCTGGACATAGTTGCGCGTTTCGGAGAGCGGAATGCGCTCCACCCAATCGATCGCGTCCACATTGGGATCGCGCGGGTCGCCATACAGCTTCACCCAATCGCGAACGCGGCCCCGGCCGGCGTTGTAGCCGGCAAAGGTCATGATGTGAGAGCCGGCGTATTCCTTCAACAATGCACTGAGTTCAGCCGCGCCCATTTGCGTATTATAGACGGGATCAGAGACCATCCGGTCCCAATCATAGGCGACGCCGAATCGCTTGGCGGTGTCGCGTCCGGCTTCCGGCGTGACCTGCATCAGGCCGACCGCATTGGCCGGCGACTTGTCGCGCTGGTCGAACGCGCTTTCGGTGCGTGCGACCGAATAGATGACGCTGCGCTCGATCTCGGGACCGATCGGGCTGTGCCGCGGAATTCCGATCGTCGGGAAGGCGTAATGGTCGAGCGCGAGGCCGCGGGCGAGCGCCGGCTTGCCGATCTGCAACATGGCGCGCGCATCGTCGCGGCGGCCGGTCAGCTCGGCGAGCGCGACCAGCACCGCCACGTCAGTGCTCTGTTCGGCGAGGTCAGCAACAAAATACAGGACGACGTCGCGTTCGCCGATCGCATAGAGCATATCGGCGGCGCGCACGCGTTCGTCCGCGAGCGCTGCATCGTCAGCGGGGTTAGCCGACTCCGGCACCCGCAGCTCAATTCTGTCGAGGCCGAGCCTGGCGCGTGCGAGCTGTCCGTAATAGGCGGTGGGGTAGCGGGCGGCGGCCTCATAGCTGGCGCGCATCGCATCCTTCTCGCCGATCGCTTCGGCAACGCGGGCTCGCCAGTAGTTCGCCCGCGCCAGCACGATCGGATTGGCCGAGCCGTCGTCAACATGGGCGAAATGCGCCAGCGCCGTCGCGGGATCATTGCGGTAGCGCAAGGCGATCCAGCCGCGCATGAAATGGAAATCCGCCCGGTAATGTTCGCTGGCCGGCAGGGCGGCATCGCGCACCACCTGGTAGGCGGCATCAAACTTGGCCTGATCGAGCAGCTTGCGGGCGAGACTGCGCCGTTCGCGCCACCATTCGTCCGTCTCCTGAAGCGCCATGGTCTCCGGCGCGGCCGCCAGCATCAGGCGGGTCGCGTCGTCGATCCGGTCGTGACGCACCATCCAGCGGATACGGCAAAGCGTGTATCCCAGATCGCCGCGGGCGTCGGTCGCAACGGCGTTGAGCAAATCGAGCGCCTTGTCCGCGTTCGCCGCCGCACAGGCCTTCACGATCGAAAGCTCATCGCTGCCGAGGCGTTGCGCAGCGCGCTTGGCGCCCGAAAGATCCTTGGCGCCGATGCGCTTGTCCATGCGCGCACGATGGTCCTCGCGCGTGAGCAGGTCGCGGAACATCTCGAACGCATCGGTTTCGGAGCGCTCCGACAATTCATCCGACCGCCAGGCCTGGCGAACCAGGCTGCCGGCACCGTCACGGTCGCCTTCGGCGAGCAGGACCCGCGCCAGCGCGAAGCGGCCCTTGGCGCTTGTCGGCTGATCGCCGGCGAAATTGCGAACGATGGCGGCGTCGCTGCGCTCCTGCCACAGGCGCGCCTCCGCCCGCTTGCGCATAAGTCCCATGCTCGGCCAGCCCGGATTATCGGCGATGAACGCCGCGTATCGGCTGAAGTTCGCGTCAGCCTCCGGATGGCGCAGGATGAACCATTCAACGAGCTTCCGCGCCGCCGGGTCGCCGATCGTTTTCTGGATGGCAGTCGCCTCGCTTGTCTTGGCCTTGCGCGCGAGATCGATCGCATTCTTTACCGCCGCGAGATCGCCCGAGAGCGCAGAAGTGTCCGTACTCGCTGCGTCGCTGGACCGCGTCGACTTGCGTTCCGCCGCCACGATATGTTTATGCGCGGCTTTCTCGTGCGCCACGTTGCGGTGGTGGCGCGCTCCGGTTGCTTCATGCGGCTTCCTGGCCTGCTGAGGCTTGTGGCTGGCCCGCGCTGCGGCATCGGTCGAACATGCGGCGAGCACAGCCAAGGTCAGGAAACAAGACAGCGACCGTAAGCGCTGGTTCATTCCATGGTCCCCCGCGAAACCAACCGGACGAACTATGATCCATACGGCTGAAACTGGAGGATACCACAGCGCCCATTCGCAACTGTCGCGTTTCGGCAACAGCGCGGGAAAACCTGACGCAACGTGGAACTCGGACGGTTGCAGAAATGCACCGCTCACAGGCAGCGACCGAATGCAGCCGAGAATTCTCAGGCTCCGGCAATGGCCGCCTCACTTCAAAAAGCCGACATTCGCAAATCAGATGCCATGGAAAAGAGATGCCCGCTTTGCTCCCAAGAACGGCAACGTCAGCCAGCCCGAACACGCTTGAAAAACACCAGATCGGAAGCCGCAATCAGATGCGTAAATCATGGCGAATGGTCAAAACGGTTTTATTGGCAGCGGTAGTTCATGCGGCTCCGGCCTACCCGGTGTTGGCGCAGGATACCAAGGTTTCCGTCGGCATGACGGGAATAGGAAGCATGAGTTGCGCTCACTGGCGGTCGACGAAAGAGCACCTGTCAGAGGGAACCGTCTGGATTTATGGCTTCTGGACGGGACTTAATTACGCTGCTGCTGCGAGCGATCAGCCACAGTCGGGAACCAACACGGCCGAGATAGTGGCCGAAGTCAAGAAGACATGCGCGCAGTTACCATCGCAGGCCTTGGCGAGCGCCGTCTGGACCACTTATCTCGAGTTCAATAAGAGGTAGTCAGGGCCAATCTCCAAGTTGTGCCCCGGAAGCGGATATCTCACACACGGTTTGAAACGAGAGAGAGACTTTCAACTGAGCCGGCTTCTCATTTCAACCGGCGTCTACTCTCGTCTCAAGTGCCCCATTTAGAAGCACCGCATGACACTTACGGTTTGCTCTGTGCCGTTTTGCCCAGGAACCGTTACGGTCTCCGTGGGGCAGCTCGGCACATATGGTCGTTCAGAGGGTGTGACAATCGGCGGAAATCGATGTGCCCAATCCCAGGGAACATCATATGCGTGCGTGTCAAGGATATCGCCTGGTATTGGTTGCGTAAAATCTACCATAGGTTCGCCATTCGACGGCCCATAGTAGAAGTCCCCTACTGTCGGCCAGAGGGCCCATGCGTTGTTTCTCCGGTGATGCCGGAGCGATTGGGCGACTGACCGATGGGAAGTCGAATGCGTCGAAAACCCTCCACGAGCCGCAGCTCCGGACCGGGCGAATGTTTCATTCGCGGCAAGCAAAAGCGCTACCACACTGAGAGACGCGATAAACGTCCCATACATTCTATACGTCATGGCACGCACCAATTCGTTGGTTACTGAGCGGCACTGCAACGAACGCTAGGCCGGGCCTTTCGTGCCCGCAAATGCATAATTAATTGTTAGTTAAGGCGTAATATTAATAGGGCCATCTTTCATCAACCAGCACCACCGAAATGGCCAGGATCTACGCGGTGTATCGCCATCGCTTCCGGCTTCGCGTCGCCAAGTTACGACGTCCTGCAAACTCGGCAGACCGGGCTAGACGCCGAACGTTTGGTCTACCAGGTTAAATGGAGAGGCTGAAACCCCTGAGGATTGGCAGCCATTCTCTGGCGATCGGGCCGCTTTGCGATTCTCTTGCGCTCGATCTTGATGGCCGCAACAGGTGTCGGGAGAGGTGCAGCGAGTTGCGCTTCTGCTTCGCGCGCCGGTGCTTGCGGCAGCAAATCCGGAACCGAAGCGGGAACGACCACCGTCTGCCGGCGGGTATCGATGTCCACCCGCGGCGGACCCACCCTATCCGAAGCGATTCGGATGACCGGCCTGGCCACGTCGCGGTGGGTGACGGTTTCCACTTCGGGGAAAAAGCATGACACGACAAACAAGAGCGCGACGAGCGCTCCGCCGACAACCGTGAAATAACGAAGCAAGGGCATATTTCAATCGCAAGATAGAGATCTGCCGCGTCGCGCCAATTGGCGATCTATGACTTACAGGCGGCTTCCGACCCGCCAGCGCTTCCAAAAAATCGCCGGCTTGGAATGTATGTCTGGCTACCTCCCTTTTAGGTTCAAATGTTTTAGCGGAGGCACGTTTCCGATCCGCAATCTTATCAAGAACGCTAACTTTCAGTTAGCGTTCTTGGGGGCCGTCTAACTTGATCGTCGGCATCACGGGTGGGCCCAGATCAATTCTTGCAACCTGCCAGGCATCGCGATTCGTTTTTCGCAGCGCTCGCCGGGTCCGACAGCTCCCGAGCAAAAACGCGCCAGCGGGCTCCTGAAGATGGATGGCAAATAACCAAGCCAATGGAGATCGAATGTCTGCTTAGGACAGACGGCAAATTAAGTGCATCGTTTTCATCCATTGAAACAGCCAACGACGGAATTGTCTCCTTGGGAAGCGATTCAGTTAATGTGCCAAGTGTCCTTAGGATCGTCATGGGGCAGGTGTTCTTATCGCTGCCGCGTCATGTCCGTTCTGTCTACGCTATAGGCCTATGATGGCGCTGTCCGCGAGACCCATCACGAATGCCAGCGCGATGTTGAGGCATGCGATATAGTCTACGAAAGCCATTCCACCGGCACATCCAAAGCCTGCGCGAGCTTCGCGATGGTCTCTGGAGTTCCGGTACGGCGCCCACTTTCGAGATCGGACAGATAGCCCTGGCCAATACCTGTTTTGAAATTCAAATGCAGTTGCGTCTCGCCGCGCCAGTTGCGAATGGCTTTCAGCCAACTCTCACCTCGAAGAATTGCAGCACTTACCTCCGGGGGCAGCACCCCGCCGCCAGCAGCCAATTCGGCCTTCCGAGCATCGTATATGGCGACGTCGTCGGCATCCTCGGCCTCGCGATCGGCGCGCTCAAGGAGTGCCTCATATTCGCTCCGGGGCAGCACCACCAGCTCTTCACCGCTAGGCGTCCGAATGATTTGTGGTGCACTCATGGCCTTAGCTCCTCTTGTAAGCCGTCGTGGCCCGGCGACCGATGTAGATCGCCAGGATCGTGGTTGCATCCTCATCGAAGATTACCCGGTAGCTGCCAATGCGGAGGCGGTAACCGTCGCGGCCCTGCGCGGGCTCCGGCGTTGAATTGGCGGAGAGAGTGGGATTCGAACCCACGGTACGGTTTCCCGCACACACGCTTTCCAAGCGTGCGCCTTAAGCCACTCGGCCATCTCTCCGGATGCCCCTCTCTTGAAGGGGCGGGAGGACTTTTGCAAGTGACGGCGGACGCAATGCCGGTCATTTCCACAACAGATTGAAAAGACTTGATAATTTTACTCTTTCGCCGACGCGTTGCTGCCGGCCAAAATTCTTGAACCGAAGACCGGTGACCTGCGATGACGGGCGGCGGGGCGTGCTGTCAGGCGATGCCATCATTTGGCCCGACGGCACGCGATCGCGTGCATCACCAAATCCGAGCGTCATCATCGGCGACAAATCGTCGGTCAGAGTCGGACCCGGCGTGTTCGTCGGCCAAGGCAAGGGCACAGTGCCGCTGGATGACCCCAACGCGCCGAACAAGACACGCTGCGCCATTCTCGATGGCGTGTCGTATTGCTACTAAAGCGTTTTCAAGCGAGACGGATACCGGTTCGCGTAAAGAAAACGCGTCAAAACAAGAAACTAATGATATCGCGCGCCTGCATTGACCGAGCGAAGCGGCCACACTGTCGGCGGCTCCGTCGTCACCGGCCGCATGGCCGCGCCCCTGTTGATTTGGGTATCCTGCAACGCGTCGACAAACTCCGCGAACCATTGCTGGATGGTATGGCTGCGAAGTCTTGCCATCATCGATTCCCAGCGCATGCGCCGCTCATGCAGCGGCATCGCGAGCGCAACCGCGATCGTCCGCGCCATGCCGTCGATATCGTGAGGGTTGACCAGCAACGCCATATCCAATTCGTCAGCCGCGCCGGCAAATTTCGACAGCACCAGAACGCCGGGATCGGCCGGGTTTTGTGCGGCGACATATTCCTTGGCGACGAGGTTCATTCCGTCATGCAGCGGCGTTACGACGCCGACCTGGGCGGTGCGAAAAAGCCCCGCCAGCACGGTCTGGCTAAAACCCTTGTTGAGATAGCGGATCGGGGTCCAGTCCACTTCGCCGTGGCGGCCGTTGACATCGCTGACGAGCTGGGCGAGCTCGCCTTGCAGATTGCCATAGGCCTCGATCGCGCCGCGCGAGGGTGTCGCGATCTGCAGCAAGGTCACGGTGCGCGCAAGCGCCGGCTGCAAGGTCCACATCCGGTCGAATGCGTTGACGCGGTTGACGAGCCCCTTGGAATAATCCAGCCGATCGACGCCGATTGCGAGCTTCTCGCCGTTCAGGCTTCGCCGCAATCGCGATACGTCGGGGTGCGACACGGCCTTGGCGGCTTGGCGTGCGAATTTTTCGGGATCGATGCCGATCGGAAATACCGCGATGCGCGATCTGCCGTGACCGGACGTGACGACGCCATCTTCGATCCCGAGGCCGAGAGAGGAGGAAAGATATTCGAGGAAATTCTCGCAATCGTCTTTGGTCTGGAACCCGATCAGATCGCAGGCCAGCACTGATTTTATCAGCTCGCGATGATGAGGAACGCCTTCGATGACGGTGCGTGCCGGCCACGGCGTATGCAGGAAGAAGCCGATCGGCTGCGTCACGCCGAGATCGCGCAATTCGGCGCCCAGCGCCAGAAAATGATAATCCTGAATCCAGAACGCGCTATCCGGCTTCTTGAAGCGCAGCAGCGCTCGCGCCATGAAAGCGTTCACTTCGCGATAGGAAAGATAATCCTCCTGCGAGGCGCGGATCAGATCGGCGCGGGAATGCAGCGCCGGCCACAATGCCGAATTGGCAAAGCCTTCGTAATATCCGCCGTAATGGGCGGCCGGCAGGTCGAGCATGGCCAGCGCGCCCGCTCCGAGCGCTTCGATCTCGGCGAACGGTTCCTTCTGGGCGCCGTCGCGGACGCGGCCGCTGGAACCGACCCAAATCGCGCCGGACTTCTCCACCACCGGCAGCAATGCGGCTGCAAGGCCACCCGTCATGGGTTCATTGACGTTGCCGCGCGTGACGCGATTTGAAACGACGACGAGGTTCACAGGGTCCCCTCCCGATACTTCGCTCGCGTGTTAACAACCATTCATCAATATGGTTCCCAGCGCCCCTTTTCCGAAGTTCGTGAACCCCCGCGGCGACCTCTGACACGAACTTCGGAAAACAAAGGGGCACTGACAAATGAATATTTCCAGTGCCGCTTATCGATTTGAAGTTCCTATGCGCACAAGCCGCACCATCTTAGGAACTTCAAATCGGCGGCACTGGTCACCCTTTCAACGAAATGGAACCAAATTCAGGCGACCCAGCGATGGGAACGCGGCGAAGCAGCGGAAGGAAAATTTCGGCCAGCGTCCGCTCGCGAGCGAAAATGCCTTTGATCACGTCAAGCGCGCCAACATGATCTGAACCCGATCACCGTCTTGCCCCAGCTTCGCCATCAATGAGACCGGCAAGCCACGCGCGCACGTCGCGCGGTTCGTCAAAATGATCGATCACGCCTTGGGCGCGCCGGCCCACGGAGAATGCGAGCCCGCCGAGATCCGGCATGATCGCAAACACCGATTCATCGGTAACGTCATCGCCGATGAAAATTGGACGGCGGCCTCGAAAGGGTTGGTGGGTCATCAGTTCGCGGACGCCCGTTGCCTTGTCAAAGCCGGATTGCTTGATCTCGCAGACGCATTTTCCGGGCAACACTTCGATCGGCGCGTTGGGCAGTTCGGCCCTGATCAGGGAGACCGCCGCGTAAATCGCCTTCTCCGCATGCGGCGCCAGCCGGTAGTGAAGCGCCAGCGAATAGCCCTTGTCTTCGAGCAAAATCCCCGGGCTGAGCTTGGCAATGGCGGCAAGGCGGCGCTTCAACTCCTTGTCCATCGGCGGCGCATGGGTAGCCACGGCTTCGCTGTCGCCGGAAATGCGCATTTCGGCACCGTGGCCTCCAACAGCGGGAAATTGCTCGGGGGCAAAGATCAGATCGATATCGTTCAGCGATCTGCCGCTGACGAGGGCAAGCGCGCCCGAGGTCCTGTCATGCAGGCAGCTGAGGGTCTCTGCCAGGTCGGGCGGCACCCACACTTCGCGCGGCGTCGGCGCGAGATCGAGCAGGGTGCCGTCAATGTCGAGCAGGAAGGCGTATTCGCTCAAGCGCTGCGCAAGTTCGCTCGCCGCCAGCTTCGACGACGCCCTGCCCGGTTGCGGTACGTTCTCCCGCACAATCCCCTCGGCCAATTTCCGATCCACCATGTTCATTTCATTGCCTTCGTTGCGGCAACCGTCAAATCGCCCTGCCGTCGCTGCAAATTCATCGAGCTGAACCAATGAGGGGCTCCCCGGGGTAATTGACGTTTCAGGGTTTCCGCCCTTACTCCCACTGAACCTGTCAACGCGTTTGGGGCGGCGGAGTTCCCGCATTGCGGCAAGGGAACCGATCGTCTGCGTCCCCGTTGGCGCCAAAACAGATCGGAATTGCCATGGCCGGACATCGCAAATCGGCGGCGTCGCACCGCGTAAAGCGCTGGTCGCAGCGTGTGACGCGAGAGAGCGACGCGCTCGATTTGGAGCAGGGCGTCTTTACGCTGCGGGATCCAAAGCGGATCGCGGCTTCGCTCAAGCGCTCGGCGGAGCGCAGTTCGCGCCGCAAGGCCGGCGCCTATCGCTCGGCGCTTTCGATGCTGACCTTTTACATCAACCGTGCCGGCAAGACCTTGCCGAAGACGCAACGGGCGCGACTGGAGCGGGCCAAGATGGAGCTGAAGCGGCAGTTTGGGAAGGACAAGCGATTGAGGCCCGATGGTTCGGTACGGCCGTCATACCCGCGAAAGCGGGTATCCAGTAATCGCCGGCCAAAGTGAGAATCGAGCCGATCGGGACGTCACGGAGTACTGGATCATCCGCTGGAGCCTGTCATCGGGCGGCGCTTGGCGCCGACCCGTTGGCGGATGATGACACCGTTTGAATGGCAAGCCTCAAGCCGCGCGGATATTCGCCATGAAGCGGTCGAGCTCCTCGCGCAGCCGCGTGCTTTCGGTCGAAAGCGTACGCGCCGACTCCAGCACGTCCCCTGATGCGGACCCGGTTTCAGCCGCGCCCCGGTTGACTTCCAGAATATTGGCGGCGGCCTCGCGGGTTCCCTGGGCAACCGTTTGAACGCTGCGCGCGATTTCCTGTGTCGCGGAGCCTTGCTCCTCCACGGCGCTCGCGATCGTCGAAGCGATGGCCGAGATCTGCGCGATGGTGCCGCCGATCTCCTTGATGGCGGCAACCGATTCCTGCGTCGCGCCCTGCATGCCGGCAATGTGCGACGATATCTCGTCGGTCGCTTTTGCGGTCTGGCTCGCCAGCGATTTGACCTCGGAGGCGACGACGGCGAACCCCCGGCCGGCCTCGCCGGCGCGGGCGGCTTCGATGGTCGCATTCAGCGCAAGCAGATTGGTCTGCTCGGCGATCGCGGTGATCAGTTTGACTACGTCGCCGATTTCCTGCGCGGCGCGCGACAATTTGCCGATACGCCCATCGGTCTGCTCGGCCTGAAGGACCGCCGCTTCCGCGATCCGGTTGGATTCCTGCACTTGTCTTCCGATCTCATCGACGGAAGCCGAGAGCTCCTCGGTCGCCGAGGCGACCGATTGCATGTTGCTGGAGGCTTGTTCCGACGCGCCGGCGGCCTCGCTTGAAAGGCTTTGCGTACTCTCCGCGGTACGCGTCAAAGTTCCGGCAGCCGCTTCAAGCTGAACCGCTGACGCCGAGACGTTGGCGACGATGGCGCCCACCGCCGCCTCGAAATCATCGGCGAAGCGAATGAGCTGGGCGCGACGCGCCGCGGCGCTCGCTTTATTCCGCGCATCATGCTCGGCCGCATCGCGCTCAGCCTTGGCGATCGCCTGCATCTTGAACTCTTCCACCGCGCCGGCCATTTCGCCGAGTTCATCCTTGCGGCCGAGACCGGGCAGGACGACATCGAAATTGCCGCCAGCGAGTTCCCGCATCGCCTTGCACATCGCTATCATCGGCCGGGAAATTCCCTTGCCCAGCAATACGGCCAGAACCCCGCCCAGCAGGAAGCCGCCGATCGCAAGCATCAGCACCAGCTCTTCCGTCTCGCGGATGGTGGCGCTGGATTCGGCGTCGAGACGCTGTTGATCGGAGAGCAGATCCGCCTTCATCGCGTTCGAGCCCTTCATGATCTCCGTCGTGGACTCGGCCATCTCGACAGCCAGCTCATCGACCTCCTTCGAATTCTCGATCAGCTTGGTCAGCCCCTGCCGATATTCTTCAAGCAGTGCAGAGGCTTCCTTGACAGCCTGCAGGACCTTTGCGTCGCTCGACGGAATCGCCTGCAGCGCGGTCTCGACAAACTTCAGGCGCGCCATCGCGCTGGCGGCGACCGCCTTGTCGGAATTGACGACGAAGATGTTGGCAAGCGCCATCGCGGTCTGAAATTGCGCCGCCACTTTTTTCGCGCCAAGCGTGACCGCCGCAAGCTCTGCGTCGTCCTCGACGTTACTGGGGAAGTCGTCGAGTTTGTAACGCAGCAAATTGCCGCTGCGCATCAGCTGGTTTTGCGTCACAAGTTCAGTGTCGCGCTTGGCTTTGACGACGTCGGCAAAGATCTTCGTGAACGTACGGAATTCGCGGGCCAGACGCGTGATCTGGTTGATGCGCGCCGGGTTCGTGGTGGTCTTCATCGTTTGGTCGATGGCGTCCTTCAGACCGGTTTCGGCTGCCAGCGCGGCTTTGGCGTCGTCTTCCTTTCCAGTCGCCGCGTAATATCGCGCCAGCGCCCGGTACGAGATCAGTTCGCGCTCGATATTCTGGGCCGAATTGGATTCCGACACGCTGTTTCGGTAGGCCTTGACGCCCGCGGAGACGCGCTCAAATCCCATATAGGCGATGCCCATGCTGACCGCCGAGATGGCCAGCACAAGCGTGAAGCCAAGCATGATTTTTCCGCGAAATCGCAAGGCCGGGAGCTTTAGCGATATCGATTTCGGCCAGACGCGCTTCAACAACCCCACCTCGACCCCCCGTCGTTCTCAAAAACCGGCAGAATCGGGAACCCAGGCCCCCGAAGCTAGCCCGAAAACCTAAAATAGAATGGATAAGAGGTCGTAAATTCGCGGGCCGATTCTCGCCCCAAGGAACGCGCTTGTGAACATAAAGAGGGCTTACGCGGCCCGTGCCTCGGGGCTCTCGGGCGGCGCCAATATTTGCCAGTCCGGGGCCAGTTGCAGCTTGGGCTCGGTCAACGCCTGCAGCTTCTCAAGCGTCATTGCCGCGATCATCTCGACCACGAGCAGTCCCTGCGGCGTCACATCGATCACCGCGAGGTTGGTGTAGATGCGTTTCACACACGCCGCCGCGGTTAGCGGATAGGTGCAGGCCCTCAGGATACGCGGCTCGCCCCGCTTGCTGGTGTGTTCCATGATGACCCGGATGGCCTTGGCGCCGACGGCCAGATCCATGGCGCCGCCGACCCCGGGCGGGAACGCGGGGTCTTCCGTGGTCCAGTTCGCCAGATCGCCCTTTTCGGACACTTCGAAGGCGCCGAGCAGGCTGACGTCAAGGTGGCCGCCACGGATCATCAGGAACGCGTCGGCATGGTGGACGAAGCAGCCGCCGGCGACCAGTGTCGTCCTGTTCTTGCCCGCATCGACCATGTTGGGGTCTTCCTTGCCGGGCTCCGGCTTCGGACCCATGCCGAGGATGCCGTTCTCGCTGTGAAAGATCACCTCGCGACCGGGCGGAACGTAACTCGCCGCGAGCGTCGGAATGCCGATGCCGAGATTGACGTAGTCGCCCTCCCTTAAATCCTGCGCGGCGCGCCAGGCCATTTGTTCACGCGTCAGAGGCTGACAGGATTTGGGGATCATGCATCTGCTCCAACGACGACCACGCGGTCGACAAAAATACTCGGTGTGACAACGGCTTCCGGATCCAGTTCGCCAAGCTCCACCATGGCGTCAACTTCAACCACCGTCAGCTCGGCGGCCATCGCCATCACGGGATTGAAATTCCGCGCCGACCTTATGTAAGTCAGATTGCCCCAGCGGTCGGCCTTGTTGGCCTTGATCAGCGCGACATCGCCCTTCAACGGCTTCTCGAACACATGCAGGCGGCCGTCGATCTCCCTGACTTCCTTGCCCTCCGCCAGCTTTGTTCCGGCCGAAACCGGCGAGAAAAACCCGCCAAGCCCGGCCGCATGGCAGCGCATGCGTTCGCTGATGGTGCCTTGCGGGACCAATTCCAGCTCAAGGCTCTTGGCGCGGTACGCATTGAGAAAGGCGCTATAGTCGCCGGAGCGCGGATAGGAGCAGATTACCTTGCGAACCCGCCCCGAGTTGATCAAACGGGCCAGCCCGTAGTCGCCATTGCCGGAATTATTGGCCACGATGGTCAACTCCCGGGCGCCCTGATCGTGAAGGGCATCGAGCAGATGATCGGCCACCCCGACGGCGCCGAAGCCGGCCACCAATACCGTCGAACCGTCGCGAACGCCTGCCACGGCGTCGGCGGTGGTCTTCACACGCTTGTCAATCACGGCAACATTTCCTCGCGATCCCAGATTTCCTTGCGATCCCAAGTGCAAAATAGACCATCGCGTCCGGGCCCGCGAAAGGCACAAATTTGCAGCCATGGTACGCGACATTCGCGTGCGGAATGGTCCCGGCAGAAGCCGGCCCTCCGAAACCCCGGCGCTGACGCAGCAAAAGGCGGCGCACCGGCCTGCCGAAAAGAGACTTCACACAGCGGGAGTCCGGTCGTTTGCCGGAACGGCGCCAAAGCACAAAACCCAAAAGATGGCAAACATGGCGCTTCCGCGACGAATTACCTAGTTGCAAAGTCCCGCCCCCGTGCTTCTAATCGGAACAAATAAAAACCTCCGGGAGGTAACACGCGTGTCTACAGTCAAATTGACGGTGAACGGCAAGGCTGTCTCGGCCGATGTCGAAGACCGAACCCTTCTTGTCCATCTCTTGCGCGATCATCTGAATTTGACCGGCACCCATGTCGGCTGCGACACCAGCCAGTGCGGCGCCTGTGTCGTGCATATCGACGGACGGGCCGTCAAATCCTGCACGGTGCTGGTCGGACAGGCCAACGGCGCCAACGTCACCACCATCGAGGGTATCTCGAAGGGGGACGAGTTGCACCCGATGCAGGCCGCGTTCCGCGATAATCACGGTCTGCAGTGCGGCTATTGCACGCCGGGCATGATCATGTCGGCGATCGATATCGTCCATCGCTACGGTGGCAAGCTCGACGAGGAAACCGTCCGCCACGAATTGGAAGGCAATATCTGCCGCTGCACCGGCTACCACAACATCGTCAAATCGGTGCTGGACGCCGCCGGCCGCATGAAGGTTTCGCAGGCCGCGGAATAATCAGCCGAGCTTTGGCCTCAAAGTTTGGGCCTCAAAGCTCGGGACTTTCGAAATATATAAACCGGCTGCGATCGGCGTCGTTTTTCGAATTTTACGCAGGTCATGCGGTCCGACAGGGAGAAATGCGATGGGTGTTGAAGGTATTGGCGCCAGCGTGGTGCGCAAGGAAGACCGGCGTTTCATCACCGGCAAGGGTCGCTATGTCGACGACATCAAGCTTCAGGGCATGACCCATGCCCATTTCATCCGCAGCCCGCACGCGCATGCCAAGGTCAAGAGCATCGACTCCTCGGCGGCGCTGAAGATGCCGGGCGTGGTCGGCGTGCTGACCGGGCAACAGATCGTCGATGACAAGGTCGGCAATCTCATTTGCGGGTGGGCGATTACATCCAAGGACGGCACGCCGATGAAGATGGGCGCGTGGCCGGCGATGGCGCCCGAGACGGTGCGCTTCGTAGGCCAGGCCGTCGCGGTCGTGATCGCCGAGACCAAGAACCAGGCCAAGGACGCGGCGGAAGCCGTTGTCGTCAATTACCAGGAACTTCCCGCCGCCGCCGACATTCGCGCGGCGATCAAGCCGGGCGCGCCGCAGCTTCACCCGGAGGCGCCGGGCAATGTGATCTACGACTGGGCGATCGGCGACGAGGCCGCCGTCAAGGACGCTTTCAGCAAGGCGGCCAATGTGGTTTCGATGGAACTCACCAATAACCGCCTGGTGCCGAACGCGATGGAGCCGCGCGCGGCGATCGCGGACTACAACGCGGCCGAAGAGCATTACACGCTCTACACGACCTCGCAGAATCCGCATGTCGCGCGCCTCGTGCTGTCGGCGTTCTACAACATCGCGCCGGAGCACAAGCTGCGCGTCGTCGCGCCCGACGTCGGCGGCGGATTCGGCTCGAAGATCTACATCTATCCGGAAGAAATGGTGGCGCTGTGGGCTTCCAGGAAGGTGGGACGGCCGGTGAAGTGGACCGGCGATCGTTCCGAGGCCTTCCTGACCGATGCCCACGGCCGCGACCATATCACCAAGGCGGAGATGGCGTTCGACAAGGACAACAAGATCCTGGGCCTGCGGGTGAAAACCCACGCCAATCTCGGCGCCTATATGTCGCTGTTCTCCTCGGCGGTGCCGACCTATCTCTATGCGACGCTGCTGTCGGGCCAGTACAATATCCCGGCCATCCATGCCGAGGTGATCACGGTTTATACCAATACCGTGCCGGTCGATGCCTATCGCGGCGCAGGCCGCCCCGAGGCAAGCTTTCTGCTCGAACGCATGATGGAAACCGCGGCGCGACAGTTGAAGACCGATCCGGCGGAATTGCGCCGCAAGAACTTCATCACGCAGTTTCCGCATCAGACCCCTGTTATCATGGCCTACGACATCGGCGATTTCGGCGCCTCGCTCGACGCCGCGCTGAAGGCGATCGATTACGCCGGTTTCCCCGCGCGCAAAGCGAAAGCCAAGTCCGAAGGCAAGCTGCGCGGGATCGGCTTCTCCTGTTACATCGAAGCCTGCGGCATCGCGCCGTCCAAGGCGGTCGGCAGCCTGGGGGCCGGCGTCGGCCTGTGGGAATCCGCCGAGGTCCGCGTCAATCCGGTCGGCACCATCGAGATCCTCACCGGCTCGCACAGTCACGGCCAGGGCCACGAGACGACCTTCGCGCAGCTCGTTGCCGAACGTCTCGGCGTTCCGATCAGCCAGGTGCAGATCGTCCACGGCGATACCGACAAGGTGCAGTTCGGCATGGGCACCTATGGCTCGCGCTCGATCGCGGTCGGCGGCACGGCAATCGTCAAGGCGATGGAGAAGGTCGAAGCCAAGGGCAAGAAAATCGCGGCGCATCTGCTGGAGGCGTCCGAGGGCGACATCGTCATCGAAAACGGCGAGTTCAAGGTCACCGGCACCGACAAGTCGATCGCGCTGCCGATGGTCGCGCTCGCCGCCTACACCGCGCACAACCTGCCCGACGGCATGGAGCCCGGCCTGAAGGAAACCGCGTTTTACGATCCCACCAACTTCACCTTCCCGGCGGGCGCCTATATCTGCGAGCTCGAGGTCGATCCCGGCACGGGCAAGACCTCCTTCGTCAATTTCGTCGCGGCCGACGATTTCGGCAGGCTGATCAATCCGATGATCGTCGAAGGCCAGGTCCATGGCGGTCTGGCGCAAGGCATCGGCCAGGCCCTGCTCGAAGGCGCGGTCTATGACAGCTCGGGCCAGCTCGTGACCGCGTCGTTCATGGACTACACCATGCCGCGCGCCGACGATCTGCCGTCGTTCAACCTGAACCACACCACGACGCTGTGCCCGGGCAATCCGTTGGGCGTCAAGGGTTGCGGCGAGGCCGGCGCGATCGGCGCATCGGCGGCCGTCATCAACGCCATCACGGATGCGATCGGCAACAACAAGCTCGAGATGCCGGCGACACCCGACCGGGTGTGGCATGCGATCCACGGCAACGCCGCATAAGAGTGTTTTCAAGCGAAGTGGCATCCGGTTCGCGTGAAGAAAACACGACAAGAAATAGAAATTCGGGAGTGAACCATGTACGAGACAACCTATCATCGCCCCTCCAGCATCGACGAGGCCGCGGCGCTGTTCGCAAAGGGCAAGGAGGCGAAATATCTCGCCGGCGGTCACACCCTCATTCCCGTGATGAAACAACGCCTGGCCTCGCCTTCCGACGTGATCGACATCGCTGGGATCAAGGACATGGTCGGTATCGAGGCCTCGGCCGATACGCTGACCATCAGGGCCGCGACGCCGCATTTCGATGTGGCCAGTAGCGCAGCCGCGCAAAAGGCAATACCTGCGCTTGCCCATCTCGCCTCGTCGATCGGCGATCCGGCCGTGCGCCATCGCGGCACCATCGGCGGCTCGATCGCCAACAACGATCCGGCCGCCGACTATCCGGCAGCCCTGCTCGCGCTTGGCGCAACGATCAAGACCAACAAGCGCTCGATCGCGGCCGATGACTTCTTCAAGGGCCTGTTCGCAACCGCGCTTGCCGACGGCGAAATCATCGCCGCCGTGTCGTTTCCGATTCCGGCCAAGGCGGGATATGCCAAGTTTCCGCATCCAGCCTCGCGCTTCGCGCTGACCGGGGTGTTCGTCGCCAGGACCAAATCCGGCGATGTCCGTGTCGCCGCCACCGGCGCCTCGCAAAGCGGCGTCATGCGGGTGCCGGCCATCGAGGCGGCCCTGAAGGCGAACTGGTCGGCTAGCGCGCTCGACAGCGTCAAGATTGCCGCGAACGGATTACTGAGCGATATCCACGGCTCGGCGGATTATCGCGCCAATCTGATCAAGGTGATGGCGCAACGCGCGGTGACTGCGGCGGGCTGATAGCGCCTAAACACAACATCCATGCAAGCGGCGCGCGAGCAGAGCGCGCCGCTTTGTTTTTGGCCATGTTCTCCGCAAAAGCTTCTTGCTACATCCTGCCCAAGGCGAGACAATTTCGGTAAGGAAACGCTCAGGGAATAACAACGTGCTCGACAAATCAGAGCCACAATCATCGCCCCGCGCCTCCGGCCCGCTGGCCGGCCTCCGCATCATTGAATTCGCCGGCATCGGCCCCGGCCCGTTCGCCTGCATGATGCTCGCGGATATGGGCGCGGAGGTCATCACGCTCGACCGCGTCGGCGCGAGGAAGAATTTGAAATCGGCGGCGGGCCGCGGACGCAAGGTCGTCGAGCTCGACTTGAAGGACAAGGCCGCGATCGCGCAGGTGCTTGATCTGCTTGAACATGCCGATGCGCTGATCGAGGGCTTTCGTCCCGGGGTGATGGAGCGGCTCGGGCTCGGCCCCGACGTAGTTCAGGCGCGAAACCCGCGTCTCGTCTATGGCCGCATGACCGGTTGGGGTCAGGAAGGCCCGCTGGCGCAAGCCGCCGGCCACGACATCAATTACATCTCGGTCACCGGCGCGCTCGCCGCGATCGGACCTGCGGAGAAGCCGATCCCGCCGCTCAATCTGGTCGGCGATTTCGGCGGCGGCGCGCTTTATCTCGTGGTCGGCGTGCTCGCCGCGCTGCTGGAGGCGAAGACCTCCGGCAGGGGACAGGTGGTGGATGCGGCGATGTGCGATGGCGCGGCCTCGCTGATGTCGATGTTCTTCGATCTGACGGCGGCAGGCCGCTGGACCGAAGGGCGCGAGAGCAATTTCCTCGACGGCGGCGCGCACTTCTACGGCGTCTATGAATGCGCCTGCGGCAAATTCATTTCAATCGGCTCGATCGAGCCGCAGTTCTACGCGCTGTTGCGGCAACTGGCCGGTCTTTCGGACGAAGGTTTCGAGGCGCAGATGGACCGCACCGCCTGGCCTACGCTCAGGCGGAAGCTGGCCGATGTCTTCAAGACCAAGGCCCGCGAGGAGTGGTGCAAGATCATGGAAGGCACCGACGTCTGCTTCGCGCCGGTCCTGACCATGGCGGAAGCGCCCCAGCATCCACACATGGCGGCGCGAAAGATTTTCGTCAATCGTCACGGCGTCACCCAGCCGGCGCCGGCGCCGCGCTTTTCGCGCACGCCGTCGGCGATCCGCGAAACGGAGACGGCGGATATCGCAAGCCTCACGAACGAGTGGAAGGGGAGAAATAAATAGATATCTCTTTTCGTCATGGCCGGGCTTGGCATGGCTTGGCAGGACACCACGATCATGGCGCTGCAACTCCGGCCGAACTGCGAATATTGCGACAAGAACCTTCCGCCCAACTCAACGGTTCGCTCGCAATGACGGAGAAAATCATTCCGCCGGCGTGATCGTCCCCTCGACTTCGCCGAAGCCGACGCGGTAGCCGCTGCCCTGGCACCAGCCGCGCATGACAAGCGAATCGCCGTCTTCGAGAAACGTCCTGACGATGCCGCTTGCGAGCTCAATCGGCTCGGTGCCGTTCCAGGAAATTTCCAGCAGGCTGCCGCGCTGGCTCTTCGCCGGGCCGGAGATGGTGCCGCTCCCCAGGAGATCGCCGACATTCATGGCGCAGCCGGAGGAAGCGTGATGTACCAGCTGCTGCACCGACGACCAGTACATGTATTTGAAATTGGTGTGGCAGATATTGACCGCCTCATTCATCGATGCCGCGCGCAAGGCAACGTCGAGCTCAAGGTCGTAATTGTTTGGCTGCACCTGCTCCAGATAAGGCAGCGGCGCCGGATCCTGCCGCGGGCCATGGAGCCGGAACGGCTCCAACGCCTCGCGGGTGACCACCCATGGACTGATCGAGGTCGCAAACGCCTTGCCCTGGAACGGTCCGAGCGGCACATATTCCCACTGCTGGATGTCGCGCGCGCTCCAGTCGTTCAACAGCACAAAGCCGAAGATCATCGCCTCCGCCTGCGCTTCGGTCAGCATCTCGCCCATCGGCGACGGTTGCCCGACCACGGCACCCATCTCGAGTTCAAAATCGAGCCGCTTGCAGGGCCCGAAACTCGGTTGCTCCGCATTCGGCGGCTTCAACTGGCCGCGCGGCCGGCGCACTCTGGTGCCGGAGACCACCACGGTCGACGCACGTCCGTTGTAGCCGATCGGCATATGCAGCCAGTTCGGCTGCAACGCATTGTCCTTGCCGCGGAACATGACGCCGACATTGGTGGCGTGCTCCCTGGACGAATAGAAATCGGTGTAGCCGGCGACCGTGAAAGGCAGATGCAATTTTGCGTCGGCCATCGGCACCAGCGCGCGTTTGCGTAATCTTTCGTTGTCGCGAAGTTCGGGGTGATCGTGGCGCAGCAACTCGCTGATCCGCGCGCGGGTCCGGGACCAGACCTTTGGTCCCAGCGACATGAAAGGATTAACCGAGGGGCACGCGAACACCCCAGGGTCGCCGGCGTCAGTAAGCCATCTTGTTCAAGCTCCCAGAGATCGAGCACGTAATCGCCGATCGCGACACCGACGCGAGGTGCTAATCCGTCCGTTGCCGAGAACACGCCGTAAGGCAGATTCTGGATAGGGAAGTCGGATGCGGCATCAACCGGAATGAAGGAGCGAAGGTTGGGATCGTTGGGATGGGGCATATTTCAGCGTCTCTTCTTTCTTCCCTCTCCCACAAGGGGAGAGGGGAAGTGATCACGGCTTGTTCGGATCAAACCGCTTCTCCAGCCCTTTCCAGCAATCCGCATAATCGTCCTGCAGCGTCGAGGATTTTGCCGCATGCGCGGTGATCCGTTGCGGAAACCGCGTCTCCAACATGAAGGCCATGGTGCCGGTCAGTTTGACCGGCTTCAATTCGGTGTTGCTGGCGTGATCGAAAGCTTCGCGGTCGGGACCGTGCGGCAACATCATGTTGTGCAGGCTGATGCCGCCGGGCGTGAAGCCCTGCGGTTTCGCATCGTAGACGCCGTAGATCAGCCCCATGAACTCCGACATGATGTTCATGTGGTACCAGGGCGGACGGAAGGTGTTTTCCCCCACCATCCAGCGCTCCGGGAAAATCACGAAATCGATGTTCGCGGTGCCGGCGGTCTCCGACGGCGAGGTCAGCACGGTGAAGATCGACGGATCCGGATGGTCGAAGCCGATCGCGCCGACCGGCGAGAACGTCCGCAGGTCGTATTTGTACGGCGCATAATTGCCGTGCCACGCCACCACGTCGATCGGGGAATGCGGCAGCTTCGTCACAAACAGCGAGCCGCCCCATTTCACGAACAGTTCGGTCGGCGTGTCCTTGTCCTCATAGGCCGCAACCGGCGTCAGGAAATCGCGGGCGTTGGCAAGGCAATTGGCGCCGATCGGACCGCGCTCCGGCAACGTGAAGGCGCCGCCGTAATTCTCGCAGAGATAACCGCGCGCGGGGCCGCTCACGATCTCGACGCGGAACTTCACGCCGCGCGGAATCACCACGATCTCGCCGGGCTCGGCGTCGATCCGGCCGAACTCGGTGACGAAACGCAAGTCTCCCTGCTGCGGCACGAACAGCATCTCGCCGTCCGCATTGTAGAAATGCTGATCGACCATCGATTTGGTGACGAGAAAGACATGCGCCGCCATGCCACCTTGCGTATTGGCGTCTCCCGCCGTGGTCATGGTTTGCACGCCCTGCAGGAAGGTCATCTCGGTTTTCGGAATCGGCGCCGGATCCCAGCGCAATTGCGCGATCGAAATCTCCTGCTCGTGGCACGGCGCGGTGCGCCACAGCCCGGCATCGACCTTGGCGAAGCGGCCGGAATGTTTGACCGAGGGTCGGATCCGATACAGCCAGGAGCGTTCATTGCTGCCGCGCGGCGCCGTGAAGGGCGAACCCGACAGCTGTTCGGCATAGAGCCCGTAGGCGCAGCGCTGCGGCGAATTGCGCCCGATCGGCAGCGCGCCGGGCAACGCCTCGGTCTCAAAACTGTTGCCGAAGCCGGACATATAGCCCGGCGTGATATTGACGGAGCTGCGGCTGATCGCGTCAGGCGAGGCATTGATATTCATGTCATCCTCCTTGCAAGGCCGCCCACATTTCCCGGTCGCGCTTGTCGGTCCAGATCACGGGATCGTCGATCCCCGATGCTTCATCGAAGGCGCGCGAGACGTTGAACGGCAGGCAGTGCTCGTAGATCGCAAAGTTTTGGAATTTCGGGTCCATCACCTCGCGCGCGGCCGCCATGGTCTCCTTCAGATTACGGCCCTTGGCGACCGCCGCTTCCGCCGCGCCATAAAGCGTGGTGACGAAATCCCGCGTCATCGCGATCGCGTCGCGCCCGGTCGCGATGCCTTTCAGCGCATCGCCGCGGCCGGGCGCAATCGCCTTGGGATTGAAGGCGCGAATTTCGTTCAGCGTCGCCGGCCATTCGCGCAAATGCGCGTCGCCGCAGTAACAGGCCGAATAGTACTCGATCAGGTCGCCGGAAAACATCACTTCAGCATCCGGCACCCAGGCCACGATATCGCCGGAGGTATGTCCCGCGCCGAGCTGCATCAGCCGCACCTCGCGCTTTCCCAGATAGATCGACATGTCGCCTTCAAATGTCAGCGTCGGCCAGGTCAGGCCGGGAATGCTTTGCGCATCCTGAAACAGGCGGGGAAACCGGCCATATTCGGAATCCCAGTCCTGCTGGCCGCGCTCCTCGACCAGCCGCCAGGTCTCCTGCGACGCGATCACGGCTTGCGCCTTGTAGGCCGATGCGCCAAGCACCCGCACCGCGTGATAATGCGACAGCACCACATATTTGATCGGCTTGTCGGTGACGGCGCGCACCCGTTCGATCACTTTATTGGCCATCGCCGGCGTCGCCTGCGCGTCGAACACGATGCAGCCGTCGTCGCCGACGATGACCGCCGAATTGGGATCGCCCTCCGCGGTGAAGGCATAGAGATCGGTTCCGATCTCGGAGAAGGTGATCTTCTTCTCGGCCATATCTGTCGTGGATGCGAAACCCTTGGCCATCAATTCAATTCCTTTGCGGCGTTCCTGCGAATTCTTATTGCTGCTGCTGTTGTTGCTGCTGCTGCTGACCAGCGTCGACCATGCGTCGCCTGGCGAGCGCAATCGCCTCGCGCAGCACATCGAGATCGCCGATATGATTGGCGAGAATCAGGACCAGCGCGGCATCGAGATCCACGCTCTGCTCGTCGGTCAATCCGCGATGCGCCTCGACGATCGCACGAAGTGCATCATCCGGCATGGTAAAATTTGAGCTGGTCAACAATGCCATGGTGAACCTCCGTTATGACCCGCAGCGCGCGCCAGCGCGGCGTCGAGCGCGCTTCGCGTCGGATGCCGGAAACGCGCGGCGACGTAGCCATCGGGGCGCAACAGATAGGCCGTGCCGGGTTCGGCATCGTAGCGTGCAGCCGCAAGCCCCGCGGAATCGGAAAAGCCGCCATTACCGCCGATACGGATTACCCCGACATCACGGGGAGCGTCGACCGCAGCGCCATTGGCAAACTCAAGCAGTGTAAACCGCGTTCCGGCTTTGATGAAGGCGTCGGTCAAAAACGCGGGCTCGCCGGCGGGCGCGGCGATCGGGGCATCAAGCATCGAGGCGCCGGGCCGCGGGCCGCCGCGCCAGGCATCGCGATCGGCGGTCGAAAGCGGCGAGTCATAGACCGAGGGAACCGAGAGCCGTCCGCCATTAATCATGCGCTTGCCGAATTCCGTTTCCTTGGCGAGCGACAGCACGGCCTTTCGCAGCCGCGCCTCCTGGCGCGTGCCAGGAGCCATGAAATCGGTCGATCGGGTCGATTCCCGGATGTTCTCGTCGGCCGCAGTGCTGCGCTCGACGTGATAGCTTTCAAGCAAGGCTTCCGGCGAGATCTTCCTCAGCACGCGATCCAGTTTCCAGGCGAGGTTCTCCGCATCCTCCAGACCGGAATTGGCTCCCCTCGCGCCGAACGGCGACACCTGATGCGCGGCGTCGCCGGCAAAGATCACGCGGCCATGGATGAATTTATCCATTCGGCGGCACTGAAACTTGTAGAGCGAAATCCACTCGAAATCGAACTTGTCGTGCCCGAGCATGCGCGCGATCCGTGGCCGCACATTCTCAGGCCGCTTCTCGGCCACCGGGTCCGCATCCGGATTGAGCTGCAGGTCGATGCGCCAGATGTCGTCCGGCTGCTTGTGCAGCAACGCGGACCGCCCGGCATGGAACGGCGGATCGAACCAGAACCAGCGTTCGGTCGGAAATTCCGCGGCCATTCTGACGTCGGCGATCAGGAACTGATCCTCGAAGACTTTTCCTGCGAATTCCGCGCCCACCATTTGCCGCAGCGACGAACGGGCGCCGTCGCAGGCCACCACGTAATCCGCGCCGATCCGATAGGGCCCGTCCGGCGTCTCGACCGTCAGGATCGCGCGGTCGTTGCGCTGTTCCAGAGCGACCACCTTGTTGCGCCAGCGCAGGTCGACGCCAGCGAGTTCCTGCACGCGATCCACCAGATAGGCCTCGGCATAGAATTGCTGGAGATTGATGAAGGCAGGCCGCTTGTGGCCCTGCTCCGGCAACAGATCGAATTGATAGAGCTGCGAGGCGCCGTGAAAGATCTTGCCGACGCTCCACCTCACGCCCTTGTCGACCACGCGCTGGCCGACGCCGAGCCGATCCCAGAATTCGAGCGAGCGCTTCGAGAAGCAGATCGCGCGCGATCCCTCGCCGATCCGGTCGGCGTCGTCGAGCAGCACGACGCCCTGGCCACGCTGCGCCAGATCGATCGCAAGCGACAGCCCGACCGGCCCGGCGCCGACAACCACAACCGGATATTGTGGAATGTTACCGCCGGTCCGATCCTGATCGGCGTGGCGACGATAACCGAACCGGGCTTTTGACTGGGACTCCGACTGGATCTTGGACCGCGCCATGCTCGCGTTGCTCTGGCCAAGGGGCTCTGCCCCCGCTATGATAGTCGCACCTGCAACGATCTAAACTCCGCGCGCGTTCCGGCGTCAACTCATATTGGAGCGGTTTTTGCCAAAGGCGTTTTCGGGCCAAGCGGGCGCGCCCCCGCGCGAAGAAAATACCTCCCAAAAGGACGCCCGCCTCGACCTCTTCCGATTTGTGCCGTTCCGCCTGAACCGGCTGGCGGCCGAGGTCTCCGCCGCACTGTCCGGCGAGTATCAGGCGCGCTACGGGCTGGATATCCCGGAATGGCGGGTGCTGGCGACGCTCGGCTTCCGCAACGAAGCGTGCAGCGCGCAATACATTGCGCATTGCACGCGGACCCACAAATCCACCATCAGCCGCGCGGTCACCTCGCTGATGGCGCGGCAGTTGGTGGAGCGGGTCGAGAACAAGGACGACCGCCGCGAGTTCGCCTTGCGGATGACGCGGAAGGGAAGAGCGCTATACGCGAAGCTGATTCCGCGCCTTCTGCGCAAGGAGGGCGAGATCATGTCGTGTCTCACCGCGAGCGAGCGAAACGGTTTCGCGCGTATGCTTGGCAAGATCGAGAGCAGTCTTGATCTCGTGCAAACCAGCGAAGAGGCGGGCAAGACGGGGGCGTATTGAACCACGCCGTCATTCCGGGGCGCGAGTGAAACGAGCGAACTACGATGTGCAATTGCACATCGGAGAATCTCGACCCCGGAATGACGAAAGTGATCTCACTTCGCGGCCGTCACCACGATCTCCACGATGTGCGGCGGCTCGAGATCGACGCCGATGCAGGCCCGCATCGGTGGATTGCCGGCGTCGACCCATTCGTCCCAGGCGCGGTTCATCTCGCCCTTTCGCGCCATGTCGGTGATGTAGACGATGGCCGAAAGGATCTTGCTCTTGCCGGTGCCGCACAGCGCCAGGCTCTCGTCGATGCGCGCCAGCGCTTTCGCGCTCTGCTCGTACATCGAGGAAGTGACCGGATCGGGCGCGACCGCCACCGTGAACACGAGGTCGTCGTGAACGACAGCGCGGCTGCGCGTCGGGGTGAGGCCGGGAAAGCGTTTGATCATGGGGGTGCGCTCCATCGAGGTGTTTGGCGATCACCGGAAAATAGGCGCCGCCGGAACCGGGCAGATCGGCTCGCCCATCACGCCGAAACCAATGAAGCCGATGGATTTGTACGCTGTCATCTCGCGAACCTATTTCGCGAAGGAACGCGATGGCGTCTTGTGCAGGGCGAAGGCATCGACCTTGTCGCTGGCGCGCGGGTAGATCGCGGCGACAATGGGATCGTGGCCGGGGATGATGCGATCGGGATGACCGGCGAGCCGCTCGACGATTTCCCAGCCCTGGCACATGTCGCCGATGTTGTAGACGATCGGAAACGGGCTGCGGCGATGCAGATTGCCGTAGTAATGCGCCGCATCCGACGCCAGCACCACCGGCCCTCGCGCGGTCTCGACCCGCACCACCTGAAGGCCGTCGGAATGGCCGCCGACCCGGTGCACGGTGACGCCGGGCGCGACCTCGCCCTCGCCGGAATGAAACGTGACGCGCTCGCTATAGACGTGGCGGACCATCAGCGTCACATGCTCCACCGAAAATGGATGACGCAGGCCGCCAAAGCACATGCAGCGCCCGGTGGCGTAGCTCATCTCGCGATCCTGCAAGTGAAATCGCGCGTTCGGAAACAGGTCGAGATTGCCGGCGTGGTCGTAATGCAGATGGGTCACGACAACGTCCTTGATCGCGTCGGCGCCAACGCCGAAGCGTGCCAGCGCATCCACCGGGTTAAGCGTGAGCTTGCGGTTTCGTAAGCCCGCTTCCACCGCGTTGAAGCCAGTATCGACCAGAATATCGCGGCCGCCGCCCCGGACCAGCCAGACGAAGTAATCGAGGTCTGACGCCGCGGTCTCGTGCGGATCCGGCAAGAGGTAATTCATATGGGGAGTGCGCGGCGACATCGTCGCATAGCGAAGCGCGTAGATTTCGTAGGCGTTTTCCATCGGTTGAACTTTTTCTTTTGGCGATTGGCTGACCGCACCAAGCCACCGCCATGTCAAAAGGTCAAACCCTCTGGCCGTCATGCCGGGCATATGAAAATGCCGGCCGTCAGCAATGGGTCCGGCAATGACACCGCCAATCGCCCTGTTTCACACGGCTACAACATTTGCCGCCCGTCGTGCCGCCAAACGCCGCGGACGCTGGACGAGGTCGGCCGTGGCGGCCGGCTCGGAGAGGCGTGGCGCGCAAGCCTGTCGCGGTTAATTGTCGCGGTCATTTGTGGCCTTCGCAGGCAGTTGACAGCACCTGCGGGCCCGGTTTGATAATGCGATTTTCGTGGGGTAAGGTCGCCGAGGCGCGGGCTGGGATCGGCGCTTTTTTGGCTGGGCTGACGTCGTATGAGAATCCGCCTTACATTGATTGCTGTTTTGGCCTTGTCGATCGCGCCGATTTTCCCGCCGGCCGCCCTGGCCGCCGACCGGTTTGCCCTGGTCATCGGCAACGCGAAATATCCCGACGCGGACGCGCCTTTGAAGGAGCCCATCAACGACTCCCGCGACATCGCCGACGAGCTCAAGCGCGATGGATTTACGGTCGACGTCGGCGAGAATCTGACCGGCGACGGAATGCGCAAGGCCTTTGAGCGGCTCTACGGTCACATCAAGCCCGGCAGCGTGGCGCTGATCTTCTTTAGCGGCTTTGGCGTCCAGTCCAATCGCCAAAGCTATATGATTCCAGTCGATGCGCAGATCTGGACCGAGCCGGATGTCCGCCGCGACGGCTTCAGCCTGGAGGCGGTGCTGAGCGAAATCAACAACCGCGGCGCCGGCGTCAAGATCGCGCTGATCGACGCCTCCAGGCGTAATCCATGGGAACGCCGGTTCCGGAGTTTCTCCGCCGGCCTCGCGCCGGTGGTTGCCCCGAACGGTACGCTGGTGATGTATTCGGCGGCGCTTAGCTCCGTGATACCCGACAGTGGCGGTGACCGCAGCCTGTTCGTGCAGGAGCTGCTCAAGGAAATCCGCGTTCCCGACTTGATGGCGGAGGAGACGCTGAACCGCACCCGTGTCGGCGTCACCCGCGCATCCCGCAGCGAGCAGGTACCCTGGATTTCATCGTCGCTGGCCGAGGACTTTTCCTTCATTCCGGGCGCGCGGCCGCCCGGTCCGATGGCGACAAATACCCAACCGCAGATTCCTGACATTCCGCCTCCTCCCCCGCCGCCACCGTTGCCTAAGGCCGAAACCCCAATCCTTCCGCCGCCCGACAAGCCGGCACAAAACCCGCCAAGCAATGATGGGCCGCCAACGCCGCCGCCACAGCCACAGCAACCATCGATCAACGATGACCCGACCATCAAGAAGCTGACCGAAAGGCTCGCCGATAATCCCGATGACGCGGGCGCGCTTTATCGGCGCGGACAGGTCTATGCCAGCAAGGGCGCGTATAGCCTCGCCATCAAGGACTTCGACGCTTCGATCCGGCTCAATCCGAAGGACGTCGAGGCCTATAACAACCGCTGCTGGACCCGCACCGTGATCGGTGACCTGCAGTCGGCGCTCAGGGATTGCAACGAGGCGCTCCGGCTGCGCCCGAACTTTGTCGATGCCCTCGACAGCCGTGGCCTTGTCAACCTGAAGAGCGGGCAAGCCAAGAACGCGATCGCCGATTTTGACGCCGCCCTGAGGATCAATCCGAGGCTAACGTCGTCGCTGTACGGCCGGGGTCTTGCCAAACAGCGCAACGGCGCGGTTGCGGAGGGCGAGTTGGATATAGCCAATGCGAAGGCCATGGATCCGAATATCGTTAAGGAATTCGCGGGTTACGGGGTGCGTTGACGATAAGTTGAGTTGAAGGGCGGGCGCCTCCCCGAACCTCAAGGCAGGCGCTGGAGACAGATGAGACAGGCGCCGCCGCCAATTTGGGTTTGATCTGGGCCGGCGGCTGATTGGCAAATCCATTGCAACCGCGCAACGGTGCGCAGGAGGGACTGGCAATGTCGAAAATTTCTGGAAGGAGAAGTCTTACCGCGATCCTTTCGTTTCTGACGATCGGCGCCGCGCTCTCGATTGGCGTCGCCAAGGCCGCCGACGATATCACCGAGGATCAGATCCTGCGGGCGCTGGCGCCGGCCAAAAAGCCCCTGACCCGAGGCCTGTCGGTGGGCCCGCAGACCCAGACCGATCCGGCAGCGGCTGCCGCCGAAGGAAAATTCGTGCAGACGCTGCGCAACCGGCCGACGCGCTCGCTCTCGGTCACCGAGCGCGAAGAAATCGCCACGATCGTCAAGGACAAGCCGAAGATCGATCTGGAAATCAACTTCGACTACAATTCAGCCGATATCAGCGCCAAGTCGCTGTCCTCGGTCCAGGCTTTGGGACGCGCGCTTTCCAATCCCGATCTGAAGGGCTCGACCTTCGTCGTCGCAGGCTACACCGACGCCGCCGGCGGCGAGGCCTACAACCAGGACCTTTCCGAGCGCCGCGCCGACTCGATCAAGCGTTATCTGGTCGACAAGTTCGGCCTTGCCGGCCCCGACCTCGTGACCGTCGGATACGGCAAGACCAAGCTCAAGGACCCGGCCAACCCGCTGGCGGACGTGAACCGCCGCGTCCAGGTCGTGAACATGGAAAACGAGGCCACCGCGTCCAAGTGAACGGCGATGGTCCGGGTAAAGTTTTGCAATCCAAGTGCGTCCCGCGCCCCTGCGGGACGCTTTTGTCTGTCATACTCTCCGTCCGGGATGGCGCGTTAGCACCAGACCGGGAATCTCGAGATTCCGGGGTTCGATGCGGAGCCTGTCATCGGGCCGGCCAAAGGCCGGACCCGTTGGCATCGCCCCGGAACGACGGTCTCAAAACTTCAGGTCTGGATTGATCCCGCGATGACGCTTAACGAATACCTCAAGCCCGCGTTGGCGGTGGCCTTTTTCGCGGTCCTGGGTGGTGCCTGGTACTGGTTTGAGCACCGCTCGCACCCCGAAGAGAAGGAGACGCCCGGCACCGCTTTGGTCATCGTCACGAAATCCACCAATGCCTGCTTCTCGGACCTCGTGCGGGTCACCGGATTTGTCGTGCCGCGCCGCGAAGCGGTGGTCGGCGTCGATCAGGAGGGATCCAAGGTTTCCGATCTGTTGGTCCACGAAGGCGAGACCGTCACCGACAATCAGGAACTGGCGCGGTTGACCCCGCCACCGGCGCAACCGGGAGCGCCAGGCGGCGGTTCGCGGGCCGCCTCGCCGACCTCGCTGCGCGCACCGGCCGCCGGGCTCGTCACCCAGGTCAACACCATCGTCGGCGCGCCGGCCTCGCCCCAAGCGGGGCCGATGTTCCGGATTGCCGTCAATAACGACATCGAGCTCGATGCCGAGGTGCCCGCCGTCCACATGATGAAGCTCAATCCCGGCGCGACGGTGCGGATCAGCCGTGACAACGGACCGGACATCGTCGGACGCGTCAGGCTGGTTTCACCGCAGATCGATCGCACCACCCAGCTCGGCCATGTCAGGATTACCCTGACCAACAATCCCTCGCTCAAGATCGGCATGTTCGCCCAGGCCAGCATCGACGCCAAGCGCAGCTGCGGGGTCGCGATCCCGCGCACCGCCATTGACCATCTGACCGTTCAGGTGGTCAAAGGGAATACGGTGGAGACGCGAAAAGTTCGGGTCGGACTGGTGTCCGACACGTCAACGGAAATCCTTGAGGGCCTCGACGTCGGCGAAATCGTCGTGGCCGATGCTGGCTCTTCGCTGCATGACGGCGACCAGATCAAGACCATGTTCGCCGAGGACCTCGATCGAACGCGGGTACGCTGATGGCTCTGAATATCTCGGCATGGTCGATCCGGAATCCGCTTCCCTCCGTCGTGTTTTCGATCATCCTGCTGGTGCTCGGCTGGGTCAGCTTTACCAAGCTCGCGGTGACGCGGCTGCCGAGCGCCGATATTCCCGTGATCTCGGTTGCGGTTTCGCAATTCGGCGCGGCGCCGGCCGAACTTGAAGCGCAAGTCACCAAGACCATCGAAGACGGCGTGTCCGGCGTCGAGGGCGTGCGGCACATTTCATCGTCGATCACCGACGGATTGTCGCTGACGACGATCCAGTTCGCGCTCGAGACCAATACCGACCGCGCGCTGAACGACGTCAAGGACGCGGTCACGCGGGTGCGCGCCAACCTGCCGCAGAACGTCAACGAGCCTTTGATCCAGCGTGTCGACGTCATCGGCCTGCCGATCGTCACCTATGCCGCGATCTCGCCCGGCAAGACGCCCGAGCAGCTGTCCTATTTCGTCGACGACGTCGTCAAGCGCGCGCTGCAGGGCGTGCGCAACGTCGCTCAGGTCGAGCGTATCGGCGGTGTCGAGCGCGAGATCCTCGTCTCGCTCGATCCCGACCGGCTGCAGGCCGCGGGGCTCACCGCGGTCGATGTCAGTCATCGCCTGCGCGGCACCAATGTCGATCTCGCCGGCGGCCGGGCTGAAATCGGAAAGAACGACCAGGCCATCCGCACGCTCGCCGGCGCCAAGACCCTCAACGATCTCGCCGGAACCATGATCAGCCTGCCGACCGGCGGCGAAGTGCGGCTCGACGATCTCGGAACGGTCACCGATACCATCGCCGACCGCCGGACCTTCGCCCGCTTCAACGGCGAGCCGGTGGTGGCGCTCGGCATCAAACGCTCCAAGGGCGCCAGCGACGTGGTGGTCGCCGCCGCCGTGCAGAAGCGCATCGACGCGCTCAAAATTGCCCACCCCGACGTCGACCTCAAGCTGATCGACACCTCGGTGGAATTCACCAAGGGCAATTACGAGGCCGCGATCTCGACCCTGTTCGAAGGCGCCATTCTCGCCGTCATCATCGTGCTGTTGTTCCTGCGCGACATCAGGGCTACCATCATCGCCGCGATCTCGCTGCCGCTGTCGATCTTCCCGGCGTTCTGGGCGATGGACATTCTGGGATTTTCGCTGAACCTCGTCAGCTTCCTCGCCATCACGCTGTCGACCGGTATTCTCGTCGACGACGCCATCGTCGAGATCGAGAACATCGTGCGCCATATGCGGATGGGCAAGTCGCCCTATCGCGCCGCCCTTGAAGCCGCCGATGAAATCGGCCTCGCCGTCATCGCGATTTCGCTGACCATCATCGCGATCTTCGCGCCCGCGAGCTTCATGTCCGGGATCGCCGGGCAATTCTTCAAGCAGTTCGGCATCACGGTTTCCGTGCAGGTGTTCTTCTCGCTGCTGGCCGCGCGCTTCGTCACGCCGGTGCTCGCCGCCTACTTCCTCAAGGACCATCCGCATGACGACCCCCCGCCGGGACGCGTGCTGCAGGCCTATACGCGGCTCGTGACCTGGTCGGTGAAGCACTATCTCATCACCGTGCTGATCGGCTTTGGCATCTTCGCGGCCTCGATCTGGAGCATCACGCTGCTGCCGCAGGGCTTCTTGCCGGCGCAGGACACCGCGCGCTCGCTGCTGGCAATGGAGCTGCCGCCCGGCTCGCAACTCGCTTACACCGAGAAGGTCACCGAGGAAATCGTCGCGCGCCTGCGCAAGCGGCCGGAGGTCAAGAGCGTGTTCGTCGACGGCGGACGAGTGCCGCCGGGAACGTTCGAGGTGCGCCGCGCCGCGCTGATCATCAACTACACGCCGAAGACCGAACGCAAGATCACCCAGCGCGAGCTCGAGCTTGAGATCAGCCAGGAGCTCGAAAACGTTCCCGACATCCGGTTCTGGTTCCTCGACGAAAACGGCCTGCGCGCGATCTCGCTGGTCGTCACCGGCGTCGACAGCAATATCGTCAACAATGTCGCCAGCGAACTCGCCAACCAGATGAAGCGAATTCCGCTGATCGCCAATGTGATCTCCGAAACCTCGCTCGACCGGCCGGAGCTTCGCATCCAGCCGCGGGCGGATCTGGCAGCGCGGCTCGGCGTCTCCACCGAAAGCCTGTCGGAAACCATTCGCGTCGCCACCATCGGCGACGTCGGCCCGGCGCTCGCCAAATTCGATGCCGGCGGCCGGCAAGTGCCGATCCGCGTCCAGCTCGAGGACGGCGCGCGCGGCAACCTTGAGGTTCTCGACCAGTTGCGCGTGCCGCTCGGCGGCGGCCGCGGCGGTGTGCCGCTGTCTGTGGTCGCCGACATCAAGCTCGACCAGGGTCCCACCAGCATCAACCGCTATGACCGGGAACGTCAGGCGACCGTGGCGGCCGACCTCGTCGGCACCGCGGCGCTCGGTGACGCCACCAAGAAGATCAACGAGCTGCCGGTCATGAAGAGCCTGCCCAAGGGCGTAACGGTGAACCCCTCGGGCGACGCCGAAAGCCTGAACGAATTGTCGGCGGGTTTTGCCACCGCCATCACCGCCGGGTTGATGATGGTTTACGCGGTGCTGGTGCTGCTGTTTGGAACTTTCCTGCAGCCGATCACCATCCTGTTCTCGCTGCCGCTTTCGATCGGCGGCGCGATCGTGGCGCTGCTCGTAACCGGCAAGCAGCTCACCACGCCGGTGTGGATCGGAATTCTGATGCTGATGGGCATCGTGACCAAGAACGCCATCATGCTGGTGGAATTCGCGGTGGAATCCATTCGCGAAGGAAAACCGCGCGAAGAGGCCATCATCGACGCCGGCATGAAGCGCGCCCGCCCCATCGTTATGACAACCATCGCCATGGCCGCCGGCATGATGCCCTCGGCGCTGGCGTTCGGCGCCGGCGGCGAATTCCGTTCGCCGATGGCGCTCGCCGTGATCGGCGGCCTGGTGTTCTCCACCATCCTGTCGCTGGTGTTCGTGCCCGCGATGTTCATGATGATGGACGATATCGGCGCGCTGATCTGGCGTTTTGGCAGGAAACTGCTGGCGTCCGGCGGCGACAGCGAGCATGCGGCGAAGGCGGATCACGGCGCCGATCACAAGCCGCCGCCGAGCATCGTGCATTCGCCCGCGGCGGAGTGAGGGCGCAAATCGTCGGCGAAGGCGGGGCCGCGTTGGGCGGAATGCCCGCCGACCCTGCGCCCCGCTACTCGTTCCGCGCCACCGCCGTCAGCTTGGTCATGTTCTGCAACAGGATGCGGCCGCGCTGCAGGTCCAGAATGCCGTCCTTGCGCCAGAGCTGCAATTGGCGGTTGACGCTTTCGCGCGCGGCGCCGACGAACACACCTAACTGCTCCTGCGAGATATGCACCTCGGAGCCGAAATCGGACGCCAGCGCGCAAAGCCTTCGTGCGAGACGGACCGGCAGCGGCTGCAGCACCAATTCCTCCATCCGCTCGCTCATCCAGCGGATGCGCTGGCACAACAGCATGATCAGCTTGACCGCGACGCGCGGCTCGCGTTCGAGAAAACTGAGGAAATCCTCTCGGCGCAGCACGAACAATTCGGTCGGCTCGCCGGCGGCCGCGTCCGCCGTGCGGGTCTGGCCGTCGAGCACCGCGACCTCGCCGAAGAGATCGCCGGGCCCGAGGAAATTCAGCGTCAGCCGGCTGCCGTCGGAGGCGCCGGTTTCGATCCGGATCTGGCCGCGGCGGACCCCGAACAGGGCGTCGCCGGGGTCCCCCTTCTGAAACAGCATCTCGCCGGCATCGAGGTGCTGGGTATGGCAAAGCGCCGAGATCCGCTGCAATTCATCGGTGCCGAGATCCGCGAACATTGGATTCATCTTCAGAATAACCGCAAATTCGGCCTGTTTGCTCATCGCAATACCCTTTAAAAATATGCTCCAAATTCAATAGCCGGAGGTCGCCCGGCCCGAAGTGTGTCATAAGTCACATACCTTTGCAGCACCCCCGGATTATTTTTGGCGGCTTTGAGGATAAGCTCGAAGAAAAGGCTCGCCGCACCAACGGCCGGGCCAACCCCGACGCTGTTACCCGGTCTGGAAGATCGACATGAAAGCCTTGAAAATCGCGAGTGCCGCCATCGCCGCCATCATCGTTGTCGCAGCGCTCCTGCTGATCGTCGGAATCCCCTCGGGCTTCCTGACCTCGGCGATCCAGGACCGGGTCGAGCGCCAAACCGGGTACCGGCTGACGATTGCGGGCTCGACCAGGATCGGCCTGTGGCCGTCCCTCAACGTGACGATGAATGACGTCACCCTCGAGGGGCCAAAGGGCCGCGACGCCGGCAACCGCCTGACCGTCGGCAGCATCCAGGCCGACATGACGCTTGGAAGCGTGTGGTCGGGCCGCCCCGAGATCAGCGAACTTGCGATCATCCGTCCCGTGCTCAACGTGCCGCTGCTGCGGGAACGCACCGCGGCGCCCAAACCGGCTTCTTCCCGGCCCGCGGCTGCTTTGCGCGAGGCCGATTCCGACGCGCCCGCGATCGAGCGCATCACGGTGACCGACGGCACGGTGCTGTTTTCCAACCTGCGCGACCGCGTCGAAAACCGCATCGAAGGCATCAACGCCAACGCCGTTGTCGGCGCCGACCGCAAAATAAGAGTCACCGGCAGCGCCCGCGCCAGCGGGCATCCGCTCAAATTCGACATCAAGGCGACGGCGCCCGCGCCTCCGCTGGAGCGGCGGAACGTTCCGGTCGAACTTGCGCTCGACGCGCCCGGCGTGTTGCAGGCGCCATTGTCGGGCAAGGCCGAGGTCCGGCTCAACGGTTCGGTCGTCATGATCAATGGCCTCACCGGCACGATCGGCGACGGCGCCTTCAACGGATGGGCGTCGGTCGATGTCGCGAGCAAGCCGCTGGTGAAGCTCGATCTCGACTTCCAGCGGCTCGACATCGCCGCCACGGCGCCGGCCGCGCCACAGGATACGTCGCAGCCTTCCTCCCAGTCCTGGAGCAACGCCACCATTGACCTCAACGGGCTGAATTATGTCGACGCCCAGGTCCGCCTTTCGGCCGCCGAACTCAACATCGGGAAGCGCATTTTGCGCCCGCCGCGATCGACTCCACGCTCGCCGGCGGCATTCTCAAATGCGCGGTTTCGAATCTCGGGGCCTATGGCGGCCAGGCCAATGGCGAAATCGACATCGACGCCTCCGGTGGCACGCCCGCTTACGCCATGCGAAGCGATCTCGTCGGCGTGCGCGCCTTGCCGCTGTTGCAGAGCGCCGCCGGCTTCGACAAGCTCGACGGCAAGATGCAGGCGAAGATCACCGTGCGCTCCAATGGCCTGAGCCAGCGCGCGATCATGTCGAACCTCAGCGGCACGGTGTTCGCCAATTTCCAGGACGGCGCCATCCGAGGCCTCAACGTCGCGCAGATGATCCGCTCGCTGACCTCGAGCACGCTGTCGGGCTGGCAGGAGGGCAAGGAACAGGCCACCGATCTCTCCCAGCTCTCGGCCTCGTTCCGCATCGAGAAGGGCCAGGCCACCACCACCGATCTCAACCTGGTCGGCCCGCTGGTCAAGATGACCGGGGCGGGCACGATCGACCTCGGCACCAAGATGCTGGCGTTCCGGGTCGAGCCCAAGCTCGTGATGACCACCGAAGGCCAGGGCCGCGCCGCCGATCCGGTCGGGTTCGGCATCCCGGTGATGATCGATGGGCCCTGGGCCGAGCCGCGCATTTATCCCGACATGGCCGGCATGCTGGACAATCCGGACGCGGCCTATGCCAAGCTCAAGGACATGGGCAAGGGCCTGTTCGGGCCCGGCGGGTTGGGCGGCAGCGGTTCGAGCGGCGGCGGCCTGTCCGATACGCTCAGTGGCAAGCTCGGCGAGACCTTGGGCAATTTGCTGCAGCAGGGCTTGAGCCAAGGATCTAATCAAGGTGCTAATCAGGGCTCCAGTCAGGGCCGCGGCCTCCCCGCGCCCTCGCCTGCGCCCGCCGCCCAGGCCGCGCCAGCGCCAAGCGATCCCCGCCGCCGCAACAGGACAGCCAGCCGATGAATGACGTGCTGCGGCAGTTGTTCAACCGGTGAGGGCCGGCCACGCACTTCACCAGCACCGCCGTCGCGGCGCCCCCACCCCCAACCCCTCCCCGCACGCGCTGCGCGCGCGGGGGAGGGGAGCCCATCCATCGCGCCATCGTTCGGCTGACCCCGCTCCAACTGCCCAGAATCGCGGCTAACCACGCCCATACACCCCCATCAGCCCCCTCGAAACGTGCTATGGAGGGCATGGCTGAAGACAAATGATGCGCGCGCCTGAAGCGGGTCTCGCGCATGAGGGTCTGGATGATCGGGGTCAAGGACAGAAGCTGGTTCCTGCGCGAGGGCCTGTTCGCCAAATATGTCACGGCGCTGGTCGGGCTCGTGGTGTTCGTGCTCGCCGTCAACGGCGCGATCGAAACCTGGATCAGCTACCGCGCCACCAGGACCACCCTGACCGACGCCATGGGCGAGAAGGCGGAAGCCACCGCGCGGCGGATCGAGCAGTCGGTCGCCGATCTCGAGCGGCAGATCAGCTGGGTGACACGGGCAAGCGCGGTGACGCTCGACCAGCACCGGGCCGACTACGCCCAACTCCTCAACCAGGTGCCGGCCGTCTCCGAGCTCTCGCTTCTCGACGGCTATGGCCGTGAGCAGCTTAGACTCTCCCGCACCGCGATTTCGGTCGGCAGCAAGGCCGACTTCTCGCGCGACTTCCGCTTCACCGACACCAACGGCAAGAGCGTCAGTTACGCGCCGGCTTTTTTCCGGGATTCCCGCCCCTTCATGTCGATCTCGGTGTCGCATTCCGGCTTCAATGCCGGGGTCACCGTCGCCGAAATCGATCTGCGCTTCGTGACGGATTTCCTCGGCGACGCCCAGGTCGGCAAGTCGACCTTCGCCTATGTGGTCGATCCGCACGGCGAGGTGCTGGCGAGTTCGAGCAAGGGGCCCGAGGTCGGCAAGTCTCTCGCAGGCACCCCGCAGGTCGACGCCGTGACGAAGGCGGGCGGCGCGCCGCTCGCCTCCGGCAAGGACCTCGATGGCAACACGGTCCTGACCACGTCGAGCGCCGTTCCCAAACTCGGCTGGTTCGTGTTCTTCGAACAACCGACGGCGCTGGCGCTGGCGCCGATCCGGGATCAGCTGGTGCGCGTCGCGCTGTTGATCGGGCTCGGGCTCGCGGTCGCGATCGCCGCCGGCACGATGCTGGCGCGGCGGATGCTGGTTCCGATCACGGCGCTGCGGCGCGGCGCGCGGCGGCTCGGCGAAGGCGATTTCAGCCACCGCATCGACGTGCGGACCAAGGACGAGCTGGAAGAACTCGCCGAGCAGTTCAACAGCATGGCTGGCCAGCTCTCGGAAACCTATGCCGGCCTCGAGACCAAGGTGCAGGAGCGCACCCGCGACCTCGCGCAGTCGATCAACGAGCTCAAGGTGCTGGAGGAAGTCGGCCGCGCGGTCGCCTCCTCGCTCGATCTCAACGCCGTGCTGCCGACGGTGGCCGCGCGCGCGCTCGAAATCACCCATGCCGACGCGGTGCTGATCTATGGCTACGACGCCGCCAAGCGCCGGTTCAACCTCGCGGAATTGATCGGCATCGACAAGGCGGCCGAAGGCCAGCATTTGTCGATCGACGAGGATGCCACCGTGCTCGGCGAGGCCGCGCGGCAAGGCGAGCCGATCGCGATCGCGGATCTTGCCGGGGCCGCGGAGACGCTGCTGCGCGACGTCGCGGTGACGGCCGGTTTTCATTCGGTGCTGGTGGTGCCGCTGGTCGACCAGACGGGCGTATTGGGATCGCTGGTGGTGCTGCGGCGCGCCGCCGGCGAATTCTCGCCGAATCTCGATCGGCCTGATGCGGACCTTCGCGCACCAGGCGGTGCTGGCGATGCGCAATGCGCGGCTGTTCACCGAAGTCGACCAGAAGGGCCGCGAACTGTCGATCGCGCATTCGACCGTGCAGCAGCAGGCCGGCAAGCTCGAGGCGCAGACCGAGCAGCTGAAGGACTGGAACAAGTCGCTGGAGGAACGCGTCGAGAAGCAACTCGCCGAGATCGAGCGCATCCGCAAGCTCGAGCGCTTCCTCGCGCCGCAAGTCGCGCAACTGATCGCGTCCTCCGACGGCCACGATTCGCTGCTCGACAGCCACCGCCGCGAGGTCACGGTGGTGTTCTGCGATCTGCGCGGCTTCACGGCGTTTACCGAGGCGACCGAGCCCGAGGAAGCCATGAACGTGCTGCGCGAATATCACGCCGCATTGGGCGAGCTGATCTTCAAATATGAAGGCACGCTCGACCGCTATGCCGGCGACGGCGTGATGATCCTGTTCAACGCGCCGATCCAGTTTCCCGACCACACCAAACGCGCGGTGCGGATGGCGGTGGAAATGCGCGACGCCATCGGCGCGCTCACCGAGCGCTGGCGCAACCGCGGCCATTCGCTGGGTTTTGGCGTCGGCATCGCGCTCGGCTATGCGACGCTCGGCCAAATCGGTTTCGAGCAGCGGCTCGAATACGCCGCGATCGGCAGCGTCACCAATCTGGCCTCGCGCCTGTGCGACGAAGCCAAGGCCAACCAGATCGTGGTGTCGCGGCGCGTCTACGGCATGGTCGAGCCATGGGTCGAAGGCCGGCCGCTCGATGACCTGCATCTGAAGGGATTCAATCATCCGATCCTCGCCGCCGAGATTTTGCGATGGCGCGAGGAAGGCGAAACGGCGGAAGCCGCAGCGCCGGCGGAAGCGGCCGCGCGGCGACGGAAGCAGTAGCGCCTTTAGCAACGCTCTCTCTCCACGTCGTCCCCGCGAACGCGGGGACCCATACGCCGCGGCCTATCTTCGGGGCGCTGTGGCAGACGGCTTCGTCAAAAACCAGGGCCGGGGGTTATGGGTCCCTGCGTTCGCAGGGACGACGAATAGCGCGATCCCAATTTTCAAACAGCCAGATGACGAAAGACGGATTTTGAGATCGTCATCACCGGGCTTGACCCGGTGATCCATCTGCTTCGAAGAATCTTTCACGAAGATTGATGGATGCCCGGATCAAGTCCGGGCATGACAAGTCGCATTCCCGCGACGCGCCGCGCCCGGGGTGTACCCAAAATCTTTCCGCCCAAACAGAGGGCGTGGGGAATGCCGGGCGCCCGTTGCACCCGCAGCCGCGCGTGGTGTGTAGAAAGCACGCGCGTTAGTCACCACGGATACGCCGGGATCACCCGGCATTCCCGCACGCGGATTGGTTTTAACGGTTTCCTTCGCGCTCTCCCCGGTGACCGGGCTTTGTTGCCACCGTCGCTCTCGCAAGTCGCCTTGCGAAAACTTGACGCCAGCGTCGGGGCGTCAGGACCACACGACTTCGCCGTCCGCGCATGCGCCATTCGTCAAGAGCGCCGCCGCGTCCACCGCATCCCGCACCAACGTCCGTGACGATCGCGATACGCCCCTCATGTGAGGCGGGATGCGCGAAGGATGCCGGTGATTTGGGGTCGCGACAAAGCGAAATATTTTTTCGGGCAGGACTGGACGACCCAAATCAGATTGAATCGCTTAGGGAAATTGCTTTTTTGGCGCAGAGCGGTCGCATCGTTTAGAGGCGCAGCACTGAGGCGAAAAATGTATATCTGGACGATCACAGCTATGTGTGAGGCAAGCCATGTTGATGACAAAACGCAAACCGGCGACGATCGGCGAAATTCTGGTCGAGGAATTCATGAAGCCGATCGGCCTGACGCAAGGCGCGCTGGCTGAGGCCATGGGCGTGCAACGCAAGCACGTCAATGAGCTGTGCAACGATCGTCGCAATGTGACCGCGGCGACAGCTCTCATTCTCGCCCGCGTGTTCGGCAACAGCCCCGATTTCTGGCTCAATGTGCAGCGGCGAAGCGATCTGTGGGAAGCAATGCATTCGCCGCGCGAACGAAAACGAATTGAACGCGCGCGACCTCTGACAGCGGCGGCATGAGCCCCGCCGACTCTTGCACGGCAAGGAATTCTGCAGCGAGGGACAGCGGGTAAGGTTTCCCCGTCAGGCCTCGTCGGTCACCGCGCGCACTTGCAAACGAACGCCGGTCTCCGCCTGCAATACGCCGATGACGGCCAGCAGATTTTCGGCGGTGGGATTGCCCGATGACCCGAACATGCGCATCAGGCTCTTCGGCGACCGGCCAAGTGCTGCGCCGAGCTTTTCAAAACCGATCGTGGCATTGATGCACGAGCGCAAGGCAGCGCGGCCCTCCTCCAGATTGCCATTGAGCAGCGCCTGCATCGCCTCGCCCAGCAGTGCCTGGCGGAATTTGACGTCGCGCTGAGCTCGCGCCTGCATCGTCTCGCGAAAACTTCTCGTCAGGGGCATGATCAGTTCCTCTTGGTTCTTCCGGCCGCCTTGCGCGCCTTGTAGCTGCGCCAGTGGCGTAACGCCGTCTGTATTACCTCTGATGTCTTCTGAGATGATCGCCTAGCGTTTTCAGTGACCCGATGGCGGTATTGAAGTCCGGCCCATCGCCATAGACCATGTCGCGGACAAAATTCGCGTAGCCATCCACGAATACCTTATTGTTGGGAATGCCGTCGATGGCGCGAAGTGTCTCTCCAAGAGGATCATTCTGCCATGCCGGGAATTTGTCGCCGCGCGTCGCCGCATCGACCTTCATCACGTCAACGGCCAGTGTTGCGGCTTCAGCCGCGTCGTAGTGCTCGCGGATGATGTGCAGGTCGTAAATATGGCGCACGAGCGTCGGGTCACGCACATCGCGCAGCCCCGCAAGCTCGGAACCGGCCCGCCATGTCAACGCCACGAGCTTTTCGGCAGCCGTTTCCAGGACGGAGGAACAGGCGATCTTCGGCACTTCCGGCGCTTGACCGTATGCTTCGGCGATGAACGACATCACCGGTTTCTCGACGGCCTCGCGCCGCGATGGCCAGACCGAGGTTTCGATCTGGACATTGGGCCGAAGAATCCCCTTGCCTTCGGCGATCGGCTTATAGGGCAGCTGATATTTGGTGTAGCGGCCCTCATACATGACTTTTCGATGGTTCTCGTTCTCGGGATCGAATGAGAAGCCTGCGGCGAGCAGCGCATTTGTGATGTCGGTTCGCAGCTTACGCAGTTCGCCACGCGATGGCGCCTTCTCGCGTACGATCTTGAGATCGACATCCTCGGACATCCGCTTGGTGAGGCGGTAGGCGCGGCTCAGTGCCGTACCACCGCCGAACACGAGGCGGAAGTCGCCCGTGTCCACGGTGGTAATGGCCGCCAATGCTTTTAGGACGTACCAATCTTTCTCGACGAGAGCCGGCCCCGGCAGGCCGAAGTGCTCTTGAACTTCCAGCAGTTGTTCGAGAGTTGGCCTATCGCTCAAGCACAAGCTCCGTATTTCGGTAACGAAGCCGGCGCGAGAAGCGGCCCTTCACGCGTACGACCGGGTTGACCGGCACCTGGCTCGAGCGGCCCTCGTTGTACGCGCGTTCGGCCTCCGTCGGCTCCCATTCAACGCCGAGCTTGTCGAGCGCCTGGCGTGCGACACCGGAGAAACCCTCGGGACTATAAAGCATCGGTTTGCCGCTTAGGCGCGAGACAACCGCCCGGCCATATACGCCGTAGCCGAGCCGCACCAGGCGGCCCTCGTCCACCAGCGCGCGCAGGGCGCGAAGCACCTGGTCCTCGCCACCGAGTTTCTTGAATTCGCGCGTCAGGAACACGTCTTCGCCCTTGTTGCGGGCGACCCGCTGTTCAATCTTTTCGCGCAATGTTTGCCTGCGAGGCATAGCCGGCCTCCTTTGCAAAAACCCGACATTCAATATAAGCAAAAACCCGACACATTCAAGAAAAATGCATATATTTCAATTTGATATGCAAATCAAAGCATTAACGACCGCGCTGGCTCAATGTGCAGCGGCGAAGCGATCTGTGGGAAGCGATGCATTCACCGCGCGAACGAAAACGAATTAAACGCGCGCGACCTCTCACGGAAGCGGCATGAGCCCGGGCGCCGTCGTTCTCGCTAATAACGCAGTGAAAACTTGACGCCGGCGTCGGGCGTCAGGACCACACGACTTCGCCATCCACTTTGGCGCCATTCGTCAAGAGCGCCGCCGCGTCCACCGTATCCCGCACCCAAGGTCCGTGACGATCGCGATGCGCCCCTCATATGAGGCGGGACGGAGTCGATATAGAGCTGATTCTGGGTAGATAGGAATCGGAAAAATGGCGGGTAGGGGCTCTTTGACGGATTGTCACTACACGCCAACAAGAAACGAAGCTAATTGCTAGTCGACCGGCAGTCCGCGATACTCCTCCACAGTGGCAATAGGAAACAAAGAGCACCACAATTGCAGTTTCGCGAAGACGGCGCGGACATACCCAACGAACTGATAGAGGCTGTCGCTGACGGTAGCGCCACGTTTCTGTGCGGCGCCGGTGTTTCGTTCCGCGTGGGCCTACCTCTGTTTGAAACGTTGACCACGCAGATCTATGAGATCCTCGGCGAAAAGCCTGACGATGAACCAGCTGAATGCAACGCGCTGGAGCGCAAAGAATTCGATCGTGCCCTCCGTTCCTTGGAAAAACGAACACATCGCCCGGGAACGGAATCGCGGGTCCGCAAGGCCGTATCGCAGCTCCTTGTAGCGCCTAGCGGTCCCCTACCCGATCACGCTGCTCTACTCCAACTTTCGAAAGATATCGATGGTCGTTCGCGATTGCTGACAACCAATTTTGATACGCTATTTGAGCGTGCTGCTCAGTCAATAGGTTTGGTCGGCGTTCAAAGTCACGCGGGGAAATCGATCCCTAAACCAAACGGCGAGCGCGACTTCGGTGTTCTGCATCTTCATGGCAGGATTGGCGATCTCGCTCTTGGTCTCGACGAGACCGATCTTATCCTGACAAGCGCTGATTTTGGCGACGCATATCTCCGCGACGGATGGGCATCTCACTATATTGAAGACCGCATGCGATTGGGAACGTTAGTGTTGGTGGGCTATCAGGCCGAAGATACCGCCATGCGCCTCTTGCTAGAAGCATTGGATGCGGACCGGAAGCGGTTTCGTGACTTGCGGGATATTTACGCCATAGAGAGAGGCATAACGGATTCAGCCGCGCTGTGGAAGGCAAAAGGCATCAAACCGATCGAATTCACTGATTACGATAAGATTTACGAAAGCCTTGCGGAATGGGCGAAGTACGCGGCCAATCCTGACGACTACGGCCGCACGCGAATGAAAACAATTTTAACAGGGGCCGCACGATGAACGAAAAGCCCCAACCTCAAACACAGGCGCGCAGAACACCGGAGGACGCAAGTGAATTCGAGCGTGAACAGCTTCGGTTTTTTCTGTCGAGGGGTGATGCCGGCGCTACGCTAGCGTCGATCAATCCATCACTGGCATGGCTGCCCATGTTATGGAAGATGAATCTTGTCCGCAGCGATACGCAACTAGCGCAATGGGTCGAACGTAATTTTGAGGATCCGAACGCCGTGCGTGAGGTTGTTGCTAATTTGCGGTTCTTCACGCCGGAGACAGCGAATGTGCTTGAGTTCCGGCTCAACAGCCAGATGGACCGTCTATCGCCGGTTCTTGTCAAATGCTGGCGACTCATTATCCGCAACATGCGGACGCTAAAACACGGCGCCCCTCAAAATGAGTGGTACGAGGTTGCTCCGTGCATCGCGCGGGGAGACACCTCTGCGGACACGTTGAGGCGCGTGGCCGATGCGTTGCGGCCAACGTTGAGCCTCGATAAGCGATCATTCTATGGGGAGGACGAGCCCTCTGCACCCGATGCTCCGAGCGATTTGATGTCGATCAAATACGTCCTTGATGATGGATTGTCGGGTGAGGAAGTACTCGCAGCTTGGCCCGAAAACGCTAGCGCGGATGCCGACGACAGGCTGCTTGCGACTTTATCGATCGCGCTGATGGATGCGTTAGAGGATGCAAAAGATGTTGGTGTCGATTCAGGTCACGGCTATGGCATTACAGATTACGACGTTCCGTCAGTGGCTAAGCACGAGCAAAATAGTTATCGATCAGGCTTTTATCCGATCGTCCGGGTGATCGCCGATTTATGGGAGCGCCTTGTAAAGAAATCACCTGCATATGCACTCGCCTTTGTTGATCAGTGGACCGCAAGCGAGTTTCGTCTGATGCGGCGGCTGGCGCTGTTCGCAGCGGCCAATCCGGTGGTATCACCAGAATTGGCCGCCGACATCCTGATGAAGTTGCCGCAGGCTGAATTATTCCTTACCAGTAGCACGGTCGAAGTATTCCGACTCATACGAGCGCGCTGGAAAGAATTTTCCTCCGCCGCCCAATTGGCGCTTCTACATCGGTTTGTTGAAGGGCCTCCGTTAGACTGGTTCAATGAGGGCACCGATATGGCCCGACGGCTGGACCGTTGCCGCTTTGACATTCTAGGAGACATGGAGCGGGAAGGCTTTGAACTCTCGCCGGAAGCAAGGGACGTGTTGGCCGATATCCGCACCCGCTGGCCGCAATGGGAACTTCGTCCCGCTAACCAAGCCGGCTTTCATATTTGGCTGAGCAGCGGCGAAGACACGGTCGGTAATGCTGCCACCCTCGACGAAGTTTCGGATGAGGCGCTTGTTACGACAGCTGAGAAAATCGTGGCGGCGTCCGACTTTTTTGAAAGCGATGTGTGGAATGCGCTGTGCTTGAGCGATCCTGACCGCGCCGCTCGGGGATTGGCAGTGTCGGCAGGCAAAGGCCATTGGCCTCCTGGCCTCTGGCGCCAATTGCTCTGGGCGCGCAAAGAGTATCTGCAAGCGACCACACGAGCATATATCGCTCAAGCGTTGCTGGAATGGCCGGCGTTGACATTCGGGACGATTGCTGTCCCCGCTTCATCATGGATAGAGGAGCAGGCCAAAGCACTCGATGATACGCTGCTTTGGCCGCTTTGGGATAGGATCGCAATTACAATACTTAGCGATACCGAAGAACCTGCAATGAATGACGTTTTCACGGATGCATTGAATTCGCCGGCCGGGCGTCTTGTCGAAGTGCTCATCAAGAAACTCGCGAGCAACGTCAATGGCGAAGCGATCCCGACAAAGCTCCGGGAACGGTTGGACAAAATGGTAAGTGCTACGGGACGTGTTGGCAAACTTGCACGGGTACGCCTTGCTGCCGAAGTGTCGTTGCTGTTTCAGCGCGCTCCAATCTGGACCGCCGAACGGATGATTCCATTATTTGATTGGTCCTCGCCGGATGCGCCTGATGTTTGGTCAGCACGAAAGTATTCAAACTACATCGGATCGCCGGAGCTGTTTGGGCTGACGAAGCGTGCATTCTTGGAGCTGTTTTCACGATCGGATACGCCGGAAGAAGACGTCCGCGTTTTTTCAGAATGGTTGACGGCTATTATGATCGCAAATCAAGCGAAAGAAGCGGATTATCCTATTACTGCGACCGAGGCGCGAACTGCTTTGCGGCGCGCGGGTGTAAAGGCGCTTTCTAGCGTTGGGCATCGGTTAACTTCCGAACTAGGTGGCGGAACGGCTGCACAAAGAGCAGATCGTTGGCGAAAGGTTGTGGGCCCAGTGTTTCAATCGATATGGCCGCTTGATGTGGAATTGCAAACATCGGCTACAACCTACAAGTTGACGCACCTACTCAGAAGTACGGGCGATGCGTTCCCAGAAGCGGCCGACGTGATTGTGCCTTTCATACAACCCGAAGAAAGACGTTCACACTCGACCGTGTTTTCAATCGCGGAAGCGCCGGAAGAAATCTACGAGGCCGCACCAAGCAAGGTCCTAGATCTCATGGTGGCGGTCGTTGGGGACGCATCGCCCGGAAGCGTTTATGCGCTTGGTAAGGCACTTGAGCGTATCCGGACACACGATCCTGCGCTTGCGGATACGCGAAAATTTCAAAAGCTGCTGAGCTACGCGGCTTGAATTTCAGACTGGGGATGAATGGACAGTAGCGCCAAAGTTGTTGGAGACTCGCATGGTCCACTCTAAGTCAGAAGCCACCCTGGGCCGCGGGATGACCCTTTGCGCTATCACAGCTTGCCTATTCTATCGACTAAACTCTCCGGTCAAATCTGCCCTAAAAACTACTATCACCATCCCCAATTTCCAATCCCGCTTGGCTCCGCCACCCGCCCTCTGATATCGATGAGCTTGGAAACCGGACGGGAATGCCGATGAATCCATTCTTCGCACGCGGCCCTTCGCGAAACCTCCTCACCCCTCTCGCGACCGCCCTACTCTGCCTCACCCTCACCTCCCCCACCCTCGCCGCGGACGAGCCCGACGTGCCGAAGGACGGCCCGAAGGGCGCCACCGTCACGGTGCTGAAGGCGGCGAAGTTCTGCTTTCCGGCCATCGTCGAGGCTTCCGGCCTCATCATCCCGCGCGAGGAGACCATGGTCCGCCCGGAGCGGGTTGGCCTGAAGGTCGCGGAGATTCTCAGCGAGGCCGGCGATACCGTCACCGCCGGCCAGAATCTGGCCCGGCTCAATCTGCCCGAAGGCGGCACGATCGTGATCCAGGCGCCCGTCGCCGGGCTGATCTCGAACTCCACCGCCGTGATCGGGGCTACCGCCTCGCCCCGGGGCGAGGCGCTGTTTTCCATCATCGCGCGCACCGAGTTCGATCTGGTCGGCCTGGTGCCGACGGAGTATCTGCCGAAACTCGCGGTCAACCAGACCGCGCGGGTCAAGATCATCGGGGTGGGCGAGGTCGACGGCAAGGTCCGCCGCGTCGCCCCCACCGTCGAGCCCAACACCCAGCTCGGCCAGGTGTTCGTCGGCGTGACCACCAACCGCAAGCTCCTGGTGAATTCGTCGGGCCGCGCGACGATCACGACCGGCAAGAGCTGCGGCGTGTCGGTGCCGCTCACCGCGGTGCTCTATGGACCAGCCGGCACCGTGGTCCAGGTGGTGCGGCGCGCGCGGGTCGAGACCAAGCGGGTCGAGGTCGGGCTGATGTCCGGCGGCCAGATCGAAATCCGCGAGGGGCTGACCGAGGGCGACATCGTGGTGGCGCGGGCCGGCGCCTTGTTGCGCGAGGGCGATCCGGTGCGGCCGGTGACGGCGGCGGCGGAGGGGAATTAGGCTTTTTTCACCTCTCCCCGCAGTGCGGGGAGAGGTCGCCGCGTCTTCGCGGCGGGTGAGGGGCAAGGCACGCAGCTCATCACAAGGTAGCGCAAGCCGGACAGCGATTGTTTTTTGGAAATTTGAGTTTGCGGGGCGAAGAACCCCTCACCCCAACCCTCTCCCCGCAAGCGCGGGGCGAGGGAGCTCACTGCCGCTGCCGGGAGACAGGATCTCAGGGATAGCGGCGGCGGAGGGGAATTAGGGGTTAGCTCCGGTGGTATCTCCCCGGGGTCGTCCCTGCGAAAGCAGGGACCCATAACCACCGGCTTTCGTTGCTTCGGAAGGCGTCGGCCAGCCTGCCCAAAGAGAAGCCGCGGCGTATGGGTCCCGGCTCAGCGCGCGCTACGCTCGCTTGGCCGGGACGACGGGGTAATTTTGCGCGCCTCACAAAGCCGGTGTCGTCCCTGCGTTCGCAGGGACCCATAACCACCGTTGTTCATTGGAGCAGAAGCCGTTAGCCAGCGTGCCCAAAGAGAGGCCGCGGCGTATGGGTCCCGGCTCAGCGCTCGCTACGCTCGCTTGGCCGGGACGACGGGGTAATTTTGCGCGCCTCACAAAGCTGGTGTCGTCCCTGCGTTCGCAGGGACGACTAGAATTCCCCCAATACGCCTTCTGCCGTCTTTGTTATGTTTCGCGCATGTACCACGTCTACATTCCCGCGAGCCGGCGTCACGGGACCCTGTATATCGGGGTAACCAATTCCCTGCAGAAGCGTCTGGCGGAGCACCGCAATGGCGGGGGCTCCTCGTTTGTCAAAACCTACGGCGTTTATCGGCTGGTCTATGTCGAATCTTATGAACGTCCGGACGAAGCCATCGCCCGCGAAAAGCAATTGAAACGGTGGAAGCGTGACTGGAAGATCGAGCTGATTGAGCGCGAAAATCCCGAATGGCGCGATCTCAGCGATTTGCTGGTGTAGTGCAGTTTATCGCCGGGAGCCCAACACCTTGCCGTCGTCCCTGCGAACGCAGGGACCTATAACCACCGGCTTTGGTTGTTGACGAAGCCGTTAGCCAGCGTGCCCAAAGAGAGGCCGCGGCGTATGGGTCCCGGCTCAGCGCTCGCTACGCTCGCCTGGCCGGGACGACGGGGTAATTTGCGCGCCTCACAAAGCCGGTGTCGTCCCTGCGAACGCAGGGACCCATAACCACCGTTGTTCATTGGAGCAGAAGCCGTTAGCCAGCGTGCCCAAAGAGAGGCCTCGGCGTATAGGTCCCGGCTCAGCGCTCGCTACGCTCGTTTGGCCGGGACGACGACGAGTAGGCGCAGTTCACCAACCCCGGTGTCGTCCCTGCGAACGCAGGGACCCATAACCACCGTTGTTCATTGGAGCAGAAGCCGTTAGCCAGCGTGCCCAAAGAGAAGCCGCGGCGTATGGGTCCCGGCTCAGCGCTCGCTACGCTCGCTTGGCCGGGACGACGACGAGTAGGCGCAGTTCACCAACCCCGGTGTCGTCCCTGCGAACGCAGGGACCCATAACCACCGTTGTTCATTGGAGCAGAAGCCGTTAGCCAGCGTGCCCAAAGAGAGGCCTCGGTGTATAGGTCCCGGCTCAGCGCTCGCTACGCTCGCTTGGCCGGGACGACGACGAGTAGGCGCAGTTCACCAACCCCGGTGTCGTCCCTGCGAACGCAGGGACCTATAACCACTGATGTCAATTATGAAAGAAGCCCTCTGCCCACGTGCCCTGAATAGGGGCCGCGGCGTATGGGTCCCTGCGTTCGCAGGGACGACGTTGATAGATTTCGCTAGCTCAGCTGCCGGCGTTTTCGCCGAAACGGACGTCTTCGAGGAGCGAGGAGGAGACCGAGGGCACCTGGGCGCCGTCGGAGGCCCGCGAGATCGCGACGCGGGTCTTGTTGAAGACGGTTTCGGCGGCGGCGGCGGTCTTTTCAGATTCCCTGGCGTTCAGGTTATTGAGCAGCTCGGTCATCAGCACCGAGTGCTGGCCGTTGGAATCGTCCGCCACCAGGCCCGGCGTCGCCGAGGTCAGGATCAGGGCGTTGTCGGGCGCTGAGATCGGCGCCAGCCCATGGGAGAAGGTGCGGAAACGGCGTTCGTAAGGATTGCGGCGCGAGGCGTCGAGCACCACGAGCTTGGCGCAGGCGCCGTGCTCCTTCATTGCGTCGAGCACGGATTCGACGCTGACGCCGTCGCGGCGCACATCGGCTTCCTTCCAGATCGTGGCGTCGACCGGGATCATGTAGCTCTCGCGGCCGGCCTGGACGCCATAGCCGCCGAAGAACAGCATCACGACGGAATCCGGCTTGATCTTGGATTTCAGCCGGGCGATGGCGCGGTTCATGTCGTCCCGGGTGGCGTCTTCCACCACGTCGACATCAAAACCGTCGCGGCGCAGGCTGGCGGTCAGCGCGCGGGCATCGTTGATCGGCTGGGACAAGGGCGTGTTGGCGTCGGGATAATGACCGTTGCCGATCACGAGTGCGATGCGGGACGGCCGGTTGGCGGCAGCATCGGCCTGTTCGGTCGCGACCGCCTTGGCTGCGTCCAGCGCCCGCATGTTCAGCGCGGCGTGGGCGCCGATCGCCAGCGACACCATGCCGACCAGCGCGGTGGCCATGGCGAGGGAACGGCGGGAGATGCCAAGCTTGCTGAGGTCCATCGCGGTTCTCATTCCTGATCACTGTCCAAGGCGCGAGAGATTAGTCGCGCCAACGCCGGTTAGGTTTTCGGGGGGTGCCGGTCGTTTGATCTCTAATTGTGCTCAATTTGCGGCATCGCAACAAAGAAAGCCTTAACCTGCATGCCCCAAACCTTCAACCTCATTTGTCGGTTGACAGGAGCCGAAACCAGCCTCGGTTACCACCCCAAATCTGCCGCCAGACCCCGCCTTAGCGCTGTGATGTTCATCACACAGGCGAACCTTTTTCGGCTGCCTTGACGTTTGCTTTACGTTTCCTTGGGGGTGGCTTGGGTTTTACTTGGGGGTTTTCTGGCATTTCCTTGGTATTGCCATCGCTTTCGTGCCATTTTTCAAACACTTGAGGGTTCAAGGACTTGCAGGTCCAGGGGAGGACGGCCCGACCGCCGCGGAACAAACGGCGCCGGCGCGGCCTGGTGGGGACGTGCGGCCAAACCGCGCGGAAAGAAAATTCATGGCTTTTCACGACATCGCCGGCGCCGCCTACCGCGCGCTGACGGCCCGGAAGGACGGCCCGTCGCTCTATGACGTCTGCGACCCCCTGCTGCTGAATGGCGCAGGCGGGGACGCGCACCTTGCCAAATTCTACAGGGCCGCGCTCGGCAATCCGGCGCTGCGCCCGCTGTTGCGGCGGACCGGGCTTTGCGAACTCAACGACGCGCCACGGCTGCAAGGCCTGCGCGAGGCATTGCAGCGGGCGCGCGACGACGACGCGCCGGACTGGACCGCGATCGGTCAGCCTGTGGCGGCGCTGCTCGATACGATCGAGCTGCACCACCCCCAGCCGAAGGCTGTCAGTTCCCAGACGCCGGCGCCGGACTTGGGCGAGATCGAGCGCGTGATCCGCGGCTGCGGCGCGCATCTGCTGCGCACCTTCGGGAGACTCGGCTTCATCCCGGCCTACGCCGCCTTCAACCTGATCGGCGATCCCGATCTGCGCGGCCGCGAATTCCTGATGGCGCTGACGGGGCTGAACGCGCGCGGCTACAAGAACTCGACGCTGCTGTTTAATCTCGCCCGGATCTTCATCGCCCGCTCGCCGGCGCGCAGCCTGATCAACCCGTCCTGGACCGGCATCGCCGAGCCGATGTGGCAGCCGATGCAGATCCGCCACCGCTCGGCCTATTACGACGCGTTCTTCACCGAGGCGCTGCTGAGTTTTGTCGAGACGGGGCTGGCGTCACCCGATCAAGCCGGCGCGGCGCGCCGCGCTGTTACGGAGATGGTCGATTTCTGCCTTGCCGCCAGCCGCGAGGAGGTGCGCGCGCCCGACGGCCGTGCCTTCAGCGTCATCACCGCGATCGCGCCGCCGCCGCATCCGCGCTTTTCGCGGTTTTTCACGGAGATCAAGCAGAACCTCGGTTTCGGCGTCTACGTGCCGGATTGCGACACCACGGCCTGCGCGTTCTCGGCGGCGACGCAGGCGGGCTCCGACGACGCTATCCTCGACCAGCCGCTGCTCGATTTCTACAGCGGCTATCAAGTCGGCCTCGGCGCCAACGAGCCCAAGGTGACGGTGCCGCTCAACGACAACATCGATTACGACGGCGGCGTCGTCACCTGGATCGACAGCATCAGGGGCGAACGGCCCTATGG
>CAVWDY010000033.1:0-173842 GCA_963753875.1 uncultured Alphaproteobacteria bacterium | reverse complement strand
GGGATTCAGTTCCGCCAAACCCGCGGAAGAGGCCCATCCCTTCCGGTCAACCCAAAAACTGCGTTAACCTGACCCCGTCGCCCTGCCTTTTTGAGCACGGCACGGAATCCAGGTTAACAAATCACAGCGGCAGCCGCGGAAATAGATTCTTGCGGTTGTGGTCGAGCCCGAAGGACTCGCGGGCCGAGTATTCGTCGGTTCGATTCTGGTCGTTAGGAGACTCGCAGGAATAAGGGCGTCGCTTCCTTCGTAATGGGCTGTAAATCTGCCAGACAAAACGAGGTCGCACGATTCACTTATCGTTGCAGGTCTCCTTAGAAGCGTACGCGACCGTCAAAGGCACAAGAATTCACTGCGGAGGGACGCGGCGTTAACCTGACTTCCGTGCCGTGCCTTTTTGAGGACCGAAGGTTGACTTGATCGCAGGACTATGTTCTTATTTTGTTCTTTTCCACGAAGAGCAGGCAGCACGGCACGAAACTCTATGATGCGTTACTCAAGAACGGGTTTCCTGCGCCATGAACGAGAACATCAAGCCGGCTGAATCGCTGACGGTCGCCGACTTCGAGGCTCATCCTGTGTGGGAGTTTTTGAACGACGATGAAATTGGCGAGACAATGGTCCGGCCGGTCAAGAAGATACCGGTTAGGAGCCTCGCCAACAAGATATTAGGGACTCAGGTTCGCCTCGCCAACGGTTTACAGGTATGGGCAACTATCGGAAATTTCGACGTCACAAATCCGCGCGCCACCCAACATTTCCTGTTTCTCTCGATTGAACGCGGTGGCAAGTGGTTTCACCTTGCGCGGTATTTCGATTTCGACTTTACCGGCCGAAGTCCAGATGCGCTTGCTCGATTCCTTGGCCTAAGCGTTGACGATGTATTCCCAATCTCCGTGGACGTTCGGCGATACGTTCAGGGAAATCCTGCAGCACTTACGGCCATCGTGCTAAAGGAGCCGCGAGAGAGGCTGACGCGCGCAGAACTCATCGCAATGTCGGTACGGTAAATCGACTCCAATTTCGGCGTGAATGGCAATTGGCGCAGCCCATAGAAGGGCGGATTGGCATAGCGTAAGCTGCCGCCTTCGACGGCTCGGCAGCAGAACAGTCCCTCCGGCGGGTGGAACGCGAGGGATCAGGTGCAGCCTCCTCCGAATTGATGGACACCTGTAGTAGGCTCAAGGAGCCAGGAGGTGTCGAATGGAAGGACGTCAACGGCGGTCGTTTACGGACGACTACAAACGGCAAGCGGTCGATCTGGTAGCTTCGAGCGGTCGCTCGATCGGCTCGGTGGCCAAGGAACTTGGCCTGCGCGATTTTGTTTTGCGGCGCTGGGTGGAGCAGCGTGGGGCCGGGCGAGAGCCGACGGCGGCGACGCGGCGCCCCACAACGCAGGCGGCGCTGCCGTCGGCGGACCACGCGGCGGAAATCGCCCGTTTGCAGCGGGAGAACGAGCGGCTGCGCATGGAGCGCGATATTTTAAAAAAGTCGATCGCGATCTTTGCTGGAGTTCGGACATGAGATTCCGCTTCATCGAAGATCGCCGCGCCGACTATCCGGTGACAATCCTGTGCGATGTGCTCGGGGTCTCGCCGGCCGGCTACTATGCCTGGCGCTCGCGCCCGGAGAGCGCGCGGTCCGCCGCCAATCGCGAACTCGTCGACGACATCAAGCGGGTCCATCGCGACGCATGCGGACGCTATGGCAGCCCGCGCATCCATGCCGAGTTGAAGGCTCAGGGACGCGGGCGAGCCGCGGTCGCATCGAGCGATTGATGCGCCGTCACGGTATCAGGGCCATCATGGCGCGGCCACGACGGGTGCACACCACCGACAGCCGTCACGACTTCCCGATCGCCCCGAACCTGCTTGACCGCAACTTCACCGCCACTGCGCCGAACCGGATCTGGCTTGCCGATATCACCTATGTCGAGACCGATCAGGCTGGCTCTATCTGGCCACGGTCTTGGATCTCTACAGTCGCAAGATCGTCGGCTGGGCAATGTGCGACCATTTGCGCGTCGACCTGCCGTTGGCAGCCTTGCGGATGGCCATCTCCGCAGCGGCCCGGTGCAGGCCTAGTCCATCATTCCGATCGCGTTCATATCTCGCAGGTTCCTTTGTTTTTTTTTTTTTTTTTTTTTTTTCGACGCGCGAGATGCTGTCGCGTGTCAACGTGACCCTGGAGGTTCGCCGCCATGAACGAGAATGCCGACATCCCAAAGGCGGCGCTGGCGCGGCTCGAACGGGATCAAGAATGGGGCGCGACGCGCGAAGATATTCAGAACGCTCGTAAGATCAAAGGCGACGGCAAGGGATGGGTCGACCGGCTCGAATCCGCGATGAAAGCTGGCGCTATTTTGCCGGCGTTGGGGTTTGCGATTCTGGGGGATCACTCTGGGGATCGTTCTTAGGCGGTCGTGGCGGCTGAGGAACGATCGTTCGGCTCCCATGCATGACTTGGACCACGCCCTGGCCGAAGCGCCAGTAGAATTCTTCTTCCTCCGCCTCGGTATACAGTGGCTCCTCTCATTCCCCGCCCTCCTTCGCCACGCGTATCACCATGCTGGAATCTCCTAGCTTGACACACCCGCGAGATAGTGCATCTGACGATTTTTGGAAGGCCGGAACGATGGGGGCTCTTTCAATCCGCCGGGTGGAAGTCGCCGAAAGCAATGCCGGCCCCAATACGCTCGACGACCTCCTGGTGTCGCGCCCGGGCGGGGTGGTCCGCACCAAGACGCCGGGCGGGCTGAACTGGCAGGAAGTGCCTGACATCACCACCTCGATCTATCCGATGCTGCAATACCTCGACGCCGAACTTGAAACCCGCACGGGTCTTGCCAAGCAGACGCAAGGCATCGACGCCAACGCGCTGCAGAACCAGTCCGCCACCGCGGTGGCGCAGGTGTTCTCGGCCTCGCAAATGCGCATAAAACTGATCGCCCGCATCATGGCGGAGGGCGTGCGGGACGTGTTCGCGCTGCTGCACGGCACGATCCGCAAACACGGTCAGCAACAGCAGACCGTGCGACTGCGCAATGCCTGGATCAATGTCGACCCGCGCAACTGGAAGACCCGCGACGACATGACCATCAATGTCGGCTTGGGCTCCGGCGGCAAGGCGCAGCAATTCGCGCAAACCATGGCGATCGCGAATGTGCAGAAGGAAATGGTGGCCGCCGGTAAGGTCAATCTGGTCGGCGACCTCCAACTCTACAACACCGCGGCCGAATTGACGAGGATCATGGGGCACAAGAACCCGGACAAATTCTTCAACGATCCAGCTGCGATCAATCCCCAGACCGGGCAATTGCTGCACCCGCCGCCGGCGCCGCCACCGCCGCCGCCCGATCCGAAGCTCTTGGCGGCGCAGGCGAGGGCGCAAGCCGATCAGGCCGCAGCCGCGCATCAAGCGCAGATCCAGCAACAGAAGGCGCAAAACGACGCCATCCATCTGCAGGTCAAGGCCGAGGCGGAAATGGAATTGGCAAAAATCAAGGCCGAGCTCGACGCCAGGATGGCGCTGTTGGACGCGCACCTGAAAGCCGCGACCGCGCAGCAGAAAATGGAGCACGCGCAAGCGCAGCATCAGATGAACGTCGCGGAAAATGCGCTCGACATCGCCGCGGCGGCGCATCGTCACGATGTGAAGCAGCAACAAAGCGAGAGCGCAAAGGACAAGGCCGATGTCTGACGAAAACAGGCGTGACCAAGCGGTGGCAAAAGCTGGTCGCGCGCAGGACCTGCTCGATAACGAGCTCTTGACTGAAGCTTTCAAAGATCTGGAAGACAGTTACACCGCCGCCTGGCGGGCAACCGGGATCGAGGATGTCGGTGCGCGCGAAAAACTGTTTCTCGCCATCAATATTGTCGGCAAAGTGCGCGATCATCTCACCGCCATCGTCACCAACGGCAAACTGGCCCAGGCCGAATTGAAGGAACTGGCGCAGATCGCCGAACGCAGGAAGCGGTTCGGGATTTTGTGAAGTGGACGGTGTGTTGGCCGAGGGCGTGACACCACATGGACCAAATGTTGATAGAGGAAGCGCTTCTGTTGATTCGAGCGGAGGGGCTGGCGCGCCCGAGATTTCTCCTGAGATGATTGAGGCCGGTTTAGCCGAGTTGTCTGGCTTCGAGCTGCAAGATGTGGTTGACGGTTATGCTAGCTCTGAGGATTTGGTTCGTCGGATTTATACGGCGATGCTCCAAGTGAGTTGACCACGTCAAACAGCGTCTTTTTTGTTTGCTGGATACGATCAATAATTGCGATCATCCGACTGTGGGGAAAGGTTTCACCCGTTATCTCTCCGGGCGATGACTTGGCTCTCAAAGATAACGCTATCGGTTCGTCGATGGGTTGGAGGCTCCCCCAAGAGCCGTGCATTATGAAGTTGCGGTCATCGCGGAGGAAATCGGCCATTACGAGGGCTTCTTCGACCTTTTGCAGTTCTGTACCGTCCAGATACCTTGGGGCAAGAACCTGAAGCATAGATATTTTTGTTTTTGTGTCTGTTCGTCCGGTTAAAACACGCCCATCTTCGAAGCTTAGGCCAGTCAACGTCCAAATTAGGTCGTCAAGGGCGCTTTCCAGTTTCGACCACTCTATGACGACGGTGCCTATTAGCCTCATTTGTAACGGGCTAACATCTGGTGATGTTGTAACGCCTGGGGGTATCGGAATCGTTGGTGGTCGGGTAGGGCGTTTTGGTTTGAGCCGTTTTGGGGTATCTCCGTTGGTCAATGACAAAGACTCCTATTTTGAGAAAGAGGCGCGGGCCCGCTTTGAGGCTGCGCTGCGTCGTGGCCTAAACACGCCCCACAAGCCCCTAAAGGAAAAGCCGAAGGTGAAGAAGGTGGCGAAGAAAAAGAAGAAGCCAATATGAGAGGGCATTGGTCTGATTGTGCCATCCATAATGCCCCAGCTATTTTTGTCGGACCTTGCGATTGCGGAGGACTAGAGTTGGCACTTGATGGTGCTCATGACCTTATCCCCTCGTTTGTAGCCATGGCGCGGGGCGAGAGAGTTTTGTTTTGTGATGAAGGCGCCGGTGGCCTCGTCCAAACGCAGGAGCTTCCAGCCGACCGGTTCGTGGCTGACGCTACCGCCAGCAATCTGCCAAACTCGCATGACCTCATGGCGCTCTTTGGTGGTCCCGACGGCGTGGACCTCGACGTCGCGGGTGTAGCCATTATATCGAAGTTGAAGAACGTGCCCTGATTTAAGGGCGTCGCATGCGACCTGACTCCACATTTAATCCCTCTGTTGTGCCGTTGCCACGGCACAACCTAGCGCGTTCGCCAGTATTTGACGAATCGGGGTTTGGGCTCCGGTTTTCAGTGATGCTTGGCGCGCCAGCGTAGAAGCGCCCGATCAGCTGCTTGAGGCCTCGCTTAGTGAAGGTTGACGATACGTCAGGCGCTTGCCAGCCGCGCCCGTAGACGAACGCAATAGCGGATATTCCGCTGTCGTATGGTCTCGCCGATGTTTAATTGACGCGCTAACAAAGTTTGACACGTCGGGCAAATCGCCGGCATAAGTTCAGCATCGCAAGAATTTTAGAGCCCGCGCCGGTAACCAGCCGCGGGCTTTTTCATGCGGCGCGATCTCTCGCGACCTCGCAACATCAAGATAACATGCTGCCGAACTCGCCGATCGAGGCGACCGCAGCAAACGAATTGGCGAAGCGCCAACGCTGACCCTGCAAGCGTGCAGGCGCCCGGCGAATAAGCCTTAGGAAAAAGCCGAACCGGAAGCGATGCTTCCGCGCCATCGCGCGCCCGAGGTTTTCAAGCACAGAACTTAACCCGAGCCCTCGCATCGAGGTCTCACGCACCGGCTCGCCTCAAGCGGCTCACCTGTTGCACGACGCGCAGGCTTCGAGTCGTCCGGCGCCGGCACTCATCCAGGGAAAAATTAAATGGCCTTACCAAGTTCAACCTTCGTCACCTACCAGGCGGTTGGCAACCGCGAAGACCTTTCGGATATGATTTATCGCATCGATCCGACCGATACGCCGTTCATGAGCGGCGCAGCGAAGGAGAAGGCGACCGCCGTTAATCACGAGTGAATTGCTTGCTCGTGTAAAACCCTGCTATATGCGTACAATATCCTTAGAGCACCGTTCCCCACAGAGGAATAGAAACGGTGATTGGACAAGACGCAGATAAGAGTTTCGCTTATATCCTTGGCGTATATCTCGGAGATGGCGCTGTTACGAAATGGTCTGCTCCCCGAAGAACGGACAGACTTCTATTTCGTCTCAATACCATTGACCAAGATTTTGCCATGGCCACTAAAGCCGCTTTGGAACAGCTCAGCACCTACAAGGTTCAGCTTAGTTGTCACGCGGTATCCAAAAGCAGCAGGCCAAATTGGGCGTTGGCGCTCGGAGATCGGGCGTTATGCGAAAGGCTTGTTGAAGACACTGCAAAGAAGCAAATCATTCCGAAATACGTTTTCGGATGGCCGCGAGACCATAAGCTGGCATTTATCGTAGGTATTATGGATAGCGAGGGGTATGTTGCTGGCAACAGCAATCATACCGGCAGGCGCTTTTATATGGGATACAAATCGTGTGACCCTTGGGTCCCCGATTTTATCCGTCTCTTGCAGTCAGTCGGCATACTTGTTGGCAAGATTGGTGTCGAGAAGCCCAGGTCTGAGGGTTACAAAACGCCAACTCGTTTCGCTATCAAGATGCAATCGTGGATAGATAGTGGTGCCCGGTTCAATATTGCTCGCAAGCAAACGCGGGTCGATGAATGGGCAAATACTACGCCGGACCCCCGCGGGTTACGGTTTAGGGCGAAACTAATCCCAGAGACTACATGCAAGGCTCCCGGTAACGGGATGAAGATATAGTCCGATCTCAGATCGAAAGACTGAGAGGGCGGCAGAAATGACCGCTCCGGCCCGCAACGGCCTGTAACAGAATGGGCAAACCCAGGCGCTCGCGCCGGCCAACTCTTCGAATGCCCAGCTCGAAGGCGACGATCCCACCACTTCGGCGGTCACGCCGACGGTTCGCCTCGGCAATCTCTGCCAGATCTCCTACAAGGTCGCGCAGGTTTCGGGCACCCAGCAGGCCGTCGATCACGCCGGCCGCGACAACGAGCTCGCCTATCAGGAGATGCTCAAGGGCCTTGAGCTGAAGCGCGACATCGAAACCATCCTGGTCGGCACCAACCAGGCCAAGGTCTCCGGCAACAGCACCACGCCGCGCCAGACCGCCTCCATCCTGTCGTGGATCGCGTCCAATACGTCCAAGGGCACGGCCGGCTCGCCCGCCGATCCGTCTCCGATCGACGGCACCAGCGCGCGCACCGACGGCACCCAGATCGCGTTTACCGAAGCGCGGTTGAAAAGCGTGCTGTCCTCGATCTGGACCAATGGCGGCAAGCCCGGCACCATCATGACCGGCGCCTTCAACAAACAGGTGTTCTCGACCTTCACCGGCCGCGCCACCGCGATCGAGGAAGCCAAGTCGAAGAAGATCGTGGCTTCCGTCGATGCCTATGAGTCCGATTTCGGCAAGCTCAAGGTGGTGGCGAACCGTTTCCAGCGCAGCCGCGACGTGCTGGTGCTGGAAATGGATAAATGGGCGGTTGCCTATCTGAACGGGCGCAACATGATCTCGATTCCGCTGGCAAAAACCGGCGATTCCGATCGCCGCCAGATCCTCGCCGAATACGCTCTCGTCGCCCGCAATGAAAAGGCGAGCGGCGGTGTGTTCGACAACACCGCGTCCTGAGCATCCGCTCCGTCGTTCCGGGTCTGGTCCTGGCGGGCCAGCCCGGAATGACAGGGGCGATCAGCCTGACCTTCATCTGGAGACTTTCGATGCCTCTTCCCGACACTCACACCTTCAACACCATCGACCTCACGGCCTACACGCCGTCCTGCGGCACCACGCCCGCCGCCGCCTATATTCGCGTTCCCTTCCGTTGCCGGCTCCTGAAAGCGGCCGGCATTCTCGGCGGCGCCATCACCACGGCTAACGGCACCGTCACGGTATCGGTCAATGCCACAACGCTCGCGACGTTCACCGTCACGCAATCCGGTTCGGCCGCGGGCCAGTTATTCTCGGTCACGCCACCGTCGCCGACCTATCTCAACGAAGACGACGTGATCGCGCTGACACCGTCGGGCGCGTCGGGCGCGTCTGTCCCGATGCACTTCTCCGTCGCTGTGAGGGCCGCATAGGATGTCGTTCTTTCCCAAACATCCGTCGTCCCGCGTTGGCACCACGCAGACCATCGCTTTCGACGCCAGTGCGGCGATAACCAATCCGTTCGGGCCCGAGACCTATCAGCTTCGCCTGGCGGCGGATTCGGCCTGTTGTTACCGGATCGGTAACGGCACGCAGACCGCGACCATCGCTGACCCCTTTATCCCGGCAGGCGTGATCGAATACGTCATCGTCAGTCCGGGCCAGACTATCTCTGCCATCAAGGCGGCCACCAATGGACTCGTCACGGCTACGGCGGGAACGTTGTGGGTCACGGAAATGTCGTGATGAACGGCGTCCTGATCCGGCCTCACCTCGACAGCAACGGCAAGAACCTTGCGATCGAGCACGTCCAGGACGTCGAGCCGGTCCTGGATTGGAACAGGCAGGCGCGCCGCGACGAACAGCATGGCGACTGGGGGCGTCACATCGCGCGCATTCCCAACGTCATCTACGTCAGATGGCTGCACGAGGAGCACGCCAGGGGAAACGTCTCCTTGCGGATGTTTACGCCCGAGTTCGATCTGATCGTGCAGAAGAAACTCGACGATCCCGAATGGGCTTACCTACGAACCGATAGGCCGAAACTGCAAGCCGGCTGGTCAGCGGAGCTAGCGTGACACAAATCGTCGACACCACATCGCTGCAGGCGGCGGTGACCGAATATCTTGCCAGGGATCAGGATGCCACGCTGATCGCGAGGATTCCGACCTTCATCCAGCTCGCGGAAGCGAAGTTCAACCGGCAATTGTTCGTCCGCCAGATGGAGCAACGTTCAACAGCCCTCATCGACACCACATCGAGCGAGCCGGAATTCATTTCGCTGCCTTCTGACTTCCAGTCGATGCGCAGGGTTCGCCTGTCGAGTGTGACCGGCAAGCCATGTCTGGAATTCAAATCCGGAACGCAGATGGACGAATACCGTTTCGGTATCTCCGATGTCGCAGCCAAGCCGCGTTACTTCACCGTGTTCGGTGATGAGATCGAATTGGCGCCGACGCCGGATCAGAACTACACCGTCGAAATGATTTACCGAACGAACATTCCATCGCTCGGAACGAACGCCGACAACTGGCTGCTGGCCCTGGCGCCAGATCTATATCTTTACGGCGCGCTGCTGGAATCGGCGCCTTATATCAAGGAAGACGGGCGCATCCAAACCTGGGGCCTCGGTTTCACCAGCGCGCTGAACGATTTGAACAATCTTGGACTGACGTCGACGTTCAACGCCGGACCGATGACGGTCCGTGCTTCAGGAGCAACGCCGTAATGGCCACTTTCAACAAATTCAATACGTTCGTCGGCGACGTCGCGCACAAGCTGCATGACATGCTGACCGGCACAACCGATGTCTATAAGGTCTACCTGACCAACACCGCGCCCGTCGCCGGCAATACCGTCTACAACACGCCGGCCGATCTCGCGACCGCCAACGGCTACACCGCGACCGGAACCACCATCGGCACCATCACGGGCGCGCAGGCGTCGGGTACGTTCTCGTTTTCCGGCGGCACCAACCCGGCATGGACGGCTTCCGGCGGTTCAATCGGGCCGTTCGAATGGGCCGTTCTCTACAATTCGACGTCCGGGAAGCTGATCGGATGGTGGGATTACGGCACGGCGATCACGCTGACCAACGGCAACACGTTCACGGTCACCCTCCCGTCGCCGATTCTGACGTTGGCCTGATATGGCTAACACCGTCGTCTTCCTTACATCTGGAACGACATGGACAGTTCCTGCCGATTTTACCGCGCTCGTTTCCGTTGAATGTATCCCGGGCGGCGGCGGCGGCGATACCGGAACGAGCGTCTTTGCAGGCCGCGGCGGGGGCGGCGGCGCCTACGCAAAAATAACTTCAACCTCTACGCCGCTAGTGGCCGGCGTGACGGTCATCAATATCGGCATTGGCTCCGGCGGTGCGCATGACGCCGATGGCACTGATACTTGGTGGAATGCAACATCGCTCGCGAACGCGGTCGCGCTTGGCTCTACGGTCGCGTGCGCCGCGCAACACGGCGGCCACGTTGCGGTTGCCGGCCTTGCGGCGAATAGTGTCGGCACCACGACGTTTGATGGCGGTGCCGGCGCTGCTGGCGGTGCTTCGGCCAATGGCGGCGGCAGCGGCGGCAGCGGCGGTCCGCACGGCGCCGGCGGCGCGGCGGCCACCACGACCGGCGGCACGGCGGACGGTGGCACGGTCTCGGTCGGAAATTCCGGTACCGAATTCGACGCGACCCATGGCTGCGGCGCAGGTGTCAGCGGCACCATTGGTGTCGGTCCGAACGGCAAGAATTACGGAGGTGGCGGCGGAGGTGGCAACTATGCCGGTTTTGCCGGCGGGACCGGCGCCCCAGGCCTCATCGTCATCACCTATGCTACATCGGTCACGCTCGCAGCCGGTCCCGGCGCGTTTGCGCTGACCGGGGGATCTGACGGATTTAACGTTTCGCTCGCGTCATCGGCGGCCACGTTTGCAGAAACCGGCGGCTCGGCCGCCTTCAAGTCCTCTTTTGTGGCAGCGGCCGGGGCATTTGCGGAGACCGGAAACGCAGCGGCTTTCGGTATCCTGTTGGCACCGCCGACGGGGACGGCCTACGCCGAAACCGGAAATGCCGCGGCTCTCAATACGAGCTTGGGCGCTTCGGCGGCTTCTTTCGCGCTGACCGGATTCGGTATTGCCACGTCACAAGCTTGGGCACCGGCATTCGCGGCCTATCTCGTCACCGGCAGCCCCGCGAGCATGACGAGAGATTTTATCAACTGGCTGAAAGACCCGTTTGCTGGAGCAAACTGGACTGACGAATCGGCTCCAGCTTCCGGCTGGACTGCAGCCAATTCGCAAACGTCCTCGTGGAATAACGGCGCCGCGCCGATCGCGGCCTGGTCACCGATCGCAACGGCGCCCAGTGTCTGGACCGCTGATCCAACTCAACAGATTTTGCCGCCGGAGACCAAATAATGCCGCTGCTCCGCGCCGCCGAGTTTAAACCTGACGTCAGCGACTATGAAGGACAAGCCACGCGGAACGTCCTGAACGTGGTTCCGCGTGGCGATGGCTACGGGCCGTTCCCGTCCTTTTCGGTTTACACCGCCGCACTTCCCGCGGCATGCAGGGGCGCGTTCTACGCGCTGAAATCCGACGGAACGGTTGTCACCTTCGCGGGCACCAACACCAAACTCTACAAGCTTAACAATACGGACTTCACGTGGTCCGATGTTTCACTGGGCGGCGGTACGTATGACGCCCTGACCGCGACGGCGCAATGGCAATTTGCCCAGACCGGCAACCTGGTGTTTGCAACGCAGGCCAATGCGGTCTTGCAGGTGTTCGATCTCTCATCGTCGACAGCGTTCTCCAATGCCTTGGGTTCCCCGCCGCAGGCGGCCTATATCAGCGTGGTCGGGCGGTTCCTGGTGCTCTCCGGCTTGCTCTCGACGCCTTACCGGATCCAATGGTCGGGGCTGAACAGCTTCAACGCGTCGAATAGCTGGACCAGCGGCGTCAACTCCTCGGACTTCCAGGATTTTCCGGACGGCGGCATCGTCCGGGGCGTCGCCGGCGGCGAGGCCGGGATCATCTTTCAGGACCAGGCTATCCGGCGGATGTCCTATGTTCCGGGGTCTCCGATCATCTTTCAGATCGATCGTATCACCCAGGACAAGGGCCTCTTTGCGCCATATTCGATTATCCGCGCGGGTGAGCGAATCTTTTTCTACGCAGGGCAGGGCTTTCACAAGATCGATCCCGGAGGGGTGCCGGAGCAGATCGGGCTCGAAAGGGTTGATCGCACATTTCTTGCCGATCTCGACAAGGGCAATCTGCAACTCTTCACGGGCGCCGCGGACCCGCGCAGCACACGGGTTTATTGGGCCTATAAATCCGTCGCCGGGACAAGCGGAACTTACGACAAGCTGCTCGGCTATGATTTCCTGCTGGATCGGTTTTTCCCGATCTCGATGACCGGTGAATACCTGCTTGGCATTTCGCAAACCGGATTGACGCTTGAAAATCTCGACAGCATTTCATCGTCGCTGGATGCCATGACGTTGAGCCTCGATGCCTACGCTACCGCCGTGCAACCCGAAATCGGGCAGTTCAATAGTTCGCACGGGCTCGGCTTTTTTCGGGGAACGAATCTGGAAGCCACCATCGAAAGCGCCGAGCAGGGCACGGACGAGAACCGCATCACGATCCGGGGCTTTCGTCCCGTCACGGACGCGGCCACGCTCTATGGCTCGGTGTCCTATCGCGACACGCCCTCGGCGACCGCGACCGATGGCTTGGAGGTGCTCGTCAATGCCAGAACCGGCCGCTGCGATATGATGCGCGATACCCGTTATTCGCGCTTCAAGGCGAGGATTCCCGCGGCGACATCCTGGTCCTTTTATGCGGGCGTGGTGCCAGATCTCGTCCCCGGCGGCGCGCTATGACGGCGTTTGTTCCCGGGATTGCCGAGACTGACCTCAAGAAGATCATTCTCGCCATACAGCAGCTCGCAGCCGGACGCTCGAACGCGACGGGAACCGTAACGCTCGCGACGGGGTCGGCGACAACCGTCGTGTCCGATGCGAACTGCGCCGCCGGATCAGTGCCGCTGTTCACGCCGGCTACCGCGAACGCGGCCACCGAACTCGGCAACGGCACCATGTACGTCTCGGCGGTCGCCAACGGCTCGTTCACGATCACGCATGCCAACTCCGCCACGACTGGACGCACGTTCCTCTATGTGCTCCAGGGTTGAGCTGGTCTGCGTCGACCCCGAACGGGTTCACGAGATCTGGCCGCATGTCAGCCCGTTGCTGAAGGCGGCGTGTTATCGCACCAAACTCAACGCCTTTGCGGATATCGAAGCCGATATTCTGGCCGGCCGCAGCCTGGTGTGGATGGCGTGGAACGGACGCACGGTGGAATCCGCCGCCGCCACCATCCTGATCAACTCCGAGATCGGCAAGGTTTGCGTCATCACCGCCTGCGGCGGCAGCGACATGAAGCGATGGCTGCCGCTGATCGACCAGATCGAATCTTACGCCAAAGCCGAAGGCTGCAAGCGCGTCCGCATTTACGGCCGCAAGGGCTGGCTGCACGTGCTCGATGGTTACGAGGAAAAGCACATCATCATGGACAAGGAATTGAACTGTCGATAGTCCCGCAACAGCGTTCCGAAAACGGCGACCGACCCGGAGACAAAAGGTTCGACAGCGCCTCCGCGCAAAATCGGGCTGTGTCTTTCCAAAAATCCGCGCGGGTGTCTGACGACGGGCGAACGTCTTTCAAGCAGGCAGCAGCTTGACTATGTTCTTAGTTTGTTCCATAGAACTTTAAGACGATCGGCAATGCCTTTTGGTGAGTTAAGCAGGCATGGAAGATGTCGCGCTGCAAGTCTGACCCAATCGAACGCGGAGAGGGCTCGTTTTATCTCGCGTGCCTTGGCTGCCGACGCCCCGGTGCTGCGCAGGGCGGCAATCGGCATAGGGAAGCCGCGATCGGCCTTCGCACCTTCAGTTTCCGCCTCGCAAATCTTGTAGCTTTCTGTGCTCTGGCCTTTCTCGGCTGGGGCTCGGAAATTTCGCGTGCTCAGGAAACCGGCTTTGGCGTTTACGCCCGCGCAGTCGAATATTGCCGCAGCAATGTAAAGCGCCCGATGGCGCTTGATCTCGACAAGCGAGTTTTGTGTTTTGACGGAGTACTTTCTCGGGAACTGGATGTTTCGTTGGCCGATGGCCTCCAACAGAATGGTCTTTTCGTGGTTCGAAGCCCCGGTGGGGATATATTATCTGCAGCAACCTTAGCGGATTTACTCCGGGACCGGAACGCAACTGTTGTCGTCTATGACTACTGTTTGTCCGCCTGTGCCAGCTACCTGCTCATGGCGTCGAAGGAGGCCTTTGTACTGAGGCGAACCATTGTCGCATGGCACTATACGGCCGATCCCCTCTGGTGCCCGTCACTGGAGGTTGCGAAAGACGATGGTCCTAAGCGTCTCGAAAAAGCTCCATGCCCCGATGCTCCTTCCGAGATTTAGGAGGGAGACAAGTATCGCCGATATCTGAATTACAAATTCTATGCTGGCAGAGCCGCTGATCCTCAGTTTGATGATCCTCCGCAAAGCTTCACGATCAGAAAAATATTAAGAAATTTGTTTGAGGGGACTGGTAGATATCCGGATGTCTTATGGACTTGGAATCCCAGATATTACGCCAGCATGCTCAGAACGAAGATCGTCTACGAAGCCTATCCCGGTAGCCAGGCTGAGGTTGATGCCATGGTGTCGAAGGTGCCGTACCTTTCTCTCTCCCGTGTCATCTACGATCCGTAGTGGACGCATGGACACCTGAAGTTGGGATGCTCGACCCATTTCCTTTCAGCAATTCTTTCCCGAACCGGTTCGACGTCAAATCAATGCGGTCTTCTAAGGAAGGCTGAGCAGCGAAACTCTTCTTGAGCAGCTACGAGGTCACATGGCTTATTCCCGCAAAGACGGTCTTCCCCGATCTCCTGGCTTACAATTGCAAGTTCCGGTAATTCCCGATTGGAGGCGAGCCCCAGCCCCGCCCTCTCGCCCCTGGTGGCTTCCACCGTCTCCCGCTACGGGAGGGGCATCTCCCTATGGTAGTCCGCCGCCACAGCCGGAGCTAAAGCCGTTTGATCCTCATTTGTGGGTCCCATCGACAAAACCGGATTTAAGGGAGCTCCCATCGCTTCCGCACACATTCTTCCCTTCGCCCCCAACTCCTGAAAATAAAAGCAGTCCCTTTCCTGACCCGCTACCCCCACCGCATGATGTAGATCCCTCGGAGCGCAATCCTTACAACGACCCCGATTACAGCCCGTTCCTAATCACGGAGAATCGATCAAGCGTGGCAGACGGCGCGCCGCAGGGCGGCTTGCTCGGCAGGCTGCTCGCGCTTTACAACCACCAGTCTCAAGGCATTGCCGGAAACACCGGTCTGGACGATCCTCGGCTCGCATACGTAGCTCCGGCGCAGGAATTCCCGGACAACGAGCAAACGCCGATCCGAATCCTTGCTCGTCGGGTGGTCCGCTGACCTCTCCCGTTCTCTGGCGACAGACCAAGGCAACGACGGATTGTTCCGTCGATCCGGGGCAGCGTCGATAACCAATCGACTCTAAGGGCCGGCCAAGGATTTCGTCGCCCTTTGCGAGGAACGGGACGGCGACGCAATCAAGTCTTCAACCGCATGTGCGGCGAACGCCCGGTCACCGCACCGGCGCACCACCAGACCAAACCAGCGCTAGCAACCGAAGTCACGCGGCGTCCACAGCATTGGACGCCACGTTCGGCTGCGCGCGCTATCAAAACCTGAATTACCAATTTGATCACGAAGAGAGGGACTTGAACCAATGGGCGGGCAATCGTCATCGACGCAAACGCAGCAGTCGCAGACCGCGCCGTGGGAAGCGGCGCAGCCGATGTTGCAGGGCATTCTCGGGCAATTGAATCCCCTGATCCAGAACAGCGGATTGAACCCGGCCGAAAGCGGCGCGATCAGTCAGCTTTCGCGGAGCGCGGCCCAAGGCAATCCTTTCGCTGGCCAGATCAGCGGCCTTGCGGGCAATCTTTTGAACGGAGGGGCTGCGACCGCGCAGGCGCCCAACCTTCAGAGCGGTCTTTCAACGCTGCAGAGCCAGCTCACGCCGTATGCCAATGGCAGCATGATCGGAAATGATCCCGCGCTGCAGGCCCAGCTTGCGCAGATCGCAAATGACACGACCAACCAGGTCAACGGCCAGTTCGCGGCGGCGGGCCGGGATCTGTCCGGCATGAACCAGCAGACTCTTGCCCGCGGCATCGCGCAGGGTGAGGCGCCGGTGATCGCCGCGCAATACAACCAGGATGTCGCCAACCAGTTGAGCGCGGCGAATTCGCTTTACGGTGCGCAGAATTCGACAAGTGGGTTGCTGTCGGGGCTCAACCAGCAAGCCCTCGCCAATCAGCAGCAGGGCGTCGCGTCATCGCAGGATGCGTTGAACGCGCAGAACTATGGCCCACAGCAGCAATTGGCGCTCGCTCAACTGGCACAGAGCATTCCGGCGCAGAATCTGCATCTGCTGGCGCAGATCGGCGTTCCAATCGCGGGGCTCGGGTCGCAAACCAATGGCACCACGCAGGGCACGCAACAACAATCCGGCGCGGATCAATTCAACAAGATTGCAAGCGGCATCGGCAGCCTTTTCAAGTTCACGCCTTCCGACATGCGGCTGAAGGAAGATATCGTGCCGGTCGGAACGCTGTTCGATGGCACGCCGGTCTACGGTTATCGCTACAAGGGCGCGCCGGCCTATCACATCGGCCTGATGGCGCAGGATGTCGAGAAGACCGCGCCACACGCGGTGATCGAAATCAACGGTTACAAGGCGGTGGACTATCGAGCCGCGACCGAAGCCTCGCGCAGAATGAATGGCGCCGCCTGATGGGCCTGCTCGACGGCTACTTCGACCCCGATCAATTTGGGGAGGGCGGTGGCTTGCTCGGACGGCTGCTCGCGCTGCAGCCGCAGCATGCACAATACTGGCAGGGCGCGGGCTTTGATCAGCCGTCATCCGTTCCGCAAGCGCCGGCGCCTGCGCGGCCGCCCGGGCCAATCTCGGCGGACAACGGACAGACGTCATCTGTTCCTCAACCGCCGACGTCAGACCTGCATTCGCAATACCAGGCCTTGCGGCCGATCCTCGGCGACCGCAACGCCATGCTCGCGACTGTTCATCCGGAAGTGGGGCAAACCCTGATTGCGCAGGCGCTGGCGAGCCCGCAGCGCGACAACGCCGCCAACGTGATTCAGGCCGGCTATCGTATGGGCGGAATACCATTTCCATTTCCTCCAGGCACGCCTGTGCCCCCGCCGCAGATTCCGATGCCGGCCATTCCGGATTGGTTGAAGGCCGCATGGCCTATCTTGCGGAGAGGTTTTGCCCGCGGAGCTGGCGGCGGAGGCGGTGGTGGTGACTACCGCCGTTGCCTGAGTGCAGCTGATGGCGACACTGAGCAGTGGGAAGACTTCTGCAGAAGTCTCGGCGAAGGATCAAACAAAATCGTCGGCGGACAATCGCAAAGAGGAGCATGTTGGAGCAAGACCCACGAAACCGACGTTAACAAGAAGCAGTGGTGCGAAAATCAGTTCGGCGCCAACTAAAAGGGTTGGGATTTGTCAAATGAATTGGAGCGGGCGTTTCTCTCGTACAATTTTGAATTGGTGCTAAGCCGCACGCGTCGGCCTCCTGGCACTTTGATCAGAGCCGTCGTCACCTGAATGGCGAAAATTTACGATCAGCAGTCTGCAGTGGCCGCACACGAGTTGACATTGTTCTTGTTTTGTTCCAGTCTTAAAAAGACTTTCTTTTAGAGGGTAGCCAGATGGAATGGAACGAGCCTTCCCTCGTGCAATACGAATTCCGGTTCGGTGCAAAACAACGCCCGGCGCTGGCTCGCCTGGGATTTCCACGTTTCCGGGAGGGAGATCGCGAATGGTCGTGTGCGTTCCAGATACAGGGGCTGAAAGACAGCAGGATCCGTTTGGCGCGTGGTGAGGACGGCCTCCAGGCGCTGACAATTGCGGCTAGCGTCATTCGAAAATCACTCGATCGGCTTAAACTTGTCAGTTCAGACGGCGTATCGCATGAGGTTGTTTTTCCGCGATATCTGCCGTTTTGCTGCGGGCTCGAGTTTCACCGGAAGCTATGCAAGATCCTCGACACTGAAATCAAAAAGAAACAAAGGCAGCTATCGAGGCGGCGGCTTGCACGCCGGAAATCGAATTAGTCTTCGAGTGAAGGGAATGGCAGAAATTCTCTCTGCGGCGCTGCTGCTACGAGCCAAGTGACGAGGGAAACCTGGCGTAACTGCTACCGATAGGAGACTACTATCAGGTCTATCGATTCAATCAGAAAACTCGATCAGTGGATCGAGCAGCTGCGGGTGGAGCTTCCCCTGAGCGGCGTCATCGACGCCGTGTCGGCGCGGATGCGCACCGGTGATCCCGAAGATCAGTACGAATTGGCCCTCCATCTCAGGCACCTCTTGATTGAGGCTGGTCGAGACCGCGAGGCTCTGCCTATTCTGGACGAGATGATCGAGCGGTATCCTGACGACGTCCGTTTTCCGATCAGTAAAGCAACCCTTCATCTCTATTTTCTGGACGATCCAGAGGAAGCGTTGCGAAGCATCGATCTTGCTCTGCAAAGAGCCTATCGAACCGGATTTTTCCGAAGAGAAGCACTTGGCGACAAGGCACGGATTCTTTTGCAACTGCGCCGGGGCGAACAGTTGTCGGAAGTTCTCGAAGAAATCATGGCGCTGCAAATGGCAAAAGACGTTCCTGATATCGGACGCGAGCGCGACTTCGTGGATCGGGCACCGCCTGGGCTCATTCGGGCCGATATTCTTGCCCCGTTATAATGAATTCCGCCCAAAGCGGGCAGGCGACTCCAAATCGAATGAGCCTCCGGAATATGAACCGCCAGATGATGGGGCGTGAAATGGGTCGCAACGACCGCTTTATCCAGTTTAGCTGATTGTGACAGTCCTCGGCACACAGCGTGCATCAAACAAAAATAGCCGCGAGCAGGCCGAACGTCACCGCGCCTTTCGATGCGGTGACAAAGCGCCGACTAATTTTCCCGGAATGAAAAGAGTTCATAAGAAATGGGCCTGTTCGACAGCTATTTCGATCCCGAGCAATTCCAGGACAGCGGCGGATTGCTCGGCCGCCTGCTTTCGCTGCAAGGACAGCAGGATCAGTATCAGCCGGGCGCGGGCTTCGATGGGCAGGGCTCTGCATACGGACAGCCGGTAGCCGCGTCGCAGACGCCGTTGTCCCAGCCAGTCGCTTTGCCCACATCGCCGAACGTCGCGCCGGCACCATCCGCGCCGCAATCGCCGGATTATGGCCAGGTGCAAAACATTGCCATCGGCAATGATCTGATGCCGCAATTTGGTAGCGCGGACATTGCACAAGCCGCACCACCATCGCTTGATCTCGGCGACCGGCTGAGCGCCGGCCTGCAAAGCTGGGCGCATACGCCGGTAGGCAATCCCTTTGCTGCGATTGCCAACGGCATGATCGGCCTTAACGCCGGACAACGCACGAATGCGGCGGGCTCTGTGCCCGCGCAGGCACCGTCGCCGACAACCGCGCCATCGCCAGATATCAGTGCTCGCCTGAGCGCCGGCCTGCAAAGCTGGGCGCATACGCCGGTCGGTAATCCCTTTGCTGCCATTGCCAACGGCATCGCGGGCCTGAGCTCGGGACAGCGCACCGACCCGGCAGGCATCGCGCAGCAGAATCTGCAGCCGGGTGCCCGCGATGCTTCGCAGGATCTCAATGCGCGATACCAGGCGTTGCGGCCGGTTCTCGGCGACCGCAACGCGATGCTCGCGATCATCCATCCGGAGGTCGGGAGAACGCTGATGGCACAGGGATTGGCTGGTCAGAAAGTGCCCGGCACTGCGACTGATGCGAGTTCATCTCGCAATGGCCAGTCCGGAACTGGTGATCAAACAAATTCGATACCGGCCAGTCAATCGCCCAGCCTGACCAGGGTCGGGTATGTCGAAATCCCGGCTAACCCGAACCTCGCTTTCGGAGAACTATGGGGCGTTCAGGCCGGCAGGGAAAAAGATACAGTCAGTGGTACAGATTTCGTGTCTGGAGTAAGAGAAGGAAATATCACGAGAAACAAGGACGGGAGTCTGGATGTCACGAATGGCACCGTCATCACTTTTTCCTGGGAAGATAACCACGCTAAGCTAATTACGGTTACCGGTGAGGACATCGCGCATATCGATCCAAAGACCGGCAGGGTTGTCATACAAAAGTCTCCTTAGGGCGACGATATTACGGGTCTCTTGCCATCAATTTTTGGTTATTCAAGAAATGTCACGAAAGACGCTTGGTGTTATCTGCGCATTCTTGGTCGCACTGTTCAGCGGTAGAGCGCAAGCCTCAGAGCCTGAAACAGACGGGCTATCTGGAATGCCCAAGCCTGCCCCCGGTGAAGATGCCGCCATAGTCAGAAAGAACTATTCCAGGAATCTGTGGGCGGAATACACGAACGAAGGCAGGGAGACCACCGTCAAGTTCGACGACGATCTCGAAGCCAAGTGTCCGGTACTCACGAGCCTGTTCTTTTCTACCGGTCATCGGCTGAAATGGCTGACACCGAATTTCAGTCTTGATGACGCTATTGTTTATGTGGCTGGAAGGGGCCCGGACGGGACCAGCGCGGACGTCATCGTTCAAAACGCTTCGTGCAGATATGTCTTGGCGGTCAAGCGATTTGAACGGGAAGACGAGGAGGAGAAGGTAGTACGAGTGAAATATATTCCGACGGTCCCCCGGGTACTCGAACCCCGTCCGGCGAAGATTCGCGATGACAAGGACGGGCTCGGAGAAGAAGGAGTTTCATTCGTCAACCCATCGAGACGGCTCGACTTCACCGGCATGGCCTTTTTCGCGCCGACGACGTTTACGATCTATCTCGCGAATGCCGACAAGGACTTGAAAATCGCATCTGAGAGCAATTTTCGCACCCATACATACAAGGTCGAGATCAAGAACGCGCAGGCCGCTCTTCGGATTTCGATCAACAAGGAACTCTATTCGAATGGGCAGTGGGTGAATGCGTATCCCAAGTGAGGCTCGGGGATAACAAGACGTAGGCGTCTTCGCATTTGATACCGATCGGTAACCGGCAAATCCTCCGTGCCGACAATTCACCGGCGTTGCCGCAAACGCAGGAAATAACTTCCGCTCACGATGGAGAGTAACCGAGCTGAACCAACGAAGGAGGATGGCGCAATCGCCTGCGTCACAAAACTGTGTCCGCAACCTAAGCGGGATTGACGATGTTTCCGTTTTGTTCTATGAGCGGTTGCGTGCTGAAGTTGCGAGGTAACAGAGATGTCGCGCCGGAAGCCTGACCGAGGTGAATGTGGGGAGCGCCCGTCCGGCCTCCTTCGCTTCATCGGTCGCCGAAGTGCGCGAGGCGGCGAGAGGTACAAGGAAGCCTCGAGGGGTTTTCGCTCTTTCGTTCCCCGCATCGCAAAACTTGCGACGCCAAAATTTGCAATTCCAAAATTTGCAATTCTTTGTGCACTCGCTTTTGTAGGCTGGGGCGCAGAGCTGTCGCGCGCCCAGACTTCAGACGTCGAGAAAGCAAGCTATGCTGATGCGCTCGCCTATTGCCGGGGAGATGTCCCGCGCCCGATGGCGCTTCGCAGCGACAAACGGGTCTTGTGTCTCGATGGCCGAATTCGGCAGGTGAGCGACATTTTGTTGGCCAGTGGTCTTGAGGAAGGCGGTCTTTTCGTGGTTCGCAGCCATGACGGAGATATTGCCAACACCATCGCACTTGCCGACATGCTCCTGACCAGAGAAGCAATCGTTATCGTCAACGATTACTGCCTTGCCGTCTGTGCCAATTATCTCTTCGTCGCGTCTCTGAAGACCTTCGTACCGAAAGGCGCTCTTGTTGCATGGATCAATCACCCGACGGGGCCGGATTATTGTTTCGGATTTCACGAAACGCGGGACCGCGGTGCGCCGCGCTTCCAGGCAAAACCATGTGACTTTCCTTTTGTCGGTGGCAGTACGCAGGAACTCATCCGAATCAGGAGCAATTTCCGGACAGTGAGGATGCTTTCGTTCGAGGAGCCTCCGGAGAGTATTGCCGTCCGAAGGATCCTGAAGCGCAGGTTTGATGCCACGGGTAAATATCCCGATGATGTCTATTGGACATGGAATCCGAGGTACTACGCCAGTTCGATGAGAACGAAGGTGCTTTACGAGGCATATCCGCAAAGCTAGGACGAAGTAGACGCAATCCTCGCGCGACTTGGTCTGGGCTTGTCGGTCATCTACGATCCATAGACTGAGCCTGAGCCCAGACAATTGATCTCGCCAAGTGAGATCTGTGCGGCGAGAGCAAGCCGGCTTGAGACGCACATATCGCCCGTGAAGTCGATCCGGGCTGATGAGCGTAAGGTCCGAACTCGCCGCTGCAGCACTCGTCGGCGATGATGCTTCTGCGCAAACCAAAATACAATTTCGACAAGGAGTGCCAGATTTGGCCAATGAACCCGATTCGGCGCTGACCGGCGCCGCCTTTGAACTCGCCAATGCCGGCTACCAGCCGATGCCGGATCCCGACAAGACAAACGATGATGAGGCGATCGGCAGCGACAGTGCGTCCTTGCGCGAGGCGGCGGAGCAGCGCTCCGGGCCGCGCGACGAGGTCGTCGCCAGGGCATATACCGACCGCAACGGCGAGCCGGCCGCACCGAACGAGGCGATCACGCTCGAGCGCGCCGCGCGCGACTATGCCAAGGCCACCGCGATCGACAGGCTCGCGCTGGAAAGCGAATTGAGCGAGGCCCATCCCTTCCGGTCAACCCGAAAACCGCGTTAACCTGACCCCGTCGCCCTGTCCACAACCTGAGCGGGATTGACTAAGTTCCTGTTTTGTTCTAACGTCATTGGCTGGAAGTTGCAGTTGAAAAAGATGCGGGTGGGAGCGATGACGCGCCGGAAGCCTGACCAAGGTGAATGTGAGGGGCGCTTGTTTGCTCTTCTTTGCCTCACCCGTCAGCTAGGCTCGCGAGGTGACGAGTGGCATAAGCAAGTCGCCATCAATTTTCGCTATTTCGTTTTTTGCGTTGCGAAATTTGTAACTCCAAAACTTGCGCTTCTCTTTGGACTCGCTCTTGTTTGTTGGGGCGCGGAAACCTCGCACGCCCAGGTGTCGGATACCGAGAGAGCAAGTTACGCTGACGCTCTTGCCTACTGTCGGGGAGATGTCGCGCGCCCGATGGCGCTTCGGAGCGACAAGCGGGTCTTGTGTCTCGACGGCCAGATTCAGGAGGCGCGCGAGATATTGTTAGCCAACGACCTCGAACAAGGTGGTCTTTTCGTGGTTCGCAGTAACGGCGGAGATATTGCCGCTACACTTGCACTTGCCGACATGCTGTTGGCGAGAGAAGCAACCGTCATCGTCAACGACTACTGTATCGCAATCTGTGCCAATTATCTTTTCGTCGCCTCAACAAAGACATTCGTTCCGAAGGATGCGCTCGTTGCGTGGATCAATCACGCGACCGGACCTAATAACTGTATCCGATTTTATGATAGGGGCGACCCCCATTCACCACGCCTCCAGGAAATGCCCTGTGATTACCCGAATGTCGACAGCGAAACAAAGGCACTCATTCAACTCAAGAAGAAATTCTACAAGCAAAGGGCCTTGGAGTCGGAGGAGCCTCCGGAAGGCATTGCCGTCCGAATAATCCTCATGCGCCTGTTTGCCAAGACTGGCAAATACCCAACCGATGTCTATTGGACTTGGAATCCGCGTTACCATGCGGGGGCCATCAAAACCACCAAGGTGACCTACGCGGCCTATCCACAGAGCCAGGACGAGGTTGACGCCATCGTGGCGCGGATTGGTTTGCCGGTGTCGGTCATCTACGATCCATAGGTCGAGCGCTTCCAATTGAGAGATTGATCTCGCCAGGCGAGATCCCTCCGGCTGGAGCAAGCCGGCTTGAATACATTTCTCCAAGATAACGTTGAACCAAATCCGGCCTTCAAAAGGGGGCTGGCGCCAAATCTTATCTCCACCCAACTGCGAGCGAACATATGGCCGGCCCATTCAAGTCCAATCCTGATCGGGAACCCGATCTGCCCCATAGTCCGTATTGGGATTGGGAAGACTTCAGAAAAAAAGACTGGACGCCTCCGGCTTTACCCATGCGTCCGAACTCGCCTCCCGGGCCGGGGCGGCTTCCCTGGTGGGTTGACCCCCGGAACCTCCCGACGATTCCAAATCTGCCTCCCACCCCATCCCAACCTCCACGGCCAACCACCCCACAAGATCTAATATCCCTTGTCGCTCCGTCAGAACCCAGTCCAAATCGGCCACCATCTCACGACGGCCAGAACGGAGATGGTCAACGCGGCCCGATCAATTCCGCACCGACAAGCATCGGCCTCGCAACCGGCGCAACACCGTCCAATAGCCCCGGCGGCTTACTCGGCATGCTCTACGCCATGATGCAGCGGGGTGGTCCGAAGCCAGATGTCGCGTTGGATTCAAATCCACAGGATGCGTTAGAGCCGGCGCCGCCGGAGCGGCGATTGATGAGACGCACATATCGCCTGTGAAATCGATCCGGGTCGACCATCGCAAGGTCCTAACCCTCAAAATGCAGCACGCTGGCGGCGGCGGCGCTTCCGCGCAAAACACAAACCAATTTCTTCGGAGAGCCAGATATGGCCAATGAATCCGATCCCGCTTTGACCGGCGCCGCCTTTGAACTCGCCAATGGCGGATACAAGCCAATGCCGGATCCGGACAAGAAGCACGACGACGAGGCGATCGGCAGCGACAGCGTGTCCTTGCGCGAGGCGGCGGAGCAGCGCTCCGGGCCACGCGACGAGGTCGTCGCCAGGGGATATACCGACCGCAACAGCGAGCCGGCCGCGCCGAACGAGGCGATCACGCTTGAGCGCGCCGCGCGCGACTACGCCAGCGCCACCGCGATCGACAGGCTCGCGCTGGAAAGCGAATCGAGCGAGGCGCTCGCCGCACGGGTCGATGCGATGCGCGCCGCAGCGCTCGCGAACGATCCCGACGCCGCCGAGTTTTTCGGCTTTGAGTTGCCGGAAACCAGAGCCGACAAGGCCGGGTCCGACAAAGCCGTTTCCGAAAAAGTGGCGCGCGAGCCCGCAGGCCAAAGCGGCGATCGCGTGACGGATGGACTCGATCCCGAGATCGAGAAGGCTCTGCAACACCCGCAGGTCGCCCAGGCCATCGAACAGCGGATCGGCGAAGCCGAAAAAACCCGGCAGAGTTATCTCAACGGGCTCGCGGCTGCGACGCAGATCGCGCAGATGAGTTTTCTCAGCCAGTTTCCGGAGCTCGCCGGCGTCGCGATGGAAAACATGCCCGCGGCGCTCCAGCATATGTCGCGGCAGGATCCACAAAAATTCGCGCGCGTTCAGGCGCTGATCGCGAACACCGAGCAGGTGCTCGCGCAACAGCAGCAGGAAAGCCGGCGCCAGACCGAGACGGCGCGACAGAACTTTATGCGCTTTGCAAAATCCGAGGATGCTCGCCTTGAGACCATGTTGAAGGGCGAATCCAAGGCGACGCAGCATGCGGTGACGACTGAGATCTTCGCCTCCGCCAAGGCCAGCGGCGTCGAGCCCGCGGAGCTGTTCAAGTTGTTCAACAGCGAACCGTTGATGCGCAACGCCGTGTTCCAACGCATGATGTACGACGCCGGCAAATATCGCCTGATGATGAAAGCAAGAGACGCCGCCGCGGCCAAGTCCGTTCCGCCGGTGCAGCGGCCCGGCATGGCGCGCACGCCGGCCGAGCGCGACCATGCCGATGAGCGAACGCTCAGCGCAAAACTCTCCAGTTCCGGCGATATCAGGGATGCGGTGGCGCTGTATAACGCCCGGAAATCCAGCCGGCGTGGATAAAGGAAATGAGCCGCTCGGAATTTTATACCTTCAGTTCTCGGACATGAAGTGAACATGTGACGCGCCCGCGGACGGCGGACGGGCCGCAGCGCCGTAGATCTCTAGCATCAACCAGCAAATCAAGCGCCGGCCTGCGGACGCAGGCAGTTTGTCGCGTCGTGTATCTACGACGTCCGAACAATGAACCGATTGGCAGTCACGGGGCTTTATTCCAAAGTAAGGAGCTATTCATGGAAACCGACGAGCGAAACTTTATCGAACGCGCGGAGTCAGAGACGGAAAAATTGTACGGCGAGCCGATGTCGATCGACGAGATGGTCGATGACTTCGCCCTCTACGGCCTGAAAAAGCGTGCGGCCGCGCTGGAAAATCTCGACGCCGAATTGCGCGGCGAGATCGGGTCCGGTTCGCACAGCCTGCGGCGTCACGCGCAGCTGATGGCATTGCGCAAGAAGATGGGCGGCGTTCACGAGGCGCTGCGCAAGGCCAAGAGATAGCCAATTGACGACGAATCCGGTGCTGGCGGCGCTCGCGCAGGCGCGAATGCGTGCCGCGCCGATGTTTGCGCGGTGGTGCGAGCTGAACGGTGCTTCCTTCTGTCCGGCATCGCCCGCGGATGTGGCGAGGTTTGTGAGCGAATGCGCCTCGCTCGGCATCGAGCGGCTGTGGCCTGCGGTGCAGGACGTCTCAAGGGCGCATGTTTCGCTGGGGCTCGCTGACCCGACGCTCGGCGGTGTCGCGGCTGCCGCGATCAGCGATATCGCCGGCATCGACCCGCCGCGTTCCTGGCCCAATGATCGCAAGCAGCGATTCAGATCGCTGCCTTATGATTTGCAGGTCTATGTCGCAGACCATGAAGCGCGGCGCGAAAAGGCGGTTCGGCGCGCGCAGAACGAGGCCGCCATCGCACGGCAGGAACTGGCGGCCTCGCAGCAACCAAAAACGGGAACAGCGAAGGGAATTGAGACCGATGAGCTCAAAGGAAAAGAAACCGACGACCGAGCTTCCGCTTGAAGAGCGTATCAAACAGATCCGCGCCGATATCGACGCCATCATCGACGCGAGAACCGCGGCGGTCGCAAAGGAAAATCCCGGCGTCCCGCCGGGTGTGATCCGCAACCTGCTGACCGCGCGCGCCCCGGCTTGCGCTTGCGCGCAATATCTCGAGCTGGAAGGCCAGCGATAGAGCAGGCCGGCGGGAAAACATCCATCCGGTATGAAGCGGCGGTCCGGCGGGCCGTCGTTTCCATTCGGCGACGGCAAACGGCAAGCAGCGATCCCCGGGATCGCCTTTTTCATTTTCAGGGGAAGCAACAATGACACTCTATAAATGGTCGCAGACGGCTTCGGCGGACGCGGCTGCGGACTCGACGATCAACTGGGCCGAAGGACAGGCGCCATCCAGCATCAATGACTCCGCCCGCGCCATGATGGCCGCGACCGCGAAATATCGCGACGATATCGCCGGCGCGATCGTCACGTCTGGCACGTCAACCGCGTATACGGTTTCGTCCTTTCAGGTGTTCGACACGCTCGCCCATCTCAACGGGCAGATGATCGCGTTTACGCCGCACGCCACCAACGGCGCGACCGTGACGCTGAATGTGGACTCGCTGGGCGCCCGGCCGCTGCGGACCTCGCCGGGGGTTGAATTGCTTGCCGGCACCATCATCCAGGGCACGCCCTATGTCGCGACGTATAACAACAGCGACGGCGCGTTCTATCTGCAGGGATTTTTCGGAAATCCGTACAACATTCCCTTGGCGGGCGGGCTGGACTATTGGGCATCGACCGCGCCGAACACGTCGTTCGCTTTCCCGATCGGCCAGGCCATCTCGCGAACGACTTATTCCGCCCTATTTGCCCTGATCGGAACGACCTATGGACCGGGCGACGGCAGCACCACCTTCAACCTGCCGGACAAGACCGGCCGCGTTTCCGCGATGAAGGAGACGGCGGCAACACGGCTGACCTCGGCGGGGAGCGGTGTTGACGGAGGCACCTTAGGCGCTTTCGGCGGCGTGCAAAATGGATCCATCCTCCAAGCCAATCTTCCTTCCGCAACGTTGATAACGACGATCATTGATCCGGGACACGGTCATCCCGGCAGCACAATCACCGAAAGTGGTACCTCTGCGAACTTGAATATTTCGGTAGCGCCAGGAGGAAATAATGTTGGACCGACCGACTGGCCTAATCCGTTGACGATTGCCACCAATACCACCGGTATCACTGCGTCAACCGCACTCGGTGGATCGGGAGTCGCATTCAAGGTCGTGCAGCCAACCATCGTCTGCAACTATATCATGCGTGTTGTCTAAGTGATCGATCTGATCGAGCGCCTCAGCTCCTAGAGCAGCTTGGCAAAAATCGACGCGTCGTCACGACCATCACGCGCCAACATCCAAAAAGAGAACCGACCATGCTCCAATCGCCTTCTGGCGAGGCATCGCCATGACCGATCTCATTGCGCTTCGGCGCGCGAATGCGAAGCGCTGGGCACATGCCAGGCCGACGCGCAACTTCTCTTCCGTCGCCAGGCATCTCGTCTCGCCCGACGCCAAGTCCCGGTATCAGGCCGTCTCCGCGAAGACCGGCGTTCCCTGGGCTGCCATCGCCGTCATTCACGAGCGGGAATGTTCACAGGACTGGACGGGTTCGCTGGCGCAGGGCGACCCGTGGGACAGGGTGTCGGTTCACGTTCCCGCGGGGAGAGGGCCCTTCAGGGCATGGGAAGAGGCCGCGGTCGACGCGCTGAACAACTGCGCGCCCTATGCCGGCCGCAACAAGGATTGGACCATCGGCGGACTGCTCACGAAACTGGAGGAATATAACGGGCTCGGTTACGCCTCGCGCGGCATGCCCTCTCCCTATGTGTGGTCCGGCACCGAGATGCGTCCCAAGCGATAAGCGTTACGTCAACCACGAGCGACATTATTCACGGCTCTACCAACTCTTCTGGCGCTCCTGGTGGGGCGTTAGTTCAGCTAAACGCAGGCGCGGCGGCTGGCTCTGTGACCTCGACTGGAACGAACAACATAACCGTCACATCAAACAACACCAGCGGAAACGCTCATATCAACGTGCAGCCTACCATCGTGTGTAACTATATCATGCGGATTATCTAAGAATACATTCTGCCATGATCTACCGCATATCTTTTTGACATTAGGGATTCTGTCTCCATCCACGGCTGGAGAGATTTTCTGGAGATCGCAAAGGCAAATTCGTTACCCTGCTTGGGGGCAAGCCTAGCGAACATTCGAGATAGGGGAATGACCAAAATTCCCAATAATCGAAGGAGGGTTCTTCCCGTCTGAGTGAATCTCTGAATTGGGATTCTTAGGTCATAGAAGAAGTCGATCTTGTGAGCATAGGCAGGATCATAGCTTGCTATGGTGTCTCGGACCTCACGCTCAGTCCACCGATATATGAAATTTGGCACGGGGCCGTTAGACATTCCGCCAGTCTTGAAATCCGCGGAAACCGCTTCAAGTTCATACTCTGTAGTCAATCCGAGCCGGATCGCCAATCTCATAGTGAAGCTATTGCGGGCTTCGAAAGCTACCACGCACTTACGTGCGACGCGGTACATTTCCAGCAATGCGCGATGAGGTGATCTACAATGGTGCAGCCCCGCATGAACCACGACGAGATCGAATGATTTGTCCTCATACGTGAGGTTCTCGGCGTCCTGTCGAGTGTTTGACATCCCGTCATCAAGATTTGTGATCGTGACATCGTTGAAGCCAACGATGGTCATCACTTCCTTGTCGAGTGGGCCCCCGCAAACCACAAGCACACGATCTGAAATCGAAGCTGCGCCGTTCGCGATCAGCTTTCTGAGCACATCAACGTAAAAGCCTGTCACCACATCACGCATATTTTATCCCACTTATTTAGACGAAACCTACCACCACAACCCCACAGCGAGCAATAGATGACCGATCTCATCGCGCTTCGGCGCGCGAATGCGCAGCGCTGGGCACATGCCAGGCCGACGCGCAACTTCTCTTCCGTCGCCAGGCATCTCGTCTCGCCCGACGCCAAGTCCCGGTATCAGGCCGTCTCCGCGAAGACCGGCGTTCCCTGGACTGCTATCGCCGTCATCCACGAGCGGGAATGTTCACAGGACTGGACGGGCTCGCTGGCGCAGGGCGACCCGTGGGACAGGGTGTCGGTTCACGTTCCAGCGGGGAGAGGGCCCTTCAGGGCATGGGAAGAGGCCGCGGTCGACGCGCTGAACAACTGCGCGCCCTATGCCGGCCGCAACAAGGATTGGACCATCGGCGGACTGCTCACGAAACTGGAGGAATATAACGGGCTCGGTTACGCCTCGCGCGGCATGCCCTCTCCCTATGTGTGGTCCGGCACCGACCAATATCGATCCGGCAAATACGTTCGCGACGGTGTCTACGATCCGAACGCCATCGATAGCCAACTCGGTTGCGCCGGCCTCTTGATGGCCATGATGACCATCGATCCGACCATCACCTTCACGGGCGCCACGCTTACACCCGTCGCTCCGAAGGCGCCCGCATCCAAGCCATCTGTCACGAAACCGGCCAACGGCTCCATCGGAGCGTGGGTCGTTTCCATCCTGTCTGCGATTTTCAAATCGAAAGGAAAGTAAATGCTTCACGCGCTGTCGATCGGCATTCTCATCGCAACACTTCTCATGGTCGGGTGGATCGGCTTCACGTTCGTTCATGCCTGGATGACCGAGACCGGATCATTCTGGCAGCGCACGTTGAAAGCCGGGAAGGAGTCCGCGACGATCGCCTGGGCCAAGTTGGTCATCATCGTTGGTGGGCTCGTCGCGGTGCTGGACAAGATCGCCGACCTGGCCGGCGATCCCTCGCTCACCGCGCAAATTCAGCAATACGCGACGCCGCAGATCGTGGGTTACGTGATGGTCGGCATCATGTTCATCAACGTCTGGGCGCGGCTGCGGACGCTGGGCAAGTAAGATGTGGTTTATGCTCGCCAAATGGCTGGCAAGCTTCGTCACCGGCCCCGTATTTGACGACCTCCTCAAGGGGTACCAGGCCAAGCTTGCGGCCGGCAATACGTCAGAGACTATCGCAGCAGGGCTTGCCGCCAAGGAGTTGGCGTTACAGCAGCGCGAACTGGAATTGCAGACGCAGCTTCGTATCGCCGAGGTCGGACATCCCTGGGAGCCTGACAAGCTGATGGGATATTTCGTCGCGATCTATCTGGGCAAGCTTTTGATCTTTGACAAAGTCCTTGGGCTCGGAACGACCGATGGACTCGCGGGCTTCGCGTCAACCACGTCGAATCTCATCGTTGCATCATACTTCGCCAAGCGCGGATTCGAGAATGTAGCGAGGATTATCAGGAGATGACCGCGGGATCGTCGAGAAGCCATGAGTGAAATGAACGAGGAAGATATTCGGTCGATCGTCGCCGAGACGCTCGCCGAACAGCAAAGGATTCATCACAGCGATATCGATGCCGTGGTGGTTCGCGCCATCGCCACCATCCTGACCTCGTTCGGGATCGAGGAAGAGGACCGCAGGGAATTGAGGGCGGATTTCCAGCACCTGAGGCGTTGGCGCAAGAGCGTCGAGCAGGCCCAGAGCTATACATTCAAGGCGGTCATCACGATCATCGTTTCCGGGCTTGTCGGAGCGGTATGGCTCGGCATCAAGGTGATGCTCGGCAAATGATCCATGTATCTGTGTTGATTGTTTCTCTGCTGGCTTCATCTCTCCCGCAGGAGGTTTCCTGCTGGGCAGTGAAGCGGGCCGTCGCGCAATATGGCGAGGCGGCTGTGGAATCCTGGGCACGGGCGAAGGGCATTTCCGAGAGGGAAATCGAGAGGGCGAGGCGATGTCTCAAGTAGACGGGGCGTTGGCCGCCTTGCGGCTCTCGCCATCGACCGGGGCTTTGCTCTTACTTGCTGGCCCGGCTCGAACCTTCGGCGATCAGGTGCTTTGACATAGGGTAGCCGGAGCTCATGCCGAACCTGCCGTCGGCGGGACCATTCCGGGTGTAACCTTTGGCGAGGTAGAAACGCCTCGCTGTTTCGGTGCTTTTGAGCGTACACCTCTCGTTGCCTTGTTCCATCGCACGGGCTTCGAGCGCGGCCAGCAGCGCCTTGCTGACGCCGCGAAATCTCGCATCCGGCGAAACGTAATTGAGTGTGATTTCACCCGCATTGGTGACGCAACCGATTGCTCGTTGCGGTCGTCCTCGACCGCAACGAGCAGCGAGTTGTCCGGTCGGATCCATGATCGGAATATTTCCGGCGTCTTGTTGGAGAGCCATCGTTCCAGGATCGCCGCGTCATTGCGGTGATCGGCCACGCATAGCTGCGTGATCGACCGCCGCATCACTTCGCATGCGGCCGCAGCATCTTCCGGAACGGCATCTCGAATTCTCATTTCGATATCATTCACCAGGTTTTGTCGACCGGCAACGGGTGCGGGATGAATAGCTGCTGCCGATCAACGGTCAGGATGCCGCTTTATCGGATTCGCGAAGTGGACGGGCAAGACGACGAAATTGCCGATACGCTTGCTGAGCTGCACCATCTGACGTTCTTTGATGGCGCGACGATTCCGGATTTCGATTGGGGATATTGGTGGCTGGTGTATCGCGAATCGATACCGGTCGCCTTTGCCGGCCTCGTGCCATCGACGCACGTCCGCTGCGCGGGCTACATCTGCCGTGTCGGCGTGTTGAAGCAGCATTGCGGACACCGGCTTCAGCTGCGGCTGATGCGGGCGATGGAATTGCGAGCGCAGCGCAATGGCTGGAGCTGTATAGTTTCGGACACCACCCATAACATTCCCTCGGCCAACAACTTCATCCGGGCCGGCTATCGCCTGTACCAGCCGCGATATCCGTGGGCATATCCGGAGACGCTGTATTGGCGCAAATTCATCAGGTCTGCCTCATCCCTTCATGGCACCCATCCAAAAAGGCCGTAACCCCTCGATCCCTATGGCTTTACTCTTTTGGGCAGGACCCAAAAGGGCTGTATATGGTTCACCGCCGGGTGGAGTATCCGTCTCTTGCCCGCGCAAGGATCGGCCCTCGACGGCCGATAATCCATAGAGGGAAGGGACAAGCCGATCATGACTGCCAGACCGCAATTACCGGACCGGGCGCCAAGAGAGAAGGGTGCTCCGACCGCCCTCGACGGTCTGCTGGTCATCGATTTCACGCGGGTCGTCGCCGGTCCTGCCTGCACCCAGACGCTGGCCGATTTCGGCGCCGAGGTCATCAAGATCGAGAACCCGGACGGCGGCGACGATACGCGGCATTATGAACATGCCGATCTGGCCGGCGAAAGTGCCGCGTTTGTCAGTTTGAATCGCAACAAGCGGGGCATCGCGCTCGATCTCACCAAGCCTGCGGCTTGCGACGTCGCGCGTGAACTGATCGCGCGGGCCGACGTGGTGGTGGAGAATTTCTCTTCCGGTGTGATGAAGAAGTATGGCCTCGACTATGCGTCCGTCGCGCCAGGCAATCCGCGCCTGGTCTATTGCTCGATCTCGGCCTATGGCCGAAAGGGGCCATTCGCGTCCCGCCCGGGTTTCGATCCGATCACGCAGGCCGAGAGCGGATTCATGTCGCTCAACGGCTTTCCCGACGGGCCGCCGGTGCGGACCGGGCCGCCCGCGGTCGACATGCTGACGGGCATGTCGGCCTGCAACGCCATTCTGCTGGCGCTTTTCGCCCGCGACCGGCTCGGCCGCGGCCAGCATGTCGAGGTGGCGCTATTCGACATCGCGCTGGCGATGACGCAATTTTACGGCATGGCCTATTTGATGACCGGTGTGAATCCGAGCCGTCAGGGCAATTCGCCGAACGGGTCTCCCTCCGTCGGCGTCTACCATGCTTCCGATGCGCCATTTTATATCGCCTGCGCCAACGACCGGCTGTATCGCCGCCTCGTCATCGAAGTGCTCGGTCGGCCGGATCTAGCCAGCGGTGAATTCGGCGATCGTCGTTCGCGAACCGCCAACAAGGAGAAGCTGCGCGCCATTCTCACCGGGATTTTTGCGCAGGATCTTCGCGAGAACTGGGTGGCGAAGATGAAGGCGGCCAATATTCCCGTCGGTTATCTTCGCACCGTCGAGGAAGCCTTCAACTCGCCTGAGGTGCGTGAGCGCCATCGCCTCAGCCAGATCCCACACCCGGCCGCAGGCACCGTCCCGAATATCGAATCGCCGCTCAATCTTGGCCTGACGCCGGTGATCGACCCCGTCGCCGCGCCCTTGCTGGGTCAGCACACAAGGGAAGTCCTGCGCGAGACGCTCGGTTACGACGATGCGCGCATCGCGGCCCTTGCTGACGCGGGAGTTTTCGGGATGGTCGCAACGGCTGGAGTCAGCTGACGTTTGAACGGCGCCCTTCACCGGGCAAGCCAAACGCGTAACATATTTCCTGGATTGCGATACCCGCCCGGTGGCCTGATGGCCGCCGGGCTTTTTTTGTTTTTTGGAGCCTGCTCTTCAGTTTCGCCGTTTTGGCTGTAACAGCGGGTTGGGATCATAGGAGTTCGTGCCACCGGTGCCGCGCAGGCAGCCGATTTCGATAAATCCCCAGATCGTCAGCGCAAATGCTGCCAGCGCCAGGGTAATGTGCTGCACCGCACCTGCTTTCGCCGGTCCGCTCTTCGCACCTGAGATAACGCGATTCAATTTCAAAAGTGATCTTGTCTGGGGGTATTTCTCGCCGGCGGTTCGGCGCATATTGTATTATAGAGCCGCACCGATCGCCCGGCTGCGAGGCTTCCGCCTTCTGTCATCTCACGTGAGGAGTTACTCTATGACGCACGCCATCCGCTTTCATAAGACTGGGGGGCCCGAGGTTCTTGTCTGGGAGGAAGTCAAGCTTGGCAAGCCGGGCGCCGGGGAGGCGCGTATCCGCCACACTGCCGTGGGGCTGAACTTTGTCGACATCTACAATCGCTCGGGGGTTTATCCCCTCCAGTTGCCGAGCGGCCTGGGAGGCGAGGGCGCCGGCGTAGTCGAGGAAGTCGGTCCAGGGGTTACCGATCTGAAGCCGGGCGACCGCGTCGCCTATGGCGCCGCGCCGCTCGGCGCCTATGCCGAGGAGCGGCTGATTCCTGCCGATCGCCTGCTCAAGCTGCCCGACGGCATCGATGACAAGACCGCGGCCGCGATGATGCTGAAAGGCCTGACGGTGCAATATCTCATCCGCCAGACCTATCGCGTCAAGCCAGGCGATACGATCCTGCTCCACGCCGCGGCCGGCGGCGTCGGCTTGATCCTCGGGCAGTGGGCAAAGCATCTCGGCGCCACCGTGATAGGCACGGTCGGCAGCGATGAGAAGGCAAAACTCGCCAAGGCCCATGGTTGCGCGCACACCATCGTCTATTCGCGCGAGGATTTCGTGAAGCGCGTCGAGGAGATCACGGAAGGCAGGAAGGTGCCCGTGGTCTATGACTCCGTGGGCAAAGACACGTTTTTGAAATCGCTGGACTGCCTGGCTCCGCTCGGCGTCGCCGCGCTGTTCGGTCAATCTTCCGGCAGTGTCGAGCCGCTCAACCTCGGCCTGCTCGCGCAAAAGGGTTCGCTGTTCGTCACCCGCCCGACGCTCAACACCTACGCCGCCAAACGCGAGAATCTTGTCGCAATGGCGAAGGAGCTGTTCGAGATCGTGCTCTCCGGCGCGGTCAAGATCGAGGTCCACCAAACCTATCCGCTGAAGGACGCCGCCAGGGCCCATGCCGATCTGGCCGCGCGCAAGACAACGGGATCGACCGTGTTTTTGGTCTGAGGCCGGCTCGCCATGGCTCGCGTTCTTTTCCTCCTGCCGGCGCGGGATTTCGATCCAAGCGAAGCCGCCGTGAGCTGGCAGGTGCTCGTGAACGCGGGCCATGTCGTCGCTTTTGCGACGCCGGACGGACGGCCCGCCGTCGCCGACGACATGATGCTGACGGGGCAAGGCCTGGATCCCTGGGGCGCCATTCCGCTGCTGCGGAATTTGCCGCTGATAGGACTTCTGATGCGGGCAAACCGCGACGCACGCAAGGCCTATGCCGGAATGGTCGCCGATCCGAACTATAATGCGCCACAGCGTTGGGATGCGGTCGATGCGTCGTCATTTGACGGGTTGTTATTGCCTGGCGGACATCGCGCGCGCGGCATGCGTGAGTACCTCGAGAGTGAGACGCTGCAGCGTCATGTCGTGAGCTTTTTCGAAACGCAGAGGCCGGTGGCGGCGATCTGCCACGGCGTGCTGCTCGCCGCGCGCAGCATTTCGAAACGCACGGGCCGTTCGGTGCTCCACGGGTACCGGACGACCGCCTTGACCTGGGCGCTGGAGCGCAGCGCGTGGAGGGTCGCCCGCGTCACGCGTTTTTGGGATCCAGACTATTATCGGACCTATCTGGAGCAGACCGGACAGCCGGATGGCTTTATGTCAGTGCAGCAGGAAGTCACGCGCGCTCTTGCACGTGCGGAAGATTTTATGGATGTTCCCAAGACCGACCCGGATTACCGCCGGAAGACGTCCGGCCTGCAGCGCGATTCCCTCGATGACGCAAGGCCGGCTTACGTGGTGCGCGATCGCAACTATGTTTCGGCGAGGTGGCCGGGCGATGCTCATGCCTTCGCGAAGACATTTTCCGACATGCTGAAATAACCTGATAGCGCGTGGTTGATCGGCCGTTTCGCGTGCCACCGGAAACCCAAAGCGGACGCCGTCCCTGCGGGGCTGTCATCCTCTGAGGCTCTAGCCGAATAGCAGGCCGTTATGCTTTGATGCAGCCAAGGCCAGGGCTTAGGGACGCCCTTGAATATCAAGCGGCGGATGCCGCGGCTACAGAAGTCAAAAGGGAGGATATGCTGTTGGAAAAGCCCGGCCGGACCCTGCTGGCAAAAATCTGGGACCAGCACGTCATTGCTCACGTCAGTGACGATACCGATCTCCTTCATGTCGATCGGCATTTGCTGCACGATCTCGGCGGCTCGCGTGGCCTGCTCGATCTCAAGAGCCGCAACCTCCCGGTTCACAATCCGGAGCTGACGTTCGCGACGCCGGATCACGCGATTTCCACGGCGCGGGGACGAGCGGGCACCAGCAAGACCGGGCTCGAACTGCTGGAAGGCCTGCGGGTTGAAACATCGGCCAGCGGCATCGCGATGTTCGATATCGACGAGCCAGGTCAAGGCATCGTCCATGTCATCGGACCTGAACTCGGCCTCAGCCTCCCCGGTTGCCTGATCGTCTGCGGCGATAGCCATACCTGCACGCATGGCGGGCTGGGTGCCCTGGCCTTCGGGATCGGCTCGAGCGAGTTGACGCATGTGCTGGCGACGCAGGCGCTTATTCAGCGACGCCCCAAAACCATGCGCGCGAAGTTCGAGGGTCGGCTGTCTGCGGGCGTTACGCCTAAGGATCTCATCCTCGCGCTGATTGGCCACATCGGGGCCGCGGGTGGCACCGGCTACGCCGTCGAATATGCCGGCAGCGCCATCCGCGACATGCCGATCGAAGGGCGGCTTACCATCTGTAATCTTTCGATCGAGCTCGGCGCCAAGATGGGCATGATCGCGCCGGATGAGAAAACCTACGAATATATCCGCGGCAGGCGCTACGCGCCGCAAGGCGAGATGTGGGAGCAGGCCGTCAACGCATGGCGTCAGCTTCCGAGTGACCCCGACGCGGTGTTCGATCGGGAAGTTGTCATCGATGTCGGGACCATCATCCCACAGGTGACCTGGGGCATTAGCCCGGAGCATGTCATCGGCGTCGATGGTCATGTTCCGGACCCGAAGGAAATTGCCGATCCGGCGGGTCGCGCGGCGATTGAAACCGCGATCGACTATATGGGGCTCAGGCCCGGCGCGCCGATCATCGGCACGCCTGTCGATTGGGTCTTCATCGGGTCATGCACCAATAGCCGGCTGAGCGATCTGCGTGCTGCCGCCGAAATCGCGCGAGGCCGCAAGGTTGCGCCGGGCGTGCGCGCCTGGGTGGTGCCTGGTTCGGAGACGGTCAAGCGGGATGCCGTTGCCGAAGGACTCGACAAGCTGTTCACCGATGCGGGGTTTGAGTGGCGTGAGCCGGGGTGTTCGATGTGTCTCGCCGCCAATGGCGAAACCGTGGCTCCCGGTCAGCGCTCGGTCTCGACATCGAACCGCAATTTCATCGGCCGCCAGGGGCCGCGTGCCCGCACCCATCTGGCGAGCCCGGCGACGGCGGCTGCGGCGGCGATTTCGGGCGCCATCGCCGACGTGCGGACCATGGAGCGATAGATGCCGAAAGCCTTCACCAAACTGAGCGCGATTGCGGCTCCGATCATGCGCAGCAACATCGATACCGATGTCGTCATTCGCATCGAACGCCTCGTCGGTAATTCCGTCCGCGGAACCCTCGGCAAATGGGCGTTCGGCTCGCTGCGTTATCTACCGGATGGTTCGGAAAATCCCGAATTCATTCTCAATCGCGAACCTTATCGGCAGGCGGAAATCCTCATCACCGGTCCGAATTTCGGCTGCGGCTCGTCCCGCGAAGGTGCGGTGTGGTCGCTGCAGGAACTGGGAATCCGCACCATCATCGGCTCGGGCTTCGGAGATATTTTCTTCGCCAACTGCTTTCAGAATGGAATCCTCCCGATCGTGGTCGACAAGGAGATTGTCGACGGTCTTGCCGCGGAGGTCGAGAACACTCAGGGAGCCGGACGTGTCAGCGTCGACCTGGAAGAGCAGACGATCACTTCACCGTTGGGTAAGCAGCACAGGTTCGAAATTGATCCGCGTCGTCGCGCCGGCCTGCTGAGAGGTCTCGACGAAGTCGCCCTGACATTGCAGCGCGACAACGAGATTCGCGCCTTTCAGGCGGCTGACCGGAATGAGCGGCCCTGGATACACTTCACAAGGAAATCGGCATGAACGCTCCATCCAACATGATCAAGGTGGCCGTGGTCGGCGGCGAGGGTATCGGCCCGGAAGTGACGGCACAGTCGTACCGGATTCTCGACTGGTTCGCCGCCAAGCGCGGCATTCCGATGATTTTGCGCGAAGCGCAATACGGGCTCATTCCATATCTGGCGACCGGCAAGGTGCTCCCCGAGGACACCGCCGAGGCGATGGAAGAAGCCGACGCTATCCTGTGGGGAGCGACCGGCGGACCGGAGACAAAAGAGGTGCCGGCGGCGGCGCGTAAGGAGGGCGGCCTGCTGTCATTGCGCAGCAAATATGATCTTTACGCCAATCTGCGGCCCATTCGCGCCAATCCGGCGCTGGCCAACTCGGCGCCGCTCAAGGCGCATGTCCTGAAGGGTGTGGATTTCGTCATCATCCGCGAACTCACCAGCGGCATCTATTTCGGAGAGCCACGCGGCATCGAAACGCTGCCCGACGGACAGCGCCGCGGCTTCAATACCGAGCAATACACCAGCAACCAAATTCGCCGCGTGGCACGCTCCGCTTTCGAGCTGGCGCGTACCCGAAGGGGGAAGGTCTGTTCGGTAGATAAAGCCAATGTTCTCGAAACCAGCGTGTTGTGGCGCGAGGAAGTCATCGCGCTCCACGCCGCGGAATTTTTCGATGTCGAGCTCACGCATCTTTATGTCGACAACGCCGCCATGCAGATCGTCCGGGAGCCTTCACAATTCGACGTGATGGTGACCGGCAATATTTTCGGCGACATTCTTTCCGATTGTGCGGCGATGGCGTCGGGCTCGCTGGGGATGCTGCCGTCGGCGTCGCTGGGGCCGGTCGACCGGTTCGGCCGCCGCAAGGCGCTTTATGAACCGGTCCACGGCAGCGCGCCTGACATTGCGGGAAAAGGCATCGCCAATCCGCTTGGCTCCATTCTCAGCGTCGCCATGATGCTGCGCATGACGCTCGATCGGCCTGATGATGCGGACCTGCTCGAAAAGGCCGTCGATACTGCGCTCGCGGCCGGCGCGAGAACCGCCGATATTGCCGAGCCGGGCGCATCAAAACTCTCGACCCAGGAAATGGGCGATGCGGTGCTGAATGCGCTCGAAAAAGTCGCCGGCAAGGAGAGGGAGCACGCGTGATGGCAATGCACTTCACAAGACGTTCGGCGCTCACCATTATTGCTGGCAGCGGGGCCTACCTCGCCACGGGCCGGGCTCGGGCCGAAAACATGAACGGTCGCGTGATCTACCCGGTCGCGGTGCCCATCTATCAGTCGCAATTTGTCGCCGATCGAAATGGGTACTTCAAGGAAGCGGGTCTCGACTGCAAGCTGATTCAAGGTGGCAGCGGCGTCAAGACACGCGAGATCATCGCTTCATCGCAGGGCGATATCGGTATCGGCGATGTGACCCATCCGATGCAGCTCAGCAATCATGGGCGCGCCGGGCGGATTCTGATGCCGACCGACACGCGGAGCAGTTCGGTGATGTTCATCATCCGCAAGGATCTCTGGGATCAGGGCATTACGACGCTGGAGAAGCTGACGGAATGGAAGAGGCCAGATGGGCGCAAGCCGATCGTCTCGGTGTCGTCGCTGGGAGGCACCAACCACGTCTGGTCGTCCTACTACATGGAGACAATGGGGCTCGCCGAGAAGGTAACCTGGATCGGAACCGGCAATGTCGATACCATGCTGGGCTCGCTGAAAACCAAGCAGGTCGATGTTCTCGTGAGCTCACTGTCCCTGCTGAATGACTCGATGGAACAGGGCTGGGGCACGCTTTTGTTCGATGGAACGGATGAGGCGATCTGGAACAAGTATATCGGCGGCAAGGTGCCGGTGACGGCGCATTTCACCGTGCAGTCGACGATCGACAAGGATCCGCCCAAGATGCAGGCTTTCGTCACGGCGTTATGGCGCGCCACGCAGTGGATCAAGGCGCATTCGCCGGACGAGATCTACGACATGATCGAACCCTACGTCGGCAGCACATCGCGCGGCGCAAATATTCTCGAAATTACGGCGCTGAAAAAGGTCGCGGACTACGAAGGCACCGTCGACGCGGCGAGCTTCGCGCGCGGCGAAAAGGTCTGGTTCCGGGAAATGACTGGTATCAAGCCGCTCACGATTGCCGAGGTCGTCAGCCCTGACTTCGCCGAGGCGGCGCGAAAAGCGTATCCGGGTTGAAAGCCCGCGAGTTGAAAGCCAGAGATTTTGAAAGACCCGGACAGGTTTGCAATGCCGCTCTATCGATCGCCGGATGTTCATCGGATCGATGTCAGGGGATTGAGCAAATCGTTCCAGCTCGCCGGGACCGCTATCGAGGCGGTACGCGATATCTCCTTTAACGTTCGACGCGGCGAGTTCGTTGCCTTGCTGGGGCCGTCCGGTTCCGGCAAGAGCACGATCCTTAACATGATCGCGACATTGATAAGGCCGAGCAGCGGTCAGATACTGATCGACGGTGTGCCGGTCGTTGTCGGCAAGGCGACGCCCAATGTCGGTTATGTTTTCCAGCGCGATACCTTGTTTCCCTGGCGCACGGTGGCCGATAATATTGGTTACGGCCTGCAGCTCGCCGGCGTTGGCGATGCCGAGCGCAAGGAACGCATCGCGGCCTGCGTCGCGCAAGCAGGCCTCCTGGGCTTCGAGCAAGCCTACCCGTCGGCACTGTCGGGCGGCATGCGCCAGCGCGCGGCCCTGATGCGAACGCTGGTCGTCGAGCCGCAAATACTGCTGATGGACGAGCCGTTCGGAGCGCTCGATACCCACACCAAGATCGATATGCACGAAGTCTTGCTTCGAATCTGGGAACGTGAGCAGCAAACCGTCCTGTTCGTGACCCATGATCTCGGCGAGGCCTTGACGCTGGCCGACCGCATTATTCTGTTTTCGGCACGTCCCGGTATGATCAAGGATATGTTCGAAGTGAATTTTCCGCGGCCGCGCGATGCGGTGAAGGTGAGGGAGACACCGCGCTACGCCGAATTGTTCCAGCACATCTGGCACTCGCTCGGGGAGGAATTCGTCAGGGGGCGCAAGCCATGAGGATGCGCCGCCGTTCCCTCAGTATATTGGCGTGGCAGGCACTGATCTGCATTGTCGTCTTGTCGATCTGGCAATGGGGATATGATTTGCACGCCAGCATCCCTTGGCTGGTGTCCGATTTGCTCGATCCTTATTTCGTCTCCAAGCCCTCGGAAATCTTCCAGCACTTTCTCATCCTGAGCTGCTTCAAATCGAAGTTGGGCGTATTCAATGGATGGTTCAACGGCGACTTTGCCAAGTGCATGGCTCGCACCGAAAATAATCTCTGGGTTGCGACCGGCATCACGCTCAAAAATACCTTCTTTGGTTTCGTGACCGGCGTGTCCAGCGGCTTTGCGGCCGGGTTGATTCTGGGAAGGTCGGACCGGCTGAGCGCGATCTTCCAGCCCTTCATCACCGCCGTAAACTCGATTCCCAGAATCGCGCTGGCGCCGATCATCGTGCTGGCGTTCGGGATCGGCGACACCTCGAAAGTGGTGACGTCGTGGATCGTGGTGGTGTTTCTGGTTTTCTTCAACACGTTCGAGGGTGCGCGTTCGATCGACGAGGGCTTTGTCAATGCCGCGCGGCTACTCGGCGCGAGCGAATGGCAGATCACCCGCACGGTCGTGATCCCCTCCACGATGGCCTGGGTATTCGCCTCGCTTTCTCCGGCGATCTCGTTCGCGCTGATTGGCGTGATCGTCGGGGAATTCATCGGTGCGGAACGGGGCATCGGTCGGCTTATTATCGAGTCGGAGGCGCGTGGTGAAGCGTCGGGGATGATGGTCGCGGTGATCGTGCTGATGCTGGTGGGGGTAGCGCTGACTGCCATGATCCGGCGATTGCAGGCTTATCTGTTGCGCTGGCAGCAGCACAACATGGTAGAGTAGCCGGCAACGTATTCGCACGTGAGGGTCTTTCGATGAGCATACAAGTCTACGGGTTTTGGCGATCGATTGCCTCATTTCGCGTGCGGGTCGCCTTGAAGCTCAAGGGCCTGCCGTTCAAGGAAACCCCGATCGACATTCTTTCCGGCGAGCAATTCAAGCCGGGTTATGATGCGATCAATCCCGAACATGTCGTGCCGACCTTCGTTCATGACGGCCAATCGCTGTTCCAGTCGATGGCGATCATGGAATATCTCGACGATATAAAGCCAAGGCCGCGGCTGTTGCCGGAAGACGCGCGGGAGCGGGCCTATGCACGCTCGCTCGCGCTGATGACGATTGCCGATGCCCATCCTTTGGTCGTGCCCCGCGTCCGCAATCATCTGGCCAAGGCCTTTGGCGCCGATGCCAAGGCGATCGAGAATTGGGGCAAGCATTGGACGACGGAAGGCCTTGCGACCTATGAAAGGCTGCTGGCACGCCGCGCGCCGGCGCCGTTTGCGCTCGGTGCTGAGCCTGGCCTTGCGGATATCTGCATCGCAGGCCAGGTCGTGGGTGCGCATTTCCTCAAGCTTGAACTAGGCGCTTATCCCGTGGTGGCCGCGCTTGCCGCCCGCTGCTTCAAGATGCCGGAATTCGCGACCTCGCATCCGTTCGAGCAGCCGGGCTACAAGACCGCGGGCGCGCATCACTGAGCGCGCCCGGGCTTCTGCTTCAGACATCGAGCCCAAGCACTCGCGCGGCATTTCCGCCCGCGATCTGCGCGAGCGTTGCCTCGTCCATCCCGTGAACACCTGCGACGTGCCCGATCGGGTTGTATTCGCCCATGTCGAAGGGATAGTCGGTGCCCATCACGATGCGGTCGGGGCCGAACACGTCGATCAGATAGGCGAGCTGGTGATAACTGAAGACCACGGTGTCGAGATAGACCTGCCGCAAATAAGTCGTTGGCGGTAACGGCAATTCGCCATGCGAGTCTTGCCGCGCGCCCCAGGCATGATCGATCCGGCCGGAATAGCCCGGCAGATAGCCGCCGCCGTGCACGGCCATTAGCTTCAAATCGGGAAAGCGCGCCAGCGTTCCCGAAAAGATGAGGTTGTGAAGCGCAAGCGTCGTATCGAGCGGATTGCCGAGCACGTTGTTGAAGTAAAAGTGGGTCAGGCGCTCGCCATGGGTGAATCCGTTTGGATGCATCATGATGAATGCGCCGAGCTGCTCGGCGTGAGCAAAGAAGGGACGGAATTTCGGATCGGACAATTCCTGGCCATCGACATTGGTCAGGATTTGGACGCCCTTCAATTTCAGGTTCTTCATGACGTAATCGAGCTCGCGCACCGCGAGTGCGGGCTCCTGTAACGTGACGACGCCGAGCCCGACAAACCGGTCGGGCTTGCGCGCGCAATATTCCGCCACGCCGTCATTGGCGAGACGGTGGGCGGCTTCCGCGATCTTGGGATCGACCGAATAATAACATTGGGGCGGCGCCGGCGCCACGACCTGGATGTCGATGCCCATCTTGTCGAGATCGAACAGGCGGCGATCGATCGTGGTCATGACCTCGCCGACGTCCTTTTCCTGCTGCGCATTGATTTCCCTGGTGGCAGCATCGGCAAAATGCGCCAGCGGGACCCGGCTGAGGTCGACATGGGGTTGCGCGAGCTTGGCGGCCTGCGGCACGACGATGTGGGCGTGAATGTCGATCGTGGTCGACGACGGGCGCCGGGCGACGCCGTCTGCGTCGTGGATACGTGCGGCAGTGCGGCCGTAGCGGTTCTTGCGATCGATCATTGAATTTTCTCTGCTGTTGCGTGGATTGTTCGGGGCCTGATGACGAAGCGGGTGAGTTAGGATTTGGACGGCTTGCGCTGGGTCCAGCGAACGGAGACCGTGGTGGCGTCGGCTTCGCCAAGGCCCGCAGCTTCCGCCTCTTCAAAGCAGGCCAGCGCGCTTGCGGCAACCGGCAACTCGGCAGGGATTGACGCCGCGAATTGCACGGCGGTGGCCAGATCCTTTTTTGCAGCCGTGATGCCGAATGCGGTTTCGCCCAGTGGCGCGCCGCCCAATACCTTGGCGATAATGGCGCCGCGTCCTTTCATCGCGGCAGGCGCGCCGGCGGTGTCGGAAAGGATATCGATCAGCCGGTCGGGTGGCAGATTGAGCGGCTTGCAGATGGTGAGCGCCTCGCCAAGCGCCTGCCAGTAAACCAGGAGCGGCAGATTTACGGCAAGCTTCATGGTCGCGCCGGCGCCGAGCGGCCCGACATGTTCGATACGGCGGCACATCTGCTCGAGCAGCGGCATGGCCCGCGCGACGTCGGCATTCGCGCCCCCGACAAGACCGAACAGCTTGCCTTCCTTGGCCGGAACTTTGCTTCCGCCGACCGGGCATTCGACAAAGGCCGCGCCCAGCTGCGCCACCGCCGTACCGACCGATATCATCGTGTCCGGGCGCACCGTGCTCATATCGATCACGAGCTTACCGGCGAGCTTTGCTTTCAAGAGGCCGTTGGGGCCGCGGTACACCGCCTCGGTCGCCGCGTCGTTCAGCAGCATGGCGATGACGACCTCGCAACCTTCCGCGAGTTCGGCGGGAGATGCGAACGTCTTTGCGCCGGCGTCGACCAGAGGCTTGGTCTTCGCTGAATTGCGATTCCAGACGCCGACTTCGTGCCCGACCGACATCAACCGCTGCGCGATCGATGATCCCATTCGTCCAGTTCCGCAGACGCCGATTTTCATTTTTTGACCTCAAGGGTGGATTGTTTAGCCTAATGGGCGTGAAAGACGCCAAGATTTTGCGCAATCAGCGCTTCATTGTTCAGGATTTCGCTGGCATTGCCCGCGAACACGCAGCGCCCGGTGTTGAGGATGACGGCCTGATCCGCAACATCAAGCGCCAGCTGGCGGTTTTGCTCGACCAGGACAATGGACTGTCCTTCCTCCTTCAGCCGCTTGATGGTGCGGCCAACCTCGGCGACGATCAGAGGGGCAAGACCTTCCGACGGTTCGTCGAGCAAGAGTACCCGGGGGTTTCCCATCAGCGCGCGTCCGATCGCCAGCATCTGCTGCTCGCCGCCGGAGAGGGTGCCGGCGAATTGCGCATGGCGCTCGCGCAGCCGGGGAAACAGCTCGTAGATACGCTCGACATTCCACGGCTTTTCGGTGCTGCTTTCGCGCTGCTGCGCCACGATGAGGTTTTCCCGAACCGTGAGAGACGGAAAAATCCGCCGCCCCTGTGGTACCAGACCGATGCCGAGGCGCGAAATGCGTTCGGGACTGAGCCCTCCGATCGGCTCGCCAAACAGACGGATTTCGCCGTCCCTTGGTTTCAGGAAGCCGACGATGGTCGAAATGCAGGTTGTCTTTCCCGCGCCGTTGCGGCCGAGCAACGCCAGCACTCCGCCCGGCTGCAAGGAAAAGCCCACGCCGTGCAGGATATGGCTGTCGCCATAAAAGGCATGAACGTTGGTCAAACTGAGTGCGTCAGGCGCCAAGATAGACCTCGCGCGTTCGCTCGTCCGCGATCACAACATCGCGTTCGCCATCGACGATGACGCGGCCGTAGTTGAGCAGCGTGACAGTCTCCGCGAGGTCCAGCGCCGTATCCATGTCATGCTCGATCATGATGACAGCGGTCTCTCGTGTGATCGAGGCGATCAGCGACTTCACCGTCGATCGTTCGGTGTTCGAAAGTCCGGCCAGCGGCTCATCCAGCAGCAGCACGCGCGGCTTTTGCGCCAGCGCCATCGCGAGCTCGACCCGGCGCTTTTCACCATAGGCGATCTCTGACACCGGATGATCGGCCAGATGCAGGAGTCCGACCGTATCGAGGGTGCGGCGGGCCTCACGCGCGAGATCGCCGTAGAACGACAATGGCCGCCACATCTGCCAGCGCGAGGGAAGCAAGCCGAGCAGGCCGAGCGTGACATTGTGTTCGAGCGTATCGCCGGTAAACAGCGTGATGATCTGGTAGGTTCGTGACAGACCGAGATGCGCGCGCCTGTAGGGCGCAAATGTCGTGACATCGGTTCCGAACAGCCTGATCTGTCCTGAATTCGGCCGCATGTCGCCTGAGATCTGGTTGAACAGCGTGGTCTTGCCGGCGCCGTTCGGACCGATGATCAGGCGGCGTTCGCCCTGTCGGACCGTGAGTGAGACACTTTGCGTGACCCTAAGACCACCGAAGGACTTGTTCAGGTCGATGATCTCCAGCGCATAGTCTGACGTCAGCGGGGTCATCGCGATCCCCTCCGCAAACGAGCGGCCAATTTGTTCAGGCCCGGAACGATCCCGGTCGGCATCACGAGGACGATGAACAGGAACACCAGGCCCAGGAGCATGTTCCAGCGTTCGATATAGGCCGAGGCGTAGTTCTTCAACAAGAGCACCAGCGTGGCGCCGACGACCGGGCCGCCGAGCGTGCCTGATCCCCCGGCGATCACGCTGAGCAGCGCTTCGGCGGAACTCGTGGTCGAAAGCGAGGTCGGGTGAATGTATTTGTTGTAATAGACGTACAGCAGTCCGGAAATACCGCCCCAGAAGCCCGCATAGATGAAGGTGATCCAGCGGATCATCCAGGGATTGAAGCCGAGCGCAGCCATCCGGCGCGGCTGGTCGCGCACGCCTTTCAGCGACGACCCGAACGACGACGACACGAAAATCGCCATCATCAGGAATGCAAACGCCGCCACGATCAGGGCGAACCAGTAGAACGCTACGGCGCTGTCGAGCGGAATGCCAAACGGCGCCGGCCGCGTGAGGCCCGCGATGCCATTGTCGCCGTTGGTCAGATCCGACATGCGATAGGCAAGGCCCCACAGCACCTGCGATAGAGCCAGCGTGATCATGAGGAACCCCAGGCCTGTCGCGCGTAGCGCGATGGTCCCGAAAAAGGCCGCCATCAGAATTGTTCCCATGATCGACATGATCGCAGCCGAACCATGTCCGAACCCGTAGCGGCTTGTCAGCAGCGCGGAAAAGTAGGCGGCGACACCGAGATAGGAGGCGTGTCCAAGCGAGGTCATGCCGCCAAAACCCACCAGCAAATTGAGGCTGAGCGCGAAGATCGCCGCGATCAGGATCTGGCTCGCGAGGTTGATGTAGAAATCGCCTGCGAAGAACGGCAGCAGGAGAAGCAACGCAGCGGGCAAGGCGGCAGCCATCCACTTCATGCGCCGACGCGCCCGAACAGGCCCTGAGGGCGGAATGCGATGACGAAGATCATGGGCAGGAACAGGATGATGTAGGCCAGCTCCGGAAACAGCGCCGTGCCGAATGTGTAGATGAAACCGATGATGAAGCTGCCGACAAACGCGCCGAGCAGGCTTCCGATCCCTCCGAGAATGACCACGATCAGCGCCAGCGGCAGCATGTCCGCGTCAAGGCCGGGATAGGCGGACAGTATGGGTCCGCCCAGCACGCCGCCGGCACCGGCGATGCCCGCGCCGAGGCAAAACACGATCGTAAACAGGTTGGAGACGGGGATGCCGACCGCGCGCGCCATCTGCCTGTCGTCGACGCCGGCGCGGATCATCGCACCGAGCCGCGTCCGCTCCATCAGGAAATAGAGCCCGATCGCAGCGCCGATAGCGCAGCCCACCAGCACCAGACGATAGGTCGGAAATACGAAACCAAATACGCGCGTCGGCGCCTGCAGGTTGTGCGGCGTCGGCACCGGGATGGAATCGCCTCCCCACAACACCAGGCAGGCGTCGGAAATGATGAAGGACATGCCGAGCGTCACCAGCACCTGTCCGAGCTGATTGGTCTTCAGTCGGGTGAGTACCAGCCGCTCGAACAGGCCGCCAAGCGCCGCGACCGCGAATCCAGCGCCGAGCGCGGTTATCCAGATATTCAGGCCACTATAGGAGCGCAGCGCGATTGCCCCGAAATAGGTGCCGAGCATGAAGAACGCGCCGTGCGTCAGGTTAGCCAGCCGCATCAGGCCGAAGATCAGCGAGAAGCCCGACGAGAGCAGAAACAACAGGCCACCAAGCGACAGGCTGTTAAGACCCTGGATGATCCAAAATTGCATCGGCTCTCGATCTTGTTCGAAGTGTTGCGGGATTTTCGGCCCGCAACTCAAGCAAGGTTATAGCTCCAGGTTTTTTGCCGGCGGATAATCACGCGAATAGACCGGATTTTTCAGGAAGGCGGTCTTGTCATAGGTCCAGAACTGGCTGACGTCCGGATAGGTCTTGATGACGGAATTCACCAGCCGCCCGTCGCTTCGTGTGACCTTGCGGATATAGACGTCGCCGATCACATTGCCGAATTCGTCGAATTTGACGAGCCCGCGCACGGTCTGCACGTTGTTGCCGCGGATCGCCGCCATCAACGCCTTCTTGTCTTCCGCGTTGGCTTTGATGGTCTTGAGGGCTGCTTCCAGAACTTCGCCCGAGACGTAGGTGCTGCCGGCATAATAGCCGGGATCGTATTTGAACTGCTTGCGGAACGCCGGCGCGAAGACCTTGTTGAGGGGATTGTCGAGTTCCGCCGAATACCAGCTTGTGGTCAGGATCCCGAGCGCCTCATCGCCCATGTTGCGAAGCACGGATTCGTCGAGCGCGGTCATGCCGCCGATCACGGCCATCTTGTCCTTCAGGCCGTATTCGATGAATTGGCGCAGGAAGCGGAAACCGTTGGAGCCGGCGGTGCCGAGAAAGATCGCGTCCGCGCTCTTCACCTGGGCGACGTAGCTGCCGTAATCCGGCGTCGCCAGGGGCGTGAAGATCTTTTGGATGATCTTGCCGCCATTGTCCTCGAAGGCGCGCTGGAAGCCGGCGCACATTTCATGGCCATAGGCAAAGTCGTCGGCGATGGTGACGATCTTTTTGTATTTCAGTTCCTTGGCGGAGTAATCGGCCAACGGGTAGGCGCATTGCGCCGAAGTTGACGTCAGGCGGACAAACCACGGGCTCGGATGCCGCTGGGTCATGTCTTCCGCGGCGGCGACGCCGAGCGTCGGTACTTCCTTTTCGGTGAGGTAGTCGGCGATCGCCAGCGCCTCGAAGGCCGCGAGCGGACCAATCATGCAATGGACGTTGTTCTTCTCGATCAGTTCCTGCGCCTTGGTGCGCGCGGTGGCGGGAACGCCGGCGGTGTCCGCGGAAATCAACTCGACCTTGCGGCCAGCGAGCGTGTTGTCGCGCTCCTTCAGAAACATCGTCAGGGCAAGTTCCATGTCGATGCCGCCGGAGGCGAGCGGTCCGGTCTTGGCCGCCAACAGGCCGATGCGGATCGGTCCGCTGTTCTGCGCAAAGACAAGGTTGGGAGCCGCCACGCTGGCGATGCCAGCACCGGCAATAGTTGAGACAAATTGGCGTCGCGATACCTTCATGAATCCTCCCGGGGCGTTTCAGCCGAATATCAATTCTTCGTGCTTTTCGTTGATTGAACGATTTATCGGACGGAAGTCATAAATGATCAAGTGATAACCACGCCGTTGGCCCAGCGTGCCGTACATTTCGGTAAATGTAGATGGCGGACGCCCTGCGAGGTCTTTGACGCAGTGCGGTAACGTAGATATGTCGCGCTATTTTCCCTGCTTGGAGGTGCCTGTTTTGGGGGCGGTGATGATGGTCTTCTTCAGGACCTCAAATACCGCCGCGGTGTCCTGATCGCCCAGCCCCATCGCCATCGCTTCGGTATAAACCGGCTGCGTCAGCGTAAACAAAGGGGTTGCGCAGCCGACATCGTCGGCGAATTCGGCGATGATCGCCATGTCCTTCTTCCAGGTCGAAACCTTCATGGTCGCAGGTTCGTAGGTGCGCTCGACCATCATCGGCGCGCGCATCTGGAACATGCGCGAGCCGCCGGCGCCTGGACCGACCATGTCGACGACCAGTTTCGGGTCGAGCCCGGCGCGTTCCGCCAGAATCATCGCTTCCGCCGTGGCGACGTTGTGGATCGCCACCAGATGATTGGCCACGAACTTCATGCGGCTGCCATTGCCGAACACGCCGAGATCGGCGCTTTGCTTGGCGAAATCGGCGAACAGTCCCGTGCAACGCGCAATGGCACTGCTGTCGCCGCTGGCATAGACGATAAGATCGCGCATCCTGGCCTGCGCGCCGGTTCCGCTCAGCGGGCAATCCAGCGCGATGTGGCCGGCTTGTTTCAGGATGGCTTCAAAGCGGAGCTTGTCCGCAAGGGTGAGGGTGGAGAGTTCAATCACAATCCGGGGCGGCTGGCCGGAATTGGCGATGGCTTTGGCCACGCTCTCGACCGCCGCGGGAGTGGGCAGGCTCGTCATGATGACAGGCGCGTCACGTGTGACCTGTTCCACGCTATCGGCGATGATGACCCCGGCTGCCGCAAGCTCGGCGCGTTTGGCGGCGTCGGTATCGAAGCCGATCACGCGCCACCCGCGATCGACAAGGTTGCGGGCGATCGCCCCACCCATGATGCCAAGCCCGACGATTCCAACAGTCTTGTCCATGCTGTTCGTTCCCTCCCTGTCGAATTCGATTGACGGGCAACGCGGGCCGCGCCTTAATTAGTGATCGGGCGATAAACAATCGTCAAACAGTCGGCCGGTCAAGCAGCTTTCGTCGCGTTGCGGCGCAGATTGCTTATCTAAGGGAGGCGAGGGATGAAAGTCACAGGTTTCAACGACCTGTCGATCGGCACGAAGGATCTCGCGGAGTTGGTGAAATTCTACGAGACCGTGTTGGGCATGCAGACCATCCCCAGTTACAATTTCGGCTTGAAGACGAAATATCTGCGCTGCGGCGAACTGCAATTGCACATCTTCGAGCTGGAAGATCGTGTTCCGGTCTACCAGCATTTCGTCGTGGACGTGGACGACTTCGATGCGGCGTACGATGCGGCGAAGGCGATGGGCGCACTTGATTCGACCACGTTTCGTAATTCCGTGAACGAGCTTCCCGATGGCGGCGTTCAGATGTATCTGAGGGATTCTTCCAGAAATCTGATCGAGATCGACTGGCCTGATGTTGCGACACTCGATCGCTCGCGGATTCCCGAGATGAAATTACTGAGCGAATTCGCCCAACAGAACGAGGAGGGCCTGGCCGCCCCGCTCTATCTTGATCGGCCACGTCTGAAGGCCGCACGCCGGGCGCGATAGCGAGGACCGCAAATGACAGGTATCGGCCTGAAGCCAAATGCAGGCTCGCCCTCGGATACAGAGGATCGCGCTTATGCGATCATGGTTACCCGTGCCAGGGCTATGATCCCGCGCCTGCGCGATCGTGCTTCCAGAACCGAAGAGCTGCGGCGGCTGCCGCCGGAGACCGAACGCGATTTGCATGAGGCCGGGCTGTTCAGGATCGTGCAGCCCAAACGCGTCGGCGGCTCCGAGCTCGATTACGTCGGGCTGGTCGATTGCGCCGATGCGATCGGGCAGGCGGATGCCTCAGTGGCGTGGAACTTCGCCAATCTTTCCAGCCATCACTGGATGCTCGCCATGTTCGACAAGCGCGCCCAGGATCTGGTCTGGGGCAGGGATCCCAATGCGCTGATTGCCTCCTCCTTTATATTTCCCGCCGGCCGGGCCAGGAAGGTCGACGGCGGATATCTGCTGCGGGGAAGCTGGCCGTTCTCCTCGGGGGTGGACTCCAGCGAATGGAATATGCTCGCAAGCGTGGTGTCATCGGACGATGAGGCCGACGGCATCGAGTATCGCATCTTCCTGCTCAACAAGAGCGACTACCGCATCAAGGACACCTGGAACGCGACCGGATTGCGGGGAACGGGATCGAATGACGTCGATGTCGACGACGCCTTTGTTGCCGAGCCGATGACGGTTGCGGTGAACGATCTCGCTGGCGGCCCGACGCCAGGGAGCGCGGTCAACCCGAACGCACTTTATGCGCTGCCGGTGTTCTCGTTGTTTCCTTACGTGCTGTCCGGCGTGGCGCTCGGAAACGCCCAGGCCTGTCTCGACGACTACGTCGATCTCGCGCGGCATCGCGCGTCAACCTATAATCGCGCCAAGCTAGGCGACCTCCAGACGACGCAGATCAAGATTGCCGAGGCTTCTTCCAAGATCGACGCTGCGCGCCTGATCATGCGCTCGACATGCATAGAAGCGATGGCCGAGGCACGGCGCGGCTACATTCCGGATATTGCCGCCAAGACCAGAGCGCGGCGCGATGGGGCTTACTCCGTCAATCTCTGCACCGAAGCCGTGTCGTTGCTGTTTGCCGCGAGCGGCGCGCGGGGGCTGTACACGTCGGGAGCCCTGCAACGGCAGTTTCGCGATGCCCACGCGATCAATTCGCATATCGCGTTCAATTTTGACGCGGCCGGCACCAATTACGGGCGCGTCGCGCTCGGCCTGCCGTCCGAAAACCTGACGCTTTGAGGCCGAGAGGATGAGCGACGCGCCGAAGCATCCAACCGAGCCTGATCCTGCCAACGAACTGGCGAGCGGCAGCTCGGCCATCGATCCCAGGGATTTTCGCAACGCGCTCGGCACTTACGCCACTGGCGTCACCATCCTCACGGCCATGGGGACTGACGGAAAACCTTACGGGCTGACCTGCAATTCGTTCGCCTCGGTGTCGCTTAATCCCCCGCTCGTGCTCTGGAGCCTGGGGATGTTTTCGCAGGGATTGCCGATCTTCCAGAACGCCAGCCATTTCGCGGTCAACGTGCTTGGCGCGTCGCAGCAGGCGCTTGCGGCCCAATTCGCAAAGCCTTCGGCGGACAAATTTGCGGGCGTGACATGGACACCGGGTCTTGGCAGCGCGCCGCTTCTCGCCGACAGCGTCGCCCATTTCCAATGCCGCGCCGCCAGTCGATATTACGGCGGCGACCACGTCATCTTCTTAGGCGCCGTCGAGGCCTACGCCTACAACCGGCAAGAGCCGCTGTTGTTTGCCCGGGGCGGCTATGGGCGATTTCTTGGCACCGACGACGTTCCGGTGGCGGCGGGGTCATGAGCAAGAAAGCATCGCCCAAGCGCGCCCGCGCCAAGCAGAAGCGGTTGTCCCCGGACGATCGCCGCAAGGAATTCGTCGCCAAGGCGACGGAATTTTTCTCGGAGGAGGGATTTGGCGGCGGAACACGCGCGCTGGCGCGCCGGCTCGGCGTGACCCAGCCGTTATTGTATCGCTATTTTCCAAGCAAGGACGATCTGATCAAGGAAGTCTATCGCACGGTCTATCTTGAACCCCTTGATACCAGATGGGAGAAGCTCCTGTCCGACCGCTCGCGGCCGATCCGCGACCGGCTGCAGGAATTCTATAACGCCTATACCAACGTGATCTTCACTCGCAAATGGATTCGGATCTATCTCTATTCGGGCCTGAAGGGGCTCGACATCAACCGATGGTATGTCGGCGTGGTGCGAGACAAGATTTTAACCCGCATCATCAGGGAGTGCCGCCATGAAGCGGGATTACCCTTGCAAAGCAGGCCGACCGCGGCCGAACTAGAGATGGCCTGGGTGTTTCACAGCGGAATTTTTTATTACGGTGTCCGCAAATACATCTACGAGTTGTCTGTGCTCGAAGACAAGGAACAGATGATCAGCGATGCGCTGGACGCTTTCCTGGCCGGCTTTGAGCGGGTTTTTGGAGCCGCCGATGGCGTCCGGCAATCCCCGGTGAAGGCGGTCGTATAGAGCGTTTTCGAGCGAAGCATGCCATCGGACTCGATCCGGGGGTGGGGACCGGTTCGCGTTAAGAAAACGCGTCAAATCAAAAAACGAGAGCGTCAGATCTTCTCGATGCCGCCGCTTTTGACCGATCGCTGGATCGCCTCGAAGCTGCGGACGTTCGACAGCATTTCATGGGGAGTGACCGGGTAGGGCGTCTGGCCCAGTGCGGCGCGGCCGAAAGCTTCGAGGTTGTCGCGCACTGCCGGGTGCGGCGGATAGAAAGCACTCACCGGCGTTTCATCCCGGTGCACGCTGATCGCGTCCCATCCGGTTGAATTTTGCGGATGGCTGCGGTCGCGAATTTCCATCCACCCCTTCGATCCCAACAGCGCAAGCCGTCCCATGAACGGCGTCGCCAGCACCGCGCCCAGGGTGGCGGTGGCGCCGCTTGCAAACCCCAGCGTGATCGACATCGTATCGCCATTCTCGAAATTGCTGCCCAATTGCGCCAACCGCGCCCACACACTGGTCGGCCGTCCCAGAAACGCGATCGATAGATCGACCATGTGAATGCCGGTGGCCGAGAGCGGGCCGGCCGGATTCACCGTCTTCGACAATCGCCAATTGTCGGGAGGCAGTTTCAGGAACATATCCTGACTGAAATTTCCTTCCAGCAGCAGCGGATTGCCGAATTCACCGGCCGCAAACCGCTTTCGCATCTCGATGACGGCGGGTTCGAACCTGCGTTCGTGGCCGATACCCAATTGAATGCCCGCCTTCTGCACGGCGGCAAGTGCTGCCTCGGCGTCCGCGGCGGTCGTGCAAAGCGGCTTCTCGCAGAAGACGTGGCGTCCCGCCCGCGCGGCCGCGACGATCTGTTCGGCGTGCCGCTCCTGGGGCGTGCAGAGAATGACGGCATTGATTTTGGGATTCGCCAGCGCGTCCTCAAAACGCGTTGCGGTCTCGACCCCGAGCGCCGCGGCCGACGCCCTGGCCTGCTCCAGGGGATCGACACCCAGCACGGGCTTGATGACCGGGCTGTTAAGGAGGTTCTTGAGGATATTTTGTCCCCACCAGCCCAGGCCAACGACGGCGGCATTGATCATGCGCGGCTTCCGGTCATTGTGACTTCGACATTTCGGCGCGGTACCAGTCGCCGATCTCGCTCGCGGTCCTCGATATTTTTGAAGCTTATTCCGCGGCGTTGGACCGTTTCGAGGTGCCGGCGTTGACCCGCGGCATCACCTTTTCAGCCATCAGAATCATGGACTGTCGTCCGAGCTCGCGGTCTTTCCAGTCCTTGCCGGCATATAGCAGCGTGCCGAACGTCCCGACCTCGTCCTGGAACCCCAGCAACTGATCGGCGACGCTGTCCGGCGTTCCATAGATGATGAGCTTGTCGCACACCATCTCGAGCGTCACTTCGTCGTCGGGTTGGTCGCGGCGGGTCTTGAACAGCTCGATGCGGCCGTTCTTCTTCAATTTGGTGAACAGCGAGCGATAGTAATAAACATAAGGGCCGTTCGGGTCGGTCGCGTAGGCTTTTGCCGTCGCCGCGTCCTTGGCCACGAACACGCTCTTGGCGACGCGCCAGTTTGCTGGATTCGCCGGGCGACCGCCGCGCTCGCAGCCCTCGACATATTTTGGCCAGTGGCTTTTCACCCAGGCCGGCATCAGGAAGTTCGCCGAAATCGGATCCCAGCCGCGCACCGCGGCCTCGGCAACGCCCTTTGAGAACGGCGCCACCGCGGTGACGACGATCGGCGGATGCGGCCGCTGCAGAGGTTTCGCGATAAACCCTTGCCCGATATCCCCAATCAGCGTCCGTTCCGTCGAGATGTTCCAGTATTTTCCCTTGAAGTTATACGGCGGCTCGCTGGCCCAGATGTCGAGCACCTGATTGATCGATTCGAGAAACATCTCGGTGCGATTGGCGTCCAGATTGCCGAACAATTCAGCATCTGACAGAAGCCCGCCGGGGCTGATGCCGAAAATCAGGCGCCCATCGAGCATGTGATCGAGCATCGCCATGGTGGCGGCCACCGTCGCCGGATGGGTGTTCGGCATGTTGATGGTGCCGGTGCCGAGCTTGATCTGCTTGGTCGCGGCTGCGATCCAGGCGAGGAACGCGATGCAGGAGGTGATGTTCTCGGCCTTGTCGGTGACGTGCTCGCCGACATAGGCCTCGTTGAATCCAAGTTCGTCGGCCAGCAGGAAGGCTTCGCGATCTTCCCGGAGCGAGAGCTGCCAATCCTTCTCGAGAGGATGGATCGGCATGGTAAAGAAACCCAGATTCATCGCATGCTCCTCCCCGGAGCTGATTTTGTTGCGTTCCGAAACGGTCGCGCGTTTCATGCCATTATGACCAATCCGAAAGTCTAGTCATCAGAAATAATCGGTCGATAAACAAGCTTGACCTTTGGCAGGCACCGCCGTCTAATCCCAAAAAATTTACCAAAATCCGGCCGGGGAGGTCACACCAATGAAAGCCTCGGCTTTCAGCTACGCCCGTGCAACCAGCGTTGGAAACGCGATCGAGTTGCTGGTTGCGCATGGCGAGCGGGCGAAAGTACTTTCGGGCGGCCAGAGCCTGATGCCCGCGATGAATCTCCGCCTCGTGGCGCCGGAACTGATCGTCGATATCGGTGACCTCAACGAGCTGCGTGGTATTGCGGTCAGGGGCGGCGTCGTTACGATCGGCGCGCTGACGCGCCACGCCGATCTCCTGAAGTCTCCCGAAATCGCCGCGCATGCGCCTCTGCTGACCGACGCCGTCGCTCATGTTGCGCATCCCGCGATCCGTAACCGGGGTACGATCGGCGGCAGCCTCGCGCATGCCGATCCTGCCTCTGAACTGCCGGCCTGCATGGTTGCGCTGAACGCGACTATCATCATCAGCGGATCCGCCGGCGAGCGCCGCGTTCCGGCCCGGGATTTCTTCACGGGAATTTATGAGACGGCGCTGTCGGCCCAGGAATTGCTGGTTGCGGTCGAATTGCCGGTCGCGCCAAAAAAATCCGCGCATTTCTTCTGCGAATTCGCCAGGCGTCACGGCGATTACGCCATCGTCGGCCTGGCGGCGCAGGCGATTGTGGAAAATGACATGCTGGCCGATCTTCGGCCGGTCTTCTTTGCCGTTGGGAATCGGCCGGTGTTGGCAAACGCCGGAGCAAAGCTTCTCAAGACTTCTGTCACGCCGGCGTTGTTGTCGGAAGCATCCGACGATCTGGGCGAAGAGCTCGATCCACCCGAAGATCAGCAGGCAAGCAGCTCGATGCGCCGGCATCTGGCGAAGGTGCTCTTGGCGCGGTGCGTGTCGGCGCTTCTCGGCCGTCCCGATCTGAGTGCCGGGGGATCTCTGTGACGGCGCCTTTGTCAATCTCGCTTCATGTCAATGGCGAGCGCGTCGACGCGCAGGTCCTGCCACGCCTCAATCTCGCGGACTTCCTGCGCGAGCAACTCAAGCTCACGGGAACGCATGTCGGTTGCGAGCACGGGGTGTGCGGTGCGTGTACCGTGCGCGTGAATGGGGAGATCGTTCGATCCTGCCTGATGCTGGCGGCGCAGACGCATGGCGCTGCCATTGAGACCATCGAAGGATTATCCGACAGCGGCGAGATCGCTGACCTGCAGGCCGCCTTTCGCGATCGCAATGCCCTGCAATGCGGCTTTTGCACGCCGGGAATGCTGATCGCCGCGCAGGATTTCCTGAGGCAGGAGGTCGAGCCCGACCGGGAGCGAATCCGCGAGCATCTCTCCGGCAATTACTGCCGCTGCACTGGCTATCAGGCCATCATCGATGCGGTCGAGACCACCGCGCGGGCGCGCATGGAGCGCAAACCATGACGTCGTTACCCGCAAATCCGGAAACGCTCTCGGTGCTCGATCGGCCGAATTCATACATCGGCAAGACGGTGCCGCGACCCAATCTCGATCGGTTGATGCAGGGGCGCGGGCTTTATGGCAGCGATATGGAACTGCCGCGGATGGCGCATGTGGTGTTCGTGCGTTCGCCGCATGCGCACGCGAAAATTGTCGGGATCGACGCCAGCTCGGCGCGGCAAATGCCGGGCGTCATCGCGATCGTGACCGGCGAGGAGCTCGCCTCCGTCATCACGCCGTGGGTTGGCGTGCTCTCGCACTTGAAGGGCCTCAAATCAGCAGCCCAGCACGCGATCGCGATCGGCCGCGTCTGCTGGCAGGGCGAGGCGGTCGCCGCCGTGGTTGCGACGAGCCGCGCGGTCGCGGAGGATGCCGCCGAAGTTGTCACGGTGGAGTACAGGGAATTGGAGGCGGTGACGAATATGCGCACCGCACTTGATCCCGAGACGCCGGTCATTCATCCCTCGCTCGGCGACAATCTTGCCTTCGAGCGCAACCTCGACGCCGGCGCTGTCGATGCGGCCTTTGCCGGTTCCGACGAAATTGTGGAAGCGGACTTCGTCTTCGGACGGCACACCGGCGTGACGCTGGAACCGCGCGCGGTGGTGGCGGACTGGAACGCCGCCGAGGCGCGGCTGACGATCTACCAGGGCACGCAGGCGCCGCACATGGTGCAGAACATCGCGGCGCTTCACCTGGGCCTCGAGGAGTCGCAGGTTCGCGTGGTCTGCAAGGACGTCGGCGGGTCCTTCGGGATCAAGGTTCATATCTACGCCGACGAAATGGCGACCTATGCGCTGTCGAAACTGTTGCGCCGGCCGATCAAGTTCGTCGCCGACCGGGTCGAGAGCTTCAACACGGATATTCACGCCCGCGACCATCGCTGCAAGGGGCGCATCGGCGTCAAACGCGACGGAACCATCACGGCGTTCGAGATCGACGATCTCACGGGCATCGGTCCCTATTCAATGTACCCGCGCACCAGCGCCATCGAAGCCAACCAGGTCGTCAATCTGGTCGGTGGGCCGTATGTGACGAAGAATTATCGCGCCCGCGCCCGCGTCGTGTTCCAGAATAAAAATGTGATGTGCCAGTACCGCGCGGTCGGCCATCCCATCGCGTGCTCGGTGACCGAAGGCCTGGTCGACCTGGCGGCCTCGCGGATCGGGATGGACCCGGTAGAAATCCGCCGCCGCAATCTCATTGCCGATAACGCTTACCCTTGCGCGTCGCCCTCCGGCTTGCGGTTCGAGCTGTTGTCGCATCACGCCGCGATGAACAAGCTGATGGCGATGATGGACTACGAGGCGCTGCGCGCCGAGCAGGCGGCGCTCCGCAGGAAGAACATTCATCGCGGCATCGGCATCGCCAGTTTCATCGAGGTCACCAATCCCAGTGCGGCGTTCTATGGCGTCGGCGGCGCCAGGATTTCGTCACAGGATGGCGTCGCGGTGCGGCTCGACGCGCAAGGCGCTGTGATTTGCCAGACCAGCATCACCGAGCAAGGGCAGGGCTCGGAATCGCTCACGGCGCAAATCGTCGGCAGTGTGCTCGGTGTCTCGATGGCGCGCGTGCGCGTCATATCAGGCGATACCGATCACACGCCCTATGGCGGCGGCACCTGGGCCTCGCGCGGCGCCGGCATCGGCGGGGAGGCGGCACTTCAGGCCGCGAAGATCCTGCGCAGGAACATCCTCGACGTCGCAGCCGCCATCCTGCAATCCTCTCCCACGGAGCTCGACATCGCAAACAATGCGGTGGTGAATGCGAGCGATGGAGCGCCGCGGATTGAACTGCGCGAACTCGCCAGGATCGTCTATTTTCGCCCGGACACCTTGCCGCCGGGCATTCAGCCCGAACTGATGGCGACGCGCCATTTCGTGCCCCGCGAATACCCGTTCGCCTTCACCAACGGCGTCCAGGCTTCGTGGCTTGAAGTCGATACCGACACCGGCTTCATCAAATTGCTGAGGCATTGGGTTGTCGAGGATTGCGGCACCCTCATCAATCCGCAACTGGTCGACGAGCAGATCCGCGGCGGCGTGGTGCAGGGTCTTGGCGCGGCGCTGTTCGAGAAATGCATCTACGACGAGCGCGGCCAGCTGACCAACGCCAACATGGCCGATTATCTGGTTCCGATGTCCGGCGAAATGCCTGACATAGATGTCGGTCACGTGGTGTCGCCGACCGCGGAGACCGAACTCGGCGCCAAGGGCGCGGGCGAGGCGGGAACCGCGGGGGCGGCGGCGGCGGTCGCAAATGCGGTGAACGATGCGCTGAAGCCGTTCGGTGCGGTCATTACGGAGATTCCGCTGACGCCGCAGGTTGTGCTGACGGCATTAAGGCGAATTTGAGCGGGATATGGATGGGGTCAGCCGGTCGACGGTATCTACCGACCACGAATCGGGCGAAACAATCGCCAGCGGTAGCCGGTGGAGGGACCCGTTTCGCGGCCTCCCGGCGCAAAGGTAGAAATCTCCACCGGACCCCCAACGACGAAAGGATCATTCTTTTTTCGCCCATGCTATTGCCGCGGCGGGAAATATGATCCTACCTGATTGTCGTTGATGGTCAGGGCTTGGCGTCCGCCCCCGCGCCGACCCGATGAGGAACTTTTGCGATGTCCGCCAGCCTACTACGTCGTGATCGGGCGATCATGTGTAGACGCTGAGGCCCACTGAATGTCGGTAATCGATCCCCTCTACGTCGCTTCGGGCTTTAGCGTCGGCTTGCTTGTCGGCATGACGGGCGTAGGCGGCGGCTCGCTGATGACGCCATTGCTGATCCTGCTGTTTGGCGTGCACCCGGCGACAGCGGTCGGTACCGATCTGCTCTACGCCGCCGCAACCAAGGCCGGTGGCGGCGTCGTGCATGGCTGGGCGCGGAGCATCCACTGGCCGGCGGTCATCCGTCTTGCCAGCGGCAGCATCCCGGCCAGCATCGTTACGCTGCTTGTTCTGTGGAAGCTTGATCTCAACGCCGAAGCCGCGCGCAGCCTCGTCAATTCCGTGCTGAGCTTTGCGCTGCTGCTGACGGCGGTGTCGCTGATCTTCCGCAAGGCGGTGATCGAGACGCTGCGGTGGCGGCTGGAGCGGTACGACGCCGCTACGATCGCACGCGCGACCGTCCTTGTGGGCGCCGGACTCGGCGTACTGGTTTCGATTTCGTCGGTCGGGGCTGGCGCGGTCGGCGTGACCGCGCTGCTGCTGCTTTATCCGCAGCTGCCGATGTCGCGTATCGTCGGCTCCGACATCGCGCATGCGGTGCCGCTGACGTTGATTGCCGGGATCGGACACTGGGCGATGGGCGCGATCGACTGGCAACTGATGGGCGTGCTGCTGATCGGTTCCCTGCCGGGCATTGTCATCGGCAGCTACTGCGCGGCCCGCGTGCCAGAAATGGCGCTACGGCTGTTGCTGGCGGCAACGCTGATCATGGTTGCCGGCAAGCTTGCCTCCGACGAATGGCGCTGGTCGCCGTCGAGCCTTGCCGCCGTCACCCAAAGCGCCCCGCGCTGAAGCGCTAATCGTTGGCCTCCGGCGGCGGGAAGTTCACTTCATGCTCGGCCGAGATGCGGCGATTTCGGCGACATCCGACAGATTGTGAAGCTGATTGAACAGCGCCTCGAGTTTCCGCGTCGGCGACACCCAGAACAACGCCCGCGCCGGCTTGTCCGACTTGTTGAAATAGCCATCTCCCTCTGTTTAACTCGACGCTACATGCGGCACTTCGCGTGTCAAGCACGGCTGGCCTCTCGCGCTCGTCCAGAGCAGATTTCTTGCAAAAGCTTGAAGTCTAAAATATACGCAAAGCTCGCTGTCGATGAATTCATTCGGGGGAGGCTGCGCATGCCCGGACTGCCGCATTCCCTGCACGCGCTCGTGACCGGAGGTGGGCGGGGCATTGGCTGGGAGATCGCGTCCGCGCTGACGCAGGCGGGAGCGACCGTCACGGTGCTTGGCCGCCATCGTGCAACGCTGGATGAGGCGGTCGCCGCGGGCGCCGCGCATTTCGCTGCCGTGGCCGACGTCGCCGATCAGGCCGCCGTCAATGTCGCGATCGCGGAAGCATCACGGCGTCAGCCGATCGACATCCTGATCGCCAATGCCGGTATCGCGGAATCCGCGCCATTCGGAAAGTCCGACGCGGCACTGTTTAGGCGAATGATGGACGTCAACTTCATGGGCGTGGTCCACACCATTCAGGCCGTGCTGCCGTCGATGCGCGGCCGCCGATACGGCCGCATTGTCGCGGTCGCCTCGACCGCCGGCCTGAAGGGCTATGCCTATGTCAGCGCCTATAGCGCCGCCAAGCATGCCGTGGTCGGCCTGGTGCGTTCGCTGGCGCTGGAGCTTGCCACGACGCACGTGACGGTGAATGCGGTATGCCCCGGTTTCACCGACACTGATCTCGTTGCCGGCAGCATCGACAACATCATGAAAAAGACCGGTCGCAGCCATGCGCAGGCGGTGGCCGAACTGACCAAGCACAATCCGCAGGGGCGTCTCGTGAGCCCAGCGGAAGTCGCCGACGCGGTGTTGTGGCTGTGCGGCGAGGGCGCCGGCGCGATCACGGGGCAGGCGATCGCGGTAGCCGGCGGAGAGGTGTGAGGCGCGCACGTCGCGCCCGAGCAGGTGTTGTCGCAGGCTCAAATCCTGGCGAAGCAGATCACGGAGGGGCCGACCTTCGTCAATACCGTGACCAAGCGGATGCTGGCGATGGAATGGGCGATGTCGGTGGAAGAGGCGATCGAGGCCGAGGCGATCGCGCAGGCGCTGTGCATGACGACGGCGGATTTTGCCCGTGCTTTCGAGGCGTTTTCGAACAAAGCCAAGCCGGTGTTTCAGGGCAATTGAGCGGCTAATCCGGGCTTGCCGGAAAAATGTTTTAGGTTTAAAATATTCTGATGGTCCGATAGCCGTGCCGGAGGCTCCCATGAAGATCGCGATCATCGGTGGCGGACCGGCCGGTCTTTATTCGGCGATCCTGCTCAAAAAGCAGCGGCCGGAAGCCGAGATCACCGTGTATGAGCGCAACCGCGCCGACGATACCTTCGGTTTCGGCGTGGTGTTTTCCGATGCCACGCTCGATAATTTCGAAGAATACGATCCCCCAAGCTATCGCCGCATCACCCAGGAATTCGCCTATTGGGATGATATCGCCGTGCACTTTCGTGGCACGGTGCACCGGGTCGGCGGTAACGGCTTTTGCGGCTGCTCGCGCCGCAGGCTGCTCCTGATTCTGCAGGAGCGGGCGCGCGAACTCGGCGTCCACCTGATTTTCGAGGCCGACATCGAGGATGAGGCCCGCTTTGCCGATGCCGATCTGGTGGTGCTGGCCGATGGCATCAACAGCCGTTTCCGCGACAAATATGTCGCGCATTTCCAGCCCGAGGTGGATCTGCGCTCCAATATGTTCGCATGGATGGGCTCGACCCGGCCGCTCGACGCCTTCACCTTTATTTTTCAGGAGACCGAGTGGGGGCCGTTCATCGCGCATGCCTATCAATATGAGGCGGGGCGCTCGACCTGGATTTTCGAGACCGATCCCCAAACCTTCAAGCGCGCGGGGTTGACGGGCCTGAGCGAGAAGCAATCGGCCGACCGAATGGCCGAGATCTTCGGCTGGTTCCTCGAAGGCCACCCGATCCTGACCAACCGCTCGATGTGGCGGAATTTCCCGATGATCCGCAGCAAGCGCTGGGTCAAGGACAACATGGTGCTGCTCGGCGATGCCAAGGCGACCGCGCATTTCTCGATCGGCTCCGGCACCAAGCTTGCGATGGAAGACGCGATCGCATTGGCGGATGCCATGCATCGGGCGCCCACCGTCGCGGCCGCGTTGCAGCAATATGAGCAGGGCCGCCGCGAGGAAGTCGAGAAGACCCAGCACGCCGCCGACGTCTCGCTGGTCTGGTTCGAGCACGTCGATCGGTTCTGGGATTTCGACCCCGTGCAGTTCGCCTTCGGCGTCATGACGCGGGCCAAGGCGATCACCTATGACAACTTGACGCTTCGTGCGCCGGATTTTGTCAGCGAAGTCGACAAGGCGTTTGCCAGGCAAGTTCGCACCAGGGGTTTCGACGTCGATGTCGAGAACCCCTTGGCGCCGATGTTCCAGCCGTTGCGGCTGCGCGAGATGACGCTTCCAAACCGCGCGGTGGTGTCGCCGATGTGCATGTATTCGGCAAAGGAGGGCGTGCCCGGCGATTTCCACCTGGTGCACTACGGATCGCGCGCGGTCGGCGGCGCAGGTCTGATTTTTACCGAGATGACCTGTGTGGGGCGCGACGCGCGCATCACGCCCGGCTGCGCGGGCCTCTGGAACGACGAGCAGGAAGCCGCCTGGCGGCGCATCGTCGATTTCATCCATGCCAATTCGGCGGCGAAGATCTGCCTGCAGCTCGGCCATGCCGGCCGCAAGGGCGCCACCAGGCTGATGTGGGACGGCATGGACCGTCCGCTGGAGCAAGGCGGCTGGGACGTCATCTCGGCCTCGCCCATTCCCTATTTCCCCGACAGCCAGGTGCCACGCGAGATGGACCGCGCCGCGATGGACGCGGTCAAGGCCGAATTCGTTGTCGCGGCCGAGCGGGGCGAAGCTTGCGGCTTCGACATGCTGGAGCTGCACTGCGCCCACGGCTATCTGCTGGCGAGCTTTATCTCGCCGCTGACCAACCAGCGCACCGACGCCTATGGCGGCTCGCTTGCCAATCGTCTGCGTTATCCCTTGGAAATCTTCGAGGCGTTGCGGGCGGTGTGGCCGGCGCACAAGCCGATGTCGGTGCGTATTTCCGCCACCGACTGGGCCGACGGCGGCATCACCGGCGAGGACGCGGTCGATATTGCGCGGGCCTTTGCCGAGGCCGGCGTCGACCTCGTGGATGTCTCCACCGGGCAGACCGTGCGCGATTCCCAGCCGGTCTATGGCCGCATGTTCCAGACGCCGTTCTCCGACCAGGTCCGCAACGAGGCCCGTGTCGCGACCATGTGCGTCGGCAACATCACCACCGCCGATCAGGTCAATACCATCCTTGCCGCCGGCCGGGCCGATCTGGTGGCGCTCGGGCGCCCACATCTGGTTGACCCGGCGTTTACGCTGAAGGCCGCGGCCTGGTACGGGGCCGGGGGGGTGTTCTGCCCGCCGCCATATCTGCCCGGCAAGGAGCAGATTTTCCGCAACAGCGTCCGCGACCGGCAGGATTTCGAGGATCTGAAAATTAAGGCTAAGCCGAAGACCCGGGCCGAGCTGAAGGCGGAGGCCACAAAGCCGCTTGCAGCCGAGTGAGGCGCCATGCGACGTTAGGGCCGTCGCAAGGTGTCTCGGTGTGAGTGGAGTAGAGCGATGAAGGCGATTATCGTCGGTGGCGGTATCGGGGGCCTTACCACGGCGCTGATGTTGCGCGCCCGCGGCATCGGTTGCGAATTGTTCGAGCAGGCGGATACGATCCGCGAACTCGGCGTCGGCATCAATACGCTGCCGCACGCGATCCGCGAACTCGCCGGCCTCGGCCTGCTGCAAAAGCTCGACGACGTCGCGATCCGCACCGACGTGCTTTACTATCTCAATCGCCATGGTCAGGAAGTCTGGCGCGACGTCCGCGGCATCGATGCCGGCCACGACGTGCCGCAATTCTCGATCCATCGCGGCCGGCTGCAAAGCGTGATCCACCACGCCGTTGAGGAGCGGCTTGGGAAGGACGCCATCCACACTGGTTGCCGGCTTGGCGCTTTCACCCAGGACGAGGGCGGCGTCACAGCTTATTTCTTCGATCGCATGGGCAGCCACATCAAGACCGTGCGCGGCGATATTCTGATCGGCGCCGACGGCATTCATTCGCGGGTGCGCGAGATGCTGTTTCCGAATGAGGGGCCGCCGTGCTGGAACGGGCTGATGCTCTGGCGCGGCGCGCGCGACTGGCCGGTGTTTCTGACCGGCCGTTCGATGATCGTCGCCGGTGGCCTCAACGCCAAGGTCGTGGTCTATCCGATCGCGGAGGGCTCGAGCCCGGCCAACCGCCTGACCAACTGGGCGGTGCTGGTGAAAATCGGCGACGGCAATACGCCGCCGCCGCGCCGCGAGGACTGGTCGCGGCCGGGCAAGCGGGAGGAATTGATGCCGCATGTCGCGCGGTTCTCGGTGCCCCATGTCGATGTGCCGAACCTGATTTCGGCAACACCTGAATTCTACGAATATCCGACCTGCGATCGCGATGCCTTGCCCTATTGGTCCAGTGGACGCGTCACGCTGCTCGGCGACGCCGCGCATCCGATGTATCCGGTCGGTTCGAACGGCGCCTCGCAGGCCATTCTCGACGCGCGTTGTCTGGCGGACCTGCTGGCGCGCTCCGAGCATCCGCGCCAGGCGCTGATGGCCTATGAGCAGAAGCGCTTGCCGATGACGGCGGAGATCGTGCGCTCCAACCGGCGCGGCGGCCCGGAGGGCGTGATCGACGCGGTCGAGCAACTCGCCCCCGACGGCTTCACCGATATCGACAAGGTGCTCGGCTACAGCCAGCGCGAAGCCATCGTGCGCGGCTATGCCCACAAGGCCGGTTTTGCGGCCGTGCCGGGGCTGGCTGCGGTAAGGGCGTAAAGCGTGCAGGGTGGGCTGAGCGAAGCGAGCCCACCACTGCACTTTGCGCTGACATGGGGCGTGCGGTGCAAAGGCGCTTTCGCCCTCACGACGGATTCGAATTTTTGACAACCACGGCCTCGCGATCTCGCCGCGCATATCGCGCGAGTTTTGGCCTTCTCGTTCCGCCCTCTCGTATCAGAGGGCGCAGGGAATGCCAGGCGCCCGATGCGCCGGATAGCCGCGTGTGCAGAGGTAGTGGGTAGTGAGCACACGCGTTAGTCAGGTCACACCGGAATCACCCGGCATTCCCCGCGCAATGGTTTTAACGGGTTCCTTCGTGCTCTTCCCGGCGATCGGGCTTTTTTGTCACCGTCACCCCTGAGAAGCTTGCTTCTCATGAGCTTGACGCCAGCGTCGAGGCGTCAGAACCACACGACTTCACCGTCCGCAAGAAAAGCGCCCTCGTCTTTGGCGCCGCTTGCGTCCACCGCATCCTGTCCCGCGTCCGTGACGATCTCGAGCCGCCCCTCTGTGGGACAGGACGGGGAGAGTTATAAAGGTGATTTGGGTCTTCGGAAAATCAGAATATTTTTGCGAAGGGGGCTGGACAGGGTTTTGCTGATTTGCCCGTCGGGTGGCAGATGCGCTCTGTCGTTTCCCTCACGCCCCTGGAGGCGGCGGCAGGAAGTGGATGTTGTGTTCAGCCGCCAGCGCCACCACGGCATCCGGTGTCTGCTCTTTCATGTTGTGGATGGCCCAGAACAGATCGTAGAGCCTCTGGGTCGGCGAGACCCAGAACAGCGTCTTTGCGGTCTGGCCGGATTTGTTGAAAATGCCGTGCGGTACGCCCATGGGCAGGCGGACCAGATCGCCGGGCGTGGCCTGCGTTTCGCCGCCTCCCAGCATGAAGTCGAGTTGGCCCTCCAGGATATAGAGATACTCGTCCTGGTCCGGATGGATATGCGGCGGCACGAAAGTCTCGGGCGGGAAGGTCGCATGCCATGAGAAGCAATTTTCGGTGACGTTCTTCGGCACATAGGTTTGGCCGAGAATGTTCCAGGAAATTCCCTGGATACCCTCGTTGGCTCGGGTGATGCCGGCGATTTCGGTCTTCATGCCTCGTTTCCTTCCCATCGTTATTGCGACGCATTTTCTTCATGCGAACCGGTATCCACTTCGCTCGAAAACGCTTTGGTTTGTTCAGTTGCCCGGTACGCAATCCTTGGCGTAACGGTCGCCGTAATTCTCGAAGACTTTCTGCACGATCTCGGTCTGGAATTTGCCGTCGGCGCGCTTGGCGACCTTGGTCAAATAGAAATCCTGGATCGGATAACCGTTGACGTTGAGTTTGAAGTTGCCGCGCAGCGAGGTGAAGTCGGCCTTCTTCAATGCGGCCATCACCGCTTCCTTGTTGCCAAGGTCGCCCTTGACCGCCTTCACCGCGCTGTCGATCAGCATCGCCGCGTCGTAGCCCTGCATGGCATAGGTACCGGGCACGATGTTGTAGGCGGCTTCATAGGAGGCGACGAATTTCTTGCTCTGCGGATTGTCGAGATTGGGCGCCCAGTCCGCGCCGCCGAACATGCCGACCGCCGCATCCTGCTGTGCCGGCAGCGTCGATTCGTCGACGGTGAACGCTGAAAGCACCGGGATCTGATCGGCAAGGCCGGCCTGTCTGTATTGCTTCACCAGGCTGACACCCATGCCTCCCGGCATGAAGGTGAACACGGCGTCAGGCTTCAGCGAGGCGATCTTGGAGAGTTCGACCTGGAAATCCAGCGTGCCCAGCGGCACGTAGCTTTCCTCGACGATTTCTCCCTTGTAGTCGAGCTTGAAGCCGGCGGCGGAATCCTTGCCGGCCTGGTAGTTCGGGACCATGACGTAGACGCGCTTGTAGCCGCGATCCTGCGCCACCTTGCCGAGGATCTCGTGGACCTGGTCGTTCTGGTAGGAGGTCACGTAGAAGAACGGGCTGCAGTTCTTGCCGGCATAGCTCGACGGGCCGGCGTTCGGGCTGATCAGGAAGGTCTTGTTATCCGTCACCGGCTTGTGGATCGCCTGAAGGATATTGGAGAAGATCGGCCCGACGACAAAATCGACCTTGTCGCGTTCGAGCAGGCCTTTGACTTTTGTGACCGCACCGTCCGGCTTGAGTTCGTCATCGGCCGCCACGATTTCCACGTCCCGGCCAGCCATCTTGCCGCCGAGGTCCTTGACTGCGAGCGTGAAGCCGTCGCGGACCTGCTGGCCGAGCGCCGCTGCCGGACCCGACAACGTCACGATCACGCCGATCTTGAGCTTCTCCTGCGCGATCGCCGCATTGGCAACGAACCCAAACAGGGCCGCCAGCCCGACCAACTTCAACTGCTGTTTCATGACTTCTCTCCTGATCGGCCGAGGCTCGGCCGAAATCCACGCCGACACGACCCTTATCTTCGCGACCCCTGCCTTCGTCCCGGCAGCTTATTCTGATGATGGTGCTCGCGGCAAGCAAAGTAGCCACAAACTCTAACCCCATCGCGAAAGCTCGACACGGAGGCCGCATGGCAACATGCAAGCGCCGCGCCAATTGTTTGAACCTTAAAGAAATTCGCAACTGACCCGCGAAACCACGCCTGGGCTGCGTTTTGGCTTGCGGCAAGCCTCGAATTATTTGAAGGTCAAAATATCAGGGCGGAGAGGTCCGGCCGGCGCGACAATGGCGATGCCGATCTTAAAGCCGTCGCGCGGGCGCCAGGCAGGTAAGATTGCATCATGATCCTTGATTCCGAGACCAAGGCCGTCGAACTCCCCGAAGATCACGGCAACGAGCTTCGGCTGTGGCTTCGTCTCTTGACCTGCACGACCCTGATCGAGGGCGAGGTGCGCGGCCGGCTGCGCGAGCGGTTCGATGTGACGCTGCCGCGCTTCGATCTGATGGCCCAGCTCGACAAGGCGCCCGATGGCATGACGCTGTCCGACGTCTCGAAGCGGATGATGGTCAGCAACGGCAATGTCACGGGCCTCGTCGAGCGTCTTGTGGAGTCCGGCCATCTCGACCGGCGAACATCCGAGACCGACCGGCGGGTCCAGGTGATACGGCTGACGAAAGCCGGCCGCGCCGAGTTTCGCAAGATGGCCGCCGAGCACGAGACATGGATCGCCGACATATTTTCGGATCTTTCCCCGAAGGATGTCCGCGAATTGATGCGGCTGTTGGCCAAGACCAAGGCCTCCGCGCAGAAATCCGCGCAAAAAAGGGCTTGAGGATCAGCGTGACCGGCGTCGACTACGAGGCCGAATACAACAACCGGGCGCGGGTTCCGGAGAACCCCGCGCTGATCGCAGGCTGGGCGAAGGATGCGGCCGCCTATCGCGCAACTCACGCGCCGCGCTCCATTTCCTATGGTCGGGGGGCACGTCACGTCATTGATTTCTTCCCCGGCGGCGGCAAAGGCCCGATTGTCGTCTTCATCCATGGCGGCTACTGGCAGGCGCTGGATGGTTCATCGTTCAGCCACCTCGCTCGCGGACTGAATGCCCATGGCGTCAGTGTCGCCATTCCGAGCTACGATCTTTGTCCCCATGTTACCGTGGGCCAGATCATCGGGCAGATGCGGATGGCGTCGCGGGAACTGGCGCGGCTCGGGCAGCCTCTGGTCATCAGCGGCCATTCCGCCGGCGGGCACCTCGCGGCCTGCATGCTGGCTACCGATTGGCCGGCGTTCGATGCCTTGTTGCCCGCGGATCTTGTCATCGCGGCCTACGCGATTTCCGGCCTGTTCGACCTTGGGCCGCTGATTGGTACCTCCATCAACAAGGCAATGAGTCTCGATCAGGCCACAGCCAGCGCCGCGAGCCCGTTGTTCTGGCAGGCGCCGGCGCGCGGTAGTCTCGACGCCGTGGTGGGCGAAAACGAAAGCGCGGAGTTTTTCCGGCAGAGCCGGACCATCGTCGATCTCTGGGGAAAGGCCGGTGTCGCGACGCGGTTCGGCACGGTTCCCGGCGCCAACCACTTCACGGCGATTGCCCCGCTCGCTGAGGCGAATTCACCGATGGTGCTGCGCCTGAAGCGATTGGCGGGGCGCTAGAGCAAGATCGGTTCTGATTGAATCAGAACCGCGCTCTAGTCTTTTGTTTTGACGCGTTTTCTTCACGCGAACCGGTATCCACTTCGCTCGAAAACGCTACGGATTTCGAAAAAGTGTTGGATGAGGCGGGTTTGGGCTATTGCGCCCAATTACTTTAAGTATAAAATGTTTAGAAGTGAAGCGCTGCCGGGCGTCCTCGAACTTGGTCTCAAGCCTTTCATCCCGAAAGCAGGGGGCGATGGATATGTCAGGTAAATTTCCGAGCCATTGCCAATCACTCGGCCCATCGGGTCACGTCGATGATTTTACGCGGCGCAATCTGCCGCCGTTCGATCGATGGCCGGATCTGCTGCTCGACCGGCCGGAGTTTCGGTATCCCGAATATCTCAACGCCGCGGTCGAGCTGACCGACCGGATTGTCGAGAAGGGGCTCGGCGATCGTGTCGCGCTCATCGGCAACGGCCGCCAGCGCACCTACAAGGAGCTGGCCGACTGGTCGAACCGCCTTGCGCATGCCTTGGTGGAGAATTACGGCGTCAAGCCCGGCAACCGCATTCTGATACGCTCGGGCAACAATCCGGCGCTGGTTGCGGCTTGGCTTGCGGCCACCAAAGCAGGCGCCGTGGTCGTCAATACCATGCCGATGCTTCGCGCCGGTGAGCTGACCAAGATCATCGACAAGGCCGAAATCGGGCTTGCGCTGACGGACAGTCGCATCGCCGACGAACTGGTCGCCTGCGCGAAGACCAGCCGGTTCCTCAAGCAGGTCGTGAATTTTGACGGAACGTCAAACCATGATGCCGAGCTGGATAGGGTGGCGCTGAGCAAGCCGGTTCGTTTCGATGCGGTCAAGACCGGCCGGGATGATGTCGCCTTGCTGGGATTTACATCCGGCACCACGGGCGAGCCAAAGGCGACGATGCATTTCCATCGGGATATCCTGATCATCGCCGATGGCTACGCCAGGGAAGTCCTCAACGTCACGCCGGATGATGTGTTCGTAGGCTCGCCGCCGCTCGCCTTTACGTTTGGATTGGGTGGTCTTGCGATCTTTCCGCTGCGCTTCGGCGCCACCGCGACGCTCCTTGAAAACGCCTCCCCAGGCGAGATGGTCAAGATCATTGAAACCTACAAGGCCACGGTTTGCTTCACCTCGCCGACCGCGTACCGGGCGATGATGACCGCAGTGGACAAGGGCGCCGACCTGTCGTCGCTGCGTCTTGCGGTTTCGGCAGGCGAAACCTTGCCGGCGCCGGTTTTCGAAAGCTGGACCCGCAAGACGGGCAAAACCATCCTCGATGGAATCGGCAGCACGGAAATCCTGCATATCTTCATTACGAACCGGGTAGGCGACGCCGTTGCCGGAAAGACGGGACGCCCGGTTTCCGGTTACGAGGCAAAGATCGTCGACGACGACATGAACGAGATGCCGCCGGGCGCCGTGGGCAAACTCGCGGTTCGCGGACCCACCGGCTGCCGCTATCTCGCGGACTCGCGGCAGTCGAACTATGTGCGCGATGGCTGGAATCTGACGGGCGATTCGTTCATCCGCGACGAGGAGGGCCGCTTCTCCTTCGTGGCGCGGTCGGACGACATGATCGTCTCTTCCGGCTATAACATCGCAGGTCCCGAGATCGAGGCGGCGCTGCTGACGCACCCCGCTGTCGCCGAATGCGGCGTCGTCGGCGCGCCCGACGAGGCGCGTGGCATGATCGTCAAGGCCTATGTGGTTCCTGCTTCCGGCGTGACCGCCGACGCCGCGCTGGCGACCGACCTGCAGGACCACGTCAAGCGCGAGATCGCGCCATATAAATATCCGCGCGCCATCGAATTCGTCGCCCAATTGCCCAAGACGGAAACCGGAAAGCTGAAGCGATTTGCGCTGCGGCAGATGGCGCAAGCGGGCGCCGCGTCGGCGGGCATCGCCGCCGAATGAAGTGTGAAGGAGAATTATCAGTGAACTCTCCGAAAGGGCCTACCCTTGCTGTCCTGCCGATGACGAAGGACGAGGACTCGCCCGCAGGCCCGCGGATCCTGCAACCGAGCGGCTGGCCGGCGCCGAAGGGATACGCCAATGGCATGACGGCCGATGGCCGCCTCGTGGTGACGGGCGGCGTGATCGGCTTGGATCATCAGGGGCACCTGGCGGCGGACTTTGTTGCGCAGGTTCGTCAGACCCTGAGCAACATTTCAGCCATTCTCGCCGAAGGCGGCGCACGGCCCGAACATCTCGTTCGTCTGACCTGGTATGTCGTCGACATGGAGGAATATCTGGCCAGCCTGAAGACGCTTGGCCGGATCTATCGCGAAATCTTCGGCGCGCATTATCCCGCCATGGCGCTCGTCCAGGTCGTGCGCCTGGTTGAAAAGGCTGCAAGGGTCGAGATCGAAGCAACCGCAGTAGTGCCGCGCTGAACCAGCTTTGGTCAGCCGGCCTTGGCGTAACCCTCATCTTCCGGAGAGTTCAGATACATTCCGGACATGGTATCGACCCAGCAGAGGTGGTCGTGGACCTTCTTCACCCCGGTCACGTTCTCCGCGGCGACGATGGCGGCCTGCCGTGAGCGTTCCTCGGTGATGACGCCGCTGAGGTGAACGATTCCATCGCGCACCACGACGTTGAGGCCGAACGGGCACCAATCCTGCTTCGCCATCGTGTCGATCACGCGGTTGCGAATGTGATCATCGTCGGCGGTCGGATCGGGGAAATCACGGGCGAGGCTTGCCACGGCCTGGAGCAGGTTGGCGCGCGTTACGATGCCGACAACCTTGTCTCCGCGCGTCACCGGCAGACGCTTGACGTTGTTCTTTTCCATCATCGCCACGATCTTCTCGAGCGTGGTTTCTTCGCCGATGGTGAGAAGAGGCTCCGTCGTCATGATCTCGGAGATCTTGCGGCCGTGCTCGTGAACGAAATCGGTTGCCGCCTTGCCGGGACCCAGAATGAATTTCAGGAACTGGCCGCGCTTGCGTTGCGTGCCGATTTCACTGCGGCGAATGAAATCGCCTTCCGAAATGATGCCGACGAGCTTGCCCGTGGCGTCCACCACCGGAAGCCCGCTGACGTGCTTCTGCAACATGGTATTTGCGGCCTCGACGATCGTGGTGTCGGGCGTGACGGTAATGACCGGCCGGGTCATGATTTGATGGGCGCGCATGTAGGCCTCCGGAGAGCTCAAGATTGAAACCGATGGCGAAAACTAACCCGGTCGGCGCATCGGGATTTGACCCAAGTCAAGCATGCCGGGCCCATTAGATTGATGCAGCTCAATGTTAACCGATGAATAAGGTCCTATTCAATTACAAAGATGAAATAGGGTGCAAATTGGAGGTCGTCATGGCAGAGCTTGCCGAACTGGGTACCTCTGAAGCCCTTGGTATTGAGCCAATGGCGGCCGATGCCGCAGCGCGTTTGACCAAGGCGAACAAAAGCGTCATGGAGTTCATGTTCGGGTCGCAAAAGATGCTGCTTGAGGAAATAGTGTTCGCTGGCAACGAGGTCCTTGATCGGGCGCGAACCGAGACACACCTGTTTTCCGAATTCGTCTCGAAGATGGCCGGATCGCATTCGGTCAAGGATTTAAGGACGATGTTCGAGGAGTGCGGCCGGCACCAGATCGACTTCATCCGTCGCGACAGCGAGCGGCTGTTCAAGCATGGCGGACGGATGATCGAGGTCACCTCGAACCTGCTGGCCAACCGGCCGCGGCCGTGAGCCGCCTTCGGGCTGTCATGGATTTGCGGTCAAGTCATCTGGCGAGATGTTAAATGAATTCCTTGCAGCCGATATCGACCTTGCCCGCGGCCCAAGTACCAAGCGAAGTACCAAGCCAGGTACCGAGTTTGCCATGCCCCGCGCATGCCGCAGGCTATGGCGAAGACCAGCGTGCCGTGATCCCGAGCGAGCCTCGTGCCGGGCAGGAGCCCGGAGCGCAGCAGCCTGAGCCTTATCCGGCCGACCGCGCGTTCCACGCCATGCTGGCGAACCTGACCGGCGGCATTTCGCCGGTCGCCCTGTCGCTTGCCTATATCGACTGGGCCTCGCATCTGGCAGCGGCGCCGCAGCGGCGAATCGAAATCGCCCAGGACGCGCTGAACGTTACGCGGCAGTTCTTCGAATCCGCGTTGCATTTTTTCTCGCCCGGCCAGGGGCCGTGGGCCCTGATCAAGCCGGCGCCGCAGGACCGGCGCTTTGCCAGGCCCGAGTGGGAAACTCCGCCATTCAATCTGCTTGCCCAGGCCTTTCTGCTGAGGGAGCAGTGGTGGCACAAGGCGACCACAGGGGTGCGCGGCGTGTCGCCGCAAAACGAGGCAATCGTCGAGTTCTCGGTGCGGCAGTTGCTTGACATGTTCGCGCCGTCCAATTTTGCCGCCACCAATCCGCTGGTGCTGCAGAAGGCGTTGCAAAGCGGCGGCGAGAATTTCGTATTTGGCTGGCAGAACTGGCTCAGCGACCTGATGCTGCTCTCGTCCGACAGGGCGCAGGGCGACAAGGAGTTCGTGGTCGGCAAGACCGTGGCGACGTCGCGCGGCAAGGTGGTGTACCGCAACAAGCTCATCGAGCTGATTCAGTATTATCCCTCGACGGGGAAGGTGCATCCGGAACCGATCCTGATCGTTCCGGCATGGATCATGAAATACTACATCCTCGACCTGTCGCCGCATAATTCGCTGGTGAAGTTCCTGACCGATCAGGGCTTCACCGTGTTCATGATCTCCTGGCGCAATCCGGACCCGGCCGATCGCGATATCGCGTTCGACGATTATCGCAAGCTTGGCGTCGACGCCGCGGTCGCGGCGATTGGGGATATCATGCCCGGCCATCAGATCCATGCGCTCGGCTATTGCCTGGGCGGGACCTTGCTGTCGATCGCGGCTGCGACGATGGCCCGTGACGGAAACGACAGGCTGAGGTCGATCACCTTGCTTGCCGCGCAAACCGATTTTACCGAGGCCGGTGAACTCACCTTGTTCATCAACGAGAGCGAGGTCGCGTTTCTCGAAGACATGATGTGGGAGCGCGGCATGCTCGACACCACGCAAATGGCGGGTGCCTTCCAGTTGCTGCGCTCGAACGACCTGATCTGGTCCCGGGTCGCGCATGACTATCTGATGGGAGAACGGGCGCCGCCGAGCGATCTGATGGCCTGGAACGCCGACGCCACGCGCCTGCCATACCGGATGCATTCCGAATATCTGCGCAAGCTGTTCCTCGACAACGACCTCGCCGAGGGCCGTTATCTTGTCGAGGGGAGGGCGATCGCGCTGTCGGATATTCGCGCGCCGATGTTCGTGGTCGGGACGGTTCGAGATCACGTGGCGCCGTGGAGGTCCGCCTACAAGATTCATTACCAGGTGGACGCCGACGTCACGTTCCTTTTGGCCAGCGGTGGCCACAATGCAGGCATTGTGGCGCCACCGGACGAGGAGGGTCACTTCTATCAGGTCAAGTGCAAGCCTGAACATGCCCCCTATGTCGGTCCTGACGAGTGGCTGAAGGCAGCGCCACGGACCGAAGGGTCATGGTGGCCGGAATGGACGCGATGGCTGACCGCGCGATCCGAAGCGCCGTGCGATCCGCCGCGGATGGGTGTTGGACCGGCCGGCGGCCACAGCCTGCCCGATGCGCCCGGCGATTACGTCCACCGCTGAACCATAGCGTTTCCGGGCGAAGCATGCCCTCGGACTTGATCCGGGGATGGATACCAGTTCGCGTGAAGAATACGCATCAAAATAAGAGAACATCGGTTCTGATCTAGTCGGAACCGATGCTCTAGATCCGGAACGGCTTCAACTCGGCGAGCTTGTCATAGGCCGCGGCGGCCGCGCGTATCAGATGCTTTTCGCGCTTGGGGCTGAGCAAAATTCGGGATAGCTCGCCATCTTGCCCCAGAGTGGTCGCGAGCGACTGGCACCTCGCGTCGTCATTTAGCTGCCCGAGAGATCGCTGTGCCTTGCGCAGCGCCTTCAGCGTCGCCTGTAGCCTCGAAGCCTCGCTCTCCGAAACCAGGTCCGCGACGGCCTCGACGGCATAGGTGAGCCTCTTGTTCAAAAGACGCAGCCGATGCCGTTTCTTGGTGCCGATCTCTTCCAGATTGCGGCTTCTCTTGACCAGCTTTTCCCGCCATCGCATCAGTTTGCGCGCGCTGTACTCGGCAACCGGGCAGGCGCGCTGTTTGGCAGCTTGCTTTTCCCTCTTCGTCGACCAGGAACCTTTCTCGATCCAATGGGCGATGCTTTTGACCAACCGTCGATACCTGACGGAGCGAAGGGCCCGCGTCAGATGCCGCTGGGCTTGGACGCGCTCCCGGCTCCAGGATCGATAGTCGACCGGCGGAGGCCGTTTGTTGATCTCCTTCAGCCGTTCGATCGCGACATCGAGGTCCCGCACGGCGCCGAGATGGGCGTTCAGCCACTTTAATTCATCCGCGAGCCGCGCCTGTTGCGGGCCGGCCACCATGGGCGAGAAGAAGGCGATGGTCGTTCGCAGCCGCGTCAGCGCGATGCGCATTTCGTGCAAGGCGCTGGCATCACCCCCGCATGTCGCTTCATGATGTGCGGTCAAATCTCTGAGATAGCGGCCTGCGACGTTCCGAAACGCTGTGTCGCACGCCATCGCGGCATTGAGCGATGGCGCCGGGCGGTGCTGCCGCGGTTGCGCTCGCCCGGCGCGGGCGGTGCCCTTACTTGATGGCTTCGATAATGCCGGCAAAACCATCGGAATAACGTGCCTTGTCGCAACCTGCTTGGCAACCACCGGCGAAAGAAACTTGGGGCTGTTCTCTTGGTTTAGGAGGACCATAACGGTTGCGTGACACGGGGTCGGCATCGCTCCAGGGTTTGCTCCGGCGTCCCCGATGCGTCCACGACCGCCCAATCGATCGCACCGATGTCATATTTCTCCTGAAGTCCGGCAATCTCGGGCGTCGCGTCGGAGGCATCGGGTTCGCGGTGACCCACCCGTCGTTGTCGGGTCGCAAGATCCGTCACCAGGAAGAGGCCGGAAAATCGAACATTCAGCTTGCGCGCCACTTCCGGATCGCGTTGCGCTCTGCAACATGCGCGAACACCGCGTCGACGACGACGGAATGGCCCTGGACAAGAATTCGCGACGCGCGCTGGACAAGGGTTTCGTAGATCTTCTCGGTCACCTCCGGCCGGTAAGCACTTTCCGGCAGCCGATCCGTCTCCTTGATCTGGAAATGCTGTTTCCGCAACACGTCGGTGCGCAGCACGACGGCGCCGGGTTGAGGCGGGACGGCAGGGGCGAGCGCGCGCGCCAGCACGGACTTCCCGGTTCCGGATAGCCCGCCAACGGCCACGAGCGTCGGCGCGGAGGGGTGGATCGTCTTTTGCGCAAGCTCGAAATAGGCCCGCGCCGACCGCATGACGTCGGCCTTGTCGCGAGAATTCCGGCTGATCCGGGCGAGCATCACATGGGCGCGGATCGCCGATCGCAGCGACATGAACAGCGGGAGGGCCGCGAGCGCGTCGAGATTGTCGACCGATGTGATCGCAAGATATCGGTTGAGGAGGGTGTTGGCGGCGGCGGGCCGGCCGTACCGGAGGAAATCCATGATCGCGAATGCGAGATCGTAGAGCACGTCGACGGACGCGATAACCGGATCGAACTCGATCGCATCGAACAGGACAGGCTGGTCGCCGATCAGCACGATGTTCGCCAGATGCAGGTCGCCATGGCAACGCCGCACATATCCTTGCCGGCCGCGTCGCTCCAGCAAGCCGCGAAGTCGCGAAAACGCGGACAGGGATGCTTGTTCGAGATCATCGATCTCTCCAGCCGGAAAGCAGGCGGCGTCCCGGAATGCCACGGTGTTACCCTCGATGATTCCTGGGATCGAATGAATCCACGGCTCAGCCGGTGCAAGCGGGGCGCCGCGGTGGGAGGCCGCGACGGCTTCGGCGACAGCGTCAACGAGAGCGGGATCGAGCGGGCCGGCTTCCGCCAGATGATCGAAGGTCCGGCGCTCGTCGAAGCGGGTCATTTCAACGGCGAATTCGACTGGCGCACCTAGCCCGCCGATCTCAAGCGATCCGTCGGCGCTTTGCGTGATCGGGACGACGCGGCGATAAATTTGCGGCGCGAACGGGCGGTTGATCCGGATCTCTTCGTCGCAGGCGGTCTTTCGTTTCGCAAGAGTTGAATAATCGAGGAACGGAAAACGCACGGCGCGCTTGATCTTCAGGGCGCGCCCGCCCTCGAGAAAAACCGATGCCCCATGGGTATCGATCCGATGGACGTCTGGATGCTTTGCGGGGTCGGTCAGAAAGGCGAACACGCGCTCTTGCGTGTCGGATTCGGCCGGGATTGAAGTTGCCATGCGCCGATCGATCTTAGGGCTGGAGGACTGCTGCGCCGAGGAGTTGTCCTGTACGCAGTTTATTCAGGACATCGTTGGCTTTACGCAGCGGGAACGCCGTCGTCTGGGTCCGAATTCCGGCGCGTGGCGCGATCTTCAGGAAATCCAACCCGTCCTGGCGTGTGAGATTGGCAACCGATACCAGTTGCCGTTCTTCCCAGAGCAGATTGTACGGAAAGCTCGGGATATCGCTCATGTGAATCCCCGCGCAGACCACCCGGCCGCCCTTGCGCACCGCGCGCAGCGCCGCCGGCACCAATTCTCCAGCGGGGGCGTAGATGATCGCGGCATCGAGCGGAGCCTCGGGAAGTTGATCCGATGCGCCGGCCCACGCGGCCCCCAACCGGCGGGCAAAAACCTGCGCCGCGATGTCGCCGGATCGCGTGAAGGCGTAAACCGAACGGCCCTGCCAGCGGGCGATCTGGGCGACGATATGCCCGGCCGCGCCGAAGCCGTAGATGCCGAGCCGCGCGGCGTCTCCCGCCATCACCAGCGACCGCCAGCCGATCAGGCCGGCGCATAGCAGCGGCGCGATCGAAACATCGTCGCCATCTTCCCCAAGCGGAAAGGCATAGCGGCTATCTGCGACGGTGTGCGTGGCGAAACCGCCATCCCGCGTATAGCCGGTGAAAAGCGGACGGTCGCAGAGATTTTCCATACCCTCCTTGCAGAAGCGGCAGACGCCGCAGGTATATCCGAGCCAGGGGATTCCGACGCGGTCGCCGACCCGGTGGGCGGTGACGTCAGGGCCGAGAAGGTCGACGCGGCCGACAATTTCGTGGCCGGGAACTATCGGATATTTGATGTCGGGCAGCTCGGCATCGACAACGTGAAGGTCGGTCCGGCATACGCCGCATGCATTCACTTTGACGCGAATTTGCCCGCCGCCGGGAAGGGGATCCGCACGCTCCTGCATCTGCAGAAGCGCGCCCGGCGCCGGCAACACCATCGCACGCATGCACGCTTCTCCAAGCAACCGGCGGCCCGCCAAGAGCATTATATCAGGCAAGCCAGCCAAGTTTTGACCTCAATCAAGGCCAATCCTCGGAGACGTGGTGAGGTGTCGACGAGCCGAGGGTGGCTCGGACAGAAGATAATCCTAGCAGGAGGATTTACCATGACATTGAAATCCCTGATTCCCGTCGGAGGTGAACGCAATGTGGCGCGTGCCGGATCCAATCCGTTCTTCGCCCTTCAGCAGGAGATCGACCGCTTGTTCGAGGGATTCTCGCGAGGTTTTGCGGGCTTTCCGTCGCGCGACGTGATGCCGAGCATGGATCTGAGTGAAACCGACAAGGAGATCGAGATCACGGCGGAGCTGCCGGGTCTTGAGGAAAAGGACATTCAGCTGAATGTCGCCGACAATGTTCTGACCATCCGCGGCGAAAAGAAGAACGAGCGCGAAGAAACCAAGAAGGACTATCATCTTGTGGAGCGCAGCTATGGCTCGTTCACCCGGACAGTACAGCTGCCCGATGGGGTGAACGCCGACAGCATCAAGGCGGTGATGTCGAAGGGCGTATTGAAGGTGACGGTGCCGAAACCGGCGCCGGCGCAGACCAAGAAGATCGACATCAAGGCGGCCGCCTAGGCGCTCAAGGCCGGGACGGAAAATGCGCTGCTGCGACCGGCAGCGCATTTTCGATAGGGGACGCTCGATAGTGGGAGCTGTCCGGCAATCTTCCGGATTTGACGAAGATCAACAAGGCTCTCCCTGGAACCTCTACGATGATCGCCAAAGGAGAAGCGTGGATGGCGATCAAGGATATCCTTTTGCCGCTGGTCGGTGAACCTAATGCCTGCGCGGCTTGCGGCACGACCAAGACCGTCATCGGGCGGCCACCCTGCTGGGTTATGATGTCGCGTTAGCGGATAATATGCGAAACATGCGCTAGCCGCGTGAACATCCGTCAAACCCAGCCGGCGCAGAAAATCTGATGTCAACCTATCGCCTGAAAAATCTGCTTGCGCCCCGCTCGCTCGCGCTGGTCGGGGCAAGCCCGCGCCAGGGCTCCGTCGGGGGCTCCATTCTCCGGAACATTCGCAACGCGAAGTTCAAAGGCGAATTTGGCCTGGTGAACACGCATTATGCCGAAATCGATGGCGTAGCCACGGTCGGCAGCCTGAGCCAATTACCGTTCGTGCCTGAGCTCGTGGTGATTACCACGCCGGCGGTAGCGGTCGCTGGCCTCATCGAGGAGGCGGGAAAGCTTGGCGCGGCCGGTGCGGTGATCATCCCGGCCGGGCTAGGCCACGGGACGGGCTCGTTCGCGGAGGCTGCCGAACGCGCCGCGCGCAAATATGGGATGAGGCTGATTGGGCCAAATTGTCTCGGCATTCTTATGCCCGGCGCGGACCTCAACGCCAGCTTCTCTGCGCATATGCCGGTCGCCGGTAGTCTGGCGCTGATCTCCCAATCGGGAGCGATTGCCACCGGCATGGTCGATTGGGCCGCGCAGCGCGCGGTGGGCTTCTCCGGAATTGTTTCGATCGGCGACCAGCTCGACGTCGATATCGCCGATCTCCTGGATTATTTCGCGCTGGATGGCAGGACACGCGCGATCCTGCTCTATGTCGAAGCGGTCAAGGATGCCCGCAAGTTCATGTCCGCGGCGCGTGCCGCCGCCAGGATCAAGCCGGTCGTCGTCGTCAAATCCGGCCGCATGGCGCTGGGAGCGAAGGCAGCGGCGACCCACACCGGCGCGCTGGCTGGCTCGGACGCGGTCTACGATGCTGCGTTCCGTCGCGCCGGAATCCTGCGGGTGTCAGACCTTCGCGAATTGTTCGACTGCGCCGAGACGCTGGGGCGCGTCGAGTCACCTCCGGGAAAGCGGCTTGCGATCCTGACCAATGGCGGCGGCATCGGTGTTCTCGCGATCGACCGGCTTTGCGAGTTGGGAGGAATCCCGGCTCCGATCACGCCCGAGAGCCGCAAAAAGCTCGACGCGGTCTTGCCGCCGACATGGTCCGGATCAAATCCCGTCGATATTGTTGGCGATGCCGACCCGGCGCGATATGCGGCCGCGCTAGAGGTCTTGCTGGCCGATCCGGCCAACGATGCGATCCTGGTCATGAATGTTCAGACCGCGATCGCGCCGGCTGACGAAATCGCAGTGACCGTGACCGGCATGGTCAAGAAATACCGCGAGCAGCGCCGTGGCTTAGCCAAACCGGTGCTCGCGGCCTGGGTCGGCGCCGACCAGAATATCGGCGATATGCTGAGCGACGCCGGAATCCCCAACTACCCGACCGAGGATGATGCGGTCCGTGGCTTCATGCACCTGGTACAGCATCGCGAGCTCGTGGCGGCGCTGGCGCAGGTTCCGCCGGCCATGCCAAGCGATTTTGCGCCCGATATCGACGCGGCGCGAAAAATCGTTGCTGCCGCACTTGCCGATGGCCGCCAGTGGCTTGACCCGGTCGAGATCAAGCGGCTGTTTGAGGCCTATGAGATCGCGATGGTGCCGACGTTTGCGGCCGCCGACGCCGAACAGGCCGTCGCTCACGCATCAGGTCTGTTCGCGCAGGGCGCGACCGTGGTGCTCAAGATCATGTCGCGCGATATCGTTCACAAATCCGACGTCGGCGGCGTCGTGCTCAACCTCACCAGCTTCGAGGCGGTGCGCGCCGCCACCGCCGAGATCATCGCGCGGGCGAAGGCGCTACGCCCGGAAGCGCGGATCGCAGGCGTCATCGTGCAGGCGATGGTGGTGCGGCCCAAGGCGCGCGAACTGATTCTCGGCCTCGCCGACGATCCGACTTTCGGCACCGTCGTCGTGTTCGGCCGCGGCGGCACGGCGGTCGAGATCATCAACGACAAGGCGCTGGCGCTACCGCCGCTCGATCTGCAACTGGCGCGCAGCCTCATCGAGCGCACCCGCGTTTCGCGGCTGCTGCGCGGCTACCGGGATGTGCCCGCGGTCAAGCAGGACGCCGTGGCAATGGTCCTGGTCAAGATTGCGCAGATGGCGGCCGACATTCCCGAAATCCGCGAACTGGACATCAATCCGCTGCTGGCGGACGAGAATGGCGTATTGGCGGTCGATGCGCGGATCGCGGTGGGAAAGGTGGAACGAAAGTTCGGCGGCTCGGGCCCGGCCAATTTCGCCGTGCGGCCATACCCGTCGCAATGGCAACGGCACATCGAGGTCAAGGACGGCTGGCGTGTCTCCGTGCGTCCGATCAGGCCAGAGGACGAACCCGAACTCCATGAGTTCTTGAAGCATGTCACCAGCCAGGATCTGCGGCTCCGCTTCTTTGCCCCGATGAAGGAGTTCAGCCACGAATTCGTCGCGCGACTGACCCAGCTCGACTATGCCCGCGCAATGGCCTTTGTCGCGTTCGACGAGGTCACGAATGAGTTGGTGGGTGTGGTTCGGATCCACTCGGACTCGATCTACGAAAACGGTGAATACGCGATCCTGCTCAGATCCGATCTCAAGGGCAGGGGGCTCGGCTGGGCATTGATGCAGTTGATCATTGAATATGCTAAGTCCGAAGGCCTCAAAATGATTTCTGGCGACGTGTTGCAGGAAAACACGATCATGCTGGAGATGTGCCGGAGCCTCGGCTTCGAGATCAAGACCGATCCGACCGATCCCGGCATCTGCGATGTGAAGCTCGTGCTGTAAATAAATGTCATTCCGGGGCGCGTCGTAGACGCGAACCCGGAACCTCGAGATTCCGGGTCTGGTCCTTCGGACCATCCCGGAATGACAAGCGCTACAGATGCGATACCACCACGACGCGGTAGGTGTGCGTCTTGCTGGCCTCTTTGATCGTGACGTATTCGCCCAATACGAAACGCTCGTCGGCGAGGTGAACCCCGACTTCGTCCGGCACGTCGGCACCGGCATCGTAGTGGAAGGCCCAGCCGCCACCCGGACGGTGAACGAGATGACCAAGCGCGTCGTCCTCGTCGGGCCGCAATCGTGCAATCCGGCACGCCTCACGATGTTCGCGCCACAGCCGCGCGTCGATCCGGTCATTGGCGTCGAGCGGCGCGACGATGACATAGCCGACGGCGGCGTCGCCCTCGGGGTGGCCGGGTTCGCGCGCGAGTTCAATTCGGATCTGCCGAAACTGTGCCGGTAGCGAGGTATTCAGGATCGGCTTGGGGTGTGTCGTTTGCATATCGGTTTCACTCCATGTTGGATGGGCTTGCAGCCCAGGCTATGGCCACAGTCATTTTGGTTCTGCCGCTGCGGACTTCGCAGGTGCTGCGGCGGCTGCCGGCTTCTTCAGGCTTTTGATGATGATGGTGATGAGGGGGATGATCATCAAAGGCAAAATTCCGTGCAAGGGATTGTGAACCACCCCGGACACATGCGACTGCAGCGCGCGGGCCTCGATCTGCAGCGCATCGACCGAGGCGCCGTGGATTTCGTTCGCGAGCTCCAGTTCGCGCCCCGAGGGCGGTCGCGCAGCGATCGCAAACAACAGCGCGGCGATCACGAAGTTGACCGCGCCGAGAATGGCGGCGGCGTAAATCGCGCTCCAGATCTGAACCAGCGCAAAATAGGCCGATAGTTCCAGCATCAGGAGACCGAAGGCCGCGATCAGCGCGGCGAATGCCCGCAAGCCAAGGCCGACAAGCAGATGCCGCATCCTTATATCGGCAATGATCCGGTCGGTGCGCCAGAGTACGCGCAGATGTTTGACGACGTTTTCCGTGTTCACCTTAGTGTCTCCTCAGCATGAAACCGACGACGACACCCAGCGCGAAGGCCGAGGCGAGCGTCGTGATCGGCCGTTCCGAGACAATGTTCCCGACATGCTCTTCCTGTTCACCCAAGGTCTCGCCGAGATCGTTCAAGGCGGCCTTGATCTGATCCGCGAGCGCCTCCGCGTGGGTCTTCGAGGCGTCGAAAATTCCCTCGCCCGTGGCGTTGAGCAGGCGCGACACCTCGCCTTTGAGTGCCTGCAGTTCATCTTTCAATTCGCCTTGGTCGAACATCGGTCTTGCCTTTGTTGCGTCATCCAAACAAAAGTCTAGGCGAGTACCGGATGTCGCACTTGATTTGCGTCAACAGCGCGGCACGCCCCGGTTCCTCCCTTGAGGCAGGTCAAGTTGAAGGCCCTGTGAAAGCATAGACATAGCCACTGCATTGAAGAGGAACACAAATTTTGGCTTTTCTCCCTCTGTTAACGGCCACGCCGTCCGGCGATGTGCTTGAACTGCGTCCAGGCGGGGCTTGGACCGCGGCTAATGCTGCGACCCTGGAGGTGCTTTCCAATTCGATCACCGGAGAGCTCGACCGGGCGAAGGCGGTGAAACTGGATATGGCCGGGGTGCGCGAGCTCGATACGCTCGGGGCCTGGCTGCTCGAGAAAATATCGCGGCGAGCGGCAGCTTCCGGCCGCCCCGCCGAAATCGTCGGCGTTGCCGACAATTATGCCGGCCTGATCGAGGAGGTTCATCAGGTCAATCGCCGCAATCCGGCGCCGGTGCCCGCGCTAAACCCTGTCGTGGCCAAATTGAACGACATCGGCCGCGGTACGGTCGGGGCAAGGGAAGACATCGCCGTGTTCCTGCAAATGCTGGGTTCGCTCTTTCTGGCTCTCGTCGGCGTCCTGCGCCGGCCGAGGTCGCTACGGCTGACATCGCTGGTCTATCAGTTGTACCGGGTCGGCTTTCAAGCCATCCCCATCATGGTGCTGATCACCTTCCTGATCGGTGCCATCATCGCGCAGCAAGGCTTCTTTCATTTCCGAAAATTCGGCGCCAATTCCTACGTCGTCGACATGGTCGGCATTTTGGTATTGCGCGAGCTCGGCGTGCTGATCGTCGCGATCATGGTCGCCGGCCGTTCGGGAAGCGCCTATACCGCCGAGCTTGGCTCGATGAAGATGCGCGAGGAAATCGATGCGTTGTCGACCATGGGCCTCGACCCCGTTGGGGTCCTGATCCTGCCCCGTATCATCGCGCTGATCTGCGCGCTGCCGATTTTGAGCTTCATCGGATCGATAGCCGCCCTCTATGGCGGCGGTCTGGTGGCGCAGTTCTACGGCGACATGGGCCCGGCGATCTACATCGCGCGCCTGCATGATGCGGTGTCCGTGACCAGCTTCAAGGTTGGCATCATCAAGGCGCCGTTCATGGCATTGGCGATCGGCATCGTCGCGTGCAGCGAAGGCCTGCGCGTGAAGGGAAGCGCCGAGTCGCTCGGCAAGCAGACGACCACATCGGTGGTGAAATCGATCTTTCTGGTGATCGTGCTCGATGGGCTGTTTGCCGTGTTCTTTGCATCGATCGGAATGTGACGATGCAGCAGGCGGCTCCGCAATTCGCGATACGCGTCAAGGATCTTGTGGTCGGCTTCGGCCGGCAGATCGTGATCGACCATCTGTCGCTCGACGTTCGCCGGGGCGAGATCCTCGGCCTCGTCGGTGCTTCCGGCGGCGGCAAGACGGTGTTGATGCGAACCATTATCGGGCTCATCCCGCGGCGAAGCGGGGAGATCGAGGTCATGGGCGCCGCGATCGGGCGAAGCGAAGATCGCAGCACCCAGAGCGCCGCCGGACGGTGGGGCATCCTGTTCCAGCAGGGCGCGCTGTTCTCATCGCTGACCGTGCGGCAGAATATCCAGTTCCCGTTGCGCGAGAATCTGACGCTGTCGCAGGCGCTGATGGACGAGATCGCCATCGCCAAGCTCGAAATGGTCGGCTTGACGCCGGAGGATGGCGACAAGTTTCCTGCCGAACTGTCGGGCGGCATGACCAAACGCGTAGCGCTGGCCCGCGCGCTTGCGCTCGATCCAGCAATCGTATTTCTCGACGAGCCGACCTCGGGCCTCGATCCGATCGCCGCCGGCGATTTCGACGCGCTGATCAAGACCTTGCAAGAGACATTGGGGCTGACGGTGTTCATGGTGACCCATGATCTCGCCAGCATGTACACCGAGTGCGATCGCGTCGCGGCGCTGGCGGACGGCAAGATCGTCGCCATCGGACCGATGCGCGAACTTCTTCAATCCGAGCATCCCTGGGTGCGGGCCTATTTCCACGGCAAGCGCTCCCAGATGCTGCAACCCAAAGCGAGCTAAAGAGATGGAAACCCGCGCTCCCTTCGTCGTCGTCGGCGCCTTCGTGCTGGCGACCATCGTCGCCGTGTTTGGCTTCGTGTACTGGCTTCACAACACCGGCGGGATCGGTCCGCGCAAGACCTATCACGTCCAGTTCGATGGCTCGGTGCCCGGGTTGCTGGTCGGAGCCGGCGTGCTGTTCAACGGGATCCGCGTCGGCGAGGTGACGGATCTCGCGCTTGCGCCCGACAGCCCCCGCCGAGTCAATGCAACGATCTCGGTCGCCTCCTATACGCCGGTGCGGGCCGACACCAAGGTCGGTCTGGAATTCCAGGGCCTGACCGGCGTTCCCGTGATCGCGCTCGAGGGTGGCACGCAGCTTTCGAACACCGGTGAGGTGCCGACGCTCATTGCTGAAGCCGGCGCGGGGCAGAGCATGACTCAGGCCGCCCGCGATGCGTTGCGCAAGGTCGATGCCGTCCTCAGCGAAAACTCCGAGCCGTTGAAAGACACCATTGCCAATTTCAAGATTTTCTCTGAAGGGCTGGCGCGTAACACCGGTAAACTCGACAACATCGTCGCCGGCATCGAAAAAATGACGGGCGGCGGCACGCCGTCTCAAAAAATCACCTATGACCTCCGCGCGGCGCAGGGTTTTGCCGCTCCGAGCAAGGTAATCAAGGGGCAATTGGTGATCCCGGAGCCGACAGCAGTTGCCATGCTCGAGACCCAGCGAATGCTGTTTTCCCCGGTCAAGGACTATCCGGATTTCGCGGAGTTTGTCTGGGCCGACAGCATTCCGAAGCTGCTGCAGGCAAGGCTGATCGAGAGCTTCGAAAATTACGATATCGCGCATGCGCCCTTGCGCACCACGGATATCGGTCAGGCCGACTTCCAGCTCCTGATCGATGTCAGGCATTTCCAGATTGCGGTGGATTCGCAACCGGCGGTCGAGATCGGATTGTCGGTGAGAATTGTCGACAAGAACGGAAAAGTCGTCGCGTCGCATTTGTTCGAGCAAAGCCAGAAGTTCGACAAGGTCGAGCCTCAGGCGGCTGTTGCGGCCTTCAATGATGCGTTCGGCCGGATGGCGAAGGATATGATCGCCTGGACCGTGCAGGCGCTGTAGGCGCCGCGGCGGCGGGCTTATTCGAGGGTTTTCAGGTACGATAACAGATCGTGGATCTGGTCAGGGGTGAGTTCGAACGCCGGCATCTCCGCGTGGCCGGTATAAATCCCCTCTGCGAGCGCTTCGCCAAGGGTTTCGATGGGATAGCGCAAATGCAAGGTTCGAAACGGCGGCGCGATCTTGAGCGGGCTGTTTTTCAGGCGATCGATCGCGTGGCACCGTGCGCAATGGGAGAGGGCATACGCCTTGCCGCGCTGTTCGGCCGGAGAGGCGGCCAATGCCGGGGTTATCGCGAGCAGCGTGGCGAGGGTTTGGCGCAGGGTAAATCGCAGCATTGCTGACCGTTCGTCTTCCATTGCAAGCCGAGCCTGCCGATTGCTAATATTCCGCCGAGGGCTGTGCCTGCTTGATCTGAATCAACCGGGATCCGGGCGATCGGCTAAAATACAATCAATTTACGGGCTTAGCGCGCATCAGCGAGCAGCAGGGCGGCCCATTCTGGAGTGATACATGACGATGTCTCTGGTAGCAGGCGAGCCGAACGAGCATCCCTGTGCCGAATGCTCGATACGCTGGCTCAGCGTCTGCGCGGCGCTCGACGATGCCGAACTGCGCGAACTGGCGCATTTAGGTCGCCATGTCCATTTCGGAGCATGCGAGACCGTGTTCGCCCAGGAGGAGATGACGACATCTTTTTACAATCTGCTCGAGGGCATCATGCGGCTTTACAAGTTGCTTCCCGATGGCCGCCGGCAGATCATCGGATTTGCGCTGCCGGGCGATTTCCTGGGATTGGCGGCGTCGATCCGTCACAACTTCTCCGCCGACGCGATCGGACATGTCGTGGTTTGCCAGTTCTCCAAATCCGCGTTTGCGCGATTTAGCGAGGACAGGCCGGACCTGTTGCGCCGCATCAATGAATTGGCGGTTCGCGAACTGAGTCAGGCTCAGGATCACATGGTTTTGCTCGGACGGCGTTCGGCGGAGGAAAAAGTCGCAACCTTCCTGATTGGCTGGCGCGATCGATTGGTTCAGGTTTCGGGTCCATCGCGGATGGTGCCCCTGCCGATGAGCCGTCAGGACATCGCCGATTACCTCGGCCTGACCATTGAAACGGTCAGCCGAACCTTCACGAAGTTTGAGCGCGACGGGGTGATCGAAATCATGCCTGGCAGCATCTGTCTGCTGGACCCGGCGCGCGCCGAGGCCCTCGCCGCGGCGTGAGGGAAGCCGCCGATACGCTCCAAAATCCCAGTGATTTGATCCGCATCAACGACCGCCATCCGACGCCGAGGATAATGGCTCCGACTCAAAGGAGGTCCATGATGCCTTTCGATGCGATGTTGGTGAGTGCGGCGGTGACCGCCATGTTTTTGCTGTTGGCAGGCGTGATCGCCTGGGGTGACTATCAAACGCGTCCTGAGCATCTGAAGGGACCTTCTCAAAAGCGCTGAAATCCCCGGTAGTCATCCGCATGGTGCGCCAGCGCCGTGCCTGCGGTGGCCCGTGATCCGATTTTGGCAGACCGTGGGACGGCCCGGAAGATGCGGCCGACCAGAGGTCAATGCCGTCACTGGCATCTCCTTGCGATTGACGGAATTGAGAAACTCAACTAAAGATTGTCTATCGCGTCAACCGCGCTCGCCCCGAAGATCCCCCGTCTCTGGCCTTACGCCCGCCCCGAATCTGCTGGGAGGTCCTCAAACGCTTGTCCTGAGGCGATCTTTCGCTATAAATGCCTCACCGACATCCAGCCTTCACATGCTCTGCCCGAATATGACGCTACGATGATCATGTTCCGGAGCCGCTTCATTCCTGCTCCGCTGTTGGAGATTTGATTGGCGTGCCTGAGGACAAGACGCGTGAAGCTCGGTCGTTCCCGGGCAACAAGTTGGCGGTGCTGCGCAAGCACCCGATTTTCTGCGATCTTGAGCCAGAGGCACTCGACCAGCTCTGCCGCTACGCCAGGCCCATCTCGCTGAAGCGGGGCGCCACGATCTATTCCAAAGGAGATCCCGGCAACAGCCTGTACGTGGTTTTGTCGGGTACTGCGAAGATGAGTATCTCTTCACCCGATGGCCGCAGCGCGATCTTGAATCTGATCGGGCCAGGCGAGATCTTCGGGGAAATCGCCTTGCTCGACGGGCGAGAGCGGACCGCCGACGCGACCGCGAACACCAATTGCGAAGTCTTTGTCATCGACCGCCGCGAATTTCTTCCCTTCGTGCGAAGCCAGCCGGCGTTGGCGATGAAATTCATCGAGCTGCTCTGCGCGCGCCTGCGATGGACCAGCGACCAGGTCGAACAGGTCATCCTTCAGGATCTGCCGGGCCGGCTCGCCAGCGCGCTGATTCGCCTGACTGAAAGGCACAAGCTCGCGCAGGGCGGCCGCACCATCGCCATCACGCAGCAGGAAATCAGCGAGATGGTCGGCATGACCCGGGAAAGCATCAACAAGCAGTTGCGGGCCTGGGCGGCACGCAACTGGGTTCGTCTCGAACACGGCGCCATCGTGGTGTTGGATGCCGAGCCGCTTCAGGCGCTCGCAGCGGCGGGGAGCGAAGATAATTAACGGATAATTAGGGCGCGGATTTGCGCGCGCCATTATGTGAAGCAGCTCACACTCATTTGGCGCGCCTTGCGCTAAGCCATGCCCGGGGTACATCCGCACAGTGGAGGCATCCATGCATGGTTCGCTCGACCAGTCCGGCAAAAACGAAAACAGCATCTACCAAAGATGGGGCACCGGATTCTTGACCTTGCCCGCGCTTCTTGTAATCGCGCTGATCACCTTGGCGCTCGCGCAGCCGGCGGCGTCGAACTGGATATCGGAAGCCGTGCAGGCGGAAGTTGCCGGCTTCAACGCGATGCCCGAGCTCGCTCCGACGCAACTCGCACGACCCACCATGCAAATCCGAACCGTCCGAGCCAATTGACGCAAGCCGGATTCGAAACGCTCGCTTTTAGAGATAGCCTGCGCCGGCTTCCGCGGCAAAACGGCCTGGATCGCCTTCCCAGACGATCCTCGCATGCTCCAGCACATACACCCGGTCGGCGTGGGGAAGCGCAAAGGTCACGTTCTGCTCGCCGAGCAACACGGTGATCGGTGTGGTCTGGCGCAGCCGCTCCAGCGCCTTGGACAATTGTTCGAGAATGACCGGGGCCAAGCCCAGCGTCGGTTCGTCCAGGATCAGAATCCTGGGCTGCATCATCAGCGCGCGGCCGATCGCGAGCATCTGCTGTTCGCCGCCGGAGAGCGTCTGCGCCATCTGGCTTTGACGCTCCTTGAGAATCGGAAACAGCTCGAACAGCCATGCGAGCTGCTTTTCCCGCGCCTCGTCGGTCAGATGCTGACCGCCGAGATCGAGGTTTTCGCGCACGCTCATCTCGCCGAACAATTCGCGGGATTCCGGACATTGCACGATCCCGCTCCGTGCGATGCGCGCGGGACTGACACCGCGCAGCTTTTCGCCGTCGCGGATGATGTCGCCGGCGTAGGGCAGGAAGCCGGAAATCGTATTGAACAGCGTGGTCTTGCCGGCGCCATTCAGTCCGACCACCGAGACGAATTCGCCCTGATGGACGTGGATCGAAACGTTCTCCAGCGCCTGGGCCTTGCCATAGAAGACGCTGACATTCTCGACCTGCAGCAGCGGAACCTTGTCCTTGAAGCTGGTCTCCGGGCGGGCCGACGTCTGGATCGCGCCGCCGAGATAGACCCTGCGCACCGTCTCGTTGCGCATCACCTCATCGGCGCGGCCGGTGACGATTTCTTCGCCGAGATACATCGCCAGCACCCGATCGACCAATGCCGCGACGCTCTTGACGTTGTGGTCCACCAGTAGCACCGCGCGGCCCTCGTCGCGGAAGCTGCGTATCAGTTCGGAGAAGGTGCCGACTTCGGCGAGCGTCAGTCCGGCGAAGGGCTCGTCAACCAGCACCACCTTGGGATCCCTGGCGATGGCCTTGGCGAGTTCAAGCCGGCGCAGGTCGGCGAACGGCAAGGTCGGCGGGCGGCGATCCATCACGGCGCCGAGGCCGACGCGGTCGGCGATCCATTTGGCGCGTTCGATCAGCGCCTTGTCCGCAAACAGCATGAACAGGCTGTCCGGCAGCAGCGCGACCATGATGTTCTCGATCACGGTCTGCCGGTTGAGCGGCCGCGAATGCTGGAACACCATGCCAAAACCCTTGCGCGCGATCTTGTGCGCGGGCAGGCCGGCGACGTTTTCGCCCTGGAAGATGACTTCGCCAGCGCTCGGGCGCTCGATGCCCATGATCGCCTTCATCGCGGTCGACTTGCCCGAACCGTTCGGGCCGATCAGGCCGAAAATCTCGCCGGCGCGCAGATCGAGATTGAGGTTCTTGACCGCGGTGAGGCCGCCGAAGCGCTTGGTGAGGCCGCGGACTTCGAGAACGGGCGGGTTGTCGGTGGTGGCGTCCATCACGAGCGCGCCTCGCGCGACAGGGCCGCCCCGAGGAAGCCGCCCGGGAAGAACAGGACGACAAGCAGCGCGACGGCCGAGACGATGAAGGTCGCGAGTTCCCCGGTTGGCCGCAGGAATTCGCCGGCGACGATCAGGAAGATGGCGCCGAGGGCCGCGCCGAGCACCGTGCGGCGGCCGCCAAGGACTGCTGCTACGATGACGTTCACTCCGACCGCGACATCGACCACGGTGCCGACCGAGGCGGTGCCGAAATAGAACACGAGAAGCGCGCCCGACAGCCCAGAGAAAAATGCGCTCACGACGAAGGCGGCGAGCTTGTGCTTGACGATGTTGAAGCCCAACGCGCCGGCCTGAACCGGGTCCTGGCCGCTGGCCTGCAATACCAGGCCGATCGGCGACTGCGAAAGCCCGTACAGGATGATGGCGCTGATGGTCATGAAACCGAGCGCGATCCAGTAGTTCACGCCGGCGTCGATTGAAATGACATCTGGAATGGTCAGGCCGATTTCGCCGCCGGTGAGATCGGCGAACACCACGATGAAGTTCTGCAGCATCAATACGGCAACCAGGGTGGTCAGCCCGAAATAAGGGCCGCGCACCCGCAAGGCCGGCAGCGCCAGGATAAAGCCCGCGATCACCGACGCCATCGCGCCCAGCACGATGCACAGATAGACCGACCATCCATACTGGTTGTTGAGAATGCCGGCGGTATAGGCGCCGACGCCGATCAGGAAGGTCGGGCCGAAATTCACTTCACCCGCGAATCCGAACAAAAGGTCCCACGCCATCGCGAACACGCCGAAGTAATAGGCGACGGTGAGCAGGCCGAGGACATAGCCGGAGACATAGAGCGGCAGCGTCGAGGCGATGATGACGACGGCGAGCGAAATGAAGAACAGCCGTGATTTGAAGAAATCGCCCATGCTCAACGCCTCCCGAGCAGGCCTTGCGGCCGGATGTACATCACGGCGACCAGGAGCAGCAGCGCCGGAATGGTCCGGTAGGCCGGCGAAACCAGATAGGCGGTAAGCGTTTCGAGATAGCCGACCACGAAGGCGGCGATCAGCGAACCGGACACGCTGCCAAGGCCGCCCAGCACCACGATCGAGAACGCGCTCGCGGTGAGCGGCCCGACGCTGTAGGAACTGACCCCGAGGAACATTCCGAGCAGCACGCCGGCGATGCCGGCAAGGATGCCGTAGATCGCCCAGACCACCACATAGATGCTGCCGAGTTCAAGCCCGAGCAGCGTGACGCCGCGCGGATTCATCGAGGCCGCCAGCACCGCCTTGCCGGTGCGGGTGCGGTTCACCAGCAGCCAGAGCAGCGCGATCACGAGGCAGCAGACCACGGCGGTGAAGATTTCATTTTGCGGCGTGCGGACGCCGAGGATGTCGATGACGCCCTCGACGATCGGAAGCACCGTCTTGGCATTGTTGGTGAAGAAATACGCGATCAGTTCCTGGATCATGATCCCCCACAGCAAGGTGCCGGTGAGAACGAAGATTTCCTTCTCCTCATTGGGAATTCGCCTCGATTTCTGGATCGGCTGCACCACCGCGAAGTAGGTGGCAAAGGCGGCTATCAGCGCCACCGCGACGCCGATCAGCGCGCCGGAATAGGTGTCGACGTGGAACACGCTCGCAGCCGCCCATGCCGCCACCGCCGCCAGCACCATGATGGCGCCGTGCGAAAGATTGAGCACGCCGGAAACGCCGAAGATGAGGGTGAAGCCGGTGGCTCCCAGAGCGTATAACGCGCTGATGGCAAAACCGTCGATCAGGATTTGAAACGCAAGCATTTATATCGGCCGCGGCAGCACCGCTGCCTCACTTCTGGAAAGCTGCAATCGCGAAAATGCTCCCGGGCGGGTCCCGGGAGCATGATCACGCGGATATCAGTTCGATGTGACCTTGATGAAGCTTGGGAACTTCAACTTGCTCTTGGCGACTTCCGGCGGCCAGACGGCGACCTGCTTGCCATCCTGCCATTGCAGCATCAACCCGGTGATCAGGCCCTTGCCGTATTTGATCGAATGGGTGAACTGATCGTCCTTGCCGTAGAACTGGGTGCGGCCGATGGTGCCGACCCAGTCGGTCTTTTCCAGCGCGTCGACCAGCTTGTCCGCATCCGTCGAGCCCGCGCGCTTCACGGCATCGGCGATGAAGTAGACTTCGTCATACGAGGTGTAGCCGGCATAGGAGGGGAAGTTGCCGAACTTCGCCTTGAAGTTTTGGGTAAACGGCACGCTCTTCTCCGTCACCGGAACGTTCGGCCCCGAAACGCCCTGATAGAGCACGCCTTCCGAGGCGTCATTGGTGTCCTTGCCGAAGGTGGAGTTGGTTGCCTGCGAGCTGATTCCGAACATCGGGATCGGAACCTGCTGGTTCTTCCACTGCACCGTCGGCTGCACGCCGACATGGGAAATGCCTGTGATCATCACGTCGGGCTTCACGCCTTCGATCTTGTTGAAGATCGGCGTGAAGTCGGTGGTGTCGGGCGACATGCGGATATGGTCGAGCACCTTCAGCCCGATCTTGGGCAGGCATTCCTCGTACCCGATGTCGAGCGGCTTGGTCCAGGCGGCGTCCTCGCTCATGATGACGGCGGTCTTCATGTGCTTCTGCTCGACCAGCAATTCCTTGGCGGCGTCGCAGACCGACAGCGCAAGCGCGGCCGAGGTCAGGTAGCCGTGGAAGGTGTATTTGTTCTTCTCATAGTCGTTGTGGACGCTCTTGCTGATCTCGTTGGACGCAGCGCCCGGTGTGATGAACGGCGTCTTCAGGCGCGAGGCCCAGGGTTCCAGCGCGAGCACCACTTCGCTGATGTAGCTGGCGATGACGATGTTGACCTTGTCCTCATTGACCGCGCGCTGGAACGCGCGAACGGAATCGGCTGACGAGGAGTGGTTGTCATAGGTGATGATTTCGATCTTGCGTCCGTCGACGCCACCCTTGGCGTTGATTTCGTCGGCGGCCATCTGGGCGGCCTGCGGGATCGACGCTCCGGCAATGGCCTGCGCTTCCGCGATGACGCCGATCTTGATGGGGTCGGCGGCGAGGGCCTGACCGGACGCTGTTGCCAGCAGGCCCAAAGCCGTCGCTCCGAGCAGCGTCGGCAATGACCGGAAAAATGGCGGTCGGGATGTCTTTTTCATAACGTTTCTCTCCACTTCGACTGGCCTTCTTGGCCTTAAGGTTATTGTAGCCTTGCGCGCGCCCCCAGCAAGCGAAACTCCGGCGCAGGGTTCATTCGACGGCAAAACTAAAGTAGGTGGTACGATCTCGACATCCCCTTGTGAAGGCTGAAAATTGTCCGCAGCCGGCCGTGTGCCTCCTATCGTTAAAGTGGCGCATGACCGTCCGGCCGAGGGATGTCGGAATCCATCGCGGCTTGAGACGTTTTTCCTTTCTTATTCAATGAATTACGGGGGAAACAAAAACAGCCCTGTGATCGGCCCCGACCCACATCGCAGGATCGATAGACCCATGAGACATGCCGCCATCCGTCGCGACATGCGTGACCAGCAGGCAGCGCAGCTCAAATCAAGGACAAAGAATTGCGCGGCGTAGTCTCAACCGTCGATGATCGCGACTGCCCGCGTCCAGCCAGCCGAGGCGCGCTCGATCTTGACCGGAAAGCAGGACACGGTGAAACCGGTCGACGGCAAGAGTTCCAGATTGTGCAGCTTTTCGATGTGGCAATAGCCGATATGGCGCCCGGCCTTGTGGCCTTCCCAGATCAGGCTTGCATCTTTGGTCTCGGCGAATTTCTTCGCGGTGTAGACGAACGGCGCGTCCCAGCTCCAGCCGTCGATGCCGGTCAGCCGGACGCCGCGCTCGAGCAGGTACATCGTCGCCTCGTAGCCCATGCCGCAGCCGGAATTGACGAAATCCGGCCGGCCGTATTTGGCGCCGGCGCTGGTATTGACCACGACGATTTCCAGCGGCGAAAGCGTGTGGCCGATGCGCTTGAGTTCGGTTTCGACATCCTTGGCGGTGGCGACATAGCCGTCGGGAAAGTGACGGAAGTCCAGCTTGACGCCGGGCTGCAGGCACCATTCCAGCGGCACCTCGTCGATGGTCCACGACCTCTCGCCGCGATTCATGGTCGGGTGAAAATGGTAGGGCGCATCGAGATGGGTGCCGTTATGGGTCGATAGCTGCACCATCTCCATGGCCCAGGCCTGACCGTCCGGCAGATCTTCGGCCTTGAGGCCTTCGAAGAATCCCAGCATTCGCGGCAGGCTCTGCTGGTGATCGTGGTACTGAATGACCGGATTGATGCCGGGCGGATCGGCCGGCACGTCATTTTGCAGCGGCACGGAAATGTCGATCAGCTTTCGCGCCATGGCGCTTCCTCTCGCTATCTCGTCTGGTCTGGTTGGGGCATTGTGAAGGCCAGACGCCTTTTGCTGTCAAGCTGCGTCGGCAGGGTCAGGCCGCGGGCTAAACTGCCGGGGATTTTGCCCGGCGCGCGAATGAACTCTTAATACTCCGCTGGTATTTTCGGCCGATTGGCAAGGCGGTGCCCTGGTGCTCCCTGCATTTGGGCCAACGATGCGGGGCCAGCGCTCGATAGCTGCGCTCCGACGCTAATTCTGGACGGCGAAGACAGCATCTGAGTGCGGATATGACCGGGACGCGTATTGGACTCGCGGTCCTTCTGATCGGTGCCCTTGTGGCAGCCTTCTCGTTTCTCAGGAAGGAGACGATTGCCGATTCACACCGGCAAGCTCGCCAGCTTGTTCTGCATTACACGCTGAGCAGGGTCGAAAGTCCCATCATCCTTGTCGGCGACAGCATCGCGGAAGCTTCCACGCTGCCGCGGGCACTCTGCGGTCACCCGATCGTCAATGCCGGACTGAACGGCGCATCGACCGCGAGCGACCTCGGGACCTGGCTTATTGAAGCGCTCGACGGCAAACGCGCGGCTGCAATCGTCGTCTCGCTCGGAACGAATGACGCGTTGACGGGGCGGACCACGCAAGCATTCGAGACGAGCTACACGGCCTTGCTCGCCCAGCTCGCAAAGGTGACGGCACGTCTGGCCGTGCTGGCCATTCCGGCGATCGACGTTCAGGGTCGGGTGACGACCGAGATGCAGGCTGAGGCGATGAAAGGGATCAATGATTTTAATGCCGTGCTGCCCGCCCTTGCCGGGAAGAGCGGCGCCACCTTCATCGCGTTACCGCCGATGTCCAAGCCGCATACGATCGACGGCGTCCACCTGGACGCGGCCGGATACGCGGCATGGGACGAAGCCATTCTGCAGGGAGTGTCGACGATATGCAGCTCGCATTGAAACCGGCGTCGCCTGATGCGGCGAATAAATTGCTGGGACTGGAGGCGCTGCGCTTCCTGACCGCGTTCGCCATTCTGGTCTTTCACTATCGCCACTTCGCCTTTGTCGCCGACAAGCCCGTCGGTCTCGTGCCAGAGCGCCTGCCGCTCTATGACCTCTTGCATCCGTTCCACGATTCCGGAGCCTTTGGCGTGTGGATCTTCTGGTGCATCAGCGGCTTCATCTTCTTCTGGAAGTACCGGGACGCGATCGCGGAGCGATCCGTCGGCGGCTGGAAATTCCTTGTGCTTCGCTTCTCGCGGCTCTATCCGCTGCATCTGGTTACACTTCTGCTCGTCGCGCTGTTGCAGCCGGTCTATTTCCACATGAGGGGGGATTTCTTTGTCTATCAGGGGAACGACCTGCCGCATTTCCTCGCGCAGCTGTTCATGGCGAGCGACTGGGGCATCGTGCACGGCTATAGTTTCGATGGGCCGATCTGGTCAATCTCGGTCGAAGTGCTGGTTTACTTCCTGTTTTTCCTGATGCTTCTCGCGACCAGGTCATGGTTGTTGAACGTGGCCGTTATCGCAGCCTGCCTGTGCGCAGTCTGGCTGAATGCAAGCGGGCAGGTCACGAATTGCCTCGCCTTCTTCTATATCGGTGGGCTGGCCGCGATGGCCCGGCGGGCAATTGCATCCACGACGTTCAGCCGAGCGATCGAAGGCGGAGCCTGGCTCGCCGTCGTGGTGCTTCCGGCGGCGGTCCTGGGTTTCGCGCGCGACCGCCTTGGTCAGTTCGATTTTCAGCTGCTGCTGACGTACACGCCGATCCTGTTGTTCTGCCTCACGCGCCAGATCGCCATGCCGGCTGCCGTTCAGAAGGCGGTCGAGGCGGCCGGCAACATGACCTATTCAAGCTATCTCTTGCATTTTCCGATCCAGCTTCTGATCGTCCTTGGTTTTGCTATCTTCGGAGCGCCAATCCCGCTGTATGACGTAACCTTTTTCGCGATCTATCTCGCAATCACGCTGCTGGCGTCATATTTCGCCTATCGCTATTTCGAGGCGCCGGCGCAAAATCTCGTTCGGAGCTTTTTTCTACGGCCGAGAGCCGCCGCTCCGCAAACCATCCTGGGCACCACGAAGTAGCCACGGCGAGGCGGCCGAGCTGCGTTCGGTAAGAAGTCTCCAGAGCACACCTTCGCCGAGGCGACAGTCCAGCGTTGTTGGGCCTACCGTCTCGTCGCCTCCTACGCCAACGTGACCATCCCGGCCCAGAACTGCTGCTTTCGCACGGCTGCGTCGATTTCGTATTTGCGCACGAATGCGAGTTTGCCGTCGCCACTGACGCGGTACATGACGATCGCGGCCGGAAGCGTCGTGATGTCCTTTCCCTCACGCATGGGCATCGGCCAAACCGATGCGGCGACGAGGAGTCGCCCGCCTGGATCGATCCCAAAGGTGCGTAAGTAATTCGCGTGTCCGTCGGCGTTCTGGATCAGTGTCGGCTCGCCGGTGGTCTGATCGATCGCGAAGACCGCGACAGAGTTCTCGCCGCCCGCGAACACCTGCTTGCCCTCGAAGTCGGTCAGCCACCAGGCGCGGTTGGTGAGATAGACAAAGCGCCCATCGGGACTGACGTGGATGGGGCCAGCCGCCTGCCGCAGTTTCGATGCGGGATCGCTGAGCGTGTCCTTGATGAACAGCGGTTCGCGCGAAAGGCCGGTCGCGGCATCGCGCTTGTAGACGTAGAGTTTGTTCTGGCTCTCGACCGAGACATAAACCCACGGCTGCGTCGGGTGGAAGTCGAGATGCCGCGGCCCGAAATGCATGCCATCGCCAGGCTGGATCGCCGCCAGGTTCGTGAGCACGCCGTCCTTGAAACCGAAGATCTTGATCGAGCCGGGATCGACCGGGTTGTCGGTCGGCGCGTTGTTGCCGCGCGTCACCAGGATAACCCGGCTGTTATCCGGCGTGACGCGGATCTGGTGGGCAAATTTTCCAGTGTCGAGCGCCTCAGGCTGATTGACGCGGTCGCCGAGCGTGCCGTCGGCATTGATGCGATGCACGGTCAGGCCAGAGGGATCGTTGTAGGCGGTGAGGAGGTATTGGCCTGAAATGTCGACGCTGGCGTGGATCGGGCGCGAGGGCAGCGTCAGCGTCCCGCCATGCGGCGTCAGCGCGCCGGTCGCGGGATCGATCTTGAAGGCGTTGGCGAGGTGTTTGTCGCCGGCCACGCCCGCCGAACCCGGGCCGCCATTGCTGGAGACGACGTAGAGATACCGCTTCGACGGATGCGGCCATGCATATTGGATGTTGGCCAGCGTCGACACCGTGCCCTGCTTGACGAGCGCCGCGTTGTCGACGTCAACGCTGTGGAGGGTGAGCTCCGGCCCGACCGCGGAATAGAACACATTTCTCGCCGCGGAATTCTGCGCGAATGATGCCGTGGGGGCGGCGATGGCTCCGGCAAGAAGGGTGGTGAAGGTACGGCGGTCGACCATGGTTTCCTCTCGTACTTTATTATGATGGCGCAGCGCGCTCATGGCGCACGCATTGTAGCAGACGTCTCGCCTGTTCGATCACCTTATCGGGGTGATTGCTATCCGTCCCAACATGTACCGTCCGCCAGGCAATAATCGTCCGGGCGATCGCGCTGGGGTTCTGAGGACGGAGATATGATTGCTTGTTGCTTATCCGGCGGCGGCGATTTCGCGGGGCAGGACCCGTTCCTCGGCGAATGCATTGACGACGCGACGCGCGATCAGGGCGGCGACGATCAGCGTGCTGCCGAGGCCGAGCGGCATCTCGAAGAACGGAAACGCGATCAATAGCCCCATGGCGCAGGCCAGCGCTGTGAGTTCGCCACGTCTAAAACCGTCGGCGAGACCGATCCGCAGCAATAGCCCGACCGGGATCGCCAGCACCATCAGGTCGTACAGAAAGAGATAAGGCGTCAGCAGCAGCGTTCCCGCCGCCAGCGCCGCGGCCTTCAGCACGTAATCGGCGCGGCTGCGCCACAGCATGATCACGCAGACCAGAACTGTGCCGGAAATTATCCACTGAAACATCCACGCCACTTGCTCGCTGCCGCCCATGGTGCGCACCAGGCCGAACACGCTCTGCAGCTTGAAGAAGGTGGCGCGGCCTTCGGTGAAGAAGGCTTGCGAGAACATCGGCATCCAGTGGAAAAATGCCTGCCAGCTATCGGTGCCGAAGGCGATCCATGACATCAGCGCCAGCGCTGCGGTTGTGACCGCGGCGCCGAAGAACACCGTCCATTGCGATGCGGCGATCAGCACCAGCGGAAACAGCACGCCGTATTGCGGCTTGTAGGACAACAGGCCAAGGCAAATGCCCGACAGTATCGGCCGCGTCGGCATCAGAACCAGTGTTCCGCCAAGCAGCGCCGCCGTGAGGAAGCCGTTTTGCCCGGCCATCGTATTGGCCAGCACCACCGGAAATGCCGCGCCCACCATGAGGCCAAACCGTTGCCCGACGACGGCGCGGATCATCGCCATGTAAGGCACGAAACTCGCCGCGGCCCAGCCGACCAGCCCGGTGGCATAGGAAAAATGGGCCAGGAACATCGCGACGAACAGGAACGGCGGCGGATAGTGCCAGGCGTAGTCGCCGACGTAGCTCTGGCCGAGCATCGCGACCTGAACCTGCTTGTGGATGTCCCAGTTCCAGGCCAGCGCGGGCTGCCCATCAAGGGCAAGCTTGCCGGCAGCCCAGATGTTGAGGAAGTCGGTGTGAATGAAGCGGCCGTTGGCATCGAACAGCCATGCATGGTCGAAGTACATCGCGGGGATCATCGCGAAGTTGAAGACGACCAGCAGCAGGCAGGCGCTCCGAAGCAGCGGCGGAACGGTGTCGCGCGGCGCCATGTTCGGTGCGGATGTTGTCGATGACATCCCCAATAACTACCGCACCCGGCCTTGAAGAAAGATGAACCGGAGGAGCCGATGCCGGCCGCAAAAGCGGCGGCGCGAGCGTTTCGTTAACCATTTTTAAGGAATCAGCGATAGAGACCGAAGCGGCTTCTCCTCAAGACCGGTCGGACAACATGACTGAGCCTGACGTTTTAAGTCGTGACATAGATGCACTGAAAGCCCTGCAGCGAGACGCCTGGCGGGAGCTTGCCAGCCCAAGTCTTACGGTGTTCGATCGCCGCGAAATCCGAAACCGGATCAGGCAAAGCGAGACCGAGTTGCGGGACAACCTGAAAATGATGTCCGAACGCCTGCGCTTTCGGCCGCGGCCGGTGGAAGTCGTTGGCGACAGCCTCGCGAAGCTGGACTTCCGGTTTCTCTAGAGTCTGATCGGTTCTGGTTCTGATTCAATCCGAACCGATCACGCTCTAGAATTCAAAGACGTCGGCGCTTTTCCGCGCCAGCTCGCGCAAATCGGCCAGGGTTCCGCGAACCGCGTTGCAGCGGCGGCAATGGATCTCTGCATGGTCTGGCGCGTTGGCCGGATCAATCGCCTTGATTGACAGATTTCCGCACACCTCGCAGACGACCTTCAACCCAGGCCGTTCCTGACAATGAGGCTGGTCGAGGCTCATTTGCCCTTGCTCAACCAATGATCGCGGAAGCAAACAAGCTGACGGTCCCGAGCTTCAGGGCGAAGCGCCCAAAACTCTGCTGCAAGCCAATCGACCCCGCTACTTCCTCAAGCTGATCCCGCAGGTCAGCGAAAGGATGTCCTCGGCCGGCAATATACGGCCCGTACAACACGTCGTTGCGACGCTCGATCAGCTTCGCGGCCAGCGTGACCGCGAGGAATACCAATCCAGGAAATATGATGATCTCGATTGTCATTTTTGGCCCCCGCCGTTTGATCCCATGGGGCCTTTCATACGCTTAAAATTTTAAGGCTCGGATCTCGGACATGTTGGCAATTGAGCGACCGCGTTAGCGAACTTTAAACCACATTGGGTGGGCAAGTGCGTGTGTTCTCACGCCATCACGAGTTTGATCTGGCCACCTTCAAAGGTTCCCGCCGCAAGCGCGGTGCGAGCCATCCTTTCGATGATCGGCCAGTTTGCGAGAAGATATCTCTGCGCCTCAAACTTGGTTGGAAATTTGGTTTGCAGAATGCAGCCCTGCCGCGTGTTCCCATTCGCAATCTGAAAGGATACCGTTTGGGGTCCCTCGTTGAGCTCCTGTTCGGTGGGTTTTGGAATTTTCCGCATACACTATTCCTTTATCAACACTCGCGCTGATCGCGAATGAAGTCGGTGGTATCTCGGACGGGTGAGGTGGCTATCTGTGGCCCGGCAGATTTAATCGACGTAGGCGGCTGTAGCCGGGACCTTTTCGACCTTTGGCAGGCGCTTCCGCTCATCGTCCGCGCTCGCTTGGGTGTTGCGGACAGCCTCGGTCAACATCTGGCGCAATTCAGCCTTTGTCTTGGGCGGTTCCCGCGTGAATCCAGTTTTTTGCCAGCCAACCATCAACACTACATGGGGATGCAGGAGGGCGAAGTAAATGCCCCTGGTGACCGAAAATTCAGGTAGCCATTCGATGACAGGCTGTATGCGGGTAATCCTCGTGACATTTCAGCAGAGGCCCGACAGGGACCCACTCACCGCAGCACGCGCCGCGGCAGCCACAGCGATACTTCCGGAAGATAGGTGACGAACATCAGCACCAGCAGCTCGAGCTGCCAGTCTGATAAGTGCCCGATGATGCTGGCGCCATAACTCATCAGACCGCCGTTCACGGCGAACTCGCGAAGTTCATAGAACGCCGGGATTGCATAGCGCGCGGCTAGCGCGACGAGTTGATCGTTTCGGGTAAAGAAGTATGGGTCAGCGCCGACGATCAACGCGTCGACGTGAAGCTCCTTTAGAGTTGCGAACGCTTTATCGATTTCGCCTTCATCACTGGCATTTACGACCTGGATTTGATGGCCGGTCACCGTGGCGGCGGCCTGCACATCCGTTAATACGGCTTCGGTGAGCGGATTGTTCGGGTTGACAAGGCTGGCGACCACGGCAGAACGGCATATTGACGACGTTGATGTCGTCGACGATCGGCCCCATCGACCCCACGCTGACGCGCACGCGCGGGTGAAAATGGCGCAAGCGCCGCCAGATTTGCCGCCCCGAGCCCGGCGCTCGCCTTCATGAAGTCGCGGCGTCTCATCGGAATCCTCGCTTTTTTATGATTGTAACTGCTTTCGGGCGTCGAGGAAGCCCGCTCGTGTCCGCAATTCGCGCCGGTTTGAGTCCGTCAATAAATCGATCAATGTCTGCGCCTGCCGTGCGAGGGCTGCGCCCGTGGCGACGGCCGCCGTATATATCGTGGAAAGGTCGCATCCCTTCGGCAGCGATCCCGAAAGCTTCACGCCTTTGGTGTCGATAATCTCGGTCGATTGTGTGCAGCCGATCGGCTTGACGGCGTCGGTCTCGGCCAGATGGCGCATGGCGGTTGCGCCATTCGGATAGATCCTGAGCCGGTCCGCGACCGCCTCGGCAATACCGAGTTGCTGCAGGATCTTTGCGACGTGAATGCCGGCCGTGGATGCCTTGGTGTCGGGAACGAAGATCGCATCGGCGCCGAGCAGCACCTCGCGCAGGCTTGCCGCATCGTCAACCGAAGCAAGCGGATCGCCGGTGCGAACGGCGATTGCCGTTTCGACCCGGCCAATATCCGAAATGGAACCGGTGGTGACGAGATTCTCGCGCGCGAGATCGGCGATCAGCGCTGCCGTCAGCACGACAATGTCGGCAGGCCAGCCGCCGCGCAATTTGCCGGCCATGGCGCCGACCGCGCCGAACTCGCCTTCGATGGCAAGGCCGGTCTGCTCCTTGAATGTTGGCGCGAGGCTGGCGACCAGGCCCCGGGCCGCGCCGCCGCTGAGAATCTTCAAGCTGGTCATGACGTCAATTCCATCGCTGCGATCAGGCGCTCACGCGTGATCGGCAGGTTGCGAACCCGCACGCCCAGCGCATCGAACACGGCATTGGCAATCGCCGCGGTGACCGGGCCGTGCGCGGCTTCGCCGGCGCCGACCGGCTCCAATTCGGGCCGCGACATCACCTCGACCTGCACTTCGGGCACCTCGCTGAAGTGCAGGATCGGATATTCGGTCCAGGAGTTGCTGGTGATGCGCTGGTGGTCAAAGCGGACACGCTCCTTCAGAACCCAGCTGGTGGCCTGGATCGCGCCGCCTTCGATCTGATTGATCACGCCGTCCGGATTGATGGCCTCGCCGACATCGACCGCGATCGTCAGGCGTTTGACGCTGATGTCCTCGGCGCCCTCGACCTCGGCGATCACGGCGCAATAGGCGCCGGTGTTTTTATAGCGCGCAAAGCCGAGGCCGTAACCAATGCCGTCGCGTTTGGCGGGCTTCCAGTTCGCTCGTTTTGCAACAGTGCGGATCGCGTCCTGCGCCCGCTGGTCCGACAGATGCCGCAGCCGGAAAAGAACCGGATCCTCACCGCGCTCGGCCGCAAGTTCGTCGAGAAAGGATTCGATTGCAAACACGTTGCCCTGTGCGCCGAGCGTCCGCAGCGCGGACGTTCGTATCGGCATGGTCGTGAGGCGATGGGATTCGATTTGCCATGATGGAAAATCGTAGAGCGGTATGGAATTGCGGTCGGCGCCGCCGCCATTGGCCTGCGGTGGATTGGTGGCAATCGCACGCGGGAACGGTTTTGCCAACTCCGTTGCCGCGAGCAAGGCAGGCAGGTCCGCGCGTCCCGGCCGCGCCGTGTGGCCGTTGCCCCAGATGCTGTGGTGCCAATCGATAATCTCGCCTTTCGCATCGAGGCCGGCCTCGATCTCGATGGTCATCGCCGCACCGAAGGGCGCGTGCGACATCTCATCAGTGCGCGACCATTGCACGCGGACCGGCCGGCCGCCCGCCGCTTTCGCCAGCAGGACGGCGTCGAGCGCGACGTCGTCGGCGCCATTGTGTCCATAGCAGCCGGCGCCCTCCAGATGCTCGACCGTAATGTTCTCAACCGGCAGTTTGAGGACCAGCGCGAGATCGGCGCGAAGCAGATAGACCCCCTGGCTATGGGTCCAGACCCGGACGCGGTCTCCATTCCACTGCGCCATGGCGCAGGAGGGCGCGATCGACCCATGCGCGATATAGGGGCGGGTATATTGCCGGTGGATCGTGCGCGTCTTTTGAGCCGGCTGCGGCGCTGTTTTGCTGGCGATGACCGCCAACTCGGCCGGCTGGGACTTCAACCAATCCGCGAGCCCGTCTTCATCGGGCAACGTCTCGCGCGATGACCAGGTGGCGCCCTTGCGCAAAGCGGCGAGGGCGGCTTCCGCGCCAGCCTCGGTCTCGCTGACGACACCCACAAAATTGCCGTCGCGCACGATGGCGACAAGGCCCGGTATCTTGCGCGCGCCATCCTCTTTCAATTCGACGAGCGTTGCGCCCGAAAGCTCCGACCGCAACACGCGGCCATGCAACATGTCGGGCAGCGGGGAATCGTGAATGAAGCGGGGTCGGGCGAAAACCTTGTCGGGAATATCCAGCCGCTGCACGGAATTTCCGGCAAGGCTGCGCTGCGCCGATGATTTCGGAACCGCGCCCGGCGTCGCGTGACGGTCGAGCGAAACTTCGTTCGCGAGTTCCCAATAGCTGGTGCTGATATTGCCGGGTCCGGAGATGGTGCCGTCGACGACCTCGAGCACGTCGGTTCCGACACCGAGCCGATCGGCGGCGGCGTCAAGAAAGATCTGCCGGATTTCGGCGCAGGCCTGCCGGATCGCGCGCCCCGACTGCTGCACCGAAAGACTGCCGGAGGTAACGCCCTCATTGGGACTGCCCGCAGTCGAAGCGCGAACCATCCGCACGCGGGCGATATCGACATCAAGCTCGTCGGCGGCGATCTGGGCGAGCGCCGTCACGATGCCTTGCCCGATCTCGACCTTTCCCGGAGAGACCGTCACATGTCCCTCCGGGGAGATGCGGATCCATGACGACAGGATCGGGTTCGCCGCGAGGCTGACGGGCAATTTGGGCGCGGAGGGGGAGGGGGTCTTGTCAGTCATTGGGCCTGCATCTCCGCCGCCGCGCGCAACACCGCCCGCACCATGCGGTTGTGCGAACCGCATCGGCAAAGATTGCGGTCGAGCGCGGCCCTCACGTCTGCGTTGGTAGGATTGGGATTTCGCATCAACAGCGCGGCGGCGCTTATCAAGATGCCGGATACGCAATAGCCGCATTGCAAGGCCTGCTCGGCGATGAAGGCGCGCTGCAGCGGATGCGGTTTTTGCGCATCTCCCAATCCTTCGATGGTCGTGACGTCCTTGTCCGCGACCGACCATAACGGCGTGTCGCAGGCCGACACCGCGCGATCGCCGATGATGACGTTGCAGGCGCCGCATTCGCCTGCGCCACAGCCGAAATGCGGACCGGTCATGCCGAGCTGCCCGCGAAGGATTGCAAGCAGCGATGAATTGGGGTCGGCGTCGATGTCGGTCTCGACGCCATTGAGGCGGAATCGAATGTTCGGCATCAAGATTAAGAACCCTGGCTTTAAGGCTTGTCGGCGAATTGCTTGACGACTTCGGCCCATTTCACAATATCGCTGCGCAAGTATTTGTCGAACTCCTCCGGCGTCATCGACATCGGCGCGGCGCCCTGATCGGCCCAAAGCTTGACGATCTCCGGCCGCTTGATGGCGGCGTTGACGGCGGCGTTCAGTTTGTCGATGACGGGCTTCGGCGTGCCTGTGGGCGCCATCAATCCGAGCCAGATGGTGGCTTCATAGCCGGGCAGGCCGGCCTCTTCGGCCGTCGGCACTTCGGGCAGCACGCTGGAGCGCTTCTCTCCGGTGGTGGCGAGAGCCCGAACCTGTCCCTGACTGACATTGGGGGCCATCGTCGTTACCGCGTCGATCATCATCTGCACCTGTCCGCCAATGACGCCGTTGCGTGCCTCGCCGCTGTTGCGGTAGGGCACGTGCACGAGATCGATGCCGGCCATGGTTTTAAACAGCTCGCCGGCCATGTGATAGGGCGTGCCCTGGCCGGACGAAGCGTAATTCAGCTTGCCCGGCTGCGATTTGGCGAGCGCGATAAATTCCTTCAGATTTTTCGCCGGCACTGACGGGTGCACGACGATCACAAGATCGGAGAAATTGATCGGCGCGATCGGCACCAGGTCGCGCATCAGTTCGTATTTGCGCTGCGGCACCAGCAATTCATTGGCGGTCTGGGTATTCGACATCATCAGCAGGGTGTAGCCGTCGGGCGGCGATTTGGCGGCTTCCTGTGTGCCGATCACGGCGCCGGCGCCGGGACGGTTCTCGATCACGAAAGGTTGCTTGAGGCTCTCTTGCAGGGCGTTGCCCAGCACGCGAGCCGCCACGTCCGCCGGACCGCCGGCGCCGAAGGGAACGATGATCCGGATCGCCCGCGTCGGATAGTCCTGCGCGAGAGCTGAATCAGCAAGAAATGCCTGGGCTGCAAGAAGAACCGCCGCCAGCGCGAGCGTGAACCTTGAGGTGGACCTTGGGCCCGTCATTTCAATCTCCTCGAACCCAAAGTCTTTTCCTCCAAGTCTCGTTCTCTTCCTCGACCGGTGGCTGGCCAAATCCAGCGTTCGGGTCTAACTGTCAAGTCTAGCGGCAAGGGGAATGAGCTGTCGACATGGACTCGTGCTTCGCCGCCGGAATAAAATATCGCACATGGCGTGGCGAATTTCGCCCGAACACGCCGACTGAGTGGGTCAATGAAAAATCCAAAAATTTCCCGTCGTGACGCGCTCAAGGCGGCCGGTGGTTTGCTTGCGGGCACGGCGTTCTCCACCCGCGTCCTGGCGGACGCGCCGCCGCCGGAACCGGTCACGCCCGCTTTGATCGCGGCGGCCAGGAAGGAAGGTCAGGTCATCCATTATACCTCGACCGATCTGCCGGTCGCCGAGAAACTGGCGAAAGCGTTCGAGGCGAAATATCCGGGGATCGCCGTGCGTGTCGAGCGCACCGGGGCGGAGCGCGTGTTCCAGCGCATCGGTCAGGAATATTCCAGTAACATCCACGCGGTCGATGTGGTGAATTCGTCGGATGCAGCGCATTTCATCGTCTGGAAGCGCGACGGTATTCTCGCGCCCTACGTGCCGGAGGATGTCGCCAAATACTATCCGCCCGAGCACAGGGACATCGACGGCCAGTTCGCAAGCTGGCGCGTCTGGCTCAGCATCATCGCCTACAACACGAATCTGGTGAAGGCCGAAGACGCGCCAAAGAGTTTCGCCGATCTGCTCGATCCCAAATGGAAGGGCAAGATCGTCAAGGCGCATCCCGGCTATAGCGGCACCATCATGACCGCGACCTATCAGTTGCAGCGGGATCTCGGCTGGAGTTGGTTCGAACAGCTCGCCAGGCAGAATGTGATGCAGGTGCAATCGTCGGCCGACCCGCCGAAGAAACTCGACCTCGGGGAGCGGGCGGTCATGGCCGACGGCAACGAGTACAATATCCTGCAAATGAAGGAGGCGGGACGTCCGGTCGAGCCGGTCTATGCCACCGAGGGATCGCCGATGATCATAGGTCCCAATGGCATCTTCAAGGGCTCGCCCAACCCGAACGCGGCAAAACTGTTCCAGTCGTTCTGTTTCAGCAGCGAAGCCCAGCAGCTCATCATCGACATCGGCGGTTTGCGCTCGGTGCATCCGCAAACCCAGGAGAAGGCCGGTCGCACGCCGCTCAAGGACATCAAGACGTTGAAGGACGATCCCGTAGCCGTCGAACAGCAGAGCAGCGCCATCAAGACCCGCTATACCCGGATCTTCCGCGTCTGATCCGAAGACTTCAAACGCCATTTCCAGATTCGGGCCATCATGACCTCAGAGCTGCCAAAAACCTCCGTCGCCGAAACATTGGCGCAAAAAATCGCGGCGCTGAAGCCGGGCCTGCTGCCGGCAGCGACCGCGCGCAAATGCGAAGACCTGCTGATCGATGTCGTCGGACTGTGCGTCACCGCGCGCAATGAGGATTACGCGCGCAGCGCGCTTTTGGGCTGCGACGATGACGGCCCCTGCACGGTGATCGGCCATCGACACACGTTGACCGCCGCGGGCGCGGCCTTCGTCAACGGCACCGCGGCGCACGGCGAGGATTTCGACGATACGTTCGAGGGTGGCCCGGTCCATGCCGGCGCCGTGATCGTGCCGGCGGTTCTTGCGGCCTGCGAGCGGCATAATCCGGATGGCCGCATGGCGCTGACGGGAATTGCGGTCGGCACCGAAGTTCTCTGTCGTTTAAGTCTCGTGGTGCCGAAGGCTGTCCACAAGGCCGGCTTTCACCCGACCGCGATCTTCGGCGCGATGGGGGCTGCCGCAGGCGTCGGCGCCGCACTCGGGCTCACTGCAAAAGAGATCGTGGACGCGCTCGGCATCGCCGGCAGCATGGCGGGCGGCATCATCGAATATCTCGCGGAGGGCGCCTGGACCAAGCGGCTGCACGCGGGCTGGGCGGCGCAATCCGGCATTCGCGCGGCGTTGCTGGCGCGGCAGGGCTTTGTCGGTCCGCGCACGGTATTCGAGGGCGTGCACGGATTGTTTCACGGCTTCGCGCATACCACCAAGGGCGACTATGACGCGCTGACGGGCGATTTCGGCACGCGCTGGGTGACGGACACGCTGGCGTTCAAACCCTATCCTTGCGGAACCATGGCGCAGCCCTACATCGATTGCGCCCGGCGGCTGGCCGCGCGCGGTGTTGTCGCCGAAGACGTTGAGGAAATCGTCTGCGAGGTGGCGGAGGGGACGGTCCATCGGCTATGGGAGCCGTTGGCCGACAAGCAGCACCCGCGCAACGGCTATGCCGCCAAGTTCGCCGTGCCGTATCTTTTGGCGACCGGATTCGTGCATGGCGGCGTCGGGCTCGGCGCCTTCACGGAAGCCGCGATCCGCGACGCCCGTGTGCTCGCGCTTGCATCAAAAGTGAAATTCGTGATCGACCCTGATAACCCTTACCCGAACAATTATACCGGCCATGTCAGGGCCACCATGAAGGACGGCAGTGTCATCGAGGAACGACAGCCTTATCTGCGCGGCGGCGCCCAGGAGCCGCTAACGCGTCAAGACGTGACGGACAAGTTCGCGCTCAACGCCCAGCACGGCGGCTGGAGCAAGTCGCAGAGCGACGCGGCGTTGAAACTGCTGGCGGGATTGTATAACGGGAAGATCGATCTCGGCGCGTTACGCGCATAACCATCGCTGTCATGCTCCGCGAAAGCGGGGCATCCAGTAATCACAGGGCTATCGGTTCAATCGCGGACGTTGGTGTTTACCGGATCGTCCGCCTTCGCGGACGAAGACGACAAAGGGGTACGGGATGGCAGGCAACAACGAAATCAACGGCAAAGTTGCGATCGTCACCGGGGCGGGGCGCAATATCGGCCGCGCAATTGCGCTGGCCCTGGCGAACGGCGGTGCGTCGATTGTAGTCAATGCGCGCAGCAATCGCGCCGAGGCCGACGCAGTGGCGCGCGAGATCGAGGCCGCGGGCCACAAGGCGATCGTGCATATCGGCGACGTCGCCGACGCGGCGCATGTGCAGGCGATGGCGGATTTGGCGGTGAAGCATTTCGGCCGCCTTGACATCCTCGTCAACAATGCCGCGCTGCGGCGCGAAAAGCCGTTCGCGGAGATGAGCTACGCCGAATGGCGCGAGATCATGAACGTCACCCTCGATGGCACCTTTCATTGCGTGAAGGCCTGCCATCCGTACCTGAAGAAGAGCGGCGCCGGGACCATCGTCAACATCGGCGGCCTGAGCGCGCATACCGGCGCGAAGGACCGCGCGCATGTGGTGACGGCGAAGGCGGGCATCATCGGCTTCACCCGCGCGCTCGCCCATGACCTCGCCGCCGACGGCATCACCGTCAATTGCGTGGTCCCCGGCCTGATTGGCACGCCGCGCCCGAAAAACAAGCCGGAGCCCGCGCATCATCTGATCCATCAGACCATCACCGGCGAGCGCGGCCGCCCCGAGGACGTCGCGGCAGCGGTGCGGTTCCTGTGCGGGCCGGGCGCCCGTTACATCAACGGGCAGGCGATCCACAGCAATGGCGGGGCCTATTTCGGCGCGTAACGCATGGCCCGCTCGCTATTTACGCAACCGCATGCCGGATAATTGCGCTGGTCCTCCCGGTTTTTGGTGTTAACCATTAGCCGATGAATCAGCGCGCCAAGATCGATATCCGGCACTCCACCTGTCCGCACGATTGCCCGTCGGCCTGCGCGCTCGATGTCGAGGTGATCGACAATGCCAGCATCGGCCGGGTGCGCGGCTCCAAGCTGCAGAGCTACACGGCGGGCGTGATCTGCGCCAAGGTCGCGCGCTACGCCGAGCGCATTCACCATCCGGATCGGTTGACCTATCCGATGTTCCGCGCCGGCCCCAAGGGCTCGGGCAAGTTTGCGCGGATCACCTGGGACGACGCGCTGGACGAGATCGCGGGACGGTTCAATGCGGCGGAGCGCGAGTTCGGCGCCGAATTGGTGTGGCCTCATTACTACGCCGGCACCATGGGGCTGGTGATGCGCCACGGCATCAACCGGCTTGCCCATGTGAAGAAATATTCCCGCTTCTACGCCACGATCTGTGCGACCATCGCGCGGGTGGGATTTGCCGCAGGCACCGGCAAGGTCGCCGGCGTCGATCCGCGCGAGATGGGCGTCTCCGACCTGGTCGTGATCTGGGGCACCAACCCGGTGAACACCCAGGTCAATGTGATGACGCACGCGATGCGCGCCCGCAAGGAGCGCGGCGCGAAGATCGCGGCCGTCGATATCTACAACAACGACACCGTGAAGCAGGCCGACATCAAGATCATCCTGCGGCCGGGCACCGATGGCGCGTTTGCCTGCGGCGTCATGCATGTGCTGTTCCGCGAAGGTTTTGCGGATCGCGACTACCTTGCGCGCTACACCGATTGCCCCGGAGAGCTCGAGGCGCATCTTGCGACCCGCACGCCGGAATGGGCCTCGTCGATCTGCGGCGTCCCGGTGGAAGAGATCGAGGCATTTGCCCGCACCGTCGGTGCAGACAAAACGCGCGTTCTTCCGTCTCGGCTATGGCTTTACCCGCAGCCGCAATGGGGCGGCGCAAATGCACGCGGCGCTGTGCATTCCGACTGTGACCGGCGCCTGGCAATACGAAGGCGGCGGCGCTTTCTTCAACAATTACGCGATCTGGAAATTCGACGAATCCCTGATCGAGGGCCATGACGCGATCGACCACACCACGCGGGTACTCGACCAATCAAAGATCGGACGCATCCTGACCGGCGACGCGGCCGCGCTTGAGAACGGGCCGCCGGTCAAGGCGATGCTGATCCAGAATACCAATCCGATGACGGTCGCGCCGGAGCAGGCGCTGGTGCGCCAGGGTTTTGCGCGCCAGGACCTGTTCGTCGCGGTGCATGAGCAGTTCATGACCGAGACCGCGCAGATGGCCGACGTCGTCCTCCCGGCCACGATGTTCATGGAGCATAACGATCTCTATTTCGGTGGCGGCCACCAGCACATTTCGGTCGGTGCCAAGCTGATCGATCCGCCGGGCGAGTGCCGTTCCAACCACGAGGTGCTGCGAGGGCTTGCGAGACGCCTCAAGGCCGTGCATCCCGGATTCGAGATGTCGCCGCGCGAGCTGATCGACGCCACGCTTCGACGGAGCGGACATGGCGGCATCGCGGAGCTGGAGGCCGATCTGTGGCGCGATCTCCAGCCGGATTTCCGCACCTCGCATTACCTCGACGGCTTCGGACATGCCGACGGCAAATTCCACTTCAAGGCCGACTGGGCGCGCGTTCCCCTCGGCAATGCCGGCTTGATGGGGGCGTGGGACCGGATGCCCTCGCTGCCCGATCACTGGACGATTATCGAGGAGGCGGATGAGGCCCATCCGTTCCGGCTCGCCACCAGCCCCTCGCGCAGTTTCCTCAACACCACCTTCAATGAGACGCCCTCGTCGCAAGCGCGCGAGGGCGCGCCGAGCGTGATGATGCATCCCGACGATGCCGCTTCGCTTGGGATCGCCGACGGCGACGCCGTCACGCTCGGCAACATGCGCGGCGAGACCACGCTGACGGCAAGGTTATTCGATGGCGTGCGCCGCGGCGTGCTGATCGCCGAATTGGTGCATCCGAACAAGGCCCATATCGGCGGCCGCGGCATCAACATGCTCACGGGCGCCGAATCCGTGGCGCCCTTCGGCGGCGCCGCGTTCCACGACAACAAGGTCTGGGTGAAGAAGGCGGCGCCAGCCGTCATTCCGATACCTTAAATCGACCTTGCAGTCTGGCGCCATCAAAACCGGCTCCCACTTTTTCCGATCATGCTCTAATGTCCGCCGGACCAACAGGCGAGCCGGGCAATGACCGACAAAAACAGCGTCATATTTGAAAAGCGCGGGCAGGCGCTCTGGATCACCATCAACCGGCCGGAGAAGCGCAACGCCATCAATGGCGACGTCATCGCCGGCATCGCCAATGGCTATCGCACAGCCCATGACGACAAGGACGTGCGCGTGATCGTCCTGACCGGGGCGGGCGACAAGGCATTCTGTGCCGGGGCCGACTTGCAAAACACAGGTTCCGCCTTCGCGGCGGAGTTTGCCAAGCCCAATGCCGACTACGCCGATCTGCTGCGGCTGTCGCAGAACGCCACCAAGCCCGCGATCGCACGGGTCGGCGGCGTCTGCATGGCCGGCGGCATGGGCCTGTTGTGCATGACCGATATGGCGGTAGCAAGCGACCACGTGATGTTCGGATTGCCGGAGGTCAAGGTCGGCGTGTTTCCGATGCAGGTGCTGAGCCTCCTGCAATCGATCGCGCCGCGGCGCCTCGTCAACGAGTGGGCGATCACCGGCGAACCGTTCGACGCGAGAGCCGCGCAAGCCGCCGGATTGCTCAACTATGTGGTGCCGCGGGCCGAACTCGACGCCAAGCTCGACTGGCTGATCGGCCGCATCACCGACAAGTCGCCGACCGCGATCCGGCGCGGCAAATACGCCATGCGCGCGATCGCCTCGATGTCGTTCGATGAAAGCATCGCCTATACCGAAAGCCAGATCGCCTTGCTGGCGATGACGGAGGACGCCAGGGAGGGCCTCAAGGCGTTCGGCGAAAAGCGCAAGCCGTCATGGCCGGGGAAGTGAGCGAGCAGGTATCGATGGTTTCGTCGCTGTGCTTCTCACAAAGGGTAGTCATATCCCGCCACCGGGTCTCGCCTTTGGCGAGCCGATGACAGGCTCCAGCGAGGTATCCAGTACGCCGCGGCTTTTCGGTTTCATCGCTGGCGCCTCGGAATACTGGATCATCCGCCTTCGCGGATGATGGCGGCTACGGATTCAAATTTCAAACAGCCAAAGCAATTTCAGATGTGCGTCCGCTATCCCGCGGCGCGAATTGCGTCCGAGCTTTGCAAGACAATGTCCCTCGAAAACAGAGGGCGCAGGGAATGCCGGGTGCGCAGCTCGCACCTGCAGCCTCGCGTGCGAAAGGTAGAAAGCACACGAGTTAGCTAGTTTGAGAAAAAGCGATGCCCTGTCTTGAGCCTAGGGGGCGGACATGCGACGGCGCGAGTTCATCAAAATCATGGCTGGCTACTTTGGGTATGTTGGGCATTCGCCGGTGCGATCGCCATTTCCTCTCCGACCTTCCCAAGGACAGAAAATGCCATCCCCGTGCGAGAAGAGGGAAGAGCGGCGCGAATGAGCTCAGCAGCAGCCGCGGAAGCGGCCCTTGCCGACGGCGTAGCGGGCGTTTTGGCGCTCCACGAAGAACTCCTCGTAGGTCATCACCGGCTGATCCGGATGGGTCGTCCGGCGATGCTCGACGTAGGTCTGATAATCCGGGATGCCGACCATCAGACGGGCCGTGCGCACAGACCATTCCTTCAGCGCTAGGATGTCAGGCATGACTCGCTCCCGGGATGATCGCGGGCAGGCCGATCTCGATGGCGGTGACCTTGGGATTGCCCAGGGCGCGCCGGATCGCGATCAATCCGTAGACCGTCATTGCCAGTACGACGGCGACGAATAACGCAGTGAGCGTCGCGTCGACGTAGTCGTTGAAGATGACGCGGTGCATCTCCTCCATGGTCTTCGCCGGCGCGAGGATCTTGCCGGCGCCGGCGGCGGCGCCGAACACCTGTGCATGGGCGACGAAGCCGATCGCCGGCACGGCGCTGAAGATTTTTTGCAGCCCCGCCGTCAGCGTGCACACGAGGAGCCATAGGGTCGGAGTGATGGTCACCCAAGCGTAGCGCTGGCGCTTCATCTTGAACAGCACGACGGTGCACAGGATGAGCGCGATCCCGGCCAGCATCTGATTGGAAATGCCAAACAGCGGCCACAGGGTATTGATCCCGCCCATGGGATCGATGACGCCCTGATAAAGGAAGTAGCCCCATGCGGCGCATGCCAGCGCCGAGCCGATCACATTGTTCGGCCACGACTCGGTGTGCTTGAACGACGGCAACACGCTGCCGATCAAGTCCTGGATCATGAAGCGGGCGACGCGCGTACCTGCGTCGACTGTGGTCAGAATGAACAGCGCCTCGAACAGGATGGCGAAGTGGTACCAGATCCCCATCATGATACGGCCGCCGAACATGCCCGAGAGGATGTGCGCCATGCCGACCGCGAGCGTCGGGGCGCCCCCGGTGCGCGACAGCAGCGTCTTCTCGCCGACGTCCTGGGCGATCTGGTTGATCATGTCGGGAGTGACGGCGAAGCCCCAGCCGGAGACCACCTGAGCCGCCTGCGCGGCGGTGGTGCCAATCAGCCCGCCGGGACTGTTCATGGCGAAATAGATGCCGGGTTCGAGCACTGTCGCCCCGATCATCGCCATGATGGCGACGAAGGATTCCGTCAACATGGCGCCATAACCGATGAAGCGGGCCTGGCTCTCGTTCTCCAGCATTTTCGGAGTCGTCCCCGACGCGATGAGCGAATGGAAGCCGGATACCGCGCCGCAGGCGATGGTGATGAACAGGAATGGGAACATGCCGCCCGACCACACAGGGCCAGTACCGTCGATGAACTTGGTGACCGCCGGCATCTTCAACTCGGGTTGGACTAGGATGATACCGACCGCGAGCAGCGCCATGGTGCCAACCTTGAGGAAGGTCGACAGGTAGTCGCGCGGCGCGAGCAGCAGCCACACCGGGAGCACCGAGGCGACGAAGCCGTAGCCGATGATAACCAACGCCATCGTCTCGCCCTTCAGGTCGAACCACGCTGCGAGCGCCGGGTTCTCCGACACCGTACGACCGTAAATCAGCGCCGCCAGCAGCAGCGCGACGCCGATGGCCGACATTTCCGCGATGCGGCCGATCCGAATGAAGCGGGCATAGATCCCCATCAGCAGCGCGATCGGGATGGTGCAGAACACGGTGAAGGTGCCCCATGGGCTACCCATCAACGCCTTGACCACGACGAGCGCCAGAACGGCGAGCAGGATGATCATGATCAGCAGGACGCCGATGAGCGCGATGCCGCCAGCTACCGGTCCCATCTCAGAGCGCACCATGTCGCCGAGCGAGCGACCATCGCGTCGGGTGGAGAGGAAGAGCACGATCATGTCCTGCACCGCGCCGGCGAAAACGACGCCGGCGAGAATCCAGATCGTGCCGGGTAAATAGCCCATCTGTGCGGCGAGCACAGGGCCGACCAGCGGACCGGCGCCGGCGATGGCCGCGAAGTGGTGACCGAACAGCACGTAGCGGTTGGTCGGCACGTAATCGAGTCCGTCATTGTGTTGGTAGGCAGGGGTCTGCCGCGTAGGATCGACGCTCAGCACTTTCTCGGCGATGAAGAGGGAATAGAAACGGTATGCTATGAAATAGGTGCACAGCGCGGCGATGACCAGCCACGCGGCGCCTATCGTTTCGCCGCGGCTGAGGCCAATGATGCCGAACGACACCGCGCCAAGTGCGGCAATGCCCGCCCACAGAAGCTTTGACTTGATCCCATTGTTTGGCGTGGTGGGTAGTGTGCTCATTATGCCTCTCCTCGGCTTCGATCGCGATCGTGAACAATCAGACCGACCGTTCCTTCCGTGCGAGTAGCGAGGCGTATGCCCGAGCGACATAAAAACACGCGCTCAATGGGCCGTGCGCCCTTGAGCTATTTTTGCTGAACACGGTTTAGATAGTCGACTAAGATGAGAATATGGGCGCGTATGTAGGCTTCCTGATCATACGGAGCATCGAAAAAGTGGTCAGCGGCATTGACCGCGTATCGCGTGCCCCAAATAGGCATGTCACGCGTACCGTGAGTCGCGATCTCCGCACGCCCATCGATCACGCTGCTGATGCGGTCGGCTGGAAACACACCCCCATTGTTCTTGGCTAGCACCGTCAGGTCTGGTGGCACGACCTTGAGACTAGCACCTAAAAAGCCATTGCCCTTCGCATCCATCCCATGGCAGACGCTACAATTCGCCTCGAACTCCTGTTTACCAGGATCGGTCTTTGCCCCTTGAGCGAATGCCATCGGGCTGAGCGATAACGTAGTTGTCAGTATGAGAATGAGAATAGCCAGCGGAGCATTTTTCATGGTCGCCTCCACGGCAAACGCTAATAGCTCCTTGTACTTTTATTAACAAAGCTGACCGGCATGCATTGATATAGATCAATCGTGGATTTCGTCGCGGACATCGCGCATCCGGATCGAATGGCAATTCGCTGCGCCGCCGAACCGCATGGCTAGCTTCGATGCGTCTAAGTCCTTCGATCCCCGGGCCTTCGCAGCTTTTGCCTGCCAGCCCCAGACCGGGTGAATGTTTGATTATAACGATGCTATTTGCTGCGGTGTATGAGTCTCCAGTTGTGGCACAAACGCGAAGTGCCGCGATGTCCGCTATATTGCCACTCTCGGAGAAAAGCGGACACGAGCGCACTTAGCTGAAAACATCACCTTGTGCGCGCCGGTGATGTAGGGCCATCGCTCGCTCGTTCCAGGGACGACGTTGTAGCCGCAACTACCCCGGGTTCGCCTTCAGTCCCGCCGCCTCGATACCGGCGATCGCGCAGATCTCGTCATTGTCCGAGGTGTCGCCGCTGACGCCGACCGCGCCGAGCAGCACGCCGTCTTTTTGGATCAGCACGCCGCCGGGCACCGGCACCAGACGGCCTTGCGCCAGCGTATTCACCGCGCTGACGAAATAGGCCTGCTCCTGCGCACGCTGGAACAGCGCGCGCGAACCCATGCCCATCGCCAGCGCGCCATAGGCCTTGCCGTGGGCGATCTCGCTGCGCATCAGGCTGGTGCCGTCCTGGGCCGCGGTGACTTTGACGCAGCCGCGCGCATCGAGAACGGTGATGACGAGCGGTTTGAGTTTTTTCTCGACGCCTTTGGCGAGCGCTACATCGAGAATCTTGCGGGCGACGTCGAGGGTGAGTTCAGCCATGGACAGGTTCCTTTGCGATGGGGGAGGGATAAGGGTTCGAGCGCGCGCTGTCGAGGCTCATCGCCAGCGCGCGGGCGGCATGAAGGGCTGCACGGTTCGTGCCATCCTTGATCTGGTGCCGGCATGAGGTTCCGTCGGCGATCACGAGGTCTCTCGCATCGGCGCGCCGTACGGCGGGTAGGAGAGAGAGTTCGGCCATTTCCATCGAGGTCTGGTAGGTGTCGGCGCCGTAGCCGAACGCACCGGCCATGCCGCAGCAACTGGATTCGATGGTTTCGACATTCAAATCCGGAATCAGCCGAAGCGCCTGCTCGACCGATTTGAACGCGCCGAACGATTTCTGATGACAGTGGCCGTGCACGAGCGCTTGGCCTGCGATAGGGCCGAGCGGTAGCGCGAGGCGTCCGGCTGCGGCCTCGCGGACCAGAAATTCCTCGAACAACAGCGCGTGTGCGCTGATGCTCTTTGCCGTTTCGTCCGATCGCAGCGAAAGCAGTTCGTCGCGAAGCGTCAGAAGGCAGCTCGGCTCCAGACCGACGACGGGCACGCCGCGCGCGGCGAACGGCGCATAGGTCGCGACCAGCCGGTCGAGTTCGGTGCGGGCATGGTCGACGAGGCCTGCCGAGAGGAAGGTCCGCCCACAGCACAGCGGCCTGCCATGGTCCGATGGCTTGGGAATGTGGACGCGATATCCGCCGGCGACCAGCACGCGCAGCGCGGCGTCGAGGTTTTCGCGCTCGTAAGCGCGGTTGAAAGTGTCGGCGAACAGCACGACCTCGCGTCCATTGGTTGGGCCGAAGACCTCGCTCGCGGGCCCGAACACATCGCGCCGCCATTCGGGCAATGCGCGTTGCGCGCTGATGCCGGCCACGCGTTCGAGCAGGGCGCGCAACAACGGGCTGTTGTTGCGCCAATTGACGAGCGGGGCGAGGCGCGCCAAGAGCGGCGCATAGCGCGGCAGGAAGCCGACCAGCCGATCCCTGAGAGAAAGCCCGTGCTTGGCCCTGCGCGCGGCAAGCACCTCGATCTTCATCCTGGCCATGTCGACGCCAACAGGGCATTCATGCCGGCAGGCCTTGCAGGACACGCAGAGTTTTAGGGTATCCATCATCTCGTCGGAGGCGAGGGCGTCGGGGCCGAGTTGGCCAGAGATCGCCAGCCGCAGCGTGTTGGCGCGGCCGCGCGTGACGTCCTTTTCATTGCGGGTGGCGCGATAGGACGGGCACATCACGCCGCCCTCGAGTTTGCGGCAGGCGCCGTTGTTGTTGCACATCTCGACCGCGCCCTGAAACCCGCCGCCGGCGCCGGGATAGGCGGACCAGTCGAGCGCCGTTTTCAGCTCAGTGACGCGGTAGCCCGGCGGATAACGAAACAGCGCGCGGTCGTCCATTGCCGGCGCGTCGACGATCTTGCCGGGGTTGAGCACGTTGTCCGGATCGAAGCGCGTCTTGACCTGCCTGAAATCGTTGACGATGCGCGAGCCGAACATGGTCTCATGGAATTCCGACCGCACGATGCCGTCGCCGTGCTCGCCGGAATGCGAGCCCTTGTATTCCCTGACCATCGCGAAGGCTTCCTCGGCGATGGCGCGCATCGCCTTGACGTCCTTCTCGAGCTTCAGGTTCAAGACCGGGCGCACATGCAGGCAGCCTTCGGAGGCGTGCGCGTACATGGTGCCTCGGGTGCCGTGTTTGGCGAAGATGGCGTTGAGCCGCTCGGTATAGTCGGCCAGATGCGGCAGCGGCACCGCGCAATCCTCGACGAAGGAGACCGGCTTGCCCTCCTGCTTCATCGACATCATGACGTTGAGGCCGGCGGCGCGGAAACTCGGCGATGCCGGTCTGCAAGGGGGCTCCGTGATCTCGACCACGCCGCCCCATTTGCGCGGCGGATTGTTCCAGCCAAAGCCGAGATCGCCCATCAGTTCGCCCAGCTGTTTCAATTTCTGCAGATTATCGGCCTGATCTTCCTCGGCGAATTCGACGATCAAGACCGCATCGGGATCGCCGCGGATCGCAGCACCTATGATCGGCTGGAACATCGCGATCTCGCGGCCAAGCGCGATCATGGTGCGATCGACCAGTTCCACCGCGATCGGCCGTAGTTTTACGAGATGCTGGGCGGCATCCATCGCCTCGTAGAAACTGCCGAAGTGGCAGACGCCGAGCACCTTGTTGCGGATCACGGGCCAAAGCTTCAGCTCGACTTGCGTCGTGAAGGCCAGCGTGCCCTCGGAGCCGACCAGAAGGTGCGCCATATTGTTCGGCGCGTTGCGCGGCGCCAGCGCATCCAGATTGTAGCCGCCGACCCGGCGCTGCACTTTGGGAAACTTGTCGGCGATCTCGGCGGCCTCGCGCTCGCCCAAAGCCAGCATGTCGCGAAACAGGTTGAGGCCACTGTCGCTCGAATTCGCCTGCGAAAGATCGCGCGCCACTTCGCCGAAATGCAGCAGCGTGCCGGAGGCAAGGGCTGCGTCCATCGACAGCGTGTTGTCGCGCATGGTGCCGTATCGCAGAGATCGCCCGCCGCAGGAATTGTTGCCGGCCATGCCGCCGATGGTGGCGCGCGAGGCGGTGGAGACGTCGACCGGAAACCACAGGCCATGTTTCCTGAGCTGGCGGTTGAGATCGTCGAGCACGATTCCCGGTTCGACCACGCAGGTCCGGTTCTCGGCGTCGAGCGAGACGATGCGGTTGAGATGTTTGGAGAAGTCGATGACGATGCCGTCATTGATCGTCTGGCCGCATTGCGACGTGCCGCCGCCGCGCGGCGTGACGATCCGCCCCGCGTCGCGGGCGATCGCTAGCGCCCGCAGCGCCTCGTCGATCGTGCGCGGCACCACCACGCCGGCCGGCATGATCTGGTAGAACGAGGCGTCGGTGGCGTAGCGGCCGCAGTTGAACGGATCGAAGAAGACGTCGCCCGTGATTTCGCGCTTAAACCGTTCCTCAAGCCTCGTCGAGCCCGTGTCGGTCATTCCATCCCACCTGCCGGCAAACCCGGTCTTTCTCGTATCTGGCCGAGTGATAAATGCAATTCGCCGGGCTCTTCTTCTGATTTGAATGCAAAATTGCGATGGGACCTGTCGACCTGAAGCTATCAGGCAGGCTCGGAGGCCGCCATGCCGTCCGTCTTCAGGTGTTCGACGGCGGCGGTCCGCTTGTTGCGAAGGTGCTTGAACAGGATGTCGCTGAGTTCGTCGCCCGCGCGGCGGCGCAGCGCGTCCAGGATCATCTCGTGCTCGCGCATCGCTTCACCCCAGCGCTCGCGCTTGCGGGCGAAGTTGGCGGAGTAGCGCACCCGGCGAATCCGCCCGGCAAAGTTGGCGTAGGCGCTCTTGAGCGTGGCATTGCGCGAGGCTTCGACGATCTTCTGGTGGATCAGCTGGTTGGTGCGGAAATAGCCGTGCATGTCGCGGTGCAGATAGAAGCCGTACATCTCGTAATGCAGCCGCTCGATCTCGGCGATTTCGGCATCGGTGATGTTTTCGCAGGCAAGCCGCCCGGCAAGGCCTTCCAGCCCGCCCATGACGTCGAACAGTTCGCCGAGATCCTGCTCGCTCAATGGCCGTACGCGGGCGCCACGGTTGGGCAACAACTCGACCAGGCCTTCGGACGCCAGCACCTTGAGGGCTTCACGCAACGGCGTCCGCGAAATCTTCAACATCTCGCAAAGCTGGCGTTCGGGCACGCGGCCGCCGTCCGGAATGTTGCCCTCGACGATGTAGTCCCGCAACCGGGTCAGGATTTCGTCGTGCAGGGATTGGTCCTCCCTGGCGCGATCCGTCGCGCCGCCAAGGGCTTGCGAGGTGGTGTCATCTGGAATCAGGGGTTTCATGGCTGGAACATACGCCGTGGAGGGGAGAGCGTCGATCAAAAATTGCACACAATTTAGAGGTTGCTGCCGGGAAAATCGAATGCAATATGTCCGACGACCGAAATAGACGACCGAAATATGAGGAGGAATCCCGTGACGCAGCACCAGGGACGCCATTTCCTGCAAATTCCAGGGCCCAGCCCGGTGCCGGACCGCGTGCTCCGCGCCATGGATATGCCGGTCATCGACCACCGCAGCGCCGAGTTCGCCGAACTCGGCAAGGCCGTCTTCGAGGGCTGCCAGAAGATCTTCAAGACATCAGGGCCGGTGATCGTTTTTCCCTCTTCCGGTACCGGCGCCTGGGAAGCCGCGATCGTCAACACGCTGTCGCCCGGCGACAAGGTCCTGATGGTCGAGACCGGCCATTTCGCGACCCTGTGGCGGCAGATGGCGGGCCGCTGGGGCATCGACGTGGATTTCATGCCCGGCGACTGGCGCCACGGCGCCGGCCCGATGGCGATCGAGGCCAGGCTCGCCCAGGACAAGGCCCATGCCATCAAGGCGGTCATGGTGGTGCACAACGAGACGTCCACCGGCGTCACCAGCCGGGTTGGCGAGATCCGCGCCGCGATGGACAAGGCCGGCCATCCCGCGCTGCTTTTGGTAGATACGATTTCCTCGCTGGGCTCGGTCGACTACCGGCACGACGAGTGGAAGGTCGACGTGACCGTGAGCTGTTCGCAGAAGGGTTTCATGCTGCCGCCGGGGCTCGGCTTCAACGCGATTTCGGAAAAGGCCCGCGCCGCCGCCAAGACCAACAAGATGCCGCGGTCGTATTGGGACTGGGAAGAGATGCTCAAGCCCAATGCCAACGGCTTCTTCCCCTACACGCCCGCCACAAATCTGCTCTACGGGCTTCGCGAAGCCATCGCGATGCTGCTGGAAGAGGGGCTCGATCAGGTGTTCGCCCGTCACAAGCGCCTCGCGGCGGCGACCCGCGCCGCCGTCACGCATTGGGGCCTGGAAGTGATGTGTCTCGAACCGGCCGAATATTCACCGGTGCTGACGGCCGTGCTGATGCCGCCGGGGCACGACGCCGACAAGTTCCGCAAGACGGTGCTCGAGAACTACAACATGTCGCTCGGCTCTGGGCTTTCGAAGGTCGCCGGCAAGGTGTTCCGCATCGGCCATCTTGGCGAGTGCAATGAGCTCACGTTGCTGGGAGCCCTGTCCGGCGTGGAGATGGGACTATCGGCGGCCGGCGTGCCGCATCGCTCCGGTGGCGTCGACGTTGCGATGAAGGCGCTCGAAGAGCCCACCAAGTCGAACTCCGCGGGGCATCTGAAGGTGGTCAAGACTTGAGTTAGCGGCGAACGACTGGCGTCATTTGTGCAGACGCATCGGCGCCGTCATAGTAGCCATAAAAGCCATTCGGGAGGTACAACAAGATGCGGCTTCGGTTGAAGGCCACCCACGTCGTGCTGGCGATGCTCTGCATCATGTACTTCATCACCTATGTCGACCGGGTGAACATCGGCACGGCGGCCAGCGAAATCCAGAAAGAACTCCATCTCAGCAACACGCAGCTTGGGTTGGTGTTCTCGGCCTTTGCCTATCCCTATCTCTTGTTCCAGGTGATCGGCGGCTGGGTCGGCGACCACTTCGGTCCGCGCAAGACGCTGTTCTGGTGCGGCCTGATCTGGGCGGCTTCGACCATCATGACCGGCTTTGTCACGGGCATCGTGACGCTGTTCATTGCGCGCGTGGCGCTGGGCTTCGGCGAGGGCGCGACCTTCCCGACCGCAACGCGCGCGATGCAGTATTGGACGCCCCCGGACAAAAGAGGCTTCGCGCAAGGCCTCACGCACGCCTTCGCCCGGCTGGGCAATGCCGTCACGCCGCCACTGATCGCGGCCCTGATGGCCTGGCTCACCTGGCGCGGCTCATTCATCGTGCTGGGGCTGGTCAGCCTGTTGTGGGGCGTGGTCTGGGTCTTGTATTTCCGCAACGAGCCCAAGGATCATCCAGGGATCACCGAGGCCGAGCTGGCGTCGCTGCCGCCGCGTCCGGCGGGGACGCGGCCCCAAGTGCCATGGGGACCGCTGTTGCGCCGGATGTGGCCCGTCACGCTGACCTATTTCTGTTACGGCTGGAGCCTGTGGCTGTACCTGAACTGGCTGCCGCTGTTCTTCAAGAACAACTACAGCCTGGATATCAAGAATTCGGCGCTGTTTGCCTCCGGCGTGTTCTTTGCCGGCGTGGTCGGCGACAGCCTCGGCGGCATTCTATCGGACGGTATTCTCAAAAGAACCGGCAGCGTCCGCTTCGCCCGGCTCAGCGTCACGGTCACCGGATTTGCCGGCGCGCTGGCCTCGCTGTTTCCGATCCTCTTCATCCACGACATCACGGTCGTGGCGCTATGCCTTTCCAGCGGCTTCTTTTTCGCCGAGATCACGATCGGCCCGATGTGGTCGGTACCGATGGACATCGCGCCGAAATATTCCGGAACGGCGGCCGGCCTGATGAATACCGGCTCGGCGCTGGCGGCGATCGTTTCGCCTTTGGTGGCCGGTTACGTGATCGACGTGACCGGCAACTGGTATTTGCCGTTCCTGATGTCGATGGGGCTGTTGCTCCTGGGAGGCTTCTGCGCGTTTCTGATGCATCCGGAAACGCCATTTGAGGCCGGCGAGGCGATGTTGTCGGCCGGACGGCCCGTCGCCGCGGAATAGCCAGGACGTTTTGCGCAAGCCACAGGCCGCCGGGCACGCGGCGGCGTCTGTCTCGCCCTTAAGGACAATTCGGGGTTGCGCCTGGACAAGGCCAAGCCCCTCGTCTGATGCATTGACGGCGTCTTCCGGGCGGGGGACAAGCTCGCCAAATAGTGATATTCGAGCCTTTCGAAATAGAATCCCGGGAAGGACGCCTGATGACCGTGCACAGTGGAAGGCATTTTCTACAGATTCCAGGACCGACCAACATTCCCGACCGGGTGTTGCGGGCCATGGACATGCCGGCCCTGGATCATCGCGGTCCCGAATTTGCCGAACTCGGTTACGCGGTCTTTGCCGGGATGCAGCGTATTTTCCGGACCAAGCAGCCGGTCATCATCTTTCCGTCGTCGGGCACCGGCGCCTGGGAAGCCGCCCTCGTCAATACGCTGTCGCCCGGTGACAAGGTGCTGTTGGCCGAGACCGGCCAGTTCGCGGTGCTGTGGCGCGGCATCGCCGAGAAATTCAAGCTCGACGTCGAATTGCTGCCGACCGACTGGCGGCGCGGGGCCGACGTGGACCAGATCGAAGCGAAATTGGCCGCCGATCGGGCGCACAAGATCAAGGCGGTGATGGTCGTTCACAACGAGACCTCGACCGGCTGCGTCACCCATCCGTTCGAAGTCCGCAAGGCCCTCAATCGCACCAAGCACCCCGCGCTGTTGATGGTCGATACCATCTCCGGGCTTGCCTCAATGGAGTACGAGCACGACGCCTGGGGCGTCGATGTTGCCGTCGGCGGATCGCAGAAAGGCATGATGCTGCCGCCGGGCTTGAGCTTCAACGCGGTTTCCGAGAAGGCGCTCGCGGCCTCCAAGGCGAACGCTTCATTGCGTTCCTATTGGGACTGGCACGACATGCTTGAAATCAACAAGCAGGGCACATTCCCCTACACGCCGGCCATAAACCTGCTGCTCGCGCTGAGGGAAGCCATCGCGATGCTGGAGGAGGAGGGGCTCGACAACGTCTTCGCCCGGCACAAGCGTCATGGCGCGGCGACCCGCGCAGCGGCCAAGGCATGGGGGCTGGAACCCGTCTGCCTCGATCCGCACGCTTATTCGCCGGCGTTGACCGCGGTCATGGTTCCGGACGGACACGATGCCGATGCCTTCCGCAAGGTCGTTCTGGAAAACTTCGACATGTCGTTGGGCACCGGTCTTGGAAAGCTCAAGGGCAAGGCGTTCCGGATTGGCCATATCGGGCACTTCAACGACCTGATGCTGATGGGGACGTTGTCGGGCGTCGAGATGGGGCTGGATCTCGCCAAGGTGCCCCATCGCAGCGGCGGCGTGAACGCCGCCATGGAGGTCCTCAAAGGACGCGACGTGATGTCGATGCCGAAATCGAAGGCTGCCGTTGCCTGAACGCCATGCATAGTGTTCGAAGCGCGCGCTTGGCGCGGGCTTTGCAAGCCATTGCATGAAGTCCCAGGAAAACCAGAACAACCGAACGTCACGAGAATCAAAAGCCACAAGAACAGAAAGAGCGTGAAATGGACGCCCCGGTAAAACCAACTGAAGACCTGATCTATACCGTCGATGACGGTATCGCCCGGCTGACCTTCAACCGCCCGCAGGCGCGCAATGCGTTGACCTTTGCGATGTACGAACAGATGGCGGCCATCTGCGAGAGCGTCAACGCCGACCGTTCGATCAAGGCGATGATCCTCACCGGTATGGGCGACAAGGCATTCGCCTCCGGCACGGATATCTCGCAGTTCCGCGCCTTCAAGACGGCGCAAGACTCGCTCGAGTATGAAGCGCGGATCGACCGCGTGCTGGGCGCGCTGGAAAGCTGCCGGGTGCCGGTCATCGCGGCGATTGCCGGAGCCTGCACCGGCGGCGGCGCGGGGATTGCAGCGTGTTGCGATATCCGGATCGGCACCGCGTCGACCCGGATCGGGTTTCCGATCGCGCGCACGCTTGGCAACTGCCTGTCGATGTCCAACATCTCCAGGCTCGTAGCCCTGATCGGGCCGGCGCGGACCAAGGATCTGATCTTCAAGGCGCGGCTGGTTGAAGCGCCCGAGGCGCTGGCGCTTGGCCTGCTCAACGAAATCGTGCCCGATGTCGAGACGCTGCAGCGCCGTGCCGACGAAACCGCGAAGCTGGTGGCCGGCCATGCGCCGATCACGCTCGAAGTGACCAAGGAAGCCGTGCGCCGTATCCGGCGGACGCTGACGCGCGATGAAGGCGAGGATCTGATTCTGCGCGCCTATATGAGCGAGGATTTCCGCGAGGGAATGGATGCCTTCCTCAACAAGCGCGCGCCGAACTGGAAAGGCAAATAGGCGCGGCGGCCGCCTGGCGATCAGGCGCGAGACAAACGACAGCGCAAAAAACGAAAGCCCGGCGCAAGGCCGGGCTTAAGTTCACTCAAAGCAGAAGATCAGCTCAGTACCTCGCGACGACGGGGCCGTCGAACTTGTAATTGATGCCGACCCGCAAGATGTTGTCGGTGATATGCGAGCTATAGGAAATGATGTTCGTGCTTGGCAATGTGAACGATCCGGACACCGTTCCAAGATCGACATAGAGATATTCGAGCTTGGCAGTCCAGTTGCCGCCGATCGCCCCTTCGATGCCCGCTCCGACCGTCCAGCCCACATTGGTGGTCGAACTGGAAAACGCTGACGGCACCAGTGTCCCGACCGTCTCGCTGGAATTGACTTGGCCGTACGCCAAGCCGCCGGTGGCGTACAATAGCACCTTCGGAGTCACGAGAACGCCGGCCCGGCCACGTACCGTTCCAAACCAGTCGATCTTCTGGTTCAAAGCGAACGGGATATTGATACCCGGGGCAAAGTTGCCAATACCAGGAAGCTGTCCCGGCGTGAATGAAAATGCGCGGCTGCCCTTCTCATCGGTGCCCTGAATGTCGGCCTCAAGACCCCACACCCAGCTCTGTATCTGCCAATTATAGCCGATCTGACCGCCGCCGACGACGCCATTCAAATCTGATTTGTCCGCGGTGGCAAACAACACGGTGCCCGCGGCGTCGGTCAGCGTGGAGGTGTCGCTCGACCTTCCCCAGCTGTAGCCGATGTTGCCGCCGACGTAGAAACCGGTCCAGTTGAAGACGGGCTCGACATAGACCGGCGCCTTTGTATAGGTCCGCGCCGGCAGATCGGCGGCGAATGCGCTTGTCGCGAGCAGGGAAGTGACTGTGGCAATTCCGATCAACATACGCTTCATGGCAAAACCCTCCAGCGTGAAGTAATTGGTCCTGAGAATACTGCCTGACGGCGTCTCGCGTCTGTCACGCGAAAACCACAGATGCGGATAATCGACCTTGGCGTGCAGTATGGTCAAAGTTTAACTAATGCGGCAAACGATTGATTCAACTGAAGGTTTCTCGGCAGCCACCTTTTTGCCGAAATTGACCGGTGTGCGAGCCGATCGCTTCGAGGCATGACGCAACTTGTCCGAGGGAACTGACGCGCTCTGCGAGCCGCTGAAAACGGACGCAGGGTTTGTCGCGAGATGGCTGATGCGCCATCCCGGTTGACCCCGTTCTTTCATTCGTCGGGGGGCCCATATCCGGCCATCCGGGCGCGGACATTTTCGATCTCGGCTTTTGACAGAAGCGGCGGTGTGCCGATCTGAAGGCAGCCGTGGTACTGCCGCGCCAGCGTTTCGACCTCGACCGCGAGCCACATCGCCTTGGCCAGCGATGGCCCGATCGCAATCATGCCGTGATGTGCCAGCAGGCAGGCCGACCGGTCTTCCAGGGCGGCAACGGCATGCTCCGACAGTTCCTGGGTTCCGAACGTCGCGTAGGGCGAGCAACGGATCGTATCGCCGCCGGCGCAAGCGATCATGTAATGGATCGGCGGAATCGAAAGACCCATGATGGCCAGGATCGTCGCATAGGGTGGATGAGCGTGGACGACCGCGTTCACCTCGGGCCGCGCTTTAAGGATATCGCGGTGGAACCGCCATTCGCTTGAGGGGCGTTGATTTGCGTCGAACGCGCCGTCCAGATTCATGAAGACGATCTCTTCGGGTTGCATCGCTTCATAGGGCGTACTCGTCGGCGTGATGAGCATTCCGTCACCATGACGCAGACTGATATTTCCCGAGGTGCCCTGATTGAGGCCCGACTGATTCATCTGCCGGCAGGCGTTGATGATGGATTGACGCTTCGCCCGGTCATTCGTGGTGGACATCGACTTTCCCTGAACAAGATGAGGCGTTGCAGGCCGAGCCGGCCCGATGCCACCAAACTAGAAGCCCTTGCCGCCGAAGAACAGTGGTTGATTATTGCCCCGCAATATAGTCGAACGTCGCTAGTGCCCCCTTTCCGAAGTTCGCGACCCCTTGCTGCACCCTCTGACGCGAACTTCGGAAAGGGGGCACTAGCAGGTTGAATAGGTAGTGCCGCTTTTCGATTTGAAGTTCCTGTTCGAGTTCGCCGCGGGTGTTGTAGGAACTTCAAATCGGCGGCACTAGCGTCCCGGAAACGCACGGGACCGGCCATGCCGCCGCTGAAACAGACTTGGAAAACAGACTCGGAAAACAGACTCGGAGAAGTCATGACAGATGCCGTCACTAATGCGGTGCTTGGCATTATCGGAGGATCCGGCATTTACGATCTGCCGGGGCTGGAGAACGGCCGCGACGAGGCGATCGCAAGCCCGTGGGGGGAGCCGTCGGCGGCGCTGCGCCGCGGCACCATCGCAGGGTTGCCGATCGTGTTTCTGTCGCGGCACGACAGGGGTCACCGGCTGTCGCCTTCCGACATCAACTACCGCGCCAACATCGATGTGCTCAAGCGCGCCGGCGTGACCGACCTGATTTCACTGTCGGCCTGCGGATCCTTCAGGGAAGAACTCCCGCCCGGCACCTTCGTGCTTGTCGACCAGTTTGTCGATCGCACCTACAAGCGCGAGAGTTCGTTTTTCGGCAAAGGCTGCGTCGCGCATGTGTCGATGGCGCATCCGGTCTCACCCCGTTTGCGCATCCATCTGGCCGCGGCGGCCGAAGCCGAGGGAATCCCGTTTTCGCGCGGCGGCACCTATGTCTGCATGGAGGGGCCGCAATTCTCTAGCCTGGCCGAGAGCACGACCTATAAGGCGTTGGGCTATTCGGTGATCGGCATGACCAACATGCCGGAAGCCAAGCTCGCCCGCGAGGCCGAGATTTGTTACGCCAGCGTGGCGATGGTGACGGATTTCGACTGCTGGCATCCGGATCACGACGCCGTCACCGTGCAGGACATCGTTCGCGTGTTGAGCTCGAATGCCGAGAAGGCGCGGGGCCTCGTTGCGCGTCTCGCGCGGGATTTTCCGCGCGTGCATGAGCCGTGCCCGATCGGCTCGGATCGCGCGCTCGACACGGCCCTGATCACCGCCCCGGACGCGCGCGATCCGGAGCTTCTGCAGAAGCTCGACGCGGTGGCTGGACGGGTATTGCGAGCATGAAGGTCGACGGGCGGCATTTTCGCAGCATATGGCTCGAGCCGGATGGCTGGTCGGTCGGCGCGATCGACCAGCGGCGGCTGCCGCACGAATTTGTCGTCGCAGGATTGACCACCTGCGAAGCGGCAGCTGAAGCGATTCGCTCGATGCTGGTGCGCGGCGCGCCATTGATCGGAGCCACGGCCGCCTACGGGGTGGCGCTGGCGATGCGCACGGACGTTTCGGATGCGGCGCTGGAGCGGGCCTATGATGCGCTGATGGCGACGCGGCCGACGGCGATCAATTTGAAATGGGCGCTCGATATGATGCGCGAGGCGCTTTTGCCGCTGCCGCCTTCGGCGCGCACCGCGGCCGGCTATGCCAAGGCCTTCGAAATCGCCGAGCAGGATATCGCCATCAACAAGGGCATCGGTCAGCACGGTCTTGCGCTGATCGAGGCGATCAGGGCCAGGAAGAAGCCGGGCGAGCGGATCAACGTGCTGACCCATTGCAATGCCGGTTGGCTGGCGACGGTCGATTGGGGAACTGCGACCGCGCCGATCTATATGGCGCACGATCGAGGCTTTGCGATCCATGTCTGGGTCGACGAGACCCGTCCCCGCAATCAGGGGGCTTCGCTGACGGCCTGGGAGCTTGGCCATCACGGCGTCCCTCATACGGTGATCCCGGACAATACGGGTGGCCACCTGATGCAACATGGCATGGTCGATCTGGTCATCGTCGGCACCGACCGGGTGACGGCCAGTGGCGACGTCTGCAACAAGATCGGCACCTATCTGAAGGCGCTCGCCGCGCAGGACAATGGCGTGCCGTTCTACGTCGCATTGCCGTCACCCACGATCGATTTTTCGATTCGCGACGGCATCAGGCAAATTCCGATCGAGCAGCGTAGCGCCGATGAAGTCGCCACCATGACCGGGCGCACGGCCGACGGCCGGATCGAGACAATTCGGGTAGTCGCTGAGGGATCGCCGGTCGCCAATTACGGTTTCGACGTGACACCGGCGCGGCTGGTGACCGGACTGATCACCGAACGCGGCGTGTTGGGTGCCGATCGCGATGCGCTGGCCCGCGCCTTTCCGGAGCGGGCGAGGGGCCGGTGAGGGGCTATCTTTTTTTGACGCGTTTTCTTGACGCGAACCGGTACCCCCCCGGATCAAGTCCGAGGGCATGCTTCGCTTGAAAACGCTATCGTCTTTCAGACGACCTTGGCTTGCCGCAGGCTTCCGATTTCGTCCGCGGTAAATCCAAACTCGGCAGCACCTCATCGGTCTGCTCGGGCTTAAGCGCGCGCACTGGTCATACCCAATCATAGGCAGTAACTTGACCTTTGAGCCGCTCAACATTCGCCGGATAAATCATGGTTGACTTGCGTACATTTGACCGAACTGACGATGTCTCCAAACTCGATGGTTGCAACACCAGGAATGTCGAGTATCGATGGGATTTGTTCTCCAGGGAATTGGCCAACATTCCTCCCGGCAGCGAGGCCTTGGATTTTGGAGCGGGTTCGCTGCGCGACAGCTTTGAACTGGCCAAGCGCGGATACAATGTCACGTCGGTCGATCTGGACCGCGATCTTCTATTATCTTATCAAGCCGACTATGATTGGCCGACGAACGGGACGACGCGGAAAATTGTGACGGGGCAAGATCTGGCTGGATTCCTCTCGCAGATCGAGAGCGAAAAATTCTCGCTCATTATCTGTTTCGATGTTCTCGAGCACCTGGAATATCCGGCTTCAATTCTTCGCCAAATGCGGGCTTCTTTAACGCCGGACGGCAGGCTTTTCATCACGGTTCCGAACGGACGCACGTTATACGAACTGTGGTTCAGGCTTATTCTGATAGCGTCGAGGGTAATCGGCAAAAAACTTCGTCCCGGTGAACCTCATCTGCAGCGAAATTCTCCCGAGAGATGGAAACAGATTTTGAGCGAGGCGGGTCTTGGCGTTCTCCATCACGACATGCAGATTGGATTCTTTGTCAACACCGCTTGCGCGTTGGCGCAGATACCCCTCTACACATTCGGCCGATTGGTCCGCGCGATGGGGTTTGTTTTTCCAACTGACAAGATTCTAGATATCGTTTGCAGCAAGAGGGCAATGGCAAGCCTCAACAAAATTGACGGAAAAACCAAGCGGTACTTGAGCGGTCTTTACGGATGGAACCTGTTTATCGCAGCTCCATCGTAGTTTGCAGTGACCGGCCGGATTTAATCTGGCCATGATTGCCAAAGCTGCGAAGTCGCTTCGGGTGGCAACTCCTCCGTTGACGAGGTGCTCGAATGGAATGTCGCGATGTTGGCACATCGCGACATTTCGCTTGCACTGCAGAATTTGGTTGCTGCCGGGGCATCGCGGACATTGAGCAAGCCGCGCAGGCTCACACAACCTTACCCTGTTTGAGTGCGCCGATTTCGTCCGCGGTAAATCCAAACTCGGCGAGCACCTCGTCGGTCTGCTCGCCGAACTCCGGCGGCCGCGCCACCATCTTGCTCGGCGTGCGCGACAGCGTGACCGGCTGGCCGATCAGGCGGATGTGACGGTTCTCAGTGTTGGGCACGTCTTGCGCGATGCCAAGATGCTGAACTTGCGCGTCCTCGAACATCTGGTCGATCGAATAGATCGGGCCGCAGGGCACGCCGGCGGCGTTGAGCTCCGTCACCCAGGTCTCGGTGCTCTTCTTCTCGGTGAGCTTGCCGATTTCCGCGTTGAGCGCGTCGCAATTCTTCGAGCGCGCCGGCGCGGTGGCGTAATCGGGGTTGGTCACGAGCTCCGGCGCGCCGATCGCCTGCGCGCAGCGCTCCCAGATACGGCCTCCCGTGGTGGCGATGTTGATGTAGCCGTCCGAGGTCTTGAACACGCCGGTGGGAATGCTGGTGGGGTGGTTGTTGCCGGCCTGTTTGGCGACGTCCTTTTCCATCAGCCAGCGCGCGGCCTGGAAATCCAGCATGAAGATCTGCGCCTGCAGCAGCGAGGTCTGCACCCACTGGCCTTCGCCCGAGACGTCGCGTTCCAGCAGCGCGGTGAGGATGCCGATGGCGCAGAACAGCCCCGCGGTGAGGTCGGCCACGGGAATGCCGACCCGCATCGGGCCCTGGCCCGGCGCGCCGGTGATCGACATCAGCCCGCCCATGCCTTGCGCGATCTGATCGAAGCCCGGACGCTTGTGGTAGGGGCCATTCTGCCCGAAGCCCGAGATGCTGCCATAGACGATGCGCGGATTGATCTTGCGCACGCTTTCGTAATCGATGCCGAGTTTTGCCTTCACATCGGGACGAAAATTCTCGACGATGACATCGGCCTTCTCCGCCAGGCGGCGGAATACGTCGAGGCCCTTGGGATCCTTCAGGTTGAGCGTGATCGCGCGCTTGTTGCGGTGCAGGTTCTGGAAGTCCGACCCCTGGCGCGGGCCGCCCGGCTGCTCGCCGCCGGCGTCTTCCAGCAGCGCATCGATCTTGATGACATTGGCGCCCCAGTCCGCGAGTTGCCGCACGCAGGTCGGCCCGGAACGGACGCGGGTGAGATCGAGCACGGTGAAGCGGGACAGGGCCTGCGAGGCGCGCGGGATGGGCATTTTGAAGGCTCCGATAACGAGATCAATTTCAGTATGCCGGTCCAACCGTACGCGTTTCAAGGGCTCGCGATGCATAGGGATAGGTGACCGCTCCACTATCGACAATCCTGCGTTTGACTGCTAGCCGCTTGGGGCCGCGAGAGGTTTCGACCTTGTACCACTATGTTCAGCTGATGGACGCCATGGCGGGGAAGCGCCGATGACGGTTCCAGACCGCGCGCGGAGACTGTTCGCAGGGTGGTCCGCGAACCTGTTCCAGATGATTCTGGGAGTTACCCAGCAGGTCGCCCTCATTCCGGTTTTCCTGCGCTTTTGGCCGAGCGAGGTGCTTGCCGCGTGGCTGGTGATCTATGCCGTCGGGAATCTCGTCTTGATCGCCGATTGCGGCCTTCAGTTCCGCGCGATCAACCGGTTTCTCGCGTTTAAATCGTGCGGCGATTCCGACGGCCGGACCGCGCGCTTCTACGCAGCGATACTGCGGATTTACTGGGGGCTTGCTGGATTTCTCGTCGTGCTGTTGCTGGTCGGCGCGGAGTTTGTTTCCCCGTCCGTCGTGCTGGGATTTCAGACTGTTCAGAGCTTTGACGCTGCCTTTATCTTGATGACGGCGGGCATATTGTTGACCCTGCCGTCCAATCTCGTGTCCGGCCTTTATCGCGCACGCGGACTCTACGGTCGTGCCGTCCGTCTGCAAAACCAGGGTGTACTGGTCGCCCAGCTCGTTCAGTTGGTTGCGATCTTCGCGACCGGAAGCTTGTTGGCTGTCACCATCGCGTATGTAGCGACGCAGCTGCTCACCGCGGCCTACTTTCTGGCGATCGATGCTCCCCGCCTGTTTCCATTTTTGCGCGGCGCACGTGCGAAGCATTCGTGGCCCTGGATTATCGGCCAGTTTCGCAACGCAGCTCCGTTCGCGGTTGCGGGTGCCACGGAACTGGCGCTGCTCAATTTGCCCGTATTGCTGGTCAGCGCGTTTGTGACCGATCGCGTGGCCGTGGCGCAATGGGGCCTCACTCGCGTCATTGCCGGGCTCCTGCGCTCGCTTTGTATTCAGACGACGCTTCCTCTGGCGGCCGAACTCGGTCACGATTACGCCGTCGGACTGAAGGAGCACCTGCGTAGCCTCTATGCGCGCGGTTCGATGTTTGTAACGGTGCTGGCGAGCGTCGTGGTTTCCGGGCTGTTGCCTTTTTGGCCGGACTTCTTCGCGCTCTGGACCAACGGCGCGATTCCATACGACCCATCGCTCGCGATCACCTTGATGATCGGCACCGGGGTGGTCGCGCCATCGATCCTGGCGCTGGGCTATGCCAATTACAGTAATCGCGGAGATCTTCTGGTGCGGACCAAAGCGCTTCAGCTGGTCGTTTTCCTCACGCTTTCAGTCCTGCTCATCCCGCCCATCGGACCACTGGGTGCGGCGATTGCGGTGGTGGTAAGCGATCTCCTGATTCAGTTCGGGCTGCTTGGTCTGATCATTATCGGGCAGGTGCTCCAGCGGCCGTTTCATCATGTAGCTTTCCTCGCCGCGCTGATGATTCTTGTGACGTCCGGAGGCTGGGCGTTGGGAGCCGTCATACGAATCTGCCTGCCGGGGACTGGACTTGTACGATTTATCGCCGAATGCACGCTCTGGCTGGTTGTTGTCGTGGTGGTCGCAAGCCCGATAATGCGAAAAAATCTTCGCAACCGGCTGATTGCGGCGATCCCGCGATAGTTTTGCGCGGTCATGACAACAAGCCGGCCGGCCGGGCGCATGAGAAATTACCGGCGACTCGTCGCTTTCGCAGGCTCGGCGGTTTCCCAAGAGCCTTTTCGGCATCGATTAAGCCTGCTAGCAGGAATTCAGCGCGAGCGCCCTCGATCCAATTCAACTTGACCTCCTTGAAAATCGCAGCTTTTAGTCTTTTGCAATTTCAGCGGACAACTGCCGGGATACCGATCTTTTGAGACTCTTCCAGAATGCCAGGTACTATCCTTCGCTTCGCCCCAAGGTTCGCGAGCTAACCAAAAACGTTTCGACATTCGCCGGCCAAATTGCCGCGTTTCTGAATTTCCGCGAGTTGGCAGCTCATATCCTTCTGCCTGTTGACCAGCGAGCCGAGTGGGCATTTTTCACCAATGGCGATGATGAAGACGTTCAGAGAGTTTGGGCGCGAGAACATGGCTTGAACTCGCGTACGTCACTCGGTGAAATTCTGAAGGCGCAGATTGAAGACCACCGTGCGGACGTCTTCTACAATCTCGATGCGACGGGTTGGGGTGCGGACTTTATCAAGAATTTGCCGGGTTGCGTGAAGGCAGTTGTTGCCTGGCATGCCGCGCCGTTCCGAAACGTATCGTTCGCCGATTACGATCTGGTTGTTTGTAATTTTCCCTCTATTTTGGCGGCGATCAGGGAGCAAGGGTGCCGGACAGAATACTTCTTTCCCGCATATGACCCGGAGTTATCGAGATTCGCAGGTCGTCAGGATCGACCTGTCGATGTCTTGTTTGTTGGCGGTTATTCGCGCCATCACAAACGGCGGGCTGCGGTGTTGGAAGCGGTGGCGCAACTGGCTGACGAGCACAATATTGTTTATCATCTGGACCGGTCGCGCCTCTGCCAATTGGCTGAATTGCCGCTAGGACTACTCTTGCCGCTGGCAAGGCACCGGCGGCCATCTGCGATCAGGGAAATCACAAAGGCGCCAATATTTGGACGGGACTACTACTGGGCGCTTTCGACCGCCAAAATTGTGCTGAACGGTTCAATCGACATGGCGGGCCCTGATCGCGGAAACATGCGTTGCTTTGAGGCGCTCGGGAGTGGGTCGCTGCTACTCTCCGACGACGGCAATTATCCGGAGGGCATGAGGGATGGCCAGACAATCGCGACATACAACTCACCGGAGCAGGCGGTAAGCCAGATTAGGGCCCTGCTCGAAGATTCCGAAAGAAGATTAGGTGTGGCGCGTGCGGGGCACGAAATGGTATCGAACCTCTATTCGAAGGAAGCCCAGTGGAAGCGTTTTGAGGCGCTCGTTGCGTCTATCTAGAAGGCCAATTATGTCGGACAGCTTCATACCGATTTCGAAACCTTTCATTGGAGCTCGCGAGAAGGAGCTCGTCCTGGATGCGCTGAACTCCGGATGGGTATCGTCGATCGGAAAATACATCGATGAGTTCGAGGCCGGCTTTGCCCGCTACTGCGGCACCGAGTATGCGCTTGCTGTGAGCAATGGAACGACCGGCCTTCATCTCGCGCTCGCTGCGCTCGATCTGCAGCCAGGCGACGAGGTAATCGTTCCGGATCTGACTTTCGTCGCGACAGCAAACGCTGTCGCCTATACCGGCGCAACGCCGATTTTTGCCGACATCGACCCTGATACGCTCTGTATTGATCCTGCTTCGGTCAAATCGCTGATCTCCGAACGAACAAAAGCGATTATTCCGGTGCACCTCTACGGTCATCCGGCCGATATGGACGCGTTGACGGAAATCGGTGAAGCCCATGGCGTTCACATCATCGAAGATGCCGCTGAGGCGCATGGAGCCGAATACAAAGGCCGCAGGGTCGGTGGGCTCGGCAAATGCGGGGTCTTCAGCTTTTACGGAAACAAGATCATCACGACCGGCGAAGGCGGCATGCTGACCACCAATGACCGCGATTTCTATCTGCGTGCCAAGCGGCTGCGCGATCACGCCATGAGCCCTCAGCGCAGGTATTTTCACGAGGAGCGTGGGTTCAATTATAGGATCACCAATTTGCAGGCGGCGCTTGGTGTCGCGCAGCTCGAGCGCATCGACGATTTTCTCGGCCGCCGGGCGGAGATCATGGGTTGGTACAACTCGGAGATTGCCATCTCGGACTCTGTTCGGCTCAATCGGGTAAAAAACTGGGCGAAAAGCGCATTCTGGATGGTCTGTCTGGAGGTCGACCGGCTGGACGAAGCGGGCCGGGATGCCTTCATGCAGGCGCTGAAGGCGCGCGGCATCGACAGTCGTCCCTATTTTTGCACGATGTCCTCGATGCCCATGTACAAACAGCCGCCACTACCGGTCTCCGCACGAAAGGCGCGGATCGGTCTAAACCTGCCGTCCTATTATGAATTGACGAAACGTGACGTTCAGCGAATCGGAGCCGATGTGAACGAGCTTCTTGCGACGATGGGTCCGGCTTGAACGAGACAGCAAAGGTTCCTGCATGCCTGATCGATTGCCGGCGCTGGTATGCGATCGATGCTGCCTTCAGTATTGGCTCGTCGAGCAGGGATACAATTCACCGTCTGGCGGAGTAGCGGACGTGACGATCAAGCTCGGCGTTCTCGCACTCGCTGAACCGGACAAAGGCGGTACCTACCAGTACACATTGTCCATGCTGCAAGCTCTGCGTCATACCAGCGGTTATGAAATCACTTTATTTGGGAATCCCAAAAATCCGGATTTTGTCAGACTAGGTTATCCGATCCGCCGCTTCACGGAATCGCGCGCGCAACAACTGACGGCGCTGATCGCTTACAAAATGCATATCAGGTTGCCGGACGCGTTTTATTCGCAAGATATCCTGCTTGCGCCAATTTATTCGCCGGCATTGCTACATACGTCGAAACCATTTGCCTACACGCTGCACGACCTGCAGGAAAATTATTACCCGGACAATTTTTCCTGGTGGCAGCGCGCCTGGCGACATCAGGTGCACGCGCAGCTGCTGGGGCGGGCAGGGCGCGTGATCTGCGAATCCGGACATGTGAGAACGGACATCATGCGCTTTTTTGGCGTATCTGAGGAGCGGACCAGTGTGATCGCTGCTCCTCCGCTTCGACAATTCTTGGCAAATGAAGCCGAGGATCAGTTGCAGGCAGCGCGGGTACGACTGCGGCTACCCGAAAAGTTCCTGTTCTATCCTGCTCAATTCTGGGTCCACAAAAATCATTTGCGGCTGATCGAAGCCTTTCGGGAGGTTGCAACGGAAGTTCCTGACTTAATGCTGGTTCTCACTGGTAAGAAGCGCGATGAATACGATGTGGTCATGAGGGCCATCGAAAAAGCCGGTCTGAGCGAACGCGTCTGCCATCTGGGTTATGTCGAGCAGGACGACCTCCAAGCGATCTATCGACTGGCCGCGGCTTTGGTAATGCCGTCGTTGTTCGAAAGCGTAAGCATTCCCATCTACGAAGCATTCCAGGTCGGAACCCCCGTAGCGGCCTCCGGTATTCTTGCTATCCCCGAGCAGGTGGGTGATGCCGGCCTGTTGTTCGATCCGGAATTGGTAGCTTCGATCAAGGAAGCCATTCTGAAAATTGTGAAGGATACCGAGACGGCGCGCCTGCTTGGAAGAAAGGGACGAGACAGAATGCTGACGATGACACCACAGCGATATGGCGCCCAATTGCAGAAGTTACTGGACGGGTTGCAATGACGATGCCGCGGTCATCGATAGTGAAACGATCAAAACTCGAATGCGAATTCCGGAAGCCGAGGATTATTGGGGCAGTCAAGTCCGGGGGTTGGATATTTCGAAGAAGATGGTGACGGAGCAGAATCGAAGAATCGCCTGTGGAGGAATGTAATTTCGGGGGCATTCGGAAAATTGAAAGGCGCGATGCCGCCCATGTTGTTGCCGTGAATATGGACGATATAGAAGTCGCGCTTGATCTTCTCGACAACAGAACTGAACAGGCCCGGATGGGTATCGACGTCATGAAACTCGATCGCCATTGCGGTGATGTTTCCTGAATGCCGGAGCAAATCGTCAAGGACGAGATACTCACTCCCTTCAATGTCCATCTTCACAAAAACGGGGCATCCCGCTGGCAGACGGCTGAAGACATCATCAATGGTCGCGCTGTTGTCCTGGTTGTCGGGCCCAATTCTCTGTTTGAAGTGCGTTCCATCGGAGTGGAAAAAAAGCTCGTAGTCGATCCAGGTAAAAATCCTCCGCAACGATCTTGCCCTGAACAGGAAAACGAAGCGCAGTAATTGGCCGATTGAGAACTGGAAAGCCGTTCGAAGGGAGACCGTGTGATCGTAGCAGTGAATGATGGCATCCCTATTATGCCTTTTGAAATCGCGTTCAAAAGTCCAATTATGAGCAAGGCCGAACGAGACCAATGCGTGTGCTGCCTCGATCGCGTCGAGCGGGACGACATACCCTCCATCGTTTGGACAGCCGACGCGCGTGAGCGTCTCACACTTAACAGGGTGGAAATCGGAAAGCTGAATTGGATCGCCAATCCCGGATTTAGTTTTTGCCGATAAGTTAGTCAAATCCACTGTCTTAAAGACCTCGTCTGTAGAGTCACTTTGCGCGTGGCATCAAGAATACAATTTCTTACAGTTTTTGAGCGGGCCGATCCATTGGTTTTGCGCAAGTATCGGCTGGGACTGTTGATCGAATTGTCTGGGGTAGGAACCGGTTCGCGCAATATTTTGTTGAAGCGGTGCGGAGCCCGCCCCCTTAAGCCTCTTCCTCCGAAAGGGGTGCTGGCCTTTTAGGACGAATCGGTGCTCAAGGAGTTGATGTTCAACTCTCTTCGAACATTTTGCGTGGCGTGACGTACCACAGCAGGAAAAGAATGGCGCCACCATTCGACAATAAGGTCGTGGCAAGTGGAACATTCAGCAAGATCTGCGGAAGGAGGCCGGCCGACAAGAGGATGAATCTTGCCGGCAGGCCGGCCGAAAGGCGATTTGCCACGGCTATGATCAATCCGCAGATAAACGCCACAAGCGGCGCCATGAGCGGTCCAACGGACGCAATCCCCTCCGTCGCAAACAAGGATGCATTTAAATTGCCGAGGTGGTAGTTTTTTTCCATGATGATCGACAGGTAATCGCTGTAGGGGCAATTGATCAACGGCTTCAAAACTTGAATTTGGCAAAAGTGGGTGAGATCGTGGGTCGAAAAGAAATCAGTGTAGATATCGAGCGCAATGGAGGGAAGCGCGATCATCCTGAAGTTGATGGTGCCGAAATAGCTAATGAACAGCGCGTATGGGATTGCGCCGAAATTGACCAGCAACACCAGGATAACCCCGATCAATAGCGGCAGGAGCAGTGACAACACCGCAGTTGTTCTGGTTTCCAAGAACTTTGACAACAGCACCAGAAACAAAAGCCAGAACGGCGCAAAGATCGCCAGCTTGGTGAGCGTAATCGGGTAAAACAGCAGCAAGAGCAACAGGGCGGCTGCCGCTCGCCATCTGTTTCGCCGGGCGACGAAGCATGCAAATGCGAACGGCAACAATGCGTTCGACGTGACGCCAATTGCATATCTCAGCCATGCCGGAAATTGGAGCTGATCGCGAAAATTGTAGATATCCGTGATGGCGACTAGCCGGAAATTGTAGAGAGCGCCGGTCGCGATGATTGTCGCTGCCAGGATCAGGATCAGGTATAATAAGCCATCAAGCGCTCGTGCCGACAGGATAGCCCTTTGCCTGATGGGTGATGTGATGAACAGAGCGGGGCCGAGAAATGCCAAGGCGGAAGCAAACGCCGACACGCTTGCCAATGTATGATCGTAGGCGAACTTCGAAAAGTCGACGATCCAGAGATAGCCGAGGATCATCGTGTAAAAATAAAACCCCAGAAAATAGCCAAAGCTGAATCGGCTAAAGGCGAAAAGAAGGGAGACTACTGCAAACAGCGCGACATTTAGGACGGCCGCGTAAAGGTGCGTTTTATCGAACGCGACGATTTGCAGATAGGTATAGAATTTCGTGACATAGACGAGCGACAAGCAACAGATGAAAATGTGCAAGCTTATCAGTGATGTCAGCTCGAGCCAGGCGCGCGTCCGGGTAGAAGAATTTGTGGCGTCTTCAACTGAGGCTGTCATGCTCGGTGATCGTTGTTGTTGATGCGTGGACAAGCTCTTTCTCGCGAACGAGGCCGACTATCGCCATGCTATGAACCTTCGGGCGACCAACCCTCGAAACTACTTGGTGTTGTACAATCGGCTGCAGGCTTCGCGCGCTCTTCGTTGATCATTGGTTGGCCTGTTCGAACATTGTGCGTGGCGTCACGTACCAGAGTAGAAAGAGAGTCGCTGCTCCAAAGGTTAGCAAAGTTGTCGTTAGCGGTACGTTTAGCAGGATGTTGGGAAGTAAGCCCCCAGATATCAATATGAAGCGCGGCGACAAGCCGGCCGATAGTCGGTTCGCTACCGCTATCCCTAGTCCGCATGCGAACACGGCAAGCGGTGCCAACATCGGCCCAACGGACGCAATACCTTCCGTCGCAAACAGCGAGGCAGTTAAGTTGCCTTGCTGGTAGGTTTTTGCCATCACGATATACAAGGGATCGGCGTAGGGGCAAGCGACGAGCGGCTTCAGAAACGAAATCTGGCAAAAGTGCGTGAGGCTATGCGTCGAGAAAAAATCGTTATAGAGGTCGAGAGCGATGGATGGAAAAGCGATCATCCTGAAATTAACGGTGCCGAAATAGGCAAGGATCTGCGCGAACTGGAGAGCGCCGGATTTAACCAGCAGCGCCAGGATGACGCCGGCGGATACCGGCAGAAACACTGAAAGCACGACCGCAGTTCTGGCTTCAAAGAACCTGGATAACAGGGTTAGAAACAAAAGCCAGAACGGCGCAAAGATCGCCAGCTTGGTGAGCGTAATCGGGTAAAACAGCAGCAAGAGCAACAAGACGGCTGCCGCTCGCCATCTGTTTCCACGTGCGGCGAAGCATGCAAATGCGAACGGCAACAATGCGTTCGACGTGACGCCCATTGCATATCTCAGCCATGCCGGAAATTGGAGCTGATCGCGAAAATTGTAGATATCCGTGATGGCGACCAGCCTGAAATTGTGGAGAGCGCCAGCCGCGATGATCGTCGCTGCCAGGATCAGGATCAGGTATAATAAGTTATCAAGCGCTCGTGGCGACAGGACAACCCTTTGCCTGATGGGTGACGTGATGAGCAGCGCAGGTAGAAGGAATGCCAAGGCGGAAACAAATGCCGAGGCAATTGCCAACGAATGATCGTAGCTGAATTTCGAAAACTCGGCCAGCCAGAGGTAGCCGAGAATCATCGTGTAAAAATAAAAACCCAGAAAATAGCCGAAGCTGAATCGAGTAAGGGCGAAAAGAAGGGAGACTATCGCAAACAGCGCAACATTTACGACGGCCGCGTAAAGGTGAGTTTTGTCAAACCAGATGATTTTGTAGCCGGCATAATATTCCGCAACATAGACGAGCGACAGGCAACAGGTAACGATGTGGAAGCCGAGCAGCATGGCCAGGCCCAGTCGGGTGGACGCCGCCGCTGGCGCAATATTCGGAGTGTCGTTGCGCAAGGTGTTCAATGCTCATTTCTTTTGGAGTGGTCGAAGCCGGCCGCAGCTCGGCGATTCGAACAGAGGGGGTCACGCAGCCTACCAGCCGGGACAGCGGCGATGCAATGGCAGGCGCTTCAGGAGGGCTTCCAGCCGAGTGCGAGCAGCTTTCTCGGCCGCGCAACGAGCGGGCAGCCGATCCGATGCCATATTGAGCTCTTGCCAATAACCGTGAAAAAAAGCTCAAGCCATGTTTCGGGTATTGCGACAAGCTTGGGTGATTTCCCCAAGCTCGCTCGATAAGTCGCGATGACGTCGGAAACAGTCAGCGGTACCGGATCCGATACGATGAATGTTTCTCCGCGCGCGCCAGAGTTTGTCAAAGCCAATTCCACGGCGGAGCAAAAATTCAGTACCGACAGCACGGATCGTTGAGCTGTCAAACCTCCGAACGGCAACGGAATTGGCAGGCGCGAGATTTTGTGGATGGTCGCGAAATTGCCCTTTTCGCCGGCGCCGTACATCACGACGGGGCGCAGGATCGTAAACGAAACGCCTGACGCGCGAATAGCGTTTTCGGCGGCCAGTTTTGACCTTCCATAGGCGTTGTTGGGTCGGGGAAGACCATCCTCGGTCAATTCCCGATCCGAAAATGAGCTGGACTGCGCGGCGATGGATGAGACAAAAACCAGATGTTTTCCGCAAAGACATGCGGAACGCGCGAGAGCTTCGGTGGCCTGGTGATTGACGCGGTCATACAGCTCTTCATCGGCAAGCGTGTGGGCGATTCCGGCAAGGTGGACGACGGCGTCGCATCTTTGCAGCAGTGGCTGCCAGTCAAATGGTTTGGATAAATCCGGAAGCTGGGCAGGGACCACATTGGGGTCTGCGAAAGCGGTCGCTGTCCTCGACGCGGCGATCACCATGTGGCCCTGCGCGGCCAGGTAAGGGATGAGATGACGTCCAATAAAGCCGTCTGAGCCGGTGACAAGCACGGTTGTTTGATTATTCATGTGTGCGTTTTCGGGTTGGAAGCGCCGCGAGTAAAAGGCTTGACCCAAGGATTACGAATCTGATGGCGTTCGCAAATCCCTGACCTGCCGCTATGGATCAAATCTTGCTGGCATTCGGAAGTAAGGCATCCAGCCAATTTGCCTAACAAATATCGCACAAAATCCCGCTTGGGGAGCCCGAGTTCGGCATTCGGACGATGATCGGCGCTTAAACTGGCCGGAAGAGCCGAAACGCCTTGATCTACAGCGGCTTTTGTTAATATAGGACGTTTGGGAGTGCGCCGTTCCGGGTCCTGCCGTCTCGCGAGGGTTCTGCGCGCCGACAGTCGCGGTCAAGATAAGAGGCTTTTATGATCAGATTTGGCCTGCTCGGATGCGGGCGCATCGCGAAGCGCCATTCCGAGTTGCTGGGGGGTGGTCATATCGACCGGGCCAGTCTCGTCGCCGTCTGCGATCCCATCCGCCCGCGCGCCGACGCCATCGCCTCGAAGTTCGGTATTCCCGCGCACTATGACATCGATGATCTTCTGGCGCGGAAGGATATTGACGCGGTCGCGGTGCTGACGCCGAGCGGAATGCATCCCGAGCATGTCATCGCCTGCGCCAGGGCCGGGAAACATGTCGTTGTCGAAAAGCCGATGGCGCTGCGGCTTCAGGACGCCGATGACATGATCCGCGCCTGTGACGAAGCCGGGGTGAAGCTGTTCATCGTCAAGCAGAACCGTTTCAACGTTCCAGTCGTCAAGGCGCGCGAGGCCCTTGCGGCGGGACGGTTCGGCCGGCTTATTCTGGGTACCGTGCGCGTGCGCTGGTGCCGGGACCAGGCCTACTACGATCAGGACAAGTGGCGCGGCACCTGGGCCTATGATGGCGGTGTGCTCACCAACCAGGCCAGCCATCACGTCGATATGCTCGAGTGGTTCTTTGGCGATGTCGTCAATGTTCACGCCCGCGCGATTACCGCGCTTGCCAAGATCGAAACCGAGGACACCGCGGTTGCGACCCTGAAATTCCGCAACGGGGCGCTGGGAATCATCGAGGCGACGACTGCCACCCGACCGGCAGATATCGAAGGCTCGCTCTCGATTCTGGGGGAGAAGGGGACGGTTGAAATCGCGGGCTTTGCCGTGAACCAGATCAGGCACTGGCGTTTTGTCGACGAACTTCCCTCGGACAAGGACGTGGTGGAGAAATTCTCCGTCAATCCGCCGAACGTCTACGGCTTTGGCCATCAGGCCTATTATCAGCACGTGATCGACTGTCTGGTCCATCAGCGCGCCGCGCTTGTCGATGGTCTTGAGGGGCGCAAGAGCCTCGAATTGATCTCCGCGCTGTATGAATTGATCGAAACCGGCCTGGACGTGCCGCTCCGTTTCACGCCGCGGTTGAGCCGACTTGGTGTCGTGTCGTGAACCAGCCGCAAGTGCATCAGAGTGGCGTGCGCGACGTCGAATTCGGCGCGCGGGTCAAAATCGTCGAGCCGTGCAATCTGTACGGCTGTGAAATTGGCGATGATTGTTTCGTCGGACCGTTTACCGAGATCCAGAAGGGTGCGGTGATCGGCGCCCGGACCCGGGTGCAATCGCATGCCTTTATCTGCGAGCTGGTAACGATCGGCGAGGATTGCTTTGTCGGCCATGGTGTCATGTTCATCAACGATACGTTCTCGTCCGGCGGGCCGTCCGGCGGACGCAAAGAGCTGTGGCGCGAGACCGTGATCGGCAATCGCGTGTCGATCGGCTCCAACGCCACGATCATGCCGGTGCGTATTGCCGATAACGTCGTGATCGGGGCTGGTGCCGTCGTGACCAGGGATATCACGTCCGCCGGCACCTATGCGGGCAACCCGGCGCGCCGGCTGCCGTCGCGAGGATAAGGAAGAGGTCGATGCCGGTTCCCTTCGCCGATCTTCAACTGCAATACCAGAGCATCAAGGGCGAGATCGACGGCGCAATCGCCGCCGTCATTCGCGACAACGCTTTCATACGCGGTCCCTATGTCGATGCCTTCGAGCGGGAATTCGCCGCCGCGGTCGAGATCGAGCATTGCGTTTCCTGCGCCAACGGCACCGATGCGCTTTATCTCGCGATGGCAGCGCTGAAGGTTGCGCCCGGCGACGAGGTCATCACCACGGCGCATTCATGGATATCGACGTCGGCGATGATCACCCATGCCGGCGCGACCGTCGTCTTCGCCGATACCGACGGGGCGACCTTCACGATCGATCCGGCGGCGATCGAGGCCGCGATCACGCCCCGGACGGTCGGCATCATTCCGGTGCATTTGTACGGGCAGCCCGCCGATATGGACGCGATCATGGCGATCGCGTCCAGGCATGGACTGTGGGTCATTGAGGATTGCGCGCAGGCGCATCTGGCGCGCTACAAGGGACGGCAGGTCGGAACCTTTGGCGCGGCTGCAACCTATTCGTTCTATCCGGGCAAGAATCTGGGGGCGATGGGTGACGCCGGCGCCGTCGTGACCAATGACGGGGCACTCGCCGAGCGCATGACCATGCTGGCGCGACACGGCGGTCTGGTGAAACATCAGCATCGTATCGAGGGCATCAACAGCCGGCTCGACGGTCTGCAGGCGGCGATCCTGTCGGCCAAATTGCCGCATTTGCCGGCGTGGACCAAAGCGCGCCAGCAGGCGGCGAAGATTTACGATGCCGGCCTCAACCAGATCGAGGATGTCGTCGTGCCCTCGGTGAAAGCGGACCGCAGCCACGTTTATCATCTCTACACGATCCAACATCCGCGCCGCGATGCGCTGGCGGCGCACCTGAACGCCCACGGCGTTCAGACCGCGATCAACTACCCGACCGCGCTGCCCTTTCTCGAGGCCTATAGCCGGCTCAAGGCTCGTCCAGAACAATTTCCGAATGCGCACCGCGACCAGGGCAGGATATTGTCGCTGCCGATGTTCGCGGAGATCACGCGTGAGCAACAGCAGAGCGTTGTCGGCCTCATCCGAGCCTTTTGCTAGGTTGTGAGCTCGTTGAAGCGATCCTCCAAAATACCTCGGTAGTCTGGGCGCTCTTGGAGGAGAGGGGAGCGATCATTTCTCAGTTCAGGCCGCGGTTTTCAAACCGATTTGGCTGCGAGAATGCTGGCGATCGAGCAACCTGTGCATGAGATCGCGGTAGGCACTCAGCGCGATCTGCCGGGTGAAGCGGGAAGCCACTATCGCAGCTCTTTGTCCTTTTTCCCTTGTGTTGGCGGCAGAAGACGCCGCCAAGCTTATGATCCGGGCTATCGCTTGCGGCTCTTCAGGGGGCGTCACCCAACCGATGTCTTCCTCCCGCATCAGAATAGCTGCCTCGGCGTCCGGCTCCGAACAGATGATGATCGGTCGACCGATCGCAAGCAAATTATATATCCGGCTCGGCACGGACACCCCCGTGTTGTTCTTGCGATAAGGAACGATCCAGATATCGCCTGCGCAAAGAAAACTTTCCAGTTCGGATTCGGGCACTCGCCCGATCAGCGTCACGTTAGGAAGAGGTGACGCCGCCTGCATCTCGTTGAGCTTGGTCCAACCCACGCCTTCGCCCGAAAGCAGGAATTTGATGTCCGGGTTATTTTGCAGGATCCGGGCGGCTTCAAAAACCGACTCGGGATCGTGCGTGAAGCCCGCGTTTCCGGACATTGCGACGATAAATCGGCCGCCGCATTGTCTGCGATACGGGTTTTCGGAATCCAGTTCCCTGTAACGGACAGGCAGGGTCGCCCAGTTCGGGATCAGATTGATCTTGGTGGCGGTAATTTTGGGATAGTCGAGCAATTTCACGCCCATGTCGCGCCCAATGATCACGATGGCGTCGAGCCAGCGGAACATCACTTCGTTAGCCGAGCGAAACCACCTGGTCAGGATCGAGGATGCACCAAGAAAGCCAGCCATTACGAGGGTGTCGGGATAAAGATCATAGATGATCAAGGCTGAGGCAGCCTTTCGAAGCCGCGCTGCCAGAGCGACCATATATGGCAACGTAAACGGCGTGGTAACGCACAGCAGGACGTCCTCGCTGCGGGCTTGCTTCATGACCGCGACGAAAACTTGTACTGAAAACAGCACCGCAGCGAATGTTCGCGAAACGAGCGCGGATTTCTCCGGCCACCAGCTTTTGATTTCGATAACTTCGGGCTCGCCTGGCGCAGGCGGAAGTCTGGAGGCCGAGTCAGGGGAACTTGATATCACCACGACCCGGCTGTCTTGCGCCAGAGCTCTTGCGATATCCGTCATGTAGCCGGACGTCGTACTGGGGAAGGGCGCATAGTGCTGGGTGACCAGCACGATCTTTCCCGTGCGCTCCAAATGTCCGTCGACCGGCGACAACCGGCGGTGGGCGGCTGATTGCGCTGGCGTCAACTCGTCGTAAAGTCGGACAATTGAGCTTCCGATAATTTTTGCCGAAAGTCTGCTGACGACCAATTGCCGCGCGGCGTTGCCATATCGTTCGCGCAGCTGCGGCGAAGCCGCGAGTTTCATGATCGCTTGGGCCAGTGCGGTTGGATCTTCGATTGGCACGAGAAGGCCGGTGCAATCGTCGATGACGATCTCGCGACAGCCGGGCGCGTCGGTTGCTATCATCGATTTCCCGCACGCAGCTGCTTCCAGCAGGCTCCCGGGCAAACCTTCCCTGTGCGATGGCAGCACAGCAAAGTGACACCTTCGCCACAACGACACGATATCGTCTACATGCCCCAGGCAAGTAATCCCCGGCCGCCGTTTCCATTCCTCGACCTCCTCTAGGGAGACGGATGCTGGATTGGGAGGATCCGGATTGCCTGCGATGACCAGGTTTGTTTCATGGCCTTGACTGCGCAAGATGCCATGAGCAGCCACCAGCGCGCGTATCCCCTTGTCGGTAAGCAGCCGTCCTGCAAAACCGAATGTGATAGGCCCTTCCGGCTCCGGCAAAGGCTGCAAGGCATCTGTGTCGACGCCCGATCCCGGGATCAGGACCATTCGATCCTGTTTGATGCCGAGTTCGACAAGCGCCGAGCGATCATCCGGGTTCTGAACCAGGACGGTGCTGCGCCGCCGGTTCAATAGCCCCGGCAGAAGCAATGCCATGCTCTGCTTCAGTAACCGCGTCCGCCAGGTTGTCGAGGTAAAGATGTAGCCCAATCCGGTGATCGCATTGACCTGCGAGAACTTCTGGCCGAAGGCAGCGATCGACCCGTAAACGCAGCACTGCAAACCCGAGTGATGCACAATTTGTGGCTTGATTGTTTTCTCCACGCGCCGAAGCGCCAGGATGGTAGGGAGCGCCGCGAACGGAGATAGACCTCCGCGCCGGAAGGGTATTCGATGCAAAATGAAGCCCTCGGCCTCGATTGCCGCAGCGCCGTTGCTGACACGTGCCGCGACATGTACCTCGAAGCCGGCGTCGCGCGCCGCCCGGGCCATCGGCAGCCGGTTGAGCAGGAACGCGAAGTCCTCGTTCGCGACGTAGAGCAATCGTCGAGGCGGATCAGGAATTGCGAGGGTCATTCGGCTCACGAGTTTAGTGTCGGTAACGGCAGCGCACCGAGCGGGTGGACACCGCCAATGACGTTATGGCCAAAGCGCCGCCATCTCCGCAATCGGAATCAAATTCATTGGTTCAGGCCGGCGAGCGGAGGCGCTGCACATCGTTTACCGAAATACCGGGCGAATGTCACCAAAAGGCCGACCAATATAGGTGCGAGCAACAGCCCACCAGAAAGCAACGCAATATTCAAACTGGTGATCAGGAGCGTAAATACGCCCATGAAGGTGGCGCCCAGCACGGCAATGTTGACGACGGTCTTGCCTTGTACAAGGAAGAATGCGTCGATCAAGCGACAGATGGCGCCGGCGGCCAGGCTAAATATGATCACGCCGGCGTAAGAGAAGTCTGTCCAGGCGTCAGCGATAAAGAGAGCAGGAACGGTGGTTTCGCTTGTGATTTGGTTCCACGTTTGAGCCACAATGATGAAACTTGGCGTGTAACTCACTCCCATGAGTGCTGCGATCGGACGGATGTTTGCGCCCCACATGTGAGGATACAAGGCCGGGAATACTGCGAAGTTTTCGAGCAGGGCTTGATTGGGTACCTCAAAAACGCGGGAATAGATGAATAGAAGAGCATCGGCTCCTACCATGTACGTAATGTTTAAACGAACGACAAAATACAGCACCAGCAGGACAGCGCCCAGTGAAGCGAGCGCGGCTCGCAGGGATAGCCTGTTGGTAAACGTCAACGTTGCCGCGACCAATAGCTGCAAAAGGAAAAATGCCGGAGGTGCTTTGCTGAGGGATTCGAATTTTCCAACGCCAACGGCAAGCGCCAGAAAAATGGCGAGCGACAGGAGCAGCCATGATCGGTTTAGCCAGCCGGCCAGTACGCCCCAAATCACCAAGATGGGCGCGATTGCACCTATGATCACATTGTATGGGTAATTCGGGCTGCCGCCGTGATGCAATCGGTAGGCCAACCTGTCATCGTTTCCTGAAAGAGTAAGAAAGTCTTTGATTGTAGCAATGTGGTTTTCTTTAAACGAAACAAACAACAGGAATAGAACCAGCGTGGCGATCACGCCGATTAAGATGCGGGAGCCTCCCACGTCATCGCGCAGAGATTGCGAATTCCAGCCGGCCAACGCGCTTTGCATTTTCGCGATCCGTTTGGGAATTATGCGATCGACCATCCCGATGCCCGCGATAATGCCGAGGTACATCAACGCTATCGAGAAATTCATCGCCGTTACCACGCCGTCAAAGTCTGAAATCCTCTCCTTGATGGCCGAGAAAATTGGATTAACCGTGCCCGTATGCCCAAGAAGCCAGTCGATAGGCATCGCATATTCGCCGGAAGAGAGCATGAAGCTCAAATATGCGGGTCCGTAGATCAGCAAAATTGATCCAAGCAGCATGGTTGTCGTCGTGACAAACAGGCGCAACCGCAGGAAAAGGTGGAGCGTGGCTCCGCAGATGGCTGCGGCAGCGGAGAAATAACTCACTGAAAGCATGATCTCGTTCGCTGCACTATTTGGAGGATCAACTTGAAGTCACCTCACTCGGGAGGCCCGCCTGGAGACAGGAATAGTCTTGCCTTTATTGCCAAGTCAACGTGCCGCGAGGCTTGGTCTGCTGAGAAAGCCAACGCGATACTCGCAGCCACGATGACGACCTACGAGGTATCCAAGATCTATCAGGACGTATGGAGAAAGGTGCCTTCTTTTGCAAGAAGACCTATCCGGATTCCCTGAGAAAAATCGTCTCAGTTCCGGGGAATTTGATGATCATTACCAGGATGGCTGAGGCAGGTCTGCACAATTCTCAAGTGATGATGAAATCATTAAGATGATTTTGGAGGACGTTGGTCGTTACGCCCATGATTGTTATCGTATCGTGTCCATCCGCGGCTATTACGGCATTGCCGGCGCTGTTGTCGGAGGTATGCGATATCAGCGCGGCAACGTCCGCAAATACCCTGCGATCGATTTGTATGCTGTCGTGGTTGGGATCGAAGTTGTTGATGGTATTCTGTCCAAAGTTTGAAGCAAATAAAAATGTGTCGCCTGTCGTGCCGCCGATTGGAACGTCGTGGCTCGATGGATTCGTCAGGCTTGCTATCGGCGTGGCCACGGTTGAAGATGTTGGGGCCGACGGATTCGGTGCGGGCACCGGCGGATCGTAGACAATTGTTCCCCCGCTGCCATCGCTTGCGAATTTGAAATTCGCCAATGTGTAAGATCCATTGAAGTCCAGCGCGGCGCTGTTGGTTCCGTCGGTTACCGTCAGCACGCCATTGGTATAGCTATCATGCACGGAATTGAAATTGATGCCCTTGAGATCGATTTGATCGGAGCCGGAAAGGCTGCCGTTTCCAGCAAAGTTGAAGATCAGTCCGCTGAATGTGGAGGGACTATCAAGCTTCAGCATTCCGGTGGAACTACTGAACGTAACCGATGCGGAGTTGGCCGCAGCAAGTTCGAGTGTTGCGCCAGTGCCGATCGTTGCCGATCCTGATGTGCCAGCAAGAGGACTACTGATCTGGAGAGTAGTGCCGGGTGCGGCGTAAATGCCGATCATGCCGTCGCCGTTCAGGTCCTGGTGGAAACTGGTCTCGGCCGATTCCAGCGCGGTGCTGCTGCCTGGCCCGGGGGCAACGATGCTTGCCAGATAATTGCCGCTGCTGTCGGTGCTCCACACCGTGTAGCGCGCGGTGCTGGGGTCGTGCCAGGCCACGTCATAGCCACTCGCGGTCTGCACCGCGCCGATCGGCGTCCAGCCGGCGCCAAACTCGCCGACTGGTCACGGCGGTGCCGCCATATTTCAGTTCGGGGCCCGCCCCACCGCTGTAGAGAAAATAGTTATTCCCAACCTCGACCAAGCTGGTCGATCCGTCGGTCTGGATTACGACCGGGGGAGGAGGAGGAGGAGGACCGATCGTGCCGTCGCCGTTGAGGTCCTGGTTAAAGACGGTCTCCAGCGATTCCAGCGCGGTGCTGCTGCCTGGCCCGGGGGCAACGATGCTTGCCAGATAATTGCCGCTGCTGTCGGTGCTCCACACCGTGTAGCGCGCGGTGCTGGGGTCGTGCCAGGCCACGTCATAGCCACTCGCGGTCTGCACCGCGCCGATCGGCGTCCAGCCGGCGCCAAACTCGCCGATGGTCACGGCGGCGCCGCCATATTTCAGTTCGGGGCCTGACCCACCGCTGTAGAGAAAATAGTTATTCCCAACCTCGACCAAGCTGGTCGATCCGTCGGTCTGGATTACGACCGTGGGAATACCGATTGTGCCGTCGCCGTTGAGGTCCTGGTTAAAGGTTGTCTCCAGCGATTCCAGCGCGGTGCTGCTGCCTGGCCCGGGGGCAACGATGCTTGCCAGATAATTGCCGCTGCTGTCGGTGCTCCACACCGTGTAGCGCGCGGTGCTGGGGTCGTGCCAGGCCACGTCATAGCCACTCGCGGTCTGCACCGCGCCGATCGGCGTCCAGCCGGCGCCAAACTCGCCGATGGTCACGGCGGTGCCGCCATATTTCAGTTCGGGGCCTGCCCCACCGCTGTAGAGAAAATAGTTATTCCCAACCTCGACCAAGCTGGTCGATCCGTCGGTCTGGATTACGACCGTGGGAATACCGATTGTGCCGTCGCCGTTGAGGTCCTGGTTAAAGGTTGTCTCCAGCGATTCCAGCGCGGTGCTGCTGCCTGGCCCGGGAGCAACGATGCTTGCCAGATAATTGCCGCTGCTGTCGGTGCTCCACACCGTGTAGCGCGCGGTGCTGGGGTCGTGCCAGGCCACGTCATAGCCACTCGCGGTCTGCACCGCGCCGATCGGCGTCCAGCCGGCGCCAAACTCGCCGATGGTCACGGCCGTGCCGCCATATTTCAGCTCGGGACCGCTGCCGCCGGCAACAGGGTTCAAAAAGTAATTACCGCCAACCTCCACCAGGCTGGTCGACCCTGAGTTCTCGATAACAAGAGGAGGGGCCGTGACCGTGAAGCTTGTCCAGTTGCTCCACAGCGTCCCGTCGTTGACGCGAACCTCCAGCGTGTCAGCCGACGCTCCCGGTACGCTCTGGTAGGTCAGCTGCGCAAGCTGGGCCGCCGTCACATCGATCTCTTGATTGTTGGCTTGGACAACCCCATTGAGAACAAAGTGACCGCTGCCTGTATCCAAGAATCCGTACGTAGTGATCGCGTTTCCGTCCGGGTCAGAGGCCGTGAACAGCGACGAAGCTGCGACGGAGGCTTGACCTGCGCCTAAAGCGACGTTCGCCGCTGTCACAACGGGCGGACGATCGAGAGTGACCGTGAGGGTCGCCGCGGCTGTACCCCCGCTGCCATCGCTTATCGTGTAGGTGAAGGCATCCTGAAGATGGCTGCCGCTTGGGCCGCCATTGATCGCCGACAAATTGTCCGCGATGTAAGAATACGAGCCGTTCGCGTTGAGCGTCAAATGGCCGTAAACGCCCGCGAGCGATGCGCCCACGGAACCTGCGCCATGTGCGGTATCGCTAATTCCGGTTACGGTCACTTTATCGCCATCGAGGTCGGAATCGTTCGATAGCAGGCCGGAAGTTGCTGTCGTCGTGATGGTTGAACCCACCCCATCCGTCGCGACGTCGTTATTCGCCACCGGCAGTCGGTCGATGGCGATCTGCGAGGTCGTGCTGTAGGTGTTGGTCCCGTCGTTGACAGTCCATGTAACCGTGCGTAGCGGATGGCTTCCGCTTGACGCATCGGTGCCCGTGTCCTGGAACGAGACTTCGCTCAATAGCGTATCATAGGCTGCTAGTGTGGTGCTTCCGGTCAGCGTCAGGGTGTCAGTACTGGCGTTCCAGCTCGCCGTGACGCCGCTACCGACCGAACCGTTTTGCACGCCGTTGATGTAGAGTTGGTCCCCCGAAACGGCACTGCCGCCCGCATTGGCAATCTTGATCGTCGCGCTGGACAAGGTCGCGCTTGCCGGATCTGCGATATTCGCTAGCCCGCTCAGAAGCGCAACGCGTGCTCCACCTTGGATCGCCTCGGATGCCGTCGCGGCGACGACGATGCCTTGTGGTGTGGTATTGAAGCCCAGGGCGTCGAGCTGCTCCTTATCGACGGTCGTGAGGCTCTGAAGCGTGCTGCCGGTGTAGAACTCGTTGAACGGATCGTTACCGCCCTGCACGCCGCTGTTGAGAAAATCGCTCGGATCGGAAGTCTGGCCATAGTCGGCAATTTTCGTGGTGCCTCCGTCAACGGAAAAATACGCAGCCGAAGACGGAATGCTGTCCGAGAACAGCCGCGTGCCGGCGCTCGTGAAGCGGTAAAAGTCGAAGATATCGGGTTGCGGGCCGTAGGGGACGCGACCGAGCGCGTGCGTCAGCTCGTGCAACGCGACCCCGACCAGCAAGCTCGATTGAATATCGGTCGCGAAGGTGGCGCTGCCGTCATCGGTCGTGGTGTCGTTGGCGGCCAGCAGCCCCCAAAGCTTCAATTGTGCGTTCCAGACGGCAACCTGCGATTGCCCCTGGATCGATGATCCCTTCGGCAATCCATTGAAAGTTGTATCGCCCGGCGCGGCGTTGTTGATCAGGTCAGTTCTGACCGTGGAATAACTCTCGAAGAGGCCGTTATCCGGACCGGCGGCGGCGCCGCCGCCGGTTCCGCTGTAATCGATATTGAAATTAACCGTGATTTTGTTGGTAATCGTCGCGGACAAGATCGATGCCGCCTGCTCGATGCCCGTACGGAAACTCGCCGGCGCCGCCATCGCTGCCGCATCGAATATGAGATTGATCCTAAAGCCGCTGCTGGACGTCGCGGCGAAGACGGAACCGGTCCCGCCGGAGCCATTTTGGGCGGCTTGGGCCGCGACCGCTTCTGCCGGAAGGGTCGGGGTTGGCGATACCGCCGGCGTCGGGGACGGCGAGTAGGCAAAGGGGCTTCCGTTGCTACTGCCGACCGTAGGGAAGAAATTCGTGAAGTCCTCGGCCCCATCCATGCTGAGATGGCTGTCGAAGGGATCTTGCGGGTCAGAAATAAATTTGGATTTCATCGCTTAGTCTTTGGTCTTAAACAGGAATTCAAGCCCGTTTCGATTTGGTCCGACTGCTCTCCGGAGCCCGCGATTGTCGAAGCGAGCGCGGTTACTAGCGACAGATCGATTCGTAAATATCACGCCTTCGGTCGATCGACCTGGATATAATGTCGGCCCCACTTAATTTGCGGTTTCGACCTATCGCCTAATTCGAGGCAGTTCATGCCGCATTTGGCCCAAAAATCCGATCTATGCCGTGATCGATCGGCCTGGTCACAATCCTAAACTTTTTGTATTTCAATAGCTTATATTGTGTTCATGCCATGAACGCGATGCTTGACGTTCACGGTATGAACGCGCTAAGTCGTCGTCGGAAACTAAAGGGGGCGCTTGGTGGATCGCTTGCTGGATACAGGGCACGAGAACGAGCGGATCGTACTTGGCCTTTTGAGTTCAGTGGAACACGACGGCGACAGGTCACAGCGCCGTATCGCCGCCGAACTCGGCATCGCGCTTGGGCTCGTCAATGCTTATCTCAAGCGCTGCGTCAAGAAGGGCCTGGTCAAGGTCCACGATGCGCCTGCGCGCCGCTACGCCTATTATCTGACGCCCCACGGCTTCGCGGAAAAATCCCGGCTTACGGTTCAATATCTCTCGGACTCGTTTTCCTTTTTTCGGCGAGCAAAAGCCGATTGCGCAAGCGTTTTTCAATCGGCGAGAGAGCAGAACTTCCAAAATCTCGTGCTTTGTGGAAAGTCTGACTTGGCCGAGATTGCCATCCTGTCGGCTGTCGATTGCGGCGTCTCGATCGTCGCCATAGTCGATCAAAATGCCGATGAGATGCCCTTTGTCGGAAGGCAAGTCGTTTCCGGCTACGACCGTCTCACGGTCCCGTTTGACGCTGTGATCGTCACCGATGTCGTCAACGCCCGCCGAGCGTTCGATGAAGCCGTGCGGCTTTACGGACCCGGCCGTGTGCTCGCTCCCAGCTTGCTGGGTTTGAATGTCTCCGGGCGCAGGGATGCCGAGCCATGAGCACGATTGATAGCGATGCATGGTACGTCGTCCAGACGCAGGTCAACGCCGAGGTTAAAGCGGCGCGCAACCTGGTGCGCCAGGGCTTTGAGATATACCTGCCTCGCTACCTGAAGCGCCGGAGCCACGCGCGCAAGATCGAGAAGATCGCCGCGCCTTTGTTCCCGCGTTATCTTTTCGTGCGGATCGACATGGCGACGCAGCGCTGGCGATCCGTTCAATCGACCTTTGGGGTCGCACGCCTCGTTTGCAACGGCCCGGATCCTGCTCCGGTCGCGAAACAAGTCCTGAGTTCGCTGAAGGCGCGCGAAGACGAAAGCGGTTACGTCAAGCTTGACCAGCGTCCGAAATTTGCTCTGGGAGAGAAGGTGCGCGTGTTGGCCGGGGTCTTTGCCGAAAATCTAGGATTGTTCGACGGGCTGGCCGATCGCGATCGTGTCGCGATCTTGCTTGAACTGTTGGGACGAAAGGTTCGCGTCTCGATCGAGGCCGATATGGTCGCGGCGGCCTGAGGCAGCCTGACGCGTGCGGGCAGGCCGCACGCAAATTGGATACGCCGGTCTGGTGACCTCTAGTCACCCGGACTGCGGTAGCTTGGAAAAACCACATCTCAGTTTCTTGGGTGATGTCCAGATGACTTCGTTTGCGCTGATTGGAGCCGCCGGTTATGTCGCTCCTCGCCACATGAAGGCGATCCAGGTCGTCGGTGGCGACCTGAAGGTCGCTTACGATCCAAATGATTCTGTTGGAATTCTCGACAGTCATTTTCCGGACGCTCATTTTTTTACCGAGTTTGAGCGGTTTGATCGACACGTGGATAAACTTCGGCGCCGCGGTGAGAAGATCGACTACGTATCCATCTGTTCGCCGAACCACCTTCATGACGCGCATTGCCGCTTCGCATTGCGGTCCGGCGCCGATGCGATCTGCGAGAAGCCGCTGGTTCTCAATCCCTGGAACATCGATGGCCTTGCCGAGATCGAACGGGACACGGGTCATCGGATTTCAACCATTCTTCAATTGCGGCTTCACCCTACGATCATCGCGCTGCGCGAGAAGTTTGCGAAGAGCAATGAACGTCACAAAGTCGATCTGACCTACATCGCATCGAGAGGGCGCTGGTATCACGCATCGTGGAAGGGCGAAGGCGCCAAATCGGGTGGCGTTGCGACCAATATCGGCGTGCACTTCTTCGATATGCTGAGCTTTGTGTTTGGCAAGGTACAGCGGAACGAGGCCCACCTCCGCGAGCCCGAACGTGCCGCCGGTTTCCTGGAGTGCGAACGCGCCGACGTGAGCTGGTTCCTTTCGGTCGATCGCAACGATCTGCCGGAAAACGTCAAGGGCAAGAAGACGACGTTCCGCTCGATCACGGTAGACAATGACGAACTCGAATTTTCGGAGGGCTTCACGGATTTGCATACCCGCAGTTATGAGGAGATCGTCGCTGGACGCGGCTTCGGCCTGGACGAGGTGCGTTCGTCGATCGACATCGTATCGACGTTCCGCAACGCCGCTGTGACCGGCGGCGACGGCCTTGTTCATCCATTTGCAAGGAAAGCGCGCCGCGCATGACCGAGATGCGCGAAGATTCGCGCTTTCCCGGCGCATTGATTCACGTCTCGAGTTACGTGGACGAGGGCGCGATCATCGGGAAGGGGACAAAGATCTGGCATTTTTGTCACATTCTTCCGGGTACCGTTATCGGCGACGATTGCTCGCTTGGCCAGAATGTCATGGTGGGCCCGCGTGTCAAAGTCGGCAACGGATGCAAGATTCAGAATAACGTTGCTCTCTATGACGGTGTTGAGCTTGCTGATGATGTGTTTTGTGGTCCGAGCTGCGTGTTTACCAATGTTTTGAACCCTCGCGCCGATGTCAGCCGCAAGAATGAATTCAGGCGGACCATGGTTGGGCAGGGCGCGACCATCGGCGCGAATGCCACGATCGTCTGCGGTCACTCACTTGGAGAATATTGTTTCATCGGGGCGGGCGCGGTGGTGACGAAGGATGTGCCGGCGTTCGCCCTGATGCTCGGTGCTCCCGCGCGGAGGGTAGGATGGATGAGCAAAGCGGGTGAAAGGCTCGGCGAGGATCTGGTCTGTCCGCGCGATGGATCAAGGTACCGGGAAAAAGCTCCGGACCGGCTTGTCGAGATCGATTGATCTTGCATTCCAAAACGGCCAAATTCAACTTCGAGTAAGAGGTGGGTTTTTCTTGAAGAAGCGAACGATCGCGCTCGCATCCCCGGCCATGGGAGATGACGAATGGAATGCGGTGCGGGAGCCCATCCAATCCGGATGGATTACTCAAGGACCCAAAGTTCTAGAGTTCGAGCTTGCGTTCGCAAGCCGACACCGGGTGTCCCATGCCGTCGCCGTTAGCAATTGCACGACAGGCTTGCATCTTGCGCTGCTGGCTCTCGGTATAGGTCCGGGAGATGAGGTGATCGTTCCTGCCTTCACCTGGGTGTCGACCGCGAACGCCGTGGTCTATTGCGGAGCAAAGCCCGTTTTCGTGGATATCGACGCGTCATTGAACATCGATCCCGGGAAGATCGCGTCCGCGGTGACAGGCCGGACCAAGGCCGTCGTGGCGGTGCATCTGTTCGGCCTTTGCGCGGATATGGACGCTGTTCGGTCGGCGCTACCCGATCATGTGAATATCATCGAGGATGCGGCGTGCGCGGCAGGCGCGAGCTATCGCGGCCGATCGGCCGGCACGTTGGCGTCGATTGCGGCCTTCTCATTCCATCCCAGGAAATCCATCACGACTGGTGAGGGAGGAATGTTGACGACGTCCGATGAACCTTTGGCGGAGCGCCTGAGGATACTCCGCAACCATGGAATGGGTGCATTGCCGGCCGGGGCTCCGCTGTCTCAAATGGCGCCCGTTGAGGTGCTAGGATACAATTACAGGCTAACCGATATCCAGGCCGCGATCGGTCTGGTCCAGCTGAAGAAGCTCGACACCTTCATTGCTGAACGATCGAAATGGGCATCGTTTTACAAGTCGCGCCTGGGCGGTCTGGAATGGCTGCGTTTGCCTGATGAGCCGGCCGAAGGCGTCCATGCGTGGCAGTCTTATGTGGTAAATCTGGACACGGCGTCGGCGCCGGTCTCGCGCGATAGTCTCATGGGTCAGCTGGCGGAGGCGGGGATCGCGACCCGCCCCGGAACCCAGGCCGTGCACATGCTCGACTTCTACCGCCGAACATTCGATATCAAGCCGGCCGACTTTCCCTGCGCTTGCGCTGCCGCTGGCAACACCATCAGCATCCCGCTGCACAATCGGATGGATGCGGACGACTATGAATATGTTGCCGACGCGATCCTGCGTATAGCGGCGGCCTAGTTACCGGCGCTCAGCCTTCAAACAGAACAAGATATCAAAATGATCTCGCACGAAACCGTATTTATAACTGGTGGCGCCGGATTTATCGGGGCGACCCTCGCGGCACGGCTGGTCGAAGACAACAACATTATCGTATTTGACAATTTCGCGCGAAACTCTCTTCAGACATCCGGCCTCATGGGCCATAAGAATCTGACGGTCATCAATGGCGATATCCGGGATACGGCCGCGGTAATGTCCGCCGTGCTTGATGCGAAGCCGGATCGGATTGTGCATTGCGCCGCGATCGCCGGGATCGACACGGTGGTCAGGAGTCCGACGGCGACGTTGGACGTTAACATCGTTGGGACGGCGAACATATTTCAGGCCGCCCGCAAGTTGGGTTCATTGAAGCGGATATTGAGCTTTTCCACCAGCGAGATTTTCGGAAGCCACGCGTTTCAGACCACCGAATTGTCGTCGGCTGTCATAGGGGCCGTTGGTGAAGCGCGCTGGACGTACGCGGTGTCAAAACTAGCTGGCGAACACATGGCGCTCGCGCATTTTCATGAATTCAAGATGCCTGCTGTCGTTGTTCGGCCCTTTAATGTCTATGGCCCTGGCCAGGTCGGTGAAGGCGCGCTTTCGACCTTTATCAAGCGAGCAATCCGAAATGACGAGATCCAGATTCACGGCGATGGAAGCCAAATTCGCGCCTGGTGCTATGTTGATGACATGGCTCGCGCTTTGCTTCTGGCGCTTGAGCATCCGGCGGCGATCGGGCAGACATTCAATATCGGCAATGCCCGCGCGGTGATCACGATCTATGGGCTGGCCAACACCGTTATCCGCGTGCTGGGCTCAACGTCAAAAATCCGCTTTGTCAGAAAAGACTACGCGGACATCGAACTGCGCGTACCCAACATTAACAAGGCGCGTGATCTGCTAGACTTCGAGGCGCGGATCGATCTGGACGAGGGCATTCTGCGGACCGCGGAGTACTATCGTGGCGTGGCGATCTGACCTGAGTACAGGGACTGGCTGACGGCGGGATGAAGTTTGGCGTCATCTCGGATGCTCACGGAAATGTCGAGGCATTTCGCGTGGCAGTGTCGTTGCTTCGGGAACGCGGCGCGGAGAAGATTCTGTTTCTCGGAGATGCCGTCGGATATTTTCCTGGAACCGCAGTTGTCGATGAACTGATGGCTTCGGATGATTTTCTGCCAATCGCCGGCAATCACGAGGCGATGTTGCTGGACGGAAACATTCCGCCCGAGCGTGACGCCGTCTATCGACTTGTAGAGACGTTGAGGTCGATGAATTCCGGCCATCTGGAATTCATGCGATCGTGGCCCAGACGGCGAAGTATAAAGGCAACGTGTGGAGACTTGTTGCTGGTCCACGGAAGCCCTTCCGACGAAACCTATGGCTATGTCTATCCGCAGACCGATCTGTCGCAGTTCAAGGTCGCGGCGGGTACCGCGGTGCTGATGGGGCATACTCACCATCCATTCATCCGAACGGACGGAGCTTCGCTGTTCGTCAATGTGGGTAGCTGTGGCCTTCCCAGAGATTGCGGCAACCTGGGAGCAGCGGCTCTATTCGATGGGGCGAGTGGTCACGCCGAAATCCTCCGCTTCGATATTAATGCCGCGACACAACTGGCAATTCAACGCTGTGGTCCGATCCACCCCTCCGTGCACCAGATGCTTGATCGAAAGCCCGAGGGAACGGCATACGGAACCATGATCCATGGTTGAGCGCCCGACGGTGCTGGTCACCGGCCTCGGCAGCTACGGGGAGCAAATTCTCAAGGCTCTCAGGCAACCCGAAGCCGCAGGATGTCGAATTGTTGGAACAGACACGGATCCGTTCTGCATTCATTTCGCGTTGGTTGATGAAGCTGTTGTTCTGCCCAGGGCTGATGCCCCCGAGTACGTCGAGGCGGTTTTGGCCGTTTGCGCAAGGTTCGGAGTTGCAGCGGTGTTCCCGGGCTGTGAGCCGGATTTGGACAGGCTCTCCGGCGCTTGCGAGGAATTTCGGCAGCGCGGCATACTGTGGATAGCAAATCCCCAGGCGACGATTGAGCTATGCCGGGATAAGCTTGTGACAGGCAAGAAACTTGCTCAATTCGGATTTGAGCCTCCGAAATACGAACTCGTGCGCGATGCCGGTGATCTCGCTAAAATTGATTGGTATCCCTTGGTGGTGAAGCCGCGCACCGCAGGAGGTGGTTCGAAAGATTGCTATATTGCTCAATCTCGGCGTGAGCTTGAATTGCTTCTCGAATATGTCGGAAATGACGTCGGATTGTTCGCTCAGGAATATGTAGGCACGCCGGAGAGCGAATTCACGGTTGGTGTCTTGCTGGACCTCGACGGCAATCTCATCAATTCCATCGCGTTGCGTCGCGAGCTCGTCTCTCAGCTGAATTTGAAGACGTCCGTCGTCAACAAAAGCAGCAGGGCGCAGCTTGGCAAGCGTCTGGTGATTAGTTCGGGCGTCAGCCAAGGCGAAATTGGGTCTTTCCCGGAAGTCACCGAACCCTGCGAAAAGCTGGCGGTCGCGATCGGCGCGGCTGGTGCGATCAATGTTCAGTGCCGCCTGGTTGACGGAAAGATCAAGGTCTTCGAGATCAATCCCAGATTTTCGGGAACGACCTTTATTCGGGCAATGATGGGCTACAACGAACCCGATACCCTCGTTCGCCGCCATTTGCTTGGGCAAACGATCGAGCCTCACTTCGCGTATCGCCACGGACGGGTGCGCCGGTCGCTGCGGGAATCCATTGTCGCCGAGCGGCCGGCACGAGACTGGCGGCAGCTTGCCGATGAGCAATAGGTTTCCCGGAAGTATAATGGTCACTGGCGCAGCCGGCCTTGTGGGGCGTGCTTTGGTTGGCCGCCTGCAGCGGGAAAATACTAAGGTAGTTCCCGTCATACGAAACAGTTCTGCGCTGGCCGATGCAGTTGTCCTGGACCTCTCCAAGGAGGGTGAGAAGTTACCCGATTTGGTCAAAGAACCACCGGAAGCCGTGGTTCATCTAGCTGCAGTCGCCCCTCCTCGATACCCCGACACTCCTGAAAACGCTCAACTTACCATTCAAGCCGATCGGAACGTGGCCGCCGCAGTCCGGTCATGGGGCGCGAAGTACCTATATGTGTCAACCTGCGGTCTTTACGATCCGAAGACGCCTGAATGGAAGGACGAGAGCGCAAAAATCGAGACGCGGACGCCCTATTTTTCAGCAAAGAGGATGGGAGAGGACGACGCGCTCACGATATCGGGAGGGGTCATTCGGATATCCTCGCCTTTTGGCGAAGGCATGGCTTCTACGCTGGTTCTTTCGCGTTTCATTGATGCTCGCGTTTCCGTCCGGGTCAGAGGCCGTGAACAGCGACGAAGCTGCGACGGAGGCTTGACCTGCGCCTAAAGCGACGTTCGCCGCTGTCACAACGGGCGGACGATCGAGAGTGACCGTGAGGGTCGCCGCGGCTGTACCCCCGCTGCCATCGCTTATCGTGTAGGTGAAGGCATCCTGAAGATGGCTGCCGCTTGGGCCGCCATTGATCGCCGACAAATTGTCCGCGATGTAAGAATACGAGCCGTTCGCGTTGAGCGTCAAATGGCCGTAAACGCCCGCGAGCGATGCGCCCACGGAACCTGCGCCATGTGCGGTATCGCTAATTCCGGTTACGGTCACTTTATCGCCATCGAGGTCGGAATCGTTCGATAGCAGGCCGGAAGTTGCTGTCGTCGTGATGGTTGAACCCACCCCATCCGTCGCGACGTCGTTATTCGCCACCGGCAGTCGGTCGATGGCGATCTGCGAGGTCGTGCTGTAGGTGTTGGTCCCGTCGTTGACAGTCCATGTAACCGTGCGTAGCGGATGGCTTCCGCTTGACGCATCGGTGCCCGTGTCCTGGAACGAGACTTCGCTCAATAGCGTATCATAGGCTGCTAGTGTGGTGCTTCCGGTCAGCGTCAGGGTGTCAGTACTGGCGTTCCAGCTCGCCGTGACGCCGCTACCGACCGAACCGTTTTGCACGCCGTTGATGTAGAGTTGGTCCCCCGAAACGGCACTGCCGCCCGCATTGGCAATCTTGATCGTCGCGCTGGACAAGGTCGCGCTTGCCGGATCTGCGATATTCGCTAGCCCGCTCAGAAGCGCAACAGCTGCCCCGCCCTGGATCGCCTCGGATGCCGTCGCGGCGACGGCGATGCCTTGTGGTGTGGTATTGAAGCCCAGGGCGTCGAGCTGCTCCTTATCGACGGTCGTGAGGCTCTGAAGCGTGCTGCCGGTGTAGAACTCGTTGAACGGATCGTTACCGCCCTGCACGCCGCTGTTGAGAAAATCGCTCGGATCGGAAGTCTGGCCATAGTCGGCAATTTTCGTGGTGCCTCCGTCAACGGAAAAATACGCAGCCGAAGACGGAATGCTGTCCGAGAACAGCCGCGTGCCGGCGCTCGTGAAGCGGTAAAAGTCGAAGATATCGGGTTGCGGGCCGTAGGGGACGCGACCGAGCGCGTGCGTCAGCTCGTGCAACGCGACCCCGACCAGCAAGCTCGATTGAATATCGGTCGCGAAGGTGGCGCTGCCGTCATCGGTCGTGGTGTCGTTGGCGGCCAGCAGCCCCCAAAGCTTCAATTGTGCGTTCCAGACGGCAACCTGCGATTGCCCCTGGATCGATGATCCCTTCGGCAATCCATTGAAAGTTGTATCGCCCGGCGCGGCGTTGTTGATCAGGTCAGTTCTGACCGTGGAATAACTCTCGAAGAGGCCGTTATCCGGACCGGCGGCGGCGCCGCCGCCGGTTCCGCTGTAATCGATATTGAAATTAACCGTGATTTTGTTGGTAATCGTCGCGGACAAGATCGATGCCGCCTGCTCGATGCCCGTACGGAAACTCGCCGGCGCCGCCATCGCTGCCGCATCGAATATAAGATTGATGCTAATTCCGTTGCCGGACGTTTCGGCGACCACTGACCCGGGGCCACCCGTGCCATTTTGAGCACTTTGGGCCGCGACCGCTTCTGCCGGAAGAGTCGGGGTTGGCGATACCGCCGGCGTCGGGGACGGCGAGTAGGCAAAGGGGCTTCCGTTGCTACTGCCGACCGTAGGGAAGAAATTCGTGAAGTCCTCGGCCCCATCCATGTTGAGATGGCTGTCGAAGGGATCTTGCGGGTCAGAAATAAATTTGGATTTCATCGCTTAGTCTTTGGTCTTAAACAGGAATTCAAGCCCGTTTCGATTTGGTCCGACTGCTCTCTCGGAGCCCGCGATTGTCGAAGTGAGCGCGGTTACTAGCGACAGATCAATTCGTAAATATCACGCCTTCGGTCGATCGACCTGGATATAATGTCAGCCCCACTTAATTTGCGGTTTCGACCTATCGCCTAATTCGAGGCATGCCGCATTTGGCCCAAAAATCCGATCTATGCCGTGATCGATCGGTCTGGTCACAATCCTAAACTTTTTGTATTTCAATAGCTTATATTGTGTTCACGCCCTGAACGCGATGCTTGACGTTCACAGTATGAACGCGCTAAGTCGTCGGCGGAAACTAAAGGGGGCGCTTGGTGGATCGCTTGCTGGATACAGGGCACGAGAACGAGCGGATCGTACTTGGCCTTTTGAGTTCAGTGGAACACGACGGCGACAGGTCACAGCGCCGTATCGCCGCCGAACTCGGCATCGCGCTTGGGCTCGTCAATGCTTATCTCAAGCGCTGCGTCAAGAAGGGCCTGGTCAAGGTCCACGATGCGCCTGCGCGCCGCTACGCCTATTATCTGACGCCCCACGGCTTCGCGGAAAAATCCCGGCTTACGGTCCAATATCTCTCGGACTCGTTTTCCTTTTTTCGGCGAGCAAAAGCCGATTGCGCAAGCGTTTTTCAATCGGCGAGAGAGCAGAACTTCCAAAATCTCGTGCTTTGTGGAAAGTCTGACTTGGCCGAGATTGCCATCCTGTCGGCTGTCGATTGCGGCGTCTCGATCGTCGCCATAGTCGATCAAAATGCCGATGAGATGCCCTTTGTCGGAAGGCAAGTCGTTTCCGGCTACGACCGTCTCACAGTTCCGTTTGACGCTGTGATCGTCACCGATGTCGTCAACGCCCGCCGAGCGTTCGATGAAGCCGTGCGGCTTTACGGACCCGGCCGTGTGCTCGCTCCCAGCTTGCTGGGTTTGAATGTCTCCGGGCGCAGGGACGCCGAGCCATGAGCACGATTGATAGCGATGCATGGTACGTCGTCCAGACGCAGGTCAACGCCGAGGTTAAAGCGGCGCGCAACCTGGTGCGCCAGGGCTTTGAGATATACCTGCCTCGCTACCTGAAGCGCCGGAGCCACGCGCGCAAGATCGAGAAGATCGCCGCGCCTTTGTTCCCGCGTTATCTTTTCGTGCGGATCGACATGGCGACGCAGCGCTGGCGATCCGTTCAATCGACCTTTGGGGTCGCACGCCTCGTTTGCAACGGCCCGGATCCTGCTCCGGTCGCGAAACAAGTCCTGAGTTCGCTGAAGGCGCGCGAAGACGAAAGCGGTTACGTCAAGCTTGACCAGCGTCCGAAATTTGCTCTGGGAGAGAAGGTGCGCGTGTTGGCCGGGGTCTTTGCCGAAAATCTAGGATTGTTCGACGGGCTGGCCGATCGCGATCGTGTCGCGATCTTGCTTGAACTGTTGGGACGAAAGGTTCGCGTCTCGATCGAGTCCGATATGGTCGCGGCGGCCTGAGGCAGCCTGACGCGTGCGGGCAGGCCGCACGCAAATTTGGATACGCCGGTCTGGTGACCTCTAGTCACCCGGACTGCGGTAGCTTGGAAAAACCACATCTCAGTTTCTTGGGTGATGTCCAGATGACTTCGTTTGCGCTGATTGGAGCTGCCGGTTATGTCGCTCCTCGCCACATGAAGGCGATCCAGGTCGTCGGTGGCGACCTGAAGGTCGCTTACGATCCAAATGATTCTGTTGGAATTCTCGACAGTCATTTTCCGGACGCTCATTTTTTTACCGAGTTTGAGCGGTTTGATCGACACGTGGATAAACTTAGGCGCCGCGGTGAGAAGATCGACTACGTATCCATCTGTTCGCCGAACCACCTTCATGACGCGCATTGCCGCTTCGCATTGCGGTCCGGCGCCGATGCGATCTGCGAGAAGCCGCTGGTTCTCAATCCCTGGAACATCGATGGCCTTGCCGAGATCGAACGGGACACGGGTCATCGGATTTCAACCATTCTTCAATTGCGGCTTCACCCTACGATCATCGCGCTGCGCGAGAAGTTTGCGAAGAGCAATGAACGTCACAAAGTCGATCTGACCTACATCGCATCGAGAGGGCGCTGGTATCACGCATCGTGGAAGGGCGAAGACGCCAAATCGGGTGGCGTTGCGACCAATATCGGCGTGCACTTCTTCGATATGCTGAGCTTTGTGTTTGGCGGGGTACAGCGGAACGAGGCCCACCTCCGCGAGCCCGAACGTGCCGCCGGTTTCCTGGAGTGCGAACGCGCCGACGTGAGCTGGTTCCTTTCGGTCGATCGCAACGATCTGCCGGAAAACGTCAAGGGCAAGAAGACGACGTTCCGCTCGATCACGGTAGACAATGACGAAGTCGAATTTTCGGAGGGCTTCACGGATTTGCACACCCGCAGTTATGAGGAGATCGTCGCTGGACGCGGCTTCGGCCTGGACGAGGTGCGTTCGTCGATCGACATCGTATCGACGTTCCGCAACGCAGCTGTGACCGGCGGCGACGGCCTTGTTCATCCATTTGCAAGGAAAGCGCGTCGCGCATGACCGAGATGCGCGAAGATTCGCGCTTTCCCGGCGCATTGATTCACGTCTCGAGTTACGTGGACGAGGGCGCGATCATCGGGAAGGGGACAAAGATCTGGCATTTTTGTCACATTCTTCCGGGTACCGTTATCGGCGACGATTGCTCGCTTGGCCAGAATGTCATGGTGGGCCCGCGTGTCAAAGTCGGCAACGGATGCAAGATTCAGAATAACGTTGCTCTCTATGACGGTGTTGAGCTTGCTGATGATGTGTTTTGTGGTCCGAGCTGCGTGTTTACCAATGTTTTGAACCCTCGCGCCGATGTCAGCCGCAAGAATGAATTCAGGCGGACCATGGTTGGGCAGGGCGCGACCATCGGCGCGAATGCCACGATCGTCTGCGGTCACTCACTTGGAGAGTATTGTTTCATCGGGGCGGGCGCGGTGGTGACGAAGGATGTGCCGGCGTTCGCCCTGATGCTCGGTGCCCCCGCGCGGAGGGTGGGATGGATGAGCCGATCGGGTGAAAGGCTCGGCGAGGATCTGGTCTGTCCGCGCGATGGATCAAGGTACCGGGAAAAAGCTCCGGACCGGCTTGTCGAGATCGATTGATCTTGCCTTCCAAAACGGCCAAATTCAACTTCGAATAAGAGGTGGGTTTTTCTTGAAGAAGCGAACGATCGCGCTCGCATCCCCGGCCATGGGAGATGACGAATGGAATGCGGTGCGGGAGCCCATCCAATCCGGATGGATTACTCAAGGACCCAAAGTTCTAGAGTTCGAGCTTGCGTTCGCAAGCCGACACCGGGTGTCCCATGCCGTTGCCGTTAGCAATTGCACGACAGGCTTGCATCTTGCGCTGCTGGCTCTCGGTATAGGTCCGGGAGATGAGGTGATCGTTCCTGCCTTCACCTGGGTGTCGACCGCGAACGCCGTGGTCTATTGCGGAGCAAAGCCCGTTTTCGTGGATATCGACGCGTCATTGAACATCGATCCCGGGAAGATCGCGTCTGCGGTGACAGGCCGGACCAAGGCCGTCGTGGCGGTGCATCTGTTCGGCCTTTGCGCGGATATGGACGCTGTTCGGTCGGCGCTACCCGGTCATGTGAATATCATCGAGGATGCGGCGTGCGCGGCAGGCGCGAGCTATCGCGGCCGGTCGGCCGGCACGTTGGCGTCGATTGCGGCCTTCTCATTCCATCCCAGGAAATCCATCACGACTGGTGAGGGAGGAATGTTGACGACGTCCGATGAACCTTTGGCGGAGCGCCTGAGGATACTCCGCAACCATGGAATGGGTGCATTGCCGGCCGGGGCTCCGCTGTCTCAAATGGCGCCCGTTGAGGTGCTAGGATACAATTACAGGCTAACCGATATCCAGGCCGCGATCGGTCTGGTCCAGTTGAAGAAGCTCGACACCTTCATTGCTGAACGATCGAAATGGGCATCGTTTTACAAGTCGCGCCTGGGCGGTCTGGAATGGCTGCGTCTGCCTGACGAGCCGGCCGAAGGCGTCCATGCGTGGCAGTCTTATGTGGTAAATCTGGACACGGCGTCGGCGCCGGTCTCGCGCGATAGTCTCATGGGTCAGCTGGCGGAGGCGGGGATCGCGACCCGCCCCGGAACCCAGGCCGTGCACATGCTCGACTTCTACCGCCGAACATTCGATATCAAGCCGGCCGACTTTCCCTGCGCTTGCGCTGCCGCTGGCAACACCATCAGCATCCCGCTGCACAATCGGATGGATGCGGACGACTATGAATATGTTGCCGACGCGATCCTCCGTATAGCGGCGGCCTAGTTACCGGCGCTCAGCCTTCAAACAGAACAAGATATCAAAATGATCTCGCACGAAACCGTATTTATAACTGGTGGCGCCGGATTTATCGGGGCGACCCTCGCGGCACGGCTGGTCGAAGACAACAACATTATCGTATTTGACAATTTCGCGCGAAACTCTCTTCAGACATCCGGCCTCATGGGCCATAAGAATCTGACGGTCATCAATGGCGATATCCGGGATACGGCCGCGGTAATGTCCGCCGTGCTTGATGCGAAGCCGGATCGGATTGTGCATTGCGCCGCGATCGCCGGGATCGACACGGTGGTCAGGAGTCCGACGGCGACGTTGGACGTTAACATCGTTGGGACGGCGAACATATTTCAGGCCGCCCGCAAGTTGGGTTCATTGAAGCGGATATTGAGCTTTTCCACCAGCGAGATTTTCGGAAGCCACGCGTTTCAGACCACCGAATTGTCGTCGGCTGTCATAGGGGCCGTTGGTGAAGCGCGCTGGACGTACGCGGTGTCAAAACTAGCTGGCGAACACATGGCGCTCGCGCATTTTCATGAATTCAAGATGCCTGCTGTCGTTGTTCGGCCCTTTAATGTCTATGGCCCTGGCCAGGTCGGTGAAGGCGCGCTTTCGACCTTTATCAAGCGAGCAATCCGAAATGACGAGATCCAGATTCACGGCGATGGAAGCCAAATTCGCGCCTGGTGCTATGTTGATGACATGGCTCGCGCTTTGCTTCTGGCGCTTGAGCATCCGGCGGCGATCGGGCAGACATTCAATATCGGCAATGCCCGCGCGGTGATCACGATCTATGGGCTGGCCAACACCGTTATCCGCGTGCTGGGCTCAACGTCAAAAATCCGCTTTGTCAGAAAAGACTACGCGGACATCGAACTGCGCGTACCCAACATTAACAAGGCGCGTGATCTGCTAGACTTCGAGGCGCGGATCGATCTGGACGAGGGCATTCTGCGGACCGCGGAGTACTATCGTGGCGTGGCGATCTGACCTGAGTACAGGGACTGGCTGACGGCGGGATGAAGTTTGGCGTCATCTCGGATGCTCACGGAAATGTCGAGGCATTTCGCGTGGCAGTGTCGTTGCTTCGGGAACGCGGCGCGGAGAAGATTCTGTTTCTCGGAGATGCCGTCGGATATTTTCCTGGAACCGCAGTTGTCGATGAACTGATGGCTTCGGATGATTTTCTGCCAATCGCCGGCAATCACGAGGCGATGTTGCTGGACGGAAACATTCCGCCCGAGCGTGACGCCGTCTATCGACTTGTAGAGACGTTGAGGTCGATGAATTCCGGCCATCTGGAATTCATGCGATCGTGGCCCAGACGGCGAAGTATAAAGGCAACGTGTGGAGACTTGTTGCTGGTCCACGGAAGCCCTTCCGACGAAACCTATGGCTATGTCTATCCGCAGACCGATCTGTCGCAGTTCAAGGTCGCGGCGGGTACCGCGGTGCTGATGGGGCATACTCACCATCCATTCATCCGAACGGACGGAGCTTCGCTGTTCGTCAATGTGGGTAGCTGTGGCCTTCCCAGAGATTGCGGCAACCTGGGAGCAGCGGCTCTATTCGATGGGGCGAGTGGTCACGCCGAAATCCTCCGCTTCGATATTAATGCCGCGACACAACTGGCAATTCAACGCTGTGGTCCGATCCACCCCTCCGTGCACCAGATGCTTGATCGAAAGCCCGAGGGAACGGCATACGGAACCATGATCCATGGTTGAGCGCCCGACGGTGCTGGTCACCGGCCTCGGCAGCTACGGGGAGCAAATTCTCAAGGCTCTCAGGCAACCCGAAGCCGCAGGATGTCGAATTGTTGGAACAGACACGGATCCGTTCTGCATTCATTTCGCGTTGGTTGATGAAGCTGTTGTTCTGCCCAGGGCTGATGCCCCCGAGTACGTCGAGGCGGTTTTGGCCGTTTGCGCAAGGTTCGGAGTTGCAGCGGTGTTCCCGGGCTGTGAGCCGGATTTGGACAGGCTCTCCGGCGCTTGCGAGGAATTTCGGCAGCGCGGCATACTGTGGATAGCAAATCCCCAGGCGACGATTGAGCTATGCCGGGATAAGCTTGTGACAGGCAAGAAACTTGCTCAATTCGGATTTGAGCCTCCGAAATACGAACTCGTGCGCGATGCCGGTGATCTCGCTAAAATTGATTGGTATCCCTTGGTGGTGAAGCCGCGCACCGCAGGAGGTGGTTCGAAAGATTGCTATATTGCTCAATCTCGGCGTGAGCTTGAATTGCTTCTCGAATATGTCGGAAATGACGTCGGATTGTTCGCTCAGGAATATGTAGGCACGCCGGAGAGCGAATTCACGGTTGGTGTCTTGCTGGACCTCGACGGCAATCTCATCAATTCCATCGCGTTGCGTCGCGAGCTCGTCTCTCAGCTGAATTTGAAGACGTCCGTCGTCAACAAAAGCAGCAGGGCGCAGCTTGGCAAGCGTCTGGTGATTAGTTCGGGCGTCAGCCAAGGCGAAATTGGGTCTTTCCCGGAAGTCACCGAACCCTGCGAAAAGCTGGCGGTCGCGATCGGCGCGGCTGGTGCGATCAATGTTCAGTGCCGCCTGGTTGACGGAAAGATCAAGGTCTTCGAGATCAATCCCAGATTTTCGGGAACGACCTTTATTCGGGCAATGATGGGCTACAACGAACCCGATACCCTCGTTCGCCGCCATTTGCTTGGGCAAACGATCGAGCCTCACTTCGCGTATCGCCACGGACGGGTGCGCCGGTCGCTGCGGGAATCCATTGTCGCCGAGCGGCCGGCACGAGACTGGCGGCAGCTTGCCGATGAGCAATAGGTTTCCCGGAAGTATAATGGTCACTGGCGCAGCCGGCCTCGTGGGGCGTGCTTTGGTTGGCCGCCTGCAGCGGGAAAATACTAAGGTAGTTCCCGTCATACGAAACAGTTCTGCGCTGGCCGATGCAGTTGTCCTGGACCTCTCCAAGGAGGGTGAGAAGTTACCCGATTTGGTCAAAGAACCACCAGAAGCCGTGGTTCATCTAGCTGCAGTCGCCCCTCCTCGATACCCCGACACTCCTGAAAACGCTCAACTTACCATTCAAGCCGATCGGAACGTGGCCGCCGCAGTCCGGTCATGGGGTGCGAAGTACTTATATGTGTCAACCTGCGGTCTTTACGATCCGAAGACGCCTGAATGGAAGGACGAGAGCGCAAAAATCGAGACGCGGACGCCC
>CAVWDY010000032.1:0-69930 GCA_963753875.1 uncultured Alphaproteobacteria bacterium | reverse complement strand
TGACTGGGACCGTTGGCTTGCATCGCAGATTGATCTTGCTGGGTTTTGCCAGACCTCGGCATGGGCACGGATTCACGCTGGAGTGAACCGGGCCACTTCCTTCGTTGTCTCGGCCGATCGGGCTGGGCAGAGAATTGCCGGGGCTCTCCTCAGTCTCCGTCCGCCGGGCTTGAACCGCAGGACGATTGTCGATCAGTTGCGGATGCGCGCTGCGGGACAAGGGGGCGGCACGCTTGAATGTTTCGAAGGTCCGGTGTTGGGCGCAGACGATGTCCAGGAAATCCTGGCCGATCTCTTGCAGCAGGTCGGCGCGCTGGCGAAGCGCTTGGGCGTGAATCATGTTCGATTCTCGGGCGGCCCGGTTCTTGCGCCCTGGGTCGGAAGTGAGGATGTGAGCCGCACATTTCAGAAGTTCGGATACCGGGAAACGAACTGGCTGACGAGTGTGGTCGATCTTGCGCAGGACGAGGAGATGCTTCGGCGCAATCTCAAGCAAGCCGCGCGGAAGGGTATCCGAAAAAGTATGGAGTCCGGTCTTTCGTTGAAGCTCTGCGACTCCCGCGATCAATTTATCGGAACATTCTGCAAGGCATATTATGAGACCGCCGAGACGGACGGCGCCGATTCATTTGCAGTGCGCAACGACGCGTTTTGGCGTGCGGATAGTGAGCGATCGTATCGCTTTTTCGTGGTGGCGGACCCCGGCGGCAATGTTCACGCGGTCCTTGGAACCTATCGTTACCAGGGCGTCGTGACGGAGATCATGTCCGGCCGCACGAACTTCGGGAAGTCCAGCAACCTGCCGGCACAGGATCTGCTGCATTGGGAAGCAATGCTCTACCATAAGCGTAGCGGGGATCGATATTTCAATCTTGCCGGCTATAGCCCCAATCCCTCCAATGAGAAAGAAATGGGGATCCGGCGCTTCAAGGAGAAATGGGGCGGCCGCGAAATCTCGGTGCCTTCCTATACCTGGATTCATGAACCCGGATATGTGCGGGCAGGGCGCTGGCTGCGGTCGAAGATCGGTTCGACGTGATCCAAAAATTCTTCCGCAACGCGGGCGTCATGGCGGTCGCCGAAATGATCGCGCGCATCAAGGGCGTGATCGTTCTGCCTCTCCTGACCCGGCATCTCGGCCCGCTCGATTTCGGCGTCTGGTCGCAGGTCAGCATGATTGCTTTATTGCTCAGCCCGCTGCTGTCGCTGGGTTCGGAGCAGGGCATGCTGCGCATCTTGCCAGGCCTGCCTTTCGAAAAGCAGTACCGGATGTTTCTGGCCTGGATGCTTGCCGCCCTCGGTGGTGCGGCGATCTTTGCCGCGCTGCTGATCTTGGCGAATTCGCCGGTCAGCGTGGTCATCTTTGGGGACGCCGAATACAAGAGATTTGTCGTGCTCGCAGCCGCGAGCCTGTTCACAACGCTGCTGCCCAATGCCGCTCGTGCGTGGTTGCGAATTCAGAATGACGGCAACACGCTGGCGGCGGCAACCGTGGCGCAAGCCATGCTCGGCATCGTCGCGGTGCTGTCCGCGATCGGTCTGGGAGCCCATGTGTACGGTCTGGTGCTGCTGACGCTCGTCGGCGATCTTTTGCTGGGGGTTATCTTTCTCGCGCTGATCGTCCGCCGCAGCGGATGGTTCATTCCGGACTTCTCGATCCTGCGCCCCGCGGTCAAGTTCGGGCTTCCGTTGTTGCCGGCCGCCTACGCGATCTGGGGCCTCAACTGGATGGACCGGCTTTTTCTGGTGCATTTTCAGACCTTGCAGGACATCGGGATTTACTCGGCCGCTTATGGCCTTGGGTATATGATCATCCAGGTCTTCGTAAATCCGATCTGGGCGCTCTATCCGAACTCGGTGGCCGAACTGCATAATCGGGGCGACAGTGCGGGCGTCGACCGCCTGCTGCATACCATCAGCTACGGAATTCTTATCCTCTCGGTGCCGGCCATCGCAGGGCTGTGGGCCTTGTGTGAACCGATCATGACGGTCGTCGCAGGACCGGCGTTTCGATCCGGGGCGTTGGTCATGCCGGTGGTCGCACTGGCTTATCTTTTCCATATGCTGGCGAGCTTCGGCGACGTTGCGGTTGGCCTGACCTATCGCCAGCATCTTGCGACAGCATCCATCGTGGTTGCGGTGATTGCGAATGGAAGTCTGAATTTCCTGCTGGTGCCGAGTTTCGGAATCATGGGGGCAGCGTTTGCGACGCTCGGCGCGTTTTTCGTGCAGCTGGTTTTTTCAACGCTGATGGCGGCCCGAAGCGGTCCGTTCTGGCGAAGTTTCAACGAGCTCTATCGCATTTCGGCCGCTGCCGCGATCATGGCGCTCGCAATAAGAGTGCTTGACCAGTCAACGGGACTTTCTGACGTGAGCCGTCTGCTGCTCTTCATTCCGTTCGGTGCGGTTCTCTACGGCGGTCTTGCGGTTGCCTTCGGGGCGATCCCGCGACCATACCTGAAATCGGCATGGACATGGCTAAGCGTGCAGAGAGGCCCGACAGCGTGAGATCATCTCCTGAAACGTACATGGTGGACGGGAAAAATATCTCTGCCGACGAATGCAGGAGCATTTTCTCCTCGTCGAAACTTGGCGATCGACAACTTCTGGTGCTTGATTTCCTGGAAGGCGATCGGCTATTGGACGTTGGATGCTATGCCGGGAATTTTGTTTCCGAAGTCAAGAGGCGGTTTCCTCGCAAGACCGTCATCGGCATCGACTATTTCGAAGATCATATCCGGATAGCGAAACTCGTTTTCCCGGATCTTGCTTCCAGCTTTCGGCAGATGAGCATTTATGACCTGGAGTTCGAGGATGGCAGCCTCGACTGCGTCACCTTGCAGGAGGTGCTTGAGCATCTTGAAGGTGCGGCGCAGGCCGTGAAGGAAATCAACCGGGTGCTGAAAATGGGTGGCGTGGCGATCGTGAGCGTACCGAACCCCTTTCATATTGGCGCGATGCTGAGCTTCTTTCGTTTCGAATTGCGCAATGCGTGGCGGCGCTTCCGTGGTGACAGGACGCGTCTCGGAACCGAGGTCTATTTTCAGGAGATCGAATGGAACCGTCATATCTTTTCATGGACGCCGCAAACCTTGTTGACGTTGTTCTCCGTCAACGGGTTTGAATATGTCGACCATCGCTACGAAAACGGAATGACGAATCCGGTCGAGAGGCTCTTCTTCAGGCTGTTTCCGTTTTTCGGTCCGACGCAGATTCTGAAAGTCCGCAAGATCACCATTTCCCCGGCGGGATTGGTGTAAATATCCAAAAAATGGCAGCGAATGATGTTGACGTTTTCGTGCGGACGTTTCTTCAACGCTACGCGCACGAGCAGGATCGGGTTCTCGATGTCGGTTGCGGTCCCGCGCCTTACCGCGAGTGGGTGGCTGGATCCTATATCGGACTGGACATTACCGATCAGCCATACGGTCCTGATATGCCGCGACTTGTGGATGTGGTTGGTTCGGCGGCAAGATTGCCGTTGATGACCCAAAGTATAGATCTGATGTTCTCAAAGTCGGCATTTTATTTGGTCCCCAATCCTGATGCTGCGTTGATGGAATTTTGGCGGGTGCTCAAGATTGGTGGAAGGGTGCTGTTGCTCGACTACAATCGCCGAACCCAGCGAAACATGATGAGCATGGATGGCTCGAAGCTTCCCTGCTGGACGCAGTGGGGACTTAAAGCAAAATTGAAAAATGCCGGATTCCGACAGTGTGAAATTCTCGTGCCGACGCCCCGGGAATCAGGCCACTTGGAACGCTGGCTGAGACTGTTTCACCAAGAATTGTTTGGGACTTGGGCCATCGTGACGGGGGTAAAATGATGTCTGTGTTGGCTCATCGCTTCGAAGGCGACCGATTGATGGTTATTGTGCCCGATCGGCTGTCTGATCTGATCGCAAAGGGCGAAATCACCGCGCGTTATTACAATCCCGGTGAATTGTTCAAGGAAGTGCATTTGGTCTTCACTAATGACGATAACCCACCCTTAGAAGCCTTGCAACAAACGGTCGGTGACGCCAAGTTGTACGTTCACAACATGCCTCCTGATTCACGTTTCTTTATTCGTACATTGGGGTGGCAGCCTGCCTTGATGGGGGCTTGGACGAAACGGATGATGCAACTGGCACAATCCGTGAAGCCGAACCTGATTCGATGTCATGGGGCGGACTTGAACGCTCATGCAGCTGCGGCGATTCGCCAAGCGTTGAACATCCCGTATGTGGTGAGCTTCCACATCAATCCCGCGCAGTCGGCGATAGTGTGGCCGGGGGGCACCAAACAGAAAATCTACAACTTCTTCGCTGACCGGCTGGCTTGTAGGGGCCTGCGGGCCGCTGATCTTGTACTTCCGGTATACAAATCGATCATTCCATATCTCGAAGATGCCGGCGTGAAGCGTTACAGGGTCGCTTATAACGTTTTGGGCGCAGGAGCACGGTCGAAGAACAATTTCGAGCTGAGTTCGCCTGTTCGAATAATCTCGGTTGGACGGTTGGTCGTTGGCAAGAATCCGGAGAATATCATTCGGGCGCTTGCACGGTTGCCGATGGTTCACTTGACGGTAGTCGGCACCGGTCCCTTGCGCGATTACTTGATCGATGTTGCGAGCAAGGCAGGGGTCTCAGACCGATGCGACTTTGTGAAATCAATTTCCAATAAAGATCTCTGCGATACCCTTGGTCAATACGACATCTTTGCGTCTCATTGCGACTATTGGGGCCTGCCCAAAGCTGTGATGGAGCCGCTGCTCACCGGCTTGCCGGTCGTGATGAACCGGCGTGAGGGTGAGCCTTTCGCCGAGCTGGATGAGCTCGCGATGCTGGTCGATAACAGTGCGGAAGGATACGAGGAGGCGTTTGGGCAGCTGATTGCGAGCGAAGAACAGCGAAGGACGCTCGGCGAAAGCGCCAGATCAAAGGCGGAGAAGCTGTTCGGTGCAGTTTCGAGCGAAACTTCATATGTCGAGATATACCGCGGCCTTCTTAGTCGTGGCACAGCAGCCTCTGCAGCCCAATGAAGAGAACTCTCATCCATCTCGTCGCGGCGGCGCGGCCGAACTTTATGAAGATTGCGCCGCTCTATCATGCGCTTATGCGCGAGCCATGGTGCGATCCAGTGATCGTCCATACCGGCCAGCACTACGACGAGAACATGTCGGAAGCCTTTTTCCGGGATCTCGATTTGCCGCAGGCCGATCACAATCTCGATGTGGGAAGCGGCAGCCACGCCGAGCAAACCGCGGGCGTCATGGTGGCGTATGAGAAGCTTTGCATGAACCATCGGCCGGACTGGGTCGTCGTGGTCGGCGATGTGAATTCGACGATGGCATGCACGCTGGCGGCCAAGAAATTGAATCTTCCGGTCGCGCATCTGGAAGCCGGCTTGCGCAGCTTCGACCGGTCGATGCCCGAAGAAATCAACCGGATTGTCACTGACTCGCTGGCCGATCTGTTATGGACGCCGTCGCCCGACGCCGATTCCAACCTTGAACGGGAGGGTGTGCCTCGGGATCGAATTGTCCGCGTCGGCAACATCATGATCGACGCATTCGAACTGATGCGGTCGAAAATCGCTTCGGCTGACGTGGCCGATCGGCTGGGGCTTGCGAAGCGCCGCTACGGAGTGGTGACTATTCACCGGCCTGTCAACGTCGATGCTGCTGCCACTCTTGCTGCTATCGTCGACCGGCTTGTCGAAGTTTCAGCGCGCATACCGCTGGTTTTTCCAATTCATCCGCGAACCCGCAATCGCCTGGAGCAGGCAGGGTTGCTGGTCCGGCTGAAAGCAGCGCCCGCCATTCACATCCTTGAACCGTTGGGGTATGTGGAGTTCATGAATGCGTTGATGAATGCAGCCATCGCCATTACGGATTCCGGCGGGATTCAGGAGGAGACCACCTATCTTGGTGTTCCCTGCGTGACGTTGCGCGATAACACCGAGCGGCCAATTACCATCACGGAAGGAACCAACACGTTGGTCAAGCTTGATATGATGGTCTCGGCGGTGATGTTGGCGCTGTCGTCCGTCAGATCGGAGCGACATTGTCCCGAGCTTTGGGATGGCAAGACGGCGCAGCGAGTCGTGGCGTCGCTGCGTCAAGTCCGCGGGCGGTAGCGGTGGGCGTTTTCTCCAAAATAAAAACAGCGGCCTCCGATCCGGTCTTCGCTGGATATGCGGCGCTGTCGCGTCTCCATCCGTCGGCAGCATTAACAGGCTACCGCGCCAAGGCCGGGCGGTCAGGGCTCGATCGTCTCTACCTTGTCCTCTCGTTCGATTGCGATACTCCGGAGGACATCGAGGTCGCCTGGGACGTCCACCAAAGGCTTTTGCAGTTGGGTATCTGTGCGTCCTACGCCGTTCCAGGCGCGCTGCTGGAAGAGGGTTCAGGCGTCTATCGGCGCATTTCTGCAACCGGCGCGGAATTCCTCAACCACGGTGGACGGAGCCACACCTATTTCGATATCCAGCGCGGCGAATATCGCAGCAATTTCTTCTACGATCAGCAACCAAGAGACGTGCTGAAGCGGGATATCGAAGAGGGCGATCGAATTGTTACTGAAATTATCGGCCAGAAACCTGCTGGCTACCGGACGCCGCACTTCGGCACATTTCAACGTCCCGACCAGCTTCTGTTCCTGCACGAGGTTTTGCGACGCCTCCAATACACTTACTCGACGTCGACGACACCATTCGCTGGTCTGCGTTACGGACCGGCGTTTACCCGATACGGGCTGATGGAGTTTCCGGTCTCCGGGCAAGGTAGCAATCCCTTGAGTATTCTGGACAGCTGGGGCTGTTTTCGAGCCCCCGACAAGACTCTTTCAGCAGAAGACTACAAGCGCGAGGCGCTCGGCATGGCCCGGCATCTTGCTTCCGGGCCGGGTATCCTGAATTTCTATGCGGATCCATGCCATGTCGCGGATCAGCCGATCTTCTTTGAAACAATGACGGAGCTGACAAGGAAGGCAAAGCCTGTCGCGTACCGGGATCTGATGGATTTGGTGTTGTGACGGGCGAGGTTGTCGGAATATTTCACGATCGTTGGATGCGGATCCGACAGCTGCCGACGTCGTTCCGCAACCCCTTCGGTCTTTGGATGAAGGCCGTATGGTACAAGGCCAATCCGCGGTCATCGGACTATATGAAGGCACGCTTTGCGGAGTGTTATCCGGGTTCGACATTCCTTAACACCGGGGCGGGCGCGATTTCAGCTGCCGCGTTGGCGGGGTCATCGAAAGTTGTTCTGTTATATCCGGATTCTATCGGCCTTGGTTATTCCGCGATCGAACGTGCTGTGGCACGCGATGCGCCGCACGCCGCGGTCGAGGTCCTGAACGGCCGCCGGCGTCAGTTTGCATTTGACCGAAAGGCGCGATGGGCGTTGCGCTTTCGTCGCTTTCTGGAATGGACCATGCTGATCGAGTGTCTCGCCGGGGTCACCCTGCTGCTTGCAACCCCGTTTCTTCTTCTGTTTGATTTTTTGCGCGGCAAGACGTGACCGAACCCGTTGACGTCAGGGATTGGTGGTCGGCGCAGCCGATGACCTATGGCGGCACCCACGGCGAGACGAATTACGACGGGGGCTTGGTGGAACGCGGATCGCGCGAATTTTTCGAACTGGCCGATCGACGCTTCTACAGCTGGAATACTCCGCTCCACGATCCCCGCCCGTTCGGCCGGCTTTTTCCGTATGACGAATACCGCGGCAAGAAGGTTCTCGAAGTCGGTTGCGGCATGGGCGCGATGACCATGAACTGGGCGCGCGCCGGTGCGCAGATGACCGCCGTCGATCTGACGCCCACCGCGGTCGAACAAACTCGGCGACGCCTGGAAATTTTCGGGTTGCGAGCCGACGTCAGGCAGGCAGACGGACGAAAGCTCCCGTTCGAGGACGGCGAGTTCGACTATGTCTATTCGTGGGGAGTATTGCATCATTCACCCGATCTGGACCGATCCATCGCCGAACTGATGCGAGTGGTAAGGCCCGGAGGCGGGTTCGGCGTCATGCTCTACCATCGCCACTCCTTTCTCTACGGATATATGGTGCGCTTCCTGGAGGGGTTCCTTCATTATGAGAATCGCTTTCTCGATCCGCTGGCGCTGGCAAGCCGCTATGGCGATGGCGCGCGGGAGGAGGGCAATCCCCACACCTGGCCGATTACAAAATCCGAAGCCCGCGATTTGTTCGGTAAGTTCAGCCGCGATACCAGAATCGATATTCTCGGGACCGATCTCGACAGCATCTTCCCATACGTGATTCCCGGGTTCGGAGAACTCCTTCCAGCCTGGTTCAAGAAGCCATGGGCGCGGCGGTTCGGCTGGAGCCTGTGGATGCACGGGCATCGGGCCTGATCAAACCGGATGTGCGGAATCGCTGGAGTGGTCGGACTCGGTCGCGATCGAGGGGAAGCCTCGGTGGCGGCAATGCTGGATGCGATCCGGCATCGCGGACCTGATGACGGCGGTGAGTTTGTCTGCGATCAGGTCGCATTCGGCATGCGCCGGCTCAGCATCATCGACTTGAGCCAGGGCCATCAGCCGATCTGGACCGCGCGCGGGACCGGAATCGTCTTCAACGGCGAGATATATAATTACCGGGAGCTTCGGCGCGAACTCCAGCAGCGCGGCGTTCAGCTCAAGACCCAATCCGACACCGAGGTTATCGCTCAGCTTTACGACCTCGACGGACTCGACTGCATCATGCGGCTCGAAGGGATGTTTGCGATCGCCCTCTATGATCCTTCGTCCCGCCAGATTCATCTTGTCAGGGATCGTCTCGGGAAGAAGCCGCTCTACTATGGTGAAATCGAAGGCGCTTTCTGTTTTGCGAGCGAACTGAAGGCTATTCTCGCCGGTGCGGCGTCGCGTCCGGAACTCGAACCGCAGGCAATTTATGATTTTCTGACGTTGCGATATGTGCCAGGGCCCGCAACGATCTGGCGCGGGCTTCGCAGTCTCGAAGCCGGGACATACCTTACGCTGGATATCGATGATCGAAAGCTGACGCAGCGGAAATTCTGGTCGATCGAATTTCATTCGGAATCGTTCGATCCGGGCCGCGACTATCCGCGTGAATTCGAGCAACTGCTGCGGGCTTCCATCGAGAAGCGGCTGGTCGCCTCGGACGTGCCGGTGGGCATCCTGCTCAGCGGCGGCATCGATTCCAGCGCGGTGGCGGCGACCGCGGCCGAGCTTGGCCATGAGAATCTTCATAGTTTTTCGGTGGCCTTTGACGAGGGCGGTGAAAGCGACGAGACGCCGTTTGCACGTCTCGTTGCCCGGCGTCTCGGTACACGGCATTCCGAGGTGACGATCGGGCAGAAGGAGTTCCTCGAATTCCTGCCGCGGTTCGTGACGGCGACGGACGAGCCGCTGGCAGACCTTGCATCAATCCCGCTCTATTTTGTGAGCGAGCTCGCAAAGCGCGACGTCAAGGTTGTTCTATCTGGAGAGGGAGCGGATGAGGTGCTGGCCGGCTACGATATGGAAGCCCTGGCGCGGCAGTTCGACAGGATGGGCCTTGTAGCGGCGCTGCCGGCCCTGGTGCGTTCCGTCTTGTCCGGCGTGGCATCGCGGCTGCAGCGTCCCTTGGCCGCTTCTATTCTGCGTATAGGGGCGTCGGGTGCGCTTGGCGAAACGCGGGCCCACATGACACGAATCTGGACAGAATCCGAGAAAGCTGAATTCTGGCGCGGTCCGTCAAATCCGCAGTCGACAGATGATCTGATCAAGAGCTGGTACCGCGACTGCGCTTCGCCGAATCCGATCGATCAGATGCAGCAGGTCTATTGCCGTTCGTGGCTGGTCGAGGACCTTCTGATGAAGGCCGACAAGATGAGCATGGCCGCGTCGCTCGAATTGCGCTGTCCATTTCTCGACCACGCATTGGTCGAATGGTGCGCCCGCTTGCCGCTGCAATGGAAGGTCGGTTCCCGCCAACTGGGCTACAGTTCAAAACGAATTCTGCGCGACTATGCCGCCAGGCGCCTGCCGGCCGAAATCATCAATCGGCCCAAACGAGGATTTCCGGTGCCGGCCTATCGGTGGATCGAGCGCGGGCTCGGACCGTGGGCCCGGGACAGGATCAATGCGGGGCGGCTGGATTCCTGGGTCGATGTGGCGGCTCTTTCGCCGGTCATGCAAGCTGCCGAGCGCGGCTCGCGCACGGCCCAGCACCAGGTCTGGAGCCTGGTCGTTCTCGATCACTGGCTAGAGGCGTGGACGTGAGGCTTCTGTTCCTGAGCTGGAGCTATCCGCCGATGCCTTATCCGCGCGCCACGCAGGTCGCGCGTCTCGCCGCCCATGCGAAAATCCGGCCGCTGGAAGTCTATTGCCTGGCGCCATCGGGCGATCGCCCGGTCCATTCACGCGATCCGTCGAGCGGCATTGACCTGGCGCGAATTCCACGAAGCCTTCCGGCGCGAATACTGGAACGGGTGTTTTCCGAAAGGCGCCATCGAACGCTTCAGGAGTACGACGTCAGGTATCTCTGGTGGCGCAGGGCGGCCATGCACATGATCCGCACGCGTCCATCGCACGACGACATATTGGTGACGTTCGGTCAGCCGATGACCGATCATCTGGCCGGTTTGAAGATAAAACAGGCGACCGGGGTTCGCTGGATCGCGCATTTCAGCGATCCCTGGGCTGACAACCCGTTCGATCCCACGGCAAAGGAATGGCTGGCGAGCGAAGCCGCGGTGCTGCAAGCGGCTGATCTCGCCGTTTTCACATCGCAGGAAACCATCGACCTTGTCTACGCGAAGCATCCTGACGCGTGGCGGGCGAAGGCGAGGGTGTTGCCGCATGCCTACGACGCATCGCTCTATCCCGCGGCCGGCGGAAAAAACGATCGGGTTACCGTCAGATATCTCGGAAATCTGTTTGCCGGCCGGGGGCCCGAGCCTTTGTTCGAAGCCCTGGCCATTCTGCAAAGCCGGTCGCCCGAATTACTGCATCGTCTGCGTTTCGAGTTCATCGGCGAGGCGCCGATGGATCTCCGCGATCACCCGTTGGTCTCGCAACTGCCGCCGCGATGCGTGAACTTCCTGCCTAAAGTCGGTTATCTTCAGTCGCTGGCCTTGGCGAAATCCGCCGACCTGCTTTTGAATATCGATGCGCCGGCTGCCACCAGCGTGTTTCTGCCGAGCAAGCTGATCGACTATGTCGGCGCGGGCCGGCCGATCTTCGGCATTACGCCGGCGGGAACCGCCGCCGGGCTGATCCTCAGTCTCGGCGGCTGGGTCGCCGACCCAACCCAGCCCGAGCAAGTCGCCGATCAACTGAGTATGGCGCTGGCCTATGTCGAGCGGCCGCCGGTTGAACCCTGGGGCGCCGCGGCGGTTCGGATGGCATACGAGGCAAGCGCTGTCGCCGCCTCATTTGAGCGGATGATCGCCCAGCTTATGAACGATCAGGATAGAGGGTGCCGTCGGTAGCGACGGCCCGGATGGAGCATTGAGGATGAACGCGAAGGAGCAAATTGCAGCAAAGCCCGGCGAGGACAGATTTTCCTTCGGCGAAAACTGGCTGGCTTTTCTCGATCACCTCGACGATGAGCGCATCGCCGAAGCGGAGCGATCCTTGCAGGCCTTGTGCGGCCTAGAGCGGCTCGACGGCAAGCGGGTTATCGATATTGGCTCGGGAAGCGGATTGTTTTCCCTGGCCGCGCGGCGCCTCGGGGCCATCGTGCGTTCCTTCGATTACGACCCGCAAAGCGTCGCCGGCACGCAGAAGCTGAAGGACCGCTTTTTCCCGGGCGATACGTCCTGGGTTGTGGAGCAGGGATCTATCCTGGATCGAGCTTACGTCGCAGCCTGGGCACCCATGACATCGTTTATTCCTGGGGCGTGCTGCACCACACCGGCGCGATGTACGACGCCATTGCCAATGCCGCGTCGCGCGTCAGCGCCGGTGGCTTGTTCGTGTTCGCGCTGTATCGCAAGACGCGATTGTGCGGTTTGTGGAAGATCGAGAAGCGCTGGTACACCAGGGCGTCGCCCGCAGCTCAAAAGTTCGCACGCTCGGTATTCATCAACGGTATGCGCTTGGCATTTTTGGTTAAGCGGCGGGATTTCGACGCGTACGTCAAAAACTACAAGGGCAGCCGCGGAATGAATTTTACGCATGATGTGCACGATTGGATGGGCGGCTTTCCCTACGAATCTATTGCGCCGGCGGAAGTGGCGGTCCTCATGAAAAGAATCGGGTTTGAGCACGTTCGCAGCATTGTGCAGCCCTATGGAACGGGCGTTTTCGGCTCCGGCTGCGATGAATACGTCTACCGGTGCAGTGCTTCCTGACTCACTCGATTGATGCAATGGCCAGAACTCTTCCATGACGCCTGTATCGCTGGAATTGTCTGACTCGCCTGACGTTCTCTTTGTTATGGGAGAGTTGGGGATCGGCGGGACCGAGCGGCATCTGTTGAGCGTAGGCCGGCAGCTCAGTCGAGCCGGCTGGCGGGTTTGCGTCTACAGTCTCGCGGGTGACGGTCCGCTACGCGGCGAACTGGAATCTGTCGGCATAGAGGTCATTCTTCCACCGGTTGGCAGGTCGGCGATCCCGAATTTGATGATTGTTCGTGTTTTGCGAATCATACTTTCAGCCGTGCATCTGACGTACATCATGGTACGGACACGGCCGCGCCTTGCGCATTTCTTTTTGCCGGCGGCTTATTTGATCGGGGCAATCGCAGCATCGTTGGCGCGCATCAAGATTCGTGTCATGAGCCGGAGAAGCTTGAATAATTATCAGCAAGGCTATCCTCTGGTGCAGCGGCTTGAGATGAAATTGCACGGGAGCATGAACGCTGTGCTCGGTAATTCACGCGCCGTTGTCCGCCAGCTTCGCGACGAAGGCGTAGCTTCCGACAAGCTCGGACTTATCTATAACGGAATAGAACTGCCCTCCGTGTCATCGAACGACAGAACAGCCGTTCGCTCATCGGTGGAGATCGACGAGCGAGCATTGGTCTATATCATTGTCGCCAACCTCATTCCTTACAAGGGACATCTTGATTTGATCGAGGCTTTCGGAATCGCGAACGAGCGGATCGGCCAGCCGTGGCGGCTGCTGATTGTCGGACGGGATGATGGAGCGGGATCTGATATTCGTGCGCTGGCTAAAAAATTGAACCTTGAAGACAAGATATTGTTTATGGGAATGCGTTCTGATGTGGTGAACCTGCTCTCGGCGAGCGATATCGGCCTGCTTTCCTCGCATCAGGAAGGCTTCTCAAACGCGATCCTCGAAGCGATGGCTGTGGGTCTTCCGATGATCGTCACCGATGTCGGTGGCAACGCGGAGGCTGTTCTCGCTGGCGAGACCGGACTGGTCGTGCCGCCACACTGTCCTGAGGCGCTCGCGGAGGCTCTTGTGAACCTCGCTCGCGATCCACTCTTGCGGAAAACATTTGGCGAGGCTGGCCGTGCGCGACTGCAAGCGAATTTCCTGCTTGATGGTTGTGTTGAGAGGTATCAGGCCCTGTATCGCGGATTGTTGGGAGGGCAAATTCCCCGCGACATCCCCGAGGTGCATTGCACGAACGGTTAGACCGGCGAGTTTAACCCCAGCGCTCACGCCAGGCTTCGAACATAAGGACGTCCCAAAGCAAATATTGCCAGTTTCGCTTGCGAGACAAATGCTCTATCCAGTGCCGGCGTATGACGGCGACGTCAAAGAAACCATTCTCTCCCAGCCGTTTCTCGGAAAGCAGAATTCTCTGCCCATTCCCGCAGGGGGCCGCGCAACCATTCGCCCAGGGGAACGCCAAAACCCATCTTGGGGCGCTCGACCAGGGCTTTGGGAACGTGACGATAGAGAACCTGGCGCAAGAGCCACTTGCTGACGCCGCCACGGATCTTGACCGAACGCGGGAGCCGCCAGGCCAGTTCCACGACACGATGGTCAAGCAGGGGCACCCGCGCCTCAAGGGCGACCGCCATGCTCGCTCGATCGACTTTGGTCAGAATGTCGTCGGGAAGATAGGTTACCAGATCGAGGAACTGCATTCGGTCAAGCAGATCGGGGAAATCGGTCCGCACCGATCCGTCCCATAACAAGCCGCGGGTTTCGGATACGCCGTGCATGACTTGGCTTGGCTCCCAATGGCTAACGAGCCTCCTGTAGAGGTCGTCGGCATCATTCAACCTCAGGACGGACGCGACTTTATGAATCTTGTCGCCTGGTTGCGGACGATGGAGATTGCGCGGCAGGACTCCAAAAATTGCGTTCCACCGCTCCGCACTCATCGAAGTCAGTCCTGCCGCAAAAGCCTTTCGCGCGAGTTCAGGAACGAGTGAAAGCATCCGCCATGAGCGCTCGGTGAGTTGATAGCGGTTATAGCCGGAAAACAATTCGTCGCCGCCATCGCCCGAGAGCGCGACGGTGACGTGTTTGCGTGTCATCGCCGAGACAAGATAGGTCGGTATTTGTGATGAATCCGCGAACGGTTCGTCGAACATTTCGGCAAGCTTCGGCACGACTTCGAGCGCCTCACGCGAGGTTACCGTGAGCTCGGTGTGGTCAGTTCCAAGGTGCCTGGCGATTGCGGCGGCGTGAGGCGCTTCGTTAAACTCAGGCTGTTCAAACCCGATAGAATACGTCTTCACAGGCCCGGCATTCGCAGCCTTCATCAGCGCCACGACGGTCGATGAATTGATTCCCCCGGAAAGAAAGGCTCCGAGCGGCACGTCCGCCATCATTCGTTTGCCGACCGCATCGACGAGGAGATCCTCGAGGCGATCGATCAGCGTCGCATCGTCTGCATCGAGCGGATTTCGAGTCCCGTCGAGAGCTACCTGCCGGGCATCCCAAAATCTCTGAAGCTGCGGTTCGCGGCCAAACGCCAAAGTCAGAATGGTCCCTGGTTCCAGTTTATAGACATCCTGGTAGATGGTGTTGGGAGCGGGGATGTAATTATGCCGCATGAAGGATGCGACCGCTTCCGGTTTGATACGCGGCGTCCACCCCGGATGCTGGCGGAGGGCTTTCAGTTCCGAGCCGAACATGAACAGTCCGCCGATCTTCGCCCAATAGATCGGCTTGATGCCGAGCCGATCGCGGATCAGCGTCAGCGTCCGCTCTCGCTTGTCCCAAATCGCGATCGCGAACATGCCGATCAATCTGTCGACGGTCGCGCGGATGCCGTATCTCGCAACCGATTCGAGCATGACTTCGGTATCAGAATGTCCGCGAAATCGATGGCCGGTCGCTTCGATCTCAGTCCGGATCGGGAGGTGGCTGTAGACCTCGCCATTATAGGAAATGACGAAGCGCCCGTCCGCGGAATGCATCGGCTGATGTCCGGCGGGCGAAAGATCGACGATCGACAAGCGGCGGTGGACGAGTGCGACGCCGGCGTCTGCATCGATCCAGACACCCGAATCGTCAGGTCCGCGATGCTGTAAGCTAAGGTCCATCGCGTTCGCGGTTGACCTTAATTGATCCGCCGATGTTCGATGCGCCGGGTCAGCGATAAATCCCGCGATTCCACACATCTTGCTATGCAATCTGCGGTTTTGATGAAGCCCAAGTGAGTATCACGACCCAGCTAGGTTTGTTAATCTTGAGCAAGACGAGCGAGAGACCACAGTTGGAGGCCACCAAGCCTCGAAGACCAAGCCTCGAAGATCGACGGTGTGACCCGCATATATCGTGTTCCGCCTGAGCGGTACAGCCAATTATGACCTCGATCCGCACCCGGAATATCAACGGTTACCATTGATATTGGCGCCGCCAAACTTCACGGATGCTTCGAAAGGCTCGATAGGCGGGCGCATTTTTCGCAAAACCTCGCCTTGACATGGCTTTGGGTCGCCAAGGCAATAACCTTGGCGATCACCCCTTGCGATCTTCACAGGATGGCGGCTAAACAACCGAATGAGCTGTGTTAATGGTGTCCCGAGAGCTTAGAATATCCTTAATGTCACACCGGCGGAAGATCGCGGTTATCGGATTGGGTTACGTGGGGCTGCCAGTAGCGGTCGCCTTTGCGCGCGGGGGCAGCCCGGTCGTCGGCTTCGATATCGACCAGACGCGTGTCCGGGAATTGCGGGCGGGACAGGATCGCACGCGCGAAGTCGAAACGTCGGATCTGAAGCTTCCCTCATTGAGCTTTACAAGCGAGGCGGGCGCACTCCAGTCCGCTGATTTTTTTATCGTGACCGTTCCAACTCCGATCGACGCGGCGCGCAGGCCTGATCTCGGCGCCATGCTCGAAGCGTCACGCCTGGTGGGGGCCTCGCTCAAAAGGGGTGACATTGTTGTCTATGAATTGACCGTCTATCCCGGCGCGGTCGAAGAGGAATGCGTGCCAATTCTCGAACAATGTTCGGGCCTCAAGGCCGGTTCGGATTTCAATATTGGATATTCGCCCGAACGCATCAATCCCGGCGACCAGCAGCATCGTTTTGAATCAATCGTCAAAGTGGTTTCGGCCCAGAATCCGGAGACCCTCGATGTCGTGGCCGACGTCTACGGTTCGGTCGTCAAGGCCGGCATTCACCGCGCGCCTTCCATCAAGGTGGCCGAAGCGGCGAAGGTCATCGAAAACACCCAGCGCGACCTCAACATCGCCTTCATGAACGAATTGTCGCTGATTTTCCAGGCGCTCGATATCGACACCGGCGACGTGCTGGCAGCCGCGCGGACAAAATGGAATTTCCTGCCGTTTCAGCCAGGCCTTGTTGGCGGCCACTGTATTGGGGTCGATCCGTATTACCTGACCTATCGCGCCGAGAAGGCGGGCTACCATCCCGAAGTCATTCTTTCCGGCCGGCGCATCAACGATGGCATGGGCCAGCGTATCGCCCGGGAATGTGTTCGGGGGCTGCTTCGTCGAAAGGGTGCGGGGGGCGTTGTTACGATACTTGGCCTGACCTTCAAGGAGGACGTTCCGGATACGCGCAACTCTCGCGTGGTCGATATCATCCGCGAGCTGGAGTCATTTGGTCTCCAGGTACAGGTGCATGACCCGCTGGCGAACGCTGTGGACGCCAGGCATGAGTACGGCGTGACAATAACTGAACTCGATGCATTGCGGCCGGCTGATGCGGTTATTTTGGCGGTCGCGCACGGCAGCTATCTCGACGATAGTTGGCCGCTTGTTCAAAAATTGCTGATCGGCGGTTCGGGTCTCGTTTTCGACGTTAAAATGAAGCTCGATCGAGGCTCAAAGCCTGCCGGAATCGAGTTGTGGCGGCTTTGAGGGCTGAACCGGAGAAACGATGACTGACAATGCGGTACTGGTCACCGGAGCTGCCGGCTTCATCGGGTTTCATGTTGCCCAGCGCCTGTTGTCGGCCGGCCGCGAGGTCGTTGGTCTCGATATCGTCAACGACTATTACGATCCAAAGCTGAAGGAAGCTCGCCTCGACATCCTGAAATGCCAATCCAATTTCACTTTTGTGAAGCTCGACCTCGCGAATCGCACGGCAACAAGGTCGCTTTTCGCTCAGCGTCGCTTTCCTGTGGTCATCCATCTCGCGGCGCAGGCCGGCGTTCGCTTTTCGCTGCAGCATCCCCATGCCTATGTGGATGCAAATATCGAAGGCTTCATCAACGTGCTGGAGGGGTGCCGCCACAACGATTGCCGGCATCTTCTGTTTGCGTCCTCATCCTCGGTGTACGGCGCCAACACCAAGCTGCCGTTTTCAGTGCAAGACAACGTCGATCATCCAATCAGCCTCTATGCGGCGTCGAAAAAGGCGAATGAGCTGATGGCGCATGTGTATAGCCACCTGTATCGCATTCCTTCCACGGGTCTGCGATTCTTCACCGTCTACGGTCCGTGGGGTCGTCCGGACATGGCGATGTTTATCTTTGCGAAAGCTATTCTCGGCGGCACTCCGATCAAGCTGTTCAATCACGGCAATATGCGCCGCGACTTCACGTACGTCGATGACGTCGTCCAAGCGATCGTGCGGCTGATGGATCATCCGCCGCTGGGCAATCCGGAGTGGTCTGGTGATAAGCCCGATCCCGCGACCAGCGCTGCGCCATGGAAGATTTACAACATCGGCAACAACCGTCCCGAGGAACTCATGCATGTGGTCTCTCTGCTTGAGAAGGAGTTCGGTCGTACGGCCATCAAAGAGACGCTGCCGATGCAGCCCGGGGATGTGCCGGCAACCTATGCCGATATCGAAGACCTGGCGCGCGACGTCGGATTCAGGCCTGCGACCACGATTGAAGAAGGAATCGCACGCTTTGCGAAATGGTATCGTGAGTATCACAAGGTCTAACCAGAAGGCCTGCGGGTTTTCTTGAAGCAAATATTTTGCTTGGCATTGTTTTCGCGGAAGACCGGGCTCGCCTCGGGGTTCCACACACGGAGCGTGTTCGCGTGGGGGCCTCAGCGCTCATCCGCGATCATCTTGCCGTCGTTCGGCAGCTGTCCCGGCGCCATCAGCTCGACGCCCCCGCCTAGTTTCGTCACCGTGCGCAGCGTCGACGCAATCTCATTTCGAAGCGTCTCGCCCGGCGAGCCGCATTCGCACTTCAGCGTCATCACATCCGTCTCGCCCTCGCGCGTGACGACCAGACGCAGCCGACCCAGTTCGGGATGACGCTTGGCGATTTCCGCGATCTGTTCCGGCCGCACGAACATGCCCTTGACCTTGGTGGTCTGGTCGGCGCGGCCCATCCAGCCCTTGATGCGCATATTGGTGCGGCCGCAGGGGCTGCGGCCGGGCAGGGCGGCCGTGAGATCCCCGATCGCGAGGCGTATCCAGGGGTGATCGGGGTCGAGCGAGGTGACAACGATCTCGCCGACATCTCCGGCTGCGACGGGATCGCCGGTGCCGGGCCGCACGATTTCCATGATCAGGTCCTCGTTGACGACCATGCCTTCGCGCGCGGGCGTCTCAAAGGCAATCAGGCCGAGATCGGCGGTGCCGAACGCCTGATAGGCATCGACGCCGCGCGATTTTATTTCGTCCTGCAGCGACTTCGGAAACGCCGCGCCGGATAGCAGCGCGCGCTTGATCGAGGACACATCGCGGCCCGCGCTTGCGGCCGCGTCGAGCAGGATTTTGAGGAAATCGGGGGTGCCGCAATAGCCGGCCGGGCGATAAGCCTCGATCAACTCGAATTGCGCTTCGGTATTGCCAGGACCGGCCGGAATCACCGCGCAGCCCAGCGCGCGCGCCGAGGTATCGAAGATGAAGCCCCCGGGCGTCAGATGATAGCTGAAGGTATTGAGCACCACGTCGCCCGGGCGGAACCCTGCCGCGAACATCGCCCGTGCCCCGCGCCAGGGGTCGGCGTGAGCGGGCTCGGGCTCGAAGATCGGACCGGGCGACGTAAACAGCCGCCCGAACAGGCCAGGGACGCCTGCCACGAAACCGCCGAACGGCGCCGCCGCCTTGTGCAGGGCAGGCAGGTCGGCCTTACGCAGCACCGGCAGTCCCGCCAGCGCCGCCCGGCTGGCGACGCCGGTGGGATCGACGCCCCTGAGCCGCTCGGCATAGGCCGGCGCCGCCATTGCCTTGCGCAGCACGTCCGGCAGCCGCGAAAAAAGCTCCGCCTCGCGCTGGGCGGGGTCGCGGATTTCACGGGCGTCGTAGTGGTCGGTCATAGTGCCTCGCATTGCTTACCTCGCCCCGCTTGCGGGGAGAGGTCGGCGCGCAGCGCCGGGTGAGGGGGACTCACCCCGTACTCACATCTTTCGAACTCGCCGAGGCAGCCCCTCACCCCAACCCTCTCCCCGCAAGCGGGGCGAGGGAGCGCACTGCCCGTGCTGCGACACTCACAGCCACCGCTTTCGCCGCTTGAAACTCTTCAGATTCTTAAAACTCTTGCGCTGGTCGCCGGCGCCGCCGAGGTAGAATTCCTTGACGTCCTCATTGTTGCGCAATTCGTCGGCCGTGCCGTCGAGCACCACCTTGCCCTGTTCCATGATGTAGCCGTGGCTTGCGACCGAAAGGGCCGCGCGCGCGTTCTGCTCCACGAGCAGGATGGTGACGCCGAGGTCGCGGTTGATCGCCTTGATGATCCCGAACACTTCCTTGACCAGCAGCGGCGACAGGCCCATCGACGGCTCGTCCATCAGGATCATCCTGGGGCGCGCCATCAGCGCGCGGCCGATCGCCAGCATCTGCTGTTCGCCGCCGGAGAGATAGCCGGCGAGCCCGGTGCGCTCCTTCAGGCGCGGGAAATATTCGAAGACCATATCGATGTCGGCGCCGACCTCGTTGTCGCTGCGGGTGAAGGCGCCGAGCCGCAAATTCTCCAGCGACGTCATGTCGGCGATGATGCGGCGGCCCTCCATCACCTGAAAGATGCCGCGGCGGACGATCTTGTCGGGATCGATGCCGTCGATGCGCTCGCCGTTGAAAAGGATCTCGCCGCGGGTGACTTCGCCGTCTTCGGTCTTGAGCAGGCCGGAGATCGCTTTCAGCGTGGTCGATTTGCCCGCGCCGTTGGCCCCTAGCAGCGCCACGATCGCGCCCTGGGGGACCTCGAGGCTCAGGCCGCGCAGCACCAGGATGACGTCGTCATAGACCACCTCGATGTTGCGCACGCTGAGCAGCGGCGCGGGGGCGGGCGTCGATGCGATTGGCGGGCGATCGATTTCGGTTGCTTCTGTCACGTCCTGATCACCCTTTCGCCGTCATCACCCGCGAAGGCGGGTGATCCAGTATTCCAGAGGCGCCCGCGGATCATTCGAGAGGCCGCGGCGTACTGGATCACCCGCCTTCGCGGGGGATGACCGCTGAGTTTGTCGAAAGTCCGCTATCTCACCAGCCAAACCATTCCGGCTTGCGCGGCAGTTCGACGGTCTTGACCTTCTCGAGCTTGATGGCGCCCTTCGCCATCAGGTCGTTGATGTCGCCGTCGGTGGACCCGGAGATCTTCGAACGATAGAGATCGACCTTGAGGGTGCCGCGATGGTCCTTGTCGGTCCAGGTCGAGGGATTGCAGACGCCCTCCATGCCCGCCGGCACCCAATTGGCTTTCTGATAAAAGCCCTTCGCGACGTTCTCTCCCGTCACGCCGCCATTCTTGGCGGCCCAGTCCAGCGCTTCCTTCATGTACAGCGCGCTGCAGACGGCCGCGATGTAATGCACGGGACGATAGACCTTGCCTGATGGGTCCGACATCTTGGAGATTTCCATCAGTGTTTTCATGCCCGGTGCATTGCCGCCCCACGCCACGGCGGTGCGCAAGGGGAAGATCACGCCGTCGGCGGCGTCGCCCGCGGTCTTGGCGGCATTTTCATCCATGCCCCAGACGTTGCCCATGAACTGCACATCGACGCCGGCGGTCTTGCACGCCTTCAGCACCGAAATGTTGGAGGCGGCGGTGTTGCCGAGATAGGCGTAATTGGCGCCGGCGCTTTTCAGGCTGAGGCACTGGGCGCTGTAGTCGCCGGGCGTCAGCGCGAACACCAGTGGCGGCAGCACTTCGAAGCCGAGCTCGGCCGCGAGCGCTTCACCGGCCGCCTTGGGCGCGTTGGGATAGGGATGATTGGCGCCCATATGCACGAATTTCGGTTTTCCCGGCTTGCCCTTGGCCTTCCAGTCGTCCGCCGCCCAGGTCAGCATCGCCCGCATGGCGTCGGAGTAGGTCGGGCCGTAGAAGAAATTATAGGGCGCAGCCTTCGCCTTGCCGCTGGTGCCTTCCGGATCGCTCAGCGCGGCGGCATAGGAGCCGGAGATATCCGGGATCTTGTCCTGTGCCAGGAAGCCGGTCAGCGCCTCGGTATCCGCGGTGCCCCAGCCCATGATCGCCGCGACCTTGCTGTCGGGGGCCGACCATTTCTTGTAGAGCGCGATCGCGCGCGGCACCTGGTAGCCGTAGTCGTTGCTGTCGACGTTCAGCTGCTTGCCGCCGACGCCGCCATTCTTGTTGACCCAGGCCAGGGTGTCCGCGACGCCCTGTCCATAAGGCGTGCCGACGTCGGATGTGCCGCCTGACAGGTCCTCAAGGTGGCCAATGGCGATCTGGGCCTGCGCCGCGGACGCGGCACCGCCGAGCAGCAGCGCCAGCGAAACGGTGCCTAACAGGGATTTCATGGTCATGAGCAATTCCTCCGGTTTCTTTGTTGAGACCTATTGTAGCCAGTCCCGTCCCGACCTCAATGCGAAAACGGGTAGAGTTTCCAGTATGTCTTGATCTGCCGCCAGCGATGCGCGAGGCCGTCAGGCTCGAACATCAGAAACGCGATGATGATCAGACCGATCGTAATCTCGCGCAGGAAAGTGATGTTGTTGTTGAGCGAAAGCGCCTTGTCGATGGCCGAGCCTTTCAGGCCCGCGCTGATCCACTCCATGGATTCCGGCAGCAGCACCACAAAGGCGGTGCCCATCAACGTGCCCATGATCGAACCGGTGCCGCCGATGATGACCATCGCCAGAAACAGGATCGAGCGTTCGATCCCGAAGCCTTCGTTCGAGACCACCAGCTGGTAATGCGCATAGAGCGCGCCGGCGATGCCGGCAAAGAACGCCGCGAGCCCGAACGACAGCGTGCGGTATTTTGTGAGGTTGATGCCCATGATTTCCGCGGACAGATAGTGATCGCGGATCGCGACCATCGCGCGGCCGTCGCGCGTGCGCAGCAAATTGGTCACCAGGAGAAAACTGACCACCAGATAGGCCAGCACCACGTAGAAATATTGCTTGTCGCCGCGCAACGTGTAGCCGAAAATCGAGAACGGATTGGCGCTGGCCGGCACCGAGCCGCCGGAGAACCAGTCGGCGCGCGAGAAGAAGTCGAGCAGGATATATTGCGCGGCCAGCGTCGCGATGACGAGATAAAGCCCCTTCAGCCGCGCCGCCGGCACGCCGAAGATCAAGCCGACCAGCGCGGTCACCACGCCCGCGAGCGGAATGGCGAAGAACACCGGGATCGGGAAGTTGTTCGAGATGTAAGCCGAGGTGAAAGCGCCGAACAGAAAGAACGCGGCGTGGCCGATCGAGATCTGGCCGGTGAAGCCGACGAGGATGTTCAGGCCCAGCGCCGCGATCGCAAAGATGCCGACCTGGATCGAGATGCTGAGCCAGTAGTTGGCGAGGATCATGGGCGCGAAGCAAACGGCGATGACGCCGGCGATTGCAAAGTTGCGGCTGGTCGTGGTCGGAAAGATCGTGGTGTCGGCCGCATAGGAGGTGCGGAAGTCGCCGGACGGGATGAGGGAAGGGGATGCCATAGGGCTTTACCGCTCGCACCGCTTGATCGAATTCATGGGCACGCCCTTTCTTGTTTGGGCATGATCGTTACCGAAAACCGGTTTCCACTTTTCGGCGATCATGCCTACACCCGCTCGATGTCTTTGGTGCCGAACAGGCCGTAGGGCTTGATCATCAGGATGATGATCAGCACGTAGAATGGCGCGATCTCGTACAGATTGCCCCAGTGCAGATATTCGCTGTCGACATATTGGGCGATGTTTTCCAAGAGCCCGATGATGATGCCGCCGAGCACCGCGCCGCCGATCGAGTCGAGCCCGCCGAGGATCGCGGCCGGAAATACCTTGATGCCGTAGGCTGACAGGCCCGACGACACGCCGTTGACGACGGCCACCACCACGCCCGCGACCGCGGAGACGGTCGCCGAAATCGCCCAGGCCATCGCGAACACGTTTTTCACGGAAATGCCGAGCGATTGCGCCACCTGCTGGTTGAAGGCGGTGGCGCGCATCGCAAGGCCGTATTTCGACACCCGGAAGAACCAGGCCATCCCGATCATCATCGCCACCGAGACGACAAGACTCATGACATAGACGGTCTGGATTTGCAGACCCAGAAAACTGACCGACTGGCTGGTGAACACCCGCGGGAACGGTTGCGGGTTGACGCCGAAAATCCATTTCAGCGCGGCCTGAAACACCGTCGACAGCCCGATCGTGACCATGATCACTGAAATGATCGGCTCGCCGATCATCGGCCGCAGGATCGCGATCTGGATCGCGATGCCAAAGACGAACATGAAGACGAGCGTCAGCGGCATGCCGATCCAGAACGGTACCTGGTATCTGGTGAGCAGCGCCCAGCACACCCAGGCGCCGATCAAGAGCAGTTCGCCCTGCGCGAAGTTCACGACCTGCGTGGCCTTGTAGATCAACACGAACGACATCGCGACCACGCCATAGAGCGTGCCGACCACGAGGCCGTTGACCAGAAGCTGGATCAGGAACTGGAGGTTCATTCGGACTCGCGCGATGATAACCTCTCCCCGCCTGCGGGGAGAGGTCGGATTGCGAAGCAATCCGGGTGAGGGGGAGTTTCCGCTTGCGAAAAGGTAATAAGATCAAAACCCAGCGCGCCAGGAGCCTGCGAAGGGTCTCCACCGAGGCGGAGAAGGCTCTGTGGCACCGGCTCCGATCGCGCAGCCTCGATGGCTATAAATTCGTTCGGCAAGAGCCGATCGGTCCGTACACGGTTGATTTGATTTGCCGTGAACACCGTCTCGTTATTGAGGTGGACGGAGGCCAGCACGCCCACAACCCCCGCGACGCCGTCCGCGACAAATGGCTTACCGATCGCAATTACCGAGTTCTGCGATTCTGGAACAACGACGTGCTGGGCAACATGACGGGCGTTCTTGAAACCATCGCGACCGCGCTTGCGGAGAGCCCCCCTCACCCGGATCGCTAGGGCGATCCGACCTCTCCCCGCAGGCGGGGAGAGGTGTAGGGTGCGGCCCGCGCTCTGCAAGCTATCTACCCTCATTCCGCGGCCTCCGCCATCGTCGCGCTATCGGCCAGATCGATCACCCTGAGGGTGGTGCGGATGCGCTGGGTGGTGCCGTCCTGGAAGCGGATCACGGTGTCGACGGGAATCTCGCGCTTGCCGCCATAGATGGCGTCGATGATGCCGGCGTATTTCTCGTTGATGACGCTGCGGCGGACCTTTCGGGTGCGCGTCAACTCGCCGTCATCGGCGTCGAGTTCCTTGTAGAGCAGCAGGAAGCGGGAAATGCGCTGCGCCGGCGGCAGCGTGGCGTTGACGGCCTCGACCTCCTTCTGCAACAGCGCGTAGACCTCGGGGCGCGAGGCGAGGTCGGTGTAGGTGGTGAAGGCGATCCGGTTCTTCTCCGCCCATTTCGAGATGATCGAGAAGCGGATGCAGATCATCGCCGCCAGCGCGTCGCGGCCGGCGCCGAGCACCACGGTCTCGGCGATGTAGGGCGAGAATTTCAGCTTGTTCTCGAGATATTGCGGCGAAAAGCGTTCGCCGCGCGCGGTCTCCGCGAGATCCTTGATGCGGTCGATCACGACGAGCTGCTTATTGTCGTTGAAATAGCCGGCGTCGCCGGAATGCAACCAGCCGTCCTTCATGTCGGCAGCGGAGGCTTCCGGATTCTTGTAATAGCCGAGGAACATGTTGGGATGGCGCACCAGGATTTCGCCGACGCCATGGATATCCGGATTGTCGATGCGGATTTCGATACTATCGGACATTGCCACGCCCGTGGTGTCGGGGTCGGCGTGCCCCTCGGGGTGCAGGGTATAGGCGCCAAGCGTTTCGGTCTGGCCGTACAATGTGCGCAGCGGCACGCCCATGGCCTGGAAGAATTTGAAGGTGTCGGGGCCGAGCGCCGCTCCGCCGGTCGCAGCCGAACGCAGGCGGGTGAAGCCGAGGCGGTCGCGCAGCGCGCGGAACAGCAGCACGTCGGCGACGGTTGATTGCCTGCCGCGCTCCAGCGCCGAAAGCCCGGCCTTCATGCCGAGTTCGTAGAGGCTCTGCTTGAGCGGGGAGGAATCCATCACGCCGGCGCGCACGTCGGCGGCGATGGCTTCCCAGACCCTTGGCGCAAACAGGACGAAGGTCGGCGCGATCTCGCGGAAATCGTTCATCATTGTGTCGGGCTGCTCGACGAAGTTGATCTTCATCCGGCACAGCAGGCCTTGGCCGAGCACATAGAGCTGTTCCATGATCCAGGGCAGCGGCAGTACCGAGACGTATTCGTCATCCGGACCCTTGGGATCGAAAGCGAGGTAGGTCGCGCAATGCCGCAGCATTCGCCCGGCGGCGAGCATCGCCAGTTTCGGATGGGCTGTCGTTCCCGAGGTGGTGCAGAGGATCGCTGTGTCCTCGCCGCGGGTCTCGTCCACGAGGCGGTCGTAGAGGCCGGGTTCGCGGGCGGCGCGCTCGCGTCCCATGCTGGCAAGTTGGTCCGCGGCGATCAGGCGGGGATCGTCATATTTCCGCATGCCGCGGGGATCGGAATAGACGATGTGCTTGAGGTTGGGCACGCGGTCGGCAAGGGTGAGCAGCTTGTCGACCTGCTCTTCGTCTTCGGCGAAGACCAGCTTCGCTCCGCCATAGCTGAGGAGATAGGCGGCTTCCTCATCCAGCACGTCGCGATAAAGACCAAGCGACATGGCGCCGATCGCGTGGGTGGCGATTTCGGCCGACACCCAGTCCGGCCGGTTGTCGCCGATGATGCCGATGACGTCGCCGCGGCGGAGGCCGAGTTCGACCAGGCCGAGCGCGAAGTCGTGAACCCGCGTTTGATAATCGTTCCAGGTGAAGAGCTTCCAGAGCCCGAAATCCTTTTCGCGCAGCGCGATCTCGCCGCCATACTCCCTGGCGTTGAGACGCAGCAGCTTCGGATAGGTATCGGCCTGCGCGACCCGGCCGGCGTAATCCATCATGCCGCGGTCTCCGCGGGCCTAGTGCCCACTTTCCGAAGTTCGCCATACGTCTCAGCAACACCTTTTTGCGAACTTCGGAAAGCCATGGGCACTAGCAAGTTGATGATTCTAGTACCGCTCATCGATCTGAAGTCCCTGAAAGAATTCGCCGCTTGTGGTGCAGGGACTTCAGATCGGCGGTACTAGCCGTGTCGTCAGGATCGACCAGTGCCTCGTCCTCTTCGCCGAGATAGGCGCGCTTGACGTGAGGATCGGCAAGCACCGCGGCGGGATCGCCTTCCGCGATCTTGCGGCCGAAATCCAGCACCATGACGCGGTGGGAAATATCCATCACCACGCCCATGTCGTGCTCGATCATCATGACGGTCATGCCGAACTCTTCGTTGAGATCGACGATGTAGCGCGCCATGTCCTCCTTTTCCTCGAAATTCATGCCGGCCATCGGCTCGTCGAGCAGGATCAGTTGCGGCTCCAGCGCCATGGCGCGCGCCAGCTCGACGCGCTTGCGCAAGCCGTAGGGAAGGGTGCCGGCGGTGGCCTTGCGCACCGACTGCAGGTCGAGGAAATCGATGATCTCCTCGACCTTGCGGCGATGCTCGAGCTCTTCGGCCCTCGCGCCCGTCAGCCAGTACAGCGATCCCGTGATGAAATTGTTTTTCAGCAAATGATGCCGGCCGACCATGATGTTGTCGAGCACGCTCATGTGGTGAAACAGCGCCAGATTCTGGAAGGTGCGGCCGATGCCGAGCCGGGGCCGCGCGTTGGGATTGAGCGCCGTGATATCCTGCCCGCGATAGAAAAGATGGCCCTCGGTCGGCCGGTAGCGGCCCGAGATGCAGTTGACGATCGAGGTCTTGCCGGCGCCGTTGGGGCCGATAATCGAGAACAGCTCGCCGGCGTTGACGCCAAAACTGACCTCGGTGAGCGCCCTCACGCCACCAAAGCGCAGTGACACCCCGCGCACTTCCAAAGCGTATTCCACGCATTCCCTCCGTAACGCGTATTCCAGCAAAACTGATGAGCTGTTTTGCGATCGGAATACGCGTAATTAATCAGGCGCTTGCCACGCTCTTTATCTGTCGTTTGTTAGTTAGCACCGTAGCGATCTTATATCGGCCATCATAGCTAAGCCATTCCACTAAGGACGCGCTTTGGGCGTCTCGCACCTCGTGTGTCCGCCGGATTCGCCAGCCTTTTCTGGACAAATCGGGCGCACCCGACGTCATGCGCGGTAACGCCGCACCCTATCTTCTGTCCGCTCCAATCATCCCGTTGGCCCGCGAGCCGCGGCTCACGCGAGATGGCCCTCTTTAGGCTAAAGCGGTGCTTTGAAATGTCTTGAGCCTGACAATTCATCGGCAAATTTAAGTCACTGACCTCCTTGCGCGAAGCCGGGCCGGGGATCACCACTTGCTTGGCGACCTATTCCTCCCACGGGTTGAACAGCGGCACGCCAAATGACACAAAATCCCTGACGTTGCGCGTGACCAGCGTGAGGTCGTTGGCGAGCGCGGTCGCCGCAAAGAAGCCGTCCGTAACGGACAGCGCAACGCCGCGTCGGCGGCTCTGCGCCATCAGGTCGCCCCAGTGCTCGGCAACCGCGTGATCAATCGGCAGGACCCGCTTGGCGAAGCGTGCCGGCAGATCGTTGGCGAGCCAGGCGGCCAGCGCGGCGCGTCGGCGGCCATCGTCCATCAAAGCAATGCCACGCCGAAGTTCGGCGATCGAAGCGACACTGATGAAGACCCGGTCCTCATCGACGGCGTCAAGCCAGCCGAGAACCTTCAGGTCGGGCGCCGGTCGCTGCACCTCCGACAGCACGTTGGTGTCGAGCAGGAGGTTCACAGCGTTACGTCGCGAGGTGTGTCGCGCTGCCGCTCCAGTTCGAGATCGGCGCCGCGCAGCGGCGATGCAAGCAGGAATTCAGCCAGGGTGCCTTTGCGCCCGGTCTTGCGCGCCCACTCCTCGGCGGAGACGATCACCGCGCTCGGCTTGCCGTTGCGCGTGATGAATTGGGGGCCGGCCTGGGCACGATCAACCACCTCGGAGAGCCGTGCCTTGGCTCCCGCGAGAGTCCAGGTGCCGCCAAGAGGCGGAGAGGAGGATGTCTTGTTGACCTTTGTCATGTCAAAACCCTCCATGACTAATATGACTATGATGACTATATATCGGCCAAAGGCGCGCCCGCGCAATGGGACAAGTCAAGTCTCAAAAAACGGAATGTCCACGCGACGATCTTATGCGTCCCATCGGGACCGAAATCGTTGGATTTTTTTGGTTAATACGACACTCTTGCGTGTCCCGGCCCAGTCGCTTTGGGCAGGACAGCAGCGGCGGTGCCAAGACCGTTGTTGCGATGCAACATGAGAATCTTACGGACGATTGGGCGACGGTTCAGCGGATCATGATTGCAGCGGATTATCTAAAGCGCATCGCGGTCTGGTCGCGCGAACTGGAAGAGCGAGAGATCGAGGTCGCGCGCGCCGGCATTGTCGAAAAATCCTACCGTGCCAATGAATTCATCTTCATGCGCGGCGACCATTTCGAATACTGGACCGGTGTCGTCAGCGGTCTTGCCCGGATGGGCATCGTTTCCCGTGGCGGCAAGGCCACCAGTTTTACCGGCTTGACGGCCGGTGCATGGTTTGGCGAGGGCACCGTGCTCAAGAACGAGGCCCGGCGCTACGACGTGGTGGCCTTGCGTGATACGCGGCTCGCGATGATGGACCGCACCACCTTCTTCTGGCTGTTCGAAAACAGCGCGGGGTTCAATCGCTTCCTGGTAGGGCAACTCAACGAACGCCTCGGCCAGTTCATCGCGTTGCTCGAATATGGCCGCACGCTGGATGCAACGGCCCGCCTCGCGCGATGCATCGCATCGCTGTTCAATCCCATTCTCTATCCGGACCTGACGCGTCACCTGGAGATCACCCAGGAAGAGATCGGCGCTCTGTCCGGTATTTCCCGGCAAAATGCCAACCAGTGTCTGAAGCAGCTGGAGAAGGAAGGATTGCTGCGGCTCGAATATGGCGGCGTGACGATCGTCGATCTCGAACGATTGCGCCAGTATGGCGAATGACTGAAGTCCTGACCCCCGCTGTCACCGTATATAGCCCGAAATCATGGGCTTATTCTGCTGCTATATTCTGCACCTGAAAAGCGCTTTTCGATCAATGGGTCTTCTTGGGGTGCGGAATTCTTGATTTCTGCACCAGATGGTCAGCGCGTCGGCCGCAATGGTTGCAATGCTCATTTGCAGCATGCTTTGATGGCATGAGCAGGGGTGCGCGTCCGCGCAGCACGATCGTTCCGATGCAGAGGAATATATGAATACTTCGTGGCTGATCTGGATGGCGTGTGGGATTGGGACTATTTGGTTTTTTTCTTGGTGGTCTCAAAGAGACCGAATTATCAAGGGCCGAAGAATAAAGTGCCCGCGATGTAGTACGACAAATGTCGTTGGACGCCTGAAGTGCACCAATTGCGGCAATCTTGCCGTACATCTAGTCAGCGTAAAAACAGGTCCCAGCTGGCGGACAACGATCGCCAGATGTGCAAGCTGTGGAGCTGGCGGTGATCGTCCTGCTCTCTGCAAAAAATGCGACTGCGACTTGTCAGCCTTGGCCAGCAAATAGCCGATCGTTTTCGATCCATTGCAACGCGACAGTTTGCAAGTTCTTCAAAATAGGGTTTGATCACTATCCGGGTCGCATAGGGGACAACAACGTGACGATAGACAGATATACGAAAGTGGTTCTGACCATCATTGCCGGCGCGCTGATAATACAGGTCTTGCAGAGCACCATCTTTTCTGCGCGCGCTCAAACCGACCAGATAACAAAAGTGATGATCTGCGGGAGAAACGGCGAATGTGCGGGAGTGACCGGCCCTGGCTTTGGTATCCCTTCGCTTTACGTGAAACCTCAGTGAGGCTGCACAAGCACTCACAACAAGCCGCATAAGCCCCATTATGGAAAGCGATTTGAAGTAATCGCAAAATGGAAAACGGCCGCTTGGGGGTTGGGCGGCACTTTTACTTGAAAACCATAATAATCGAGTCTCCCGCAGGGGATGCGATTATTTGCTACGGCTGCGCGGGGGCAGGGCGTCGGTCGACACAACATCTAGCTAAAATCAGACTTCCAGCCATTCCTTGCGCACGGCCTCGTTCGCCTTCAAGGCGGCAGGCGTGCCCTCGAACACGATGCAGCCGTGGCCCATGACGTAGACGCGATGCGAGATCCGCATCGCGATCGAGAGTTTCTGCTCCACCAGCAGGATGGCGACGCCACGGCGGGCGATTTCGGCGATGAGGTCGCCGACCTTTTGCACGATGAGCGGGGCGAGCCCCTCGGTGGGCTCGTCGATCATGATGAGTTCGGGGTCGCCCATCAGCGTGCGGCAAATGGTCAGCATCTGCTTCTCGCCGCCCGACAGCACGCCGGCCGGGGTATCGGCCCTCGCGGCGAGATTGGGAAACATCGCCAGCATGTCCTCGAGCCGCCACTTGCCGGGGCGCCTGGTATCCTTGATGCCAAGCATCAGGTTTTGCCGCACCGTCAGGCTGGCGAAGATATCGCGGTGCTCCGGAACGTAGCCCAAGCCCAGACGCGCGATCCGGTGGCTCGGTAGCCCTGCGATGTCCTGGCCCTTGAACTTGATGGAGCCCTGCGGCGGCACTTCGCCCATGATCGCCTTGACCGTGGTGGATCGTCCGACGCCATTGCGCCCCAACAGGCTGACGACCTCGCCGGCGTCGATATGCATATCGACGCCCTGCAGGATATGGCTCTTGCCGTAATAGGCGTGCAGATCGGCGACTTCCAGCATCATGCGGCTTCCTCGCCGAGATAGGCTTCCCGAACTTTCGGATTGCCGCGAATTTCTTCCGGCGTTCCCGAGGCGATGATCTGGCCGTACACCAGCACCGAAATCCGGTCGGCGAGGCCAAACACGACGCTCATGTCGTGCTCGACGATCAGGAGCGTGCGGCCTTCGGTCAGGCGGCGGATCAGCGCCACCGCGCGCTCGGTTTCGGCGTGGCTCATGCCCGCGGTTGGTTCGTCCAGCAGAATGACGTCGGCGCGGCCGGCAACGGTGATGCCGATTTCCAGCGCGCGCTGCTCGGCGTAGGTCAGAAGGCCTGCGGGCACGTCGCGCCGTGCCGTCAGGTTGATGTCGGCCAGAATTTGCGCGGTCCGCTCGCGCACTTCAGGCAGATTGTCGATATTCTTCCAGAACGCGTAGCGCTGGCCGGTCGACCACAGCACCGCGCAGCGCAGGTTCTCCCATACGCTCATATTGGCAAAGACGTTGGTGACCTGGAAGCTGCGCGACAGCCCACGGCGGTTGATCCGATAGGGTGGCAGGCCGGAAATCACCTCGCCGCGCAGCAGCACGCTGCCCGAGGTCGGCGCCATATATCCGCTGATCAGATTGAAGGTGGTCGATTTGCCCGCGCCGTTCGGGCCGATCAGCGCGTGGCGTTCGCCCTGCGCCACGCTCAGGTTGATGTTTCTGAGGATGGCGATGTTGCCAAAGCTCTTTTCGACCCCGCGCAGTTCGATCGCAGCGCTCATGCGGCGATTCCCTTTTCGCGCGCTACGCTGGTGGCGCTGCTAAAGGCGTGTCCAACCCGGGTCCAGGTCCTGCGCGCAACCAGAAATCCGCCAATCGGGAGAATGACCGACATCGCCCATATAAACGGACTGGCGGCATCGAAGCTGACGCCGAACGCCTTGATGTGGGAATCGTCGCCGGGGTTGACGGTGTAGTGCACGATCGTTTCGATCGCCAGAACGAGGCCGGCGATCATCGCCAGCGTCGGCACCAGCGCAACCAGGTAGCTCGGCAGCACCTGCGGCAGCGTGCCGGATTTCAGCAGCGGACGATGCATCATCAGCAGCCCGGTGATGCCGCCCGGCGCAAACAGCACCACCGCGATGAAGATCAGTCCGAAATAGAGCTGCCATACCTGCGTCAGATCGCTGAGGCCGAGCGACAGGAACGTGACAAAGATCGCGCCGACGATGGGACCGATGAAGAAGCCGATGCCGCCGATATAGGTGGCGAACAATACCGTTCCCGACTGTTCCGCCCCGAGGTAGGCCGAGTTGGCGATCTCGAAATTGATCGCGGCCAGCGCGCCTGCGATCCCTGCGAAGAATCCGGAGAAGCAGAACGCCAGATAGCGGACGACGTGCGGATTGTAGCCGACGAACTGAACACGCTCGGGATTGTCGCGCACGGCGTTGCACATCCGTCCCAAAGGTGTGCGGGTCAGCGCGTACATCGCGATCACGGCGATCAGCGTCCACGCCGCCACCAGATAATAGATCTGGATCTGCGGGCCGAAATTCCAGCCGAACAGTTTCAGCAATTTGGTGCGGTTGGCGGAGACGCCGGCCTCGCCGCCGAAAAAGCTGCGCAGGATCAGCGCGGAGGAGGCGATCAGTTCGGCAACGCCGAGCGAGATCATGGCGAACGCCGTCCCGGAGCGCTGGGTCGAGACCCAGCCGAGCAGGGCGGCAAACAATAGTCCGGTCAAGCCGCCGATCAGGGGAACGATCGGCAGCGGGATCGGCAGCTTGTTGGCGCCGATGATGTTGATGGCGTGGATCACCAGGAAGCCGCCGAGGCCGTAATATACCGCGTGTCCGAACGACAGCATGCCGGTCTGGCCGAGCAGGATATTGTAGGACAGCGAGAAGATGATGGAGATGCCGATCAGGCTGAACGTCGTCAGCGAACCGCCGGAACCGAAGATTTTGGGCAGCAGCAGAAGCGCGACCGCGGCCACGATCCATATTCCATAGAATTTGAGCTTTTCGGTTGTGGCCGGCAGCGGCGGCGCGGCGTGTGAGGCGATTTCGCTCATGTGTCGCGTGTCCCGAGCAGGCCCATCGGGCGGAAGACCAGGATCAGCACCAGGAGCACGTAGGGAACGATCGGCGCGATCTGCGCGATCGTCACGCCCCAGATGTCGGCGAGCCAGGTCGAGGCATAGTCGGGACTGAGCGGACCGAACGCACCGGACAGCGAGCCGTTCATCGAGACCGCGAAGGTCTGCACCAGGCCTATCAACAGGGAGGCGACGAAGGCGCCGGGCAGCGAGCCCAGTCCTCCGACCACGACGACGACGAACAGGATCGGACCGAGCAGCCCGGCCATGTTCGACTGCGTCACCAGCGCGGGTCCGGCGATCACGCCGGCGACCGCGGCGAGCGCGGTGCCGACGCCGAACACCAGCATGAAGATGCGCCCGACATTGTGGCCGAGGTGGCCCACCATGTGCGGATGAGTCAGCGCGGCCTGAACGATCAAGCCGATCCGCGTCTTCTTCAGGACGACCAGTAGTCCGACGAAGATGGCGATCGACACCAGCAGCATGAACATCTTGTAGGCGGGATAATTGGTGGAGAAGATCGTGAATGCCGGGAAATCGAGCAGCGAGGGAATCCGGAAATCGACCGGGCTTTTGCCCCAGATGATCTGCACGACTTCCTCGATCACGAAGGCGAGCCCGAACGTGAACAAAAGTTCGGCGACGTGGCCGTTCCTGTGCACGCGGCGCAGCCCGTAGCGCTCGACGCCGGCGCCGATCGCGCCGGCGAGCAGTGGCGCAATCAACAGCGCCGGCCAGAAGCCGAGCCACCGGCTGATCTGGAAACCGAAGAACGCGCCGAGCATGTAGAAACTCGCATGCGCGAAATTGAGGACGCCGAGCATGCTGAAGATGACGGTCAGACCGCTCGCCATCAAGAACAGCAACATGCCGAACAGGACGCCGTTGAGCGTGGATATGACGATCAGTTCAAGCACGACGCCCCCGCCGAATTCAGGAAACCCGTCCGTCCCGAAAGTCTTTCGGGACGGACGGGTTACGCACGCGAACGATCAGTTCGGCCGTTCCATCTTGCAGGTGGTCGGAAGCACGGTCGCGGGCGTGTCGATCTTGGCAACCAGCTTCCAGCCCCAGCCGGTCTTTTCCTCGTCGAACGGTTCCTTTTCGGAGCGTTCGCCAAGCGAGGAGATGTAGATCGGCTGGAAGAACTGGTGATCGTCCTTGCGCATGTAGCCCTTGCCGCCGTCGAACACTTCGAACTCCATGCCTTCGAGCGCGGTCGCGACCTTGACCGGATCGACCGATTTGGCCTTGTCGGCCGCCGCCGCCAGCATGCGCATTTCGTTGACGGCGCGCGGATAGAACAGGCTGAAATCATACTTGGCGCGGAGCGCCTTTTCGAATTCCTGCGAGGAGGGATGATCGAGGTTCGGGATGCCCTCGCCGACCTGGAACACCTGATGATTGAGGTTGGCCTGCTTGATCGCGGTCGGGCCGCCGGTGCCACCGGCATAATAAGTATACCAGTTCACCTTGAGCCCGGCGTCGGCGGCCGCCTTCAACAGCAACGCGAAATCCTGGCCCCAGTTGCCGGTGACCACGGTGTCGGCGCCGGACGCCTTGATCTTGGCGATGTAGGGCGCGAAATCGGTGATCTTCAAGAGCGGATGCAATTCGTCGCCGACGATCTTGATGTCCGGCCGCTTGGCCGCCAGCATGGCCTTGGCGGCGGATCGAACCGATTCCCCGAACGAGTAGTCCTGATTGATCAGGTAGACGTTTTTGATCGAGGGCGCCGTTTTCATGTAGTTGGTGAGCGCCTCCATCTTGATGTCGGAGTTCGCGTCCCAGCGGAAGTGCCAGAAGCTGCACTTGGCGTTGGTGAGGACCGGGTCGACCGCGGCATAGTTGAAGTACAGGACTTCCTTGCCCGGATTGCGCTCGTTGTATTTGGTCACGAAATCCGACAGCGCACCGGCGACCGACGAACCGTTGCCCTGGGTCAGGTAACGCACACCGGCGTCGATCGCCTTCTGCGCCTGGATCAGGCTCTCTTGCGGATTGGTCTTGTTGTCGAGCGGCACGATCTCGACTTTCTTGCCCTGGATGCCGCCCTTCGCATTCACTTCGTCGGCAAGAAACTGGAAGGTCTTCAGGCCGACTTCGCCGATGCTGGCGCCGCCACCCGACAATGGGTCGATAAAACCGATTTTGAGCGTCTCCTGCGCCATCGCCGCGCCGCCGAGCATCGGCAGCGCAAAGGCAGCAGCCATCATGAATTTACGCATATCATTTCTCCCTGGGGTTCGCCTTTTTCTAGCTGTTTTTGGAGGGGCCGGACGCTGGAACGGCTTGGATTTCAGTGATCTCGCGGCCCTGTTTACGATGATTGTGGGCCAAGGTTTCAAAACCCGCAAGTCCGCTGCCCGATCGGCTGAAAAGGGCTTGGCCGGACTCATTTGCTTGGAGGAATAGGGTCATGATAGGGGTTTGCACAGCCCGGCCATGCGCCCGTGGGGCCAGGAATCACGGGCAGGTCCAGCGCAATGTCTGTGGTTCGCCGCCGCTGAACTGCCTTTTAGGCAGCCCCGGCGCGTTGTCGGAGTGAATATGGCGGTTCAGGATTCGAAACGGCGCGTTGCGCTGCTTACCGGCGTCACGGGGCAGGACGGCGCCTATCTTGCCGAATATCTGCTCGGCCTCGGCTACACCGTGCATGGCGTCAAGCGGCGGTCGTCTTCGTTCAACACCGCGCGCATCGATCACCTCTATGAGGATCCGCACACCGGCAATGTGCCGTTCCTGCTGCATTACGGCGACATGACGGATTCGACCAATCTGATCCGGCTGATGCAGCAGATCCGGCCGACCGAGATCTACAACCTTGCGGCCCAGAGCCATGTCGGCGTCAGCTTCGAGAGCCCCGAATATACCGCCAATGCCGACGCGATCGGCGTGCTGCGTTTACTGGAAGCGATCCGGATTCTCGGCATGGAGAAGGAAACGCGCTTCTACCAGGCGTCGACCTCGGAACTCTACGGCCTGGTGCAGGAGGTTCCGCAAAAGGAAACCACCCCGTTCTATCCGCGTTCGCCCTATGGCGTCGCCAAGCTCTACGGCTACTGGATCACGGTGAACTACCGCGAAGCCTACGGCATGTTCGCCTCGAACGGCATCCTGTTCAACCACGAGAGCCCGATCCGCGGCGAGACCTTCGTGACCCGCAAGATCACGCGCGGCATTGCCCGCATCGAGACCGGACTCGAAGATACGCTTTACCTCGGAAATCTCGATGCCAAACGCGACTGGGGCCACGCCAAGGATTATGTCGAGGGCATGCACCGGATATTGCAGGCCGATGCACCCGACGATTTCGTGCTGGCAACCGGCGAAACGCGTTCGGTGCGCGAATTCGTGGAATTGGCGTTCGCCGAAGTCGGACGCAGCGTCGAGTGGCGCGGCAAGGGTGTCGAGGAGACCGGCGTCGACAGGAAATCGGGCAAGACCGTCGTTCGCATCGATCCCGTGTATTTCCGTCCGACCGAAGTCGATCTTTTGATCGGCGACGCCAGCAAGGCGCGCCAAAAGCTCGGCTGGACGCCGAAGACGAGCTTCGCTGAGCTCGTCAAGCAGATGGTCGCGGGAGACCTTGCGATCGCGCGGCGCGAGGTTGCCAATGGCAAGCACCCCGTTTGATCTGAAGGGCAAGACGGTCTTCGTTGCCGGGCACAAGGGAATGGTCGGCGGGGCGCTGGTGCGTCGCCTCGCCCGGGAGGATGTCGAACTGCTGACGGTTGGACGCAGCGAGGTCGATTTGCGCGACCAGGCCGCGGTGTTCGACTGGTTCGCAAGGAAGCGCCCGCGGGCGGTTTTTCTGGCGGCCGCGAAGGTCGGCGGCATTGTCGCCAACAATACGCTGCGCGGCGAATTCATCTACGACAACCTGATCATAGCAGCCAATGTGATCCACGCCGCGCACGTCAATGGCGCCGAAAAGCTGATGTTTCTCGGTTCATCCTGCATCTATCCGAAACTGGCGCCGCAGCCGTTGCGCGAAGATTCCATGCTGACCGGCCCGCTCGAGGTGACCAACGAGCCCTATGCAATCGCCAAGATCGCCGGCATCAAGATGGTCGAAGCCTATCGCAGCCAGTATGGGTGCGACTTCATCAACGTGATGCCGACCAATCTGTACGGGCCGGGCGACAATTATCACCCCGAATACAGCCACGTCGTCGCCGCGCTGATCCAAAGGTTTCATGAGGCAAAGGTTGCAGGCCTCCCCAACGTCGTCGTGTGGGGGACCGGCACGCCGCGGCGGGAATTTCTCTATGTCGACGATCTCGCCGATGCCTGCATCCACCTGATGAAGATTTATTCCGGCGGCGAACTGGTCAACATCGGCACCGGCGAGGATATTACCATCGCCGAATTCGCGCGCGTGGTGGCCGCCGCGGTCGGCTATACCGGCAACATCAGCTTCGACACTTCGCGGCCCGACGGGACGCCGCGCAAATTGCTCGATGTCAGCCGCCTCGCCAAACTGGGCTGGCGCGCGCGCACCTCGCTCGAGGACGGAATCAGGCTCGCCTATCAGGCGTATCTCGCCGAGTCGAAGCAGGCGGCGGAGTAGCATTGCGAGCGAAGCGTCAAACCAGAGTCCGTCATTCCGGGGCGATGCCAACGGGTCCGCGCAAGGCGCGGCCCGATGACAGGCTCCGCATCGAACTACGATGCGCAATTGCACATCGGAGAATCTCGAGATTCCCCGATGCGCAATTGGGCATCTGAGGTCTGGTGCTTGCGCACCATCCCGGAATGACGGCGTTACCTAATTCGCCGCCGCTCGCGGCGGCTTCTGACCGAGCGTTGCCGCCATCGCCGATATCAGCGGCTTCATGAAAAAGGCGTCGTTGGCGGGATAAATGTCGGTGCGCAGGCCGTGCGATTTGAGTTCGTCGGAAACCACCGGTCCGACTGAGGCGATCGGCGTTTTCGCGAGGCCCTCGCGCAGGCGCGCTTCGTAGCCGTGCGCCCGCGCCACCTCGATCAGGCGGCGAATCTGCCCCAAATTCGTCAGCGCGATGGCGTCGATGCGGCCCGACGCCATCTCGTCGATCGCGGTGACGATGTTGGTATCGGCCGCCTGCGCGTCGTAAACGTAAGGTGCGACCGGATCGACCTTCGCGCCTTGCGCCGTGATCGCGCCGATCAGAACGCTGTGATCCTTGTCCGGATAAAGCTGCAGGCCGACGCGATGTCCCCGTAGGTCGACGCGCGACAGCATCTCGGCCATGCCTTCGGAAGTCGGCTTCTCCGTCGTTACCTGCGGCTCAAGGCCGATCTCGCGCAACGCCCGTCCGGGCTTGGGCCCGCGGGCAAATTTTCGTGCTCTGCCGAGCGCGGCGACGAAATCCTGGTCGAGTCCGATCCGGCGGGCAACCTTCATCAGGCGGCGCAGGCCTTCACCCGTCATCAGCACGAGGTCGTCGAAGGGTTTGTCGATGCAACGACGGATCCAGGCCTCGACCGGCGCGGAATCGGGCGCGTCGTGGATCGCGAACATCGGACATTGCAGCACATCGGCGCCCTGCTCGGCGAGCAGCCGGGAAAACTGCGCTTCCTCGCGTGTTTCCAGGATCAGGATACGGTAGCCGTTCAATCTGTCAGCCATGATCTTGCAGCCGTGATTTTACCCTGGATTATGTATGAGCATGATCTTTACGGAAAACCGGTTCCCACTTTTCCGGATCATGCTCTGTTTGCCTTCAGTTTGTTCATCTTGATCCCTCAGGCGGGATTGGCGCAAGGCCGCCGCGGGTGATAGAGCAGGGCCGCAAATCGCCGTTCCCTGCCTGAATTGTGGTCAAGCCCGCGCCATGCCCGATCATCAGTTTGTGTTGACGCTATCCTGTCCGGACCGCCCCGGCATCGTCTCCGCGGTGTCGACATTCCTTGCCCATAACGGGCAGAACATCCTCGACGCCCAGCAGTTCAACGACGTCGAGACCGGTCATTTCTTCATGCGGGTGGTGTTCAACGCCGCCGATCTCGCCGTCAATCTGGCGGCGCTGCAAACCGGATTCACCGCGATCGCGGACCGCTTCGGCATGGACTGGCAGATGCGCGACCGCGCCAGCCGCCGCCGCGTGATGCTGCTGGTCTCGAAATCCGATCACTGCCTCGCCGATATCCTGTATCGCTGGCGAACCGGCGAACTCGAGATGATCCCGACCGCCATCGTCTCCAATCATCCGCGCGAGACTTACGCCAGCCTCGATTTCGGCGACATACCGTTTCACTTTCTGCCGGTGACGAAGGAAACCAGGCAGCAGCAGGAGGCCGCGATCTGGGATCTGGTGGGGCAAACCAGGACGGACCTCGTGGTGCTGGCGCGCTACATGCAGATCCTGTCGGACGAGATGTCGGCGAAGCTGTCCGGCCGCTGCATCAACATCCATCATTCGTTCCTGCCGGGTTTCAAGGGTGCGCGGCCCTATCATCAGGCGCATGAGCGCGGCGTCAAACTGATCGGCGCCACCGCCCATTACGTCACCAGCGCCCTCGATGAGGGGCCGATCATCGACCAGGACGTCGAGCGCATCAGCCACCGCGATACGCCCGACGATCTCGTCCGCAAGGGCCGCGATATCGAACGCCGCGTGCTGGCGCGCGCGATACGCTATCATCTGGAGGACCGGGTGATCCTCAACGGCCGCAAGACCGTGGTGTTCATGGATTGAGCGACGTCGATCACCGACTCTAGAGCAAGATCGGTTCTGATTGAATCAGAGCCGATGCTCTAGTCTTTTGTTTTGACGCGTTTTCTTCACGCGAACCGGTATCCACTTCGCTCGAAAACGCTCTAGTGGACAGGATCCAGTGACTGCGGAGCAGACGCCGACGATGCCGATGCTGGAGCCGCGGCATTCGCATTTGCCGCCGGTTCCAGCCGCTTCCTCTCCCGTTCCTTCATGAATTCTTCATATTGCGGCGTGCCGCGCCGGGGCGGCACATCCGCCGGCAAGCCACCGGCCCACTGCGGGAGGGTGTCGCCCACGCCGTTGGCGATCTTCTCGTTGATGGTTCCACAGCCGCCCAAGGCAAAACCCGCGAGCGCGAGCGCGAGGATCGTGGCGATATGGTGGGCACGGACTGGCATCGGCGGGATTTTATAACCATGGCCTTTAAAGAAGATGGATTTAGGGCCGCATGGCGGTCCTGGTTTCACTGACCAGGCCAGCCCTGAAGCCAGCCCTGGGCCTGGCTTCAAGGGCATTCCGTAGCCTAGGAGCCTGTCGGACTGAATAAAAAATCGGAATGCGATCCCAAACGCACGGCATAAAATGGAATCAGATCCTGTTATTGGCTACGTTTATGGAATCATATTCCATTTTGTTTTGCGTTTGTTCTTAAGTCCGACAGGCTCCTAGATCATCGCCGGACCCTGTCAGGGCAGTCTCTCTGAATTTGCTACATGCTGATCAACAGCCGTCCTGGCAGGGCCATCTCTTACGGCCACGCCCGCAACGGCTTCTTTGTTGACAAGGCCAGTTTCTTTGTACATTCGTACAAATAGCTCGACAAGACCAAGTCCAGATGAATCAGAACTCTAACACTCCGGATGCCATCGGCGGCAACCTTGGCGTAGGCGTGTCGTTGTCGAAACCTGTGATAAGAGGACTCATGCGCTGTAGACCGAACAAGGCTTACCGGCTGCGGTATCATGACACCGGGGTGCGGGTCGCTGCGACGGCCTGCTCAGCCTTGCGAGGCTGGGCGGAGGCGCACCGTTCGACCATTTGACGACAAGCAGCCGACGATGCCACGTCGCCACGCCAAGGCGGCCGGGCTATGGTGAGGCCAAGCCTAAGTTCGAGCCATAATATCGATCAGGGGAGAAAACGTTCATGTTCCTTCGTAGTCAAATGTTGCTGGCCGCAGGCACGGTTGCGGTCGCAGGCGCGCTTGCTCCGGCGCCCGCGCAGGCGCAGGACGCCGTGAAGATCGGCCTGATCCTGCCGATGACCGGTGGCCAGGCATCGACCGGCAAGCAGATCGACAATGCGGTCAAGCTGTACATGCAGCAGCACGGCGACACCGTCGCCGGCAAGAAGATCGAAGTCATTCTCAAGGACGACGCCGCGGTTCCCGACAACACCAAGCGCCTCGCGCAGGAGTTGATCGTCAACGACAAGGTCAATTTCATCGCCGGTTTCGGCGTCACGCCCGCGGCTCTTGCGGCGGCGCCGCTCGCGACGCAGGCCAAGATACCGGAAATCGTGATGGCGGCCGGCACCTCGATCATTACCGAGCGTTCGCCCTACATCGTGCGCACCAGTTTTACGCTCGCGCAATCCTCCACCATCATCGCCGACTGGGCGGTCAAGAACGGCATCAAGAAGGTCGCCACCCTGACCTCGGACTACGCGCCCGGCAATGATGCGCTGAACTCCTTCAAGGAGCATTTCACAGCCGGTGGCGGCGAGATCGTCGAAGAGGTGAAAGTGCCGCTCGCCAATCCGGACTTTGCGCCGTTCCTGCAGCGGATGAAGGATGCCAAACCGGACGCCATGTTCGTGTTCGTGCCGGCGGGGCAGGGCGGCAACTTCATGAAGCAATATGCCGAACGCGGGCTCGACAAGGCGGGCATCAAGGTGATCGGCCCCGGCGACGTGATGGATGACGATCTCTTGAACAACATGGGCGATGCCGCGCTCGGCACCGTCACCGCGCATCTGTATTCGGCGGCCCACCCTTCCGCGATGAACAAGGAGTTCGTCGCGTCCTACAAGAAGGCCTTCGGCTCGCGCCCCGGCTTCATGGCGGTGGGCGGCTATGACGGCATTCACTTGATCTACGAGGCGCTGAAGAAGACCGGCGGCAAGACCGACGGCGATGGGTTGATCGAGGCCATGAAGGGGATGAAATGGGAGAGCCCGCGCGGGCCGATTTCGATCGACCCGGAAACCCGCGACATCGTGCAGAACATCTACATCCGCAAGGTCGAGAAGGTCGATGGCGAACTCTACAACGTCGAATTCCAGACCTTCGAGGCCGTCAAGGACCCCGGCAAGACCAAGAAGTGACGTTGATGCCCGCGGCCTACCCAAACCTCTCCCCGCCTGCGGGGAGAGGTCGATCACGAAGTGATCGGGTGAGGGGGACTCTCCGCAATCGAGCCCGTCGAGAGAGCCCCTCACCCCAACCCTCTCCCCGCAAGCGCGGGGCGAGGGGGCGCAGCGCTGTTCTCGGCAGGCACTTCACGATCTACCGTCCGCCAATACTCCGTTTCGGATCAGTCCATCGCCCATGACCACGCTGTTCACCATCCTGTTCGACGGCGCCGCCTACGGCATGCTGCTGTTCGTTCTCGCCTGCGGCCTTGCGGTCACGCTTGGGTTGATGAACTTTGTCAATCTCGCGCATGGCGCATTCGCGATGACCGGCGGCTATGTCTGCGCGGTTCTGGTCAATCAATCCGGCTGGCCGTTCTTCGCCGCTCTCCCGCTGGCGTTTGTCGCCAGCGCTCTGATCGGCGTGGTGCTGGAGCGCGCGCTCTATCGTCACCTCTACACGCGAAGTCATCTCGATCAGGTTTTGTTCAGCGTCGGGCTCGTCTTCATGTCGGTGGCGGCCGTCGATTACATCATGGGATCGTCGCGGATCTTCATCAAACTTCCGGCCGCGCTCGAAGGTCAGATCGATTTCTTCGGCGTCGGCATCGGCCGTTACCGGCTGATGATTATCGTGATCTGCGGCCTCTTGACCGCGGGCTTGCAATTGGTGCTGGCGCGCACCCGGTTCGGCAGCCGGTTGCGGGCCGCGGTCGACGATCCCCGCGCGGCAAGCGGTCTCGGCATCAACGTGCCGCAGGTATTCGCTTTCACTTTTGCGTTCGGCTGCGGCCTTGCCGGCCTCGGTGGCGCGCTGAGCGCGGAGATTCTCGGGCTCGATCCGTATTTCCCGCTGAAGTTCATGATCTACTTCCTGATCGTGGTGACCGTCGGCGGTTCCTCCAGCATCACCGGGCCGTTTCTGGCCTCACTGCTGCTCGGCATCGGCGACGTCGCCGGCAAATATTACGTGCCAAAGATGGGTCCATTCGTGATCTACACCATCATGATCGTGATCCTGATCTGGCGTCCGAACGGCCTGTTCGGCCGTACCGCTGCCCGTTGAGGCAGTACGGTGGATTTGACATTCGCCACAGATTTTCCGGCACCGCTCATGGCGAATGTCAAATCCAAAACCGTACTGCAATTGATATCTGCTGGTGTCCCTTTGGTTCTGACATTCGTAAGAGAGTTCGCCGCAGCATGATACGAATGTCAGAACCGGGACACCAGGCCATGACCGCGCAAGCCGATGTCGGACGTTACGCCAGACAGCACGCGCGCTGGCACTGGAGCGAGATCGCGTTCTGGTGTCTGGCGCTTTCCTGCGCGTTCCTGTTTCCCTCGCGCTTTCTGATCATGACCGACATCGTGCGGCTCGCATTGTTCGCGCTGTCGCTCGATCTGATCCTCGGCTATGCTGGCATCGTTTCGCTCGGTCACGCGGCGTTCTTCGGCGTCGGCGCCTATTGCGCCGGGCTGCTCGCGCTGCACGGCATCGTCACCGAGCCGGTGGTGGCGCTGGTTGTCGCGGGCCTTGTCGCCACGGCCGTTGGCTTCCTCACCAGCTTTCTCGTGATCAGGGGTGTCGACCTGACCCGCTTGATGGTGACGCTCGGGATCGCCTTGCTGCTGGAGGCGCTGGCCGAGCGCTTCTCCAACATCACCGGCGGCACCGACGGGCTGCAGGGCATCGAGATGGCGCCGATCCTCGGCCTTTTTGCTTTTGATATGTTCGGCAAGGTCGGCTTCTTCTACTCCCTTGCGGTGCTGTTTGTATTGTTCCTGCCGGCGCGGCGGATCGTGCACTCGCCGTTCGGCCTGTCGTTGCGCGCCATCAAGAACAACCCGCTGCGCGCCGCCGCCGTCGGCGTCCCCGTCAACCGGCGCCTGATCGCGGTGTACACGCTGGCCGCCTTCTATGCCGGAATAGCGGGCGCGCTGTTCACCCAGACCACGGCGCTGGCTTCGCTCGACGTGTTCGCATTCGAGCGCTCGGCGGATCTGATGCTGGTTCTGGTGATCGGGGGCAGCGGCTATCTCTACGGCGGACTGATCGGCGCCGTGGCATTCCGGATGCTGCAGGAGTTCTTCTCCAATATCACGCCGCAATACTGGCAATTCTGGATCGGCCTCGTGCTGGTCGTGATCGTGCTGGTCGGTCGCGCCCGCATGCATCGCTGGGCGCTGTGGGCGCCGAACCTCATCATCAGCCAGTTCGGTGGCCGCAAGGCCATCGTCACCGTTCCCGAGAGCGACGCGTCATGAGCATCGCGCTTGAAACAAAAGGGCTTGAAAAGCAGTTCGGCGGGCTCAAGGTCACCCGCGACCTCTCGCTGAAGATCGAGCAGGGCGCCCGCCACGCGCTGATCGGCCCGAACGGCGCCGGCAAGACCACCGTCATCAATCTCCTGACCGGCGTGCTCAAGCCCGATGCCGGACAGATTCTGCTGCAGGGAAGCGACATCACGGACTTGCCGGTGCATATCCGGGTGTTGCGCGGCCTGTCGCGCACTTTCCAGATCAACCAGCTCTACGCGGATCTGACGCCGATCGAGACCATCGGGCTTGCGGTATCGGAACGGCTCGGCCGTGGCGGCGACTGGTGGCGGGTGATGGGCACGCGCGACGACGTCAATGGCGAGATCACGGAGAATCTCAAGCGCTTCCATCTGCTCGACGCGATGAACGAGCCGACCGCGACGTTGCCTTATGGCAAGCAGCGCCTGCTCGAGATCGCGGTCGCGATTGCCACCAAGCCGCGGGTGTTGCTGCTGGACGAGCCTGCCGCTGGCGTTCCCGAAAGCGAACGCCACGACATTCTCGCAGCCGTTGCCGCGTTGCCGCGCGATGTCACCGTGCTTCTGATCGAGCACGACATGGATCTGGTATTTTCATTCGCCGACCGGATTTCGGTACTGGTGAACGGCGCGCTGCTGGTCGAGGGCGCACCTGGCGAGGTCGCGCGCGATCACAGGGTCAAGGCGGTCTATCTCGGCGAGGCCGCCGATGGCTGATCTGCTCGGCATCGAAAACTTGCGCGCCGGCTACGGCGAGGCGGTGGTCCTGCCCGGCATTTCGCTGCGCCTGCCGGAAGGCCAGGTGCTGGCGCTGCTCGGCCGCAATGGCACCGGCAAGACCACGCTGATCAATTCGATTGTCGGCATCACCCGCCGGTTCGGGGGCACTGTCAGCCTCGGCGGGCGGGATATCACGCCAATGCGGCCCGACCAGCGGGCGCGGGCGGGCATCGGCTGGGTGCCGCAGGAGCGCAACATTTTCCGTTCGTTGACGGTCGAGGAGAATATGACCGCGGTCGCCCAGCCGGGGCCCTGGACCGTGGCAAGGGTCTACGAGATGTTTCCGCGGCTCAAAGAGCGCCGCAACAATTTCGGCAACCAGCTTTCCGGCGGCGAACAGCAGATGCTGGCGGTCGGCCGCGCGCTCACCCTCAATCCGCAGGTGTTGCTGCTGGACGAGCCGACCGAGGGGCTGGCCCCGATCATCGTCGAGGAGCTGCTGCGGGCGCTCGGCACCATCACGCGAGCCGGCGGCATCTGTTCCATCATCGTCGAGCAGAATGCGCAAAAGGTTCTGGAGCTGGCCGACCGCGTTGTGATATTGGAGCGCGGCACGATCGTCCACGACGCGGCAAGTAGCACGTTGAAGGCCGATCCTGCGGTGCTGGAACGCTATCTGGGCGTAACCGCGAAGACGGGCGATGATTCTGCTTCGTCATTCCGGGGCGCGCATTAGCGCGAACTGCGATGTGCAATTGCACATCGTAGAATCTCGAGATTCCGGGTCCGGTCCTTCGGACCATCCCGGAATGACTTTGAAATTCTTCAGGGAGTAAAAGCCATGCAAAGAACAAAAGCCCCGTTCCGCGCCGACGAGGTCGGCAGCCTGTTGCGTCCGCCGCGCATCAAGGAGGCGCGCGCCAAGCTGGAAAAGGGCGAGATTTCCGCCGACGATCTGCGCAAGGTCGAGGACATGGAGATCGAAAAGGTCGTGCACAAGCAGGCCTCGATCGGTCTGAAACTCGCGACCGACGGCGAATTCCGCCGCTCCTGGTGGCATTTTGACTTTCTCGCGAAGCTGACCGGCTGCGAACTGTTTCACCCCGACGAGGGTATCCAGTTTGCGGGCGTCCAGACCCGGCATGAGGCGGTGCGGGTGATCGGCAAGCTCGATTTCCCCGACGATCATCCGATGCTTGCGCATTTCAGGTTTTTGAAAAAACAGTGCGAGATCGCGCATGTGATGCCGAAGATGACGATCCCGTCGCCGGCGGTGCTGCATTTCCGCGGCGGCCGCAAGTCGATCTCGAAAGAGGTCTATCCCGATATCGAGGTGTTCTTCCAGGATCTCGCAAAGACCTACCGCAAGGCGGTCAAGGCGTTTTACGACGCCGGCTGCCGCTATCTGCAGCTCGACGACACCGTATGGGCCTATCTCTGCTCGCAGGACGAGCTCAATAAATTGCGCGCGCGCGGCGAGGCTGCCGACAATCTGCAGGAGATCTACGCCCGCGTGATCAATTATGCGATCGCCGAGCGGCCGGCCGACATGACCATCACCACCCATGTCTGCCGCGGCAATTTCCGCTCCACCTGGATTTCGTCGGGCGGCTATGAGCCGGTGGCCGAGACCTTGCTCGCGGGCACCAACTATGACGGTTATTTCCTCGAATATGATTCCGAGCGCGCCGGCGGCTTCGAGCCGCTGCGCTATCTGCCCAAGGGCAACAAGATCGTGGTGGTCGGCGTCATCACCTCCAAGAGTGGCCAGCTCGAGAAGAAGGACGACATCAAGCGGCGGCTGGAGGAGGCGTCCAAATACGCTCCGCTCGACCAGCTTGCGCTATCCCCGCAATGCGGCTTCGCCTCCACGGAAGAGGGCAATGTCCTCACCGAGGAAGAGCAGTGGGCCAAGCTGCGGCTGGCGGTCGATGTGGCGAAAGAGGTTTGGGGCGGGTAGGGACCGCGTTTCCGCGATCCCGGTTTTCGCCATCAAACGGCTTTGAGTTTCCGATAGGCGAACCACACCATCTTCAAGAGCAGCCAGCCATCCCGGAAACGCGAGATCTGGGTTTCGCCGAACGTGCGCGCCTTGTAGTGGATGGGCGTCTCGACAATTTTCAGGTTCTGCTTCGCTGCGCCGAAGATCAGATCGAAATCGCCGAACGGATCGAAGTTGCCGAAATAATCGCGCTCCCGCGCCAGCACCTCGTAATCCCTTCGCATCAGCACCTTGGTGCCGCACAGCGTGTCGGTCAGACGGGTGTTGACGAGATAGCTGAAGAGATAGGCGAAGCAACGATTGGCGATGAAATTGAGCGGACGCATCGCCTCCTGTTCCATGGGATAGACGAGGCGTGTGCCGTTGACGAACTCGGCCTTCCCGGTCTCGATCACCGAATGATATTTCGGCAGCGCTTCCGGCGGCATCGTCAAATCAGCATCCAGGATCATCAGCACGTCGCCGGTCGCGGCGGCAAAGCCTTTCCGCACCGCATCTCCCTTGCCCCTGCCGTCCTGCTTGAGCACCTTGATATCCCAGCTATCCTTGTAGGCATCGCGTACGCGTTCGCACTCCTCGAATGTGCCGTCGCTGGAATTTCCCTCGACAAACAGGATCTCCTGCGAGCTGCCGAACCTCGGCATACGTAGAATCGCGTTCTCGATATTGCCCTTCTCGTTGCGGCAGGGGATCAAAATGCTCGCCGAGAACTTCCGATCCGGAAACAGCCGTACCGGGCGTCCGACGAGATAGGTGCGCAAGCACAGCGTCCTGATGCCCGGCAGCGGCGCGATGAACCGGTTGACGAACGGCCCGATCCCGAACCAGCGCACCGGAATCAGTTGCCGTTGTTCCGCGCTGATCACCTCGAAATCCGCGAGATCCATCAGGTTGAGGAAGTCCGCGGTGGCGATGTAATTGATCTTCGGCTGCTTGGCCCGCAGATGTAGCGCCTCGGCGAGCTTCAGCACCGGCTCCCACAAATGCGAGTAGTAGGAGATGATGATCCGTGTCGACGGCGCGGATAAGTGATGCACCAGCCTCAATGTGCCGTCGATATCCTCGAACATGCCGATGGTGTCGGCAATCACGATGTAGTCGAATGGTCCCTCGATCGAGGCCAGCGTCGCGGGGTCTTCCACGTCACCCAGCACAAAATTGAGCTCGGGATGCAGCTCATTGGCCTTGGCGATGGTCTTGGCGCCGAAATCGACGCCGACACCGTAAGACGGCTGCAGCGCCGCGAGAAAATCTCCGCGACCGCAGCCTAATTCCAGCACCCGCTTGCCCGGCGGAATCAAGAACCGCATGAACTTGCGGTCGTCTTCGTGGTAGGCGGCATTGAACTTGCGCCAACGATCCAGTTCATCGCCGTTGGTCTCGAAATGGTCGAGCAGGTCACGCTTCCGCCGACTTGAAAGCTGCAGTGAAGCAGTGGAGTCGGATTGCTTCAGATACATTTCATCCTCGAGGCGGGAAACGGGAGGCTCTCTTAGCCGACCAGTCTATGGGTGTAAATTCGGCTAACTCGCGAGTTCAGCCCGAGTGAGTGCTCCCACCGCCCGCGCGCGGCGTATCGGCGTGGGGCCGCCGATGCAGCCGTGTTCACTTCGCCGCCAGGTAAACCTCGCCGAGCAGGGACGAATTCGACCGCGGCACCTGCTTGTTCCCGGTCGCGGCGACGACTTCGGCGCGCGCGCGCGTCAGCATCTGCCGCGCCTCGAGCCCCGGCGTGCCGCCAGTGGTGCAGAGCGGCCCGAGCTGCGCGTTGGTTTGGGCTGACGTCGGAGACGACCACAGCGCAGTCGCTGTTATCGCGAGCTTCAGAATCGAACGGCGCATGGTTCGGAGGCCTCGGCAATTGGTCATTTCGTCATGGCGACCCGTTGGCTCACAAAGTCGAAAAACGGCATTCCCGGATATGTTGCGACTGAAGGGGCAGGGTTCGGCAGGGTTCATCCCCCGCATTCCATCGGTGGGCAGATGGTGGTAGGACACCTGGCGATCCGCATCTGCCCACCCGACCGTCCCAAGTCCAGGTTCAAAACTCTCCGCGATGAAGAACGACCAGATCCTGAGCCAGATTTCCGAATTCTGCCGCCAGGCCGATATGGCGGAGTCGACGTTCGGCCGCCGGTCCGTCAACGACGGCAAGCTGGTGCATCGCTTGCGCGAGGGCAAGCGCATTACCATCGACACGCTGGAGCGTATCCAGGCCTATATCGCCGCCTCGATGCCGGGCGGCATGCCGCCGCCGCGGGGCCTCGAAGTCCCGCCCGAGAAGCGCGATCCCCGCGGCAATTTCCGGTTTTTCGAGAACCGGCAGAAGTACCTGCTGTTCGTCCATACCTGCAGCGAGAAGCGGGTGATCGCGGAACGGGTGGCGCTGGAACTCTCGAGCATTCATCCCCGCCCGCCGGCGCTGCGGGTATTCGACGCCGGCGTCGGCGACGGAACCGTGCTGGCGCGGGTGATGCGCTCCATGCACGGCCGCTTTCCCCATATGCCGTTCTATGTCGCCGGCAAGGAGCTCAGCCTGGAGGACGTCCGGTTGACCCTGGACAAGGTGCCCGACCGGCTGTTCGAGCACCCGGCGACCGTTTTTGTGCTGACAAACATGTACTACGCCGAGGCGCCCTGGCTGACGCCCGCTTCGCCGGCGGCGGCCGCGGGCATGATCTGGCAAGAGGTGCCCCTAAGGGGGGCCTCTTCAGGGGATTTCGAGGCCCAGATCGCCGAATTAGGTCCGTTTTTGGAGCAAAATTGGCGCGCCAATGTCAGCCCGCGCTCAGGGATGCCGGTCTATGAGCGGCCGGTCGCCATCGTGCTCTACCGGGAAGACCACCGGTTTTTGCTGGATTCGATCATCCCGCGAGCCGGCCGCTCCGAGGCCAATTTCGACCTGGTGATTGCCTCCCAGCCCTACAGGGCCAAATCCTCGGTGAATTTCCGTGCCAAACGCATCATTGCGCCGCTGGGCCGGGCGCTGCGGGCCGGCGGCCGGCTGATCGGGATTCACTCCCACGGGCAGGATCCGGGCCTGGAAATTATCCAGGCGGTGTGGCCCGGAGAAAATCCTTTCGCGGTGAGCCGTCATGAGCTATTGCGCGCGGTGAAATACGAGCTGGGCTCGGCCGGGCGCGATCTTAACTTTAACGCCTATGCGGATAACCGCTCGATCTTCCGCTATGATATGGAAGCGCTGCCAAACGAGGTCACCGGCTCGATCGGAACCTCGACGGCCTTTGCAGCATGGAACGCGGCGGTGTATGTCGCCCAGATTGAAGACGACCGGTTGACGGAAATGACCGAGAGTGGCCGTTATCTAGATGCCGTCAGAGAGGTTCTGCGCAAGCATAACGGGCTCTGGTTCTACGACGAATCCTACGTCATCTCGCGTCGTCGCGACTGACAATTCAGGACACATTTGAGAAAAGGACCGCCGAGATCTGGCGGAAAAGGGGTTGCTTGATGCGCGCGTCTTATTTGTTCACCTCAGAGTCGGTTTCCGAAGGTCATCCGGACAAGGTCTCCGACCAGATCTCCGACGCTATTCTCGATGCCTTTCTCGAGAAGGACGTCAAGCTCGGCATTGCCGACGATAGTCTGGTCAACACCAGGCTCGGCTGCGAGACCCTGTGCACGACCAACAAGATCGTGATCGCGGGCGAAGGCCGCGGCCAGTTGTTCCGCACCATCCACGGCGTCTCGGTCGTCGACCGCGAACTGATCTGCGAGATCGCCCGCGGCGTGGTCAAGGATATCGGCTACGATCAGAACGGTTTCTCCTATCACGGCGCCGATATCGAAGTGCTGCTGCACGGCCAGTCGCCCGACATCGCGATGGGCGTCGACGCCAAGAAAAAGAAGAGCGGCGAAGAGGAAGGCGCCGGCGACCAGGGCATGATGTTCGGCTACGCCTGCACCGAGAGCGAAGTCTACGAAAAGGGCTCCTACATGCCCGCGCCGATTTTCTTCGCGCACAAGATCCTGAAGGTGCTTTCCGAGAAGCGCCGCAACGGCCAGCTCGCCGACCTGCAGCCCGACGCCAAGAGCCAGGTCACGGTGAAATATGTCGAAGGCAAGCCGGTCGGCTGCACCAAGGTCGTGGTCTCGACGCAGCACAACGAGAAGAGCCGCAACAACAAGAAATACTCGCCCGGCCTGATCAAGGAGATGATCTCGACCGCGGTGGAATTGGCCTTGCCGAAGGGCTGGATGCCGCAGAGGCCCTCCGATTTCCTGGTCAATCCCACCGGCAACTTCGTGGTCGGCGGACCGGATGGCGACTGCGGTCTCACCGGCCGCAAGATCATCGTCGACACCTATGGCGGCTATGCGCCGCACGGCGGCGGCGCCTTCTCGGGCAAGGACCCGACCAAGGTCGATCGCTCGGCCGCCTATGCGGCGCGCTATCTCGCCAAGAACGTGGTGGCGGCCGGCCTCGCCGAACGCTGCACCATCCAGGTGGCGTACGCGATCGGCGTCGCCGATCCGATGTCAATCCTGGTGGACACCCACGGCACCGGAAAGGTCGACGAGAAGAAGCTCGAGAAGGTGCTGCCGGAAATGTTCCGGCTGACGCCGACCAACATCCGCCGCTCGCTGAAGCTGAACCGCCCGATCTACCGCCGCACCTCGGCCTACGGCCACTTCGGCCGCGCGCCGGAAAAGGACGGCGGCTTCTCCTGGGAAAGAACCGACCTTGCCGACGCGCTGAAGCGCGCGGTGTGAGTTAACGTCATCCTGAGGTGCGCGCTCTTTCTTGCGCGCCTCGAAGGATGGGCCGCATGCACTTCGCCTATCATCCTTCGAGGCTCGCCGAAGTCGGCTCGCACCTCAGGATGACGTCATAATGCGTCCAGTATAGTTTCGTATCGATACGTCCGAATTCATCCGTTCAGGGAAATCACATGACCGCCACCGCCAAGAAGCCCGCCTTCACCGATTACATCGTCAAGGACATTTCGCTCGCCGAATTCGGCCGCAAGGAAATCTCGCTGGCCGAGACCGAGATGCCCGGGCTGATGGCGACGCGCGAGGAATACGGACCCAAGCAATCCCTGAAGGGCGCGCGCATCGCCGGTTCCCTGCACATGACGATCCAGACCGCGGTGCTGATCGAGACGCTGGCGGCGCTCGGCGCCGACATCCGCTGGGTCTCCTGCAACATCTATTCGACGCAGGATCACGCCGCGGCCGCCATCGCGGCGGCCGGCATTCCCGTGTTCGCGGTCAAGGGTGAAAGCCTCACCGAATACTGGGACTACACCGCAAAACTGTTCGACTGGCATGGCGGCGGCACGCCGAACATGATCCTCGACGACGGCGGCGATGCCACCATGCTGGTGCATCACGGCCTGCGCGCCGAACAGGGCGACGTCAAATTCCTCGACAAGCCGGAGTCCGAAGAAGAGGAAGTATTCTTCGCGCTGATCAAGAAGCTCTTGAAGGAAAAGCCCAAGGGTTACTTCGCCGAGATCGCAAAGAACATCAAAGGCGTCTCGGAAGAGACCACCACGGGCGTGCACCGGCTCTACAATATGGAGAAGGAAGGCAAGCTGCTGTTCCCGGCGATCAACGTCAACGACAGCGTGACCAAGTCAAAATTCGACAATCTCTACGGCTGCCGCGAATCGCTGGTCGACGGCATCCGCCGCGGCACCGACGTGATGATGTCGGGCAAGGTGGCGATGGTCGCGGGCTTCGGCGACGTCGGCAAGGGCTCGGCCGCCTCGCTGCGCCAGGCCGGTTGCCGCGTCATGGTGTCGGAGGTCGATCCGATCTGCGCGCTGCAGGCGGCGATGGAGGGCTATGAAGTCACGACCATGGAAGACGCCGCCCCGCGGGCCGACATCTTCGTCACCGCCACCGGCAACAAGGACATCATCACGATCGAGCACATGCGCGCGATGAAGGACCGCGCCATCGTTTGCAACATCGGCCACTTCGACAACGAGATCCAGATCGCGCATTTGCGCAACCTGAAATGGACCAACATCAAGCCGCAGGTGGACGAGATCACCTTCGCCGACGGCAAGCGGATGATCCTGTTGTCGGAAGGCCGGCTGGTGAACCTCGGCAACGCCATGGGACATCCGAGTTTTGTCATGTCCGCTTCGTTTACGAACCAGACGCTGGCGCAGATCGAACTGTTCGCCAACAACAAGGACGGCAAATACGCGAAGAAGGTCTACGTGCTGCCGAAGTCGCTGGACGAGAAGGTGGCGCGGCTGCATCTCGCCAAGATCGGCGTGAAACTGACCAAGCTGCGGCCCGACCAGGCCGAATATATCGGCGTCAAGCCGGAAGGCCCGTTCAAGGCGGATCACTACCGGTATTGAGCTGCGCGAGTTGTCATTCCGGGGCGCGCGCTAGCGCGAACTACGATGTGCAATTGCACATCGGAGAATCTCGGGATTCCGGATTCGCTCGCTCTGCTCGCGTTCCGGAATGACGTTGGGATATTCAAAGGCCCCGGAGTGATCCGGGGCCGTTTCATTTGCCGTTGATTTTCTACCGGCTTTGCGCGCTAATCGACCCATGGAAACGACCAACCCAAACGAACACTTCGACGTCCTGATCGTCGGCGCCGGGCTGTCCGGCATCGGCGCGGGTTTTCACCTGCAGCAGAAGTGCCCCGGCAAGACCTACGTCATCCTCGAGGGCCGCGACTGCATCGGCGGCACCTGGGACCTGTTCCGCTATCCCGGCATCCGTTCCGACAGCGACATGTTCACGCTCGGCTATTCGTTCAAGCCGTGGACCGAACCGAAGGCGATCGCGGACGGGCCGCGGATTCTGAACTACGTCCGCGAGACCGCCGCCGAGAACGGCATCGACAGGAACATTCGTTTTCATCACCGGGTCAGGCGCGCGTCGTGGTCGACGCCGCAGGCGCGCTGGACCGTTGAAGCCGAACGAACGTCGGGCGAAGGCGCCGCCGAGATCGTCCGCTTCACCTGCAATTTCCTGTTCATGTGCTCCGGCTATTACAAATACGAGGAAGGCTACACGCCGGAATTTTGCGGCCGCGACAATTTCGCGGGCCCCATCGTGCATCCGCAGAAATGGCCCGAAGCTCTCGATTACGCCGGCAAGCGCGTGGTGGTGATCGGATCGGGCGCCACGGCAGTAACGCTGGTGCCCGAAATGGCGAAGACGGCCGCGCACGTCACCATGCTGCAGCGTTCGCCGACCTATGTGGTCTCGCGTCCGGCGCAGGATGCGCTCGCCAACAAATTGCGGCGTAATCTGCCGGCCAAACTCGCCTATCATCTGATCCGCTGGCGCAACGTGCTGCTCGGCATGTATTTCTTCCAGCTCTCCCGGCGCAAGCCGGCGCGGGTCAAGCAACTGATCCTCGGCGGGGTGCGGATGGCGCTCGGGCCCGATTACGACATCGCGACCCACTTCACCCCGCGCTACAATCCCTGGGATCAGCGGCTATGCCTGGTGCCCGACGGCGACCTGTTCGACGCGATCCGGCAACAGCGCGCCTCCGTCGTCACCAGCGAGATCGACACCTTCACGCCACGCGGTATCCGGCTGAAGGACGGCAGCGAGTTGGAGGCCGACATCATCGTCACCGCGACCGGACTTGTGTTGCAGGTGCTCGGCGGCATCGAGGTCAACGTCGATGGCCGCGCGGTCGATTTTTCCAAAACGCTGAACTACAAGGGCATGATGTATTCCGACGTGCCCAATCTCGCGTCTGCGTTCGGCTACACCAACGCGTCCTGGACGCTGAAATGCGACCTGACCTGCGAATATGTCTGCCGCCTGATCAATTACATGGACCGGCACGGCTACAAGCAATGCATGCCGCATAACGTCGATCCCTCGATCCAGGAACTGCCGTCGCTGGATTTCTCGTCCGGCTATGTGCAGCGCGCGATCGCGAAGATGCCGAAGCAAGGCTCGAAGCGGCCGTGGCGGCTCTATCAGAATTACGCGCTCGACATCGTCACGCTCCGCTTCGGCAAGGTCGATGACGGCGTGATGAAGTATTCGTGACGACCAGAGCGTTTTCGAGCGAAGCATGCCCTCGGACTTGATCCGGGGGTGGGTACCGGTTCGCGTAAAGAAAACGCGTCAAACAAAAGACCTGGGGCAGGCGCGGAGTCGCCATGCGTTGTTTCACGTATTCGCGGTCTTTCTCGAATTGGCCATCGTAGCCTAACGGTTAACGCCGTATTAATCGGCGAATCCTAAGCTTTGACAGTTGAGGCTGCTGGCCGCACGAGGAAGCCCATGGACGCCCAGAGTATTGCCATCGATACCGTGGTTGCGTTGACCGATTGCGACCGCGATATGGTCGCCGCCTTTATCCGCCGCCTGTATCTGGCCGGCGTGAGGGATCCAAAGCGCTTGACCTTCAAGGGCTTGCAGGCGCTGGCGCGAGCCTGACGGGCGGCGAGATCCAGATCCGCAGCTCTTGGTCTAAACCCTGCAGATGCTACCCGGATTATCGCTTGGAACCGCCGGAGCGGCTTCCTGCGTATGGGTGTCTGACCACGCGTTGATCGGATTTCCTTGCTCGAGCTCGGTAGATGCCCCCCACGGTCCTTGAAAATCACGAAAATTTACGTATGTTACGTATGTTGTGGATTATGGAGAACTGACATGAGCACATCGGTGGCTGCATCCGATGTCCAAAAGAACTTTGGACTTTGGCATGACAAGGCCCTCCAAGAGCCTGTCCAGATCACGAAATACGGACGCGAAACAGTTTATCTGATCTCGGCAGACACCTTTCATCAACTGTGGCAATCCTACCAACGCGCCATGTCAACCGCGGAATTGACCGACGCGGAGATGGCTTTGATTAATCAGGCTGAGGTGCCCCCAGAGCACGATTACGAATATGAAGAAGACGTCGAGCCACAGGCCGGTCCTGGAATGGGGCGCTGAATTGAGAAGCGACGGTGTTCATTCCCCCGAAGCCGGTGCCCGGCATGGTTCTCAGCTATTCCTATCTCTGGAAACGAGAACAGGAAAAAGGCGAGACCGAGGGACGGAAGGATCGGCCCTCAACCGTCGTGCTGGTGGCGAACCGTGCGGGATTTGGAGACGTTGTCTACGTCTTGCCGATCACGACCGCCAAGCCGGCATCGGATGACCCTTGGAAGATAGAAATCCCGCGATCCATCAAGGAGCGGATTGGACTTGATGAGCGACGATCATGGGTCGACGTCACGGAATTCAACATATTCGTGTGGACCGGGTACCATCTTCGCCCCACTAAGACGCCCCGTGTCAAAGCGAAATCCGAGCAGGAGACCTGCCTCTATGGATACCTGCCGAGCGGCTTCTTTAGAAAAATCACGAAAGCGACCGACGAGTATCGCCTGACCAACAAGCCAAAACTCGTCATTCGCTAGGCGTCGTTTTCCACACTATAATTAATCCGAATAGCCAAAATACAAAATAAAAGAGGCCCCCAACGACGGCCTGGGGTCTCGATCTTCGCGTATTGAATAGCCCGCTATTCTGGCTTGCCGATGGTCACCTTGAGGGTGCCGACGCCATCGACCCCGCATTCGATCTTGTCGCCGGGCGAGAGCGCGGCGACGCCGGCCGGCGTTCCCGTCATGATGATATCGCCGGCGCCGAGCGCGACCTGTTGCGAAAGTTGCCAGATGATCTCCGGCACGCTCCAGATCAACTCCGTGAGGTCGCCCTTCTGCCGTTCGGTGCCGTTGACCGATAGCCAGATCTTTCCTTTGGTGGGGTGGCCGATCTTCGAGGCCGGCTGCAGCGCGCCACAGGGCGCGGAATGGTCGAACGACTTGCCGATTTCCCAGGGCCGCTCCTTCTTGCGCGCGGCGAGCTGGAGATCCCGGCGTGTGAGGTCGATGCCGACGGCGTAGCCGTAGACGTGCTCGAGCGCCTTGTCGGCGGGGATGTTGAGGCCGCCGCTCTTCATGGCGACGATCAATTCCACTTCGTGGTGCAGATCCTTGGTCAGCGGCGGGTAGGGGATCGTGGCGCCATCCGGCTCCAGCATGTCGGCATGCTTGGCGAAGAAGAACGGCGGCGCCCGCTCGTCATTTCCCATCTCCCTGATGTGCTCGAGATAATTGCGTCCGACGCACCAGATGCGGCGAACCGGAAAGGATTTGGTGTCGCCGGCGACAGCGATCGAGGCTTGCGGGGCGGCAGGAATGACGAAGGATGTCGCGCTCATGAAAGGTCTCGGCAGGTTGGGGTTGAAACTCAAGTCTTAGCTTTAAGCGGTTGCGCTGAACGGCGCCAGCGTCAGCGGCCCGGCATCGCGGTGTTGCAGGCGGAAGAACGACGCATAGCGCCCGCCGCGGCGCAGGAGATCGTCGTGCCGCCCGCGCTCGACGATCTCGCCGCCCTCGACCACCAGGATGGCGTCGGCGTGCATGATGGTGTGAAGGCGATGGGCGATGACGATGGTGGTGCGGTTCTGGCAAAGATGTTCGATCGCTTCCTGCACCTGCTTTTCGGATTCCGAATCGAGCGCCGCGGTTGCTTCGTCGAGCAGGATGATCGGCGCATTCCGGAGCAGCGCGCGCGCCACCGCGACGCGCTGACGCTGGCCGCCGGATAATTGCGCGCCGTGCTCGCCGACCGGCGTGTCGTAGCCGAGCGGAAAACCCATGATGAATTCGTGCGCGCAGGCCGCACTTGCCGCGGCAACGATCTCGGCCTCGGTGGCCCCATGCTTGCCGAACGCGATGTTGGCCCCGATGGTGTCGCGGAACAAATACACGTCCTGTCCGACATAGGCGGTCTGCTGGCGAAGCGATTGCCGCGACACGGTTGCGATCGACTGCCCGTCGATCAGGATATCGCCGCCATCAGCCTCGTAGAACCGCAGCAACAGCGCCAGCACGGTCGATTTGCCGCCGCCGGAAGGGCCGACCAATGCTGTGACCTTTCCGGGTTCGGCGACAAAACTCATGCGATTGAGCACGGGCTCGTTCGGCCGGTAGGCGAAGCTCACGTCGCGCAATTCGACCCGCGCGTCGGTCAGTTTCAGCGCCGGCCTGTCGTCGTCGTCGGGCTCGCTGGCCGGACTGTCGACGATCTCAAGCAATTTTCGGGCGCCGACAAGGCTGGAGTTCAATTCGATATTGAGGCGGGCCAGGCGCTTGGCCGGCTCGTAGGCCAGAAGGAACGCGGTCAGGAACGAGAAAAACTGGCCGGGCGTCGCGCCCAATGCGACGACGCTATAGCCGCCATACATCAGCCCGCCCGCGACCGCCAACCCGCCGAGCGTTTCCATCAGCGGGCTCGAACGGTTGGAGACCCGCGCCATCTTGTTGGCGTTGAGTTCGACCGCCGTGATGCTGGCGTCGATGCGTTCGCGCATCGTCTGTTCCAGCGTGAAGGCCTTGACGGTGCGGATGCCCTGCAGCGATTCCTGCATGGTCTCCATGATGTCGGCGGTGCCGGCGAATTGGGTATGGGCGAGGCCCTTGATCCGCTTCACCAGTTTACGCAGCACCAGCATGGCGGGCGGCGCCACCGCGAACCCCAGCAGCGCCATGTAGGGATCCTGCATCACCATCACGGCGATAAGCCCGATCAGGGACAATACGTCGCGGCCGACGGCGTTGATCAACAGATTGAGAACCTGCGTGACGGAATTCGCTCCTGAAGTGAGGCGCGCCAGGAATTCCGACGAATGCCGCTCGGAGAAAAAGCCGACGCTTTCGCTCATCAGTTTGGCGAACAGCCGCCGCTGGTTGTTGGCGAGGATGGCATTGCTGATTTTCGACAAAATCACCTGATGTCCGTAGGTCGCCGCCCCCTTGAGAATGAAGATGACGACGGTGACGCCGGACAGGATCGCGATGCCGCGGATGTTCTTGTCGACATAGGCCTGATTGATGACCTGGCCGAGCAGATAGGCCGAACCCGCGGTCGTCGCGGCCGAGACCGCCATCAGCATGAACGCCAGCAGATAGCGCCGCCAGTAGGCGACGCCCTGCTCCATGACCAGGCGGCGAATCAGGATCGCGGCGCCATAGGGATCGTCGGTGATTTTCTTCGGAAGTTCGGTCATCCGCGTTCCATTGACGGCCTTGGGCGGTCCACTGCCCCGCTAGTGCCGCCGATTTGAAGTTCCTGCAGTGGTTGCTGCGAGTTCGCGTTGGGAACTTCAAATCGAAAAGCGGCACTAGAAACATATATTTGCTAGTGCCCCTTTTGTTTCCGAAGTTCGTGCAGTGGCCCCGCAATGGATCACGAACTTCGGAAACGGGGCACGTGTCAGGGTTGCTCCGAAACCTCCGTCTCCTTGCCCGCTATAAGCGGGTTTTTCAAGCCAAATCAGGGCTAGAGCATGATCCGGAAAAGTGGGAACCGGTTTTCCGAAAAGATCATGCTCAAACAAAGAGATGAGATCATGATCCGATTCAACCTAATCGGATCATGATCTAATGTCCCGAAACCGAAGTTCGCAATACCCTGCCGCACCCCCCCGAGCGAACTTCGGATTCGAAAGGACATTAGAAATCTATAATTCTGGTGTGGTTTTGGCTCAGAAGTTCTCTTGAAGGAATCGCCGCGAAAATGAAGAGAACTTCTGAGCCACCACACCAGCGGTGGAGATTTTTCAGGCCGACACCGCGTGCTCAAGCTCGCCATGCCGCTCGCGGAGCAGTTTCTCTTCCCAGGCCAGCGCGTGCCGGGCAATGGTCTCGAGATCATCATATTGCGGCGTCCAGTGGAGCAGCTTGCGAATGCGGCTGGTGTCGGCGACCATGGTCATGATGTCGCCGGGCCTGCGAGCGGCATATTGAACCGCGAAATTGCGCCCCGAAACACGGCGCACCGCCTCGATGGTCTCCAGCACGGAATAGCCGCGGCCGTAGCCGCAGTTCAGCGTCGTGGACGTCCCGCCGCCACGCAAGTACGCCAACGCCGCGCGATGCGCCTGCGCAAGATCGCTGACGTGAATGAAATCACGGATGCAGCTTCCGTCCGGCGTCGGATAATCGGTTCCGAACACGTCGATCTTGGCGCGCTGTCCGGTGGCCGCCTCGACCGCGATTTTCATCAGATGCGTTGCGCCCACCGTCGCAAGCCCGATCCGTGCCTGCGGGTCGGCGCCCGCCACATTGAAGTAGCGCAGCGCGACATAGTTCATGCCGTGCGCGGAGGCCGCATCATGCAACATGATTTCGGCCATCAGCTTCGAGGAGCCGTAAGGCGACAATGGCCGGGTCGGCGCATGTTCGGGAACCGGCACCTGATCCGGATTGCCGTACACGGCCGCGGTCGATGAAAAGATGAAGCGGTTGACGCCGCATTTGACCGCCGTGTTCAACAGGCTGCGCGTGGTCATGGTGTTGTTGCGGTAATAGAGAAGCGGATCGCGCATCGATTCCGGCACCACCACCGAGCCTGCGAAATGAATGATGCTTTCCACCTTGTGCGCGGCGATCACGCCTTCGACGAGGTTCTCGTCGGCGGCGTCCCCAATGAACAGCGGCACACCTTCGGGCAGGAACGCGGAAAAGCCGGTGGAGAGGTTGTCGATCACGACAACGCTTTCGCCGGCTTCCACCAGCGCGTGAACCATATGACTTCCGATATAGCCGGCGCCGCCGGTGACTAGCACGGTCATGAACTCATCCATCTGCAGCGCATGATCCGCCAAAGTGTGAGCGGTTTGGCGAATAGATCATGCGCCCTTCATTGTTTGGAGCGCGATCGGACGCAAAACCGGGTCCCACTTTTGCTGATCGCGCTCGATATGAGAGGATGCTATCGGGATCGCGGTGAAGAGTGGGTTTCGGCGCATGCGAACTGGCCACTATGCTTAATGTTGCGTATAGGAAATGCGCGAAACGGAGCCTGACGTGGGACCTGCGAACATTTCCGCCGGAAATCTGCAGCTGATCGTGCCGAATCTGCACAGGCGCTATTCCGGCGTTACCGCGACCAACCGGATGGTGGCGCCGAAGCTCGCCAAAATGTTCCGTTCGGCATGGCTGGGTCCCAATGCGCCCGACGGCATCGCGCGGATCGGATTTGCCGATCTCCTGAGATTGCGGCGAAGGCCCACACCGGTGATCTGGCACGCGCGGCGCAACAACGAGATGATCGTCGGCGTGCTGCTGAGGTCGCTCGGCTGGCCGTTGAAACTGGTGTTCACCTCGGCGGCGCAGCGGCATCACAGCTGGATCACGCGGTGGCTGATCGGAAGGATGGATGCGATCATCGCCACCAGCGCGATTTCAGCATCGTTTCTCAAGCGCAAGGCGACGGTGATCCTGCACGGCATCGATACCGACAGCTACGCACCGCCGGTCGATCGCGCATCGGCGTTCGCGGAAGCCGGCTTGCCGGGCCGCTACGCCATCGGCTGCTTTGGCCGGGTGCGGGCGCAAAAGGGCACGGACGTGTTCGTGGACGCGATGTGCCGGTTGCTGCCGCGTTATCCCGATTTCACCGCCGTCGTGGTCGGAGCGATCACGCCGGAACAACAGGGCTTTGCCAACGATCTGAAGAGGCGGATCGAGGCCGCGGGCCTCACCTCGCGCATCCTCATGACGGGCGAACTTCCGATCGAAGAGGTGCCGCGCTGGTACCAGCGGCTGACGATCTACGCCTTCACCTCGCGCAATGAAGGTTTCGGGCTGACGCTGATCGAGGCGATGTCGGCAGGGAACGCGCTGGTGGCGTCGCGCGCGGGCGCCGCGGAGGTCGTGGTCGAGGATGGCGTCACTGGCGTGCTGACGCCGCCCGGCGACGTCGATGCGCTGGTGGCGGCGCTGGAGCCGCTGATGCGCGATCCCAAAGCCGCGGCGGCCATGGGCGAACGGGCGCGGGCGCAGGTGCTTGAAAAATTCAGCCTGGATGCCGAAGCAAACAAGATCGCCGCGGTTTATCGCGATCTTTCGATTCCGCAAAAACCGATTGCAAGATGATAGTATGTGGAAAGACAAGCATGCGCCGAGGCAGCCCGGTTCAATTCTGAGATAGGAGCCCTATCTCGGACTCGGTCAAGTGAGATGTCATCTTGTCGAGAGAAGGATCGACGTGCCAATCGGCGATGCTGCCATCTTCGCCATGTTTTACGGTATGAATGACCGAGTCACGGTACAAGTAAACATTGTGCGAGATGTTCGGTTCAGTAGTGCATATCTCGCTAGGTCCGAACACACGCATTTTCAGCGCACCATCGATGAGTTCGGCAAGAGCCATTCGACCGCGTTGAACGATGTAGGTTTCCCGGACTGTCCGATGATAATGGCTCTTCTGCCAGCCACTGCTGTTGGTGGCCTCGGTCCGTATGTAAGCGGTTCCATCACTGTGCTTCAGCCGGAATCGAAGCTCGCCATTGGCCATTTCGCTGTGCTGGGTCCAGATGCCCCTCGCCAGCGCCTCTTCGGGTTGGATATCGTGCGGATTACCGGCCATAACTTGTTGATCCGCTAAACGTTGACGGGCTCGAATTGAAAGTGGCGACTGATGGACGTGGCTATCAAGCGCTTCGCATTGCTATGGGGATGAGCGCCCAATTCCATGCCGTTTATCGTGAACAGAGCCTGCAGATCGGAGACTTGATCGTGGGTGTTTGGAACAAAAAGATGGCCGTTCCGATCCCGGATCGACCAATTCCATTCCTGCTTTCCAGCTTCTGGGCCATGAAGCTCCAGTTTCGTCGAACGATGAATAACCTTGGGACACTGCTGTCCGGCAATTTAGAGTCCCCGATAGGGGATCCGTAAACCCCACGCCTTTAGGCGGCATGGGATCGAGTCGCAAACGAGTGTCGTCGAGACTGCTTTAGCATTCAAATCAAAACTCTGGGCTTCCTCACCTTGGGGTTTTTGCGAGAAGGCCCCCGAGCATAAATGTTTCAGAATTTGCACCAGTCGGCCCATAGGGCCGACCAATCCGGCTTTTAGCCGTAACTCGAAGCCACCGCCTTTAGGCGGTGGAGTATTCACCTGATCTGGCGTAAGAGGGGCGAAAGTCGCGGCGATCAAGGTGATCGGGACCGGGCAAGGACCAAGTTGGGCAGGTATGGAATGACCGGGGCGCCCGGGACGTTCAGTCGTGCACCGAGGTAGTCCCAAAACGCAATTTCGAGCTTGGCGCAGGTCTTTGCGATGCCAAGGAACGCGTCGCGGCAGTCGCGACCTGCGTCGCTACGCGTGCCGCCGCTGACCTTGCGCCGGGTCACTTGGCAGCGGACGTCATTTTCCGATCCATTGGTGTGCAGCGGGATCTCGGGTCGGTCGAGTACCATCAGCAGTTCGGGCTTGTTGGCGTGCAGCCGCGCAAGCAGACGGTCGAGGGTGACGAAGCCGGTCTTGCGCTGGAAGATGCGATCAAACCGCGCCCGCAAGGCGGCCTTGCGCTGTTTGCCGGGATCGCTGCGATAATTTTTCAGATCGCCGTAGAACTGCCAGATCAGGTTGCGGACGCTGGCCTGGGCGGCGCGGCTCTGGTCCGTGAAGGCGTCGAGCTTGTGAACCAGGCGCTCGGAATGAACCCAGCATAGGCCGTGCCGGCCGACGTTGAACTGACCGGCATCGTCGCTGACAATGACCGTATCGGGGAGGAAGCCGTGCGCCTTGACGCTCCCCCACAGCGCCCCCTCGGTGGCGACCATCACGGGATCCGGATTGACCTTGAGCGCCGAGATCCCAAGCTTTTCGAGATGTGCGTTCCAGGCCTTCTCACTGGCGAAGCAGCGGTCGGGATGCTCGACCAGACGAGCGATCACGTGAGCGGCCAGCGCGCGCGCTCGCATGTAGGTGAGCGCCTCATCATTGATGACGTAATCGCCGTGGCCGGCGCGCAGCAATGCGAGGAAGTTGCGCCGGCTCTTGGAGGCGGTTGTGCCGAACCACGCGAAGTGGGCGTTGCCCATCTGCGTGCAGAAGCCATTGCTGGCCTTGTGGCGTGCGCCGGTGTCGTCCACCGTGATCCAGGCGGCGCTGGAAAGCCCGGCACGCAGCACGTCGCGGGCCTCACCGAGGAAGCCGTCCCGGCCCTCGATCAGCAGACGCACCACCTGGCGCTTCGAGATCAAGATGCCGAGGCTGCGCAACAGCGTCACCAGCCGCGGCACGGTCATCTGCCCCTGATGGTATTGGGCGAGCACGAAGCGGCGCAATTGCGGTCCGAAGTGACCATCGATGCCGGCCGGCAGCGGCGCCGTCATCATGGCGCCATCCGGCGTCTGCCAGCGCTCGCAGCGGAAATTCACCACATGCGGACGGATCACCAGATCCTGCACCACGAAGCTCGTGTAGCCCTTGAAGCGGGAGCCGCGCGGCGGCGCCGCAACCTTGACCGCCTGCTCCTCGTCGATCGAAAGCTTCGACCGCGTGCTGCCTCTCGGGCGTTTATGGCTGCCCGAGCTCCCCGGCCGCTTCGGCTCGGTCCCCCGCTCCATGCCACTCGGCTTGATGTTCGGCCGGCCCGGACCGCCCTTCAATCGGGCAACCTCATCGCGCAGCGCCATAACCATTCGCCGCAGTTCGACCATCTGCTCCCACTGTTTCACAACCAAGCCCTTCAGCTCGGCGTGCGATAGACGGTCAAGATCCTCGGGCAGCGACATCCCCAGAATGAATCTGACTCGTGCCTTCCCGTGAATCGTAAATTCATACCGCCACAGGTTTTGCCCCTCTTACGATCTGGCAGCGTAACATATTGAGCTGCAATAAAGAAATGCGGTTCAGGGGGTGTTACCGACTTGAACTCAGATTTGAGAGACTTGGGGTTTCTGCCCCGGAGTTTCTCAATATTCGCTGGCAAGCTGGTTTTCGCTCAACTCATCGATTTCCTGCCGTTGCACACATTCCGGCGATGCGTTGCGCGATATCCGTCGAGCTACCCAACCAAAACCTTTTCGCATCTGGATCAGTATTTGTGCATGGCGTTTGCGCAACTGACGTTTCGCGAAAGTCTGCGCGATATCGAAGTTTGTTTGCGCGCACAAGACTCCAAACTCTATCATCTCGGCATTCGCGGGCATGTCGCGTGCAGCAATCTGGCCGATGCCAACGAGAAGCGCGACTGGCGCATTTATCGCGATTTCGCGAACGCCTTGATCGTTGAAGCGCGGCGGCTCTATGCGGGAGACGCCTTCGGCGTCGATCTCGATAACACCGTGTACGCTCTCGACACAACGACCATCGACCTGTCGCTCAAAGTGTTTCCATGGGCGCATTTTCGCGCCGCCAAAGCCGCTGTGAAAATGCACACGCAGATCGATCTGCGCGGCAATATTCCTTCGTTTATCCATGTTTCCGACGGCAAAATGCACGAGGTGAACGTGCTTGACCTCATCGCGCCAGAACCCGGCAGCTTCACCATCATGGATCGTGGTTTCCTCGATTTCGCGCGACTATATCGCCTGACGCAGGCGGGGGCTTTCTTCATCATCCGCCCAAAAAGCAACACGCTTTTTCGCCGCGTTTATTCGCGCGCCGTCGATAAGACAACGGGCTTGCGCTGTGACCAAACCGTTCGTCTCACGGGTGTGACGTCAGCCGACGACTATCCGCAATATCTGCGCTACGTCGGCTTTCATGACCAGGAAAACGACAAGCGCCTTGGCTTCTTCACCAGCAATTTCGAGATTCCGGCCTTGACCGTGGTGCAGCTTTACAAATGCCGTTGGCAAGTCGAATTGTTCTTCAAGTGGATCAAGCAGCATCTACGCATCAAAGCGTTTTTCGGCGTTAACGAGAATGCCGTCAAAACGCAAATCTGGATCGCCATCAGCGTTTACGTGCTCGTCGCCATCATCAAAAAGCGACTCGGCGTCGCCGCGTCGCTCCAGCAATTCTAAAAGTAGGCATTTGGACCGGTGTCATTCGATTTTTTGGACATTCATCAGCTCGGGCGGGATGGTGAAGGTGGCGAGGGCTTCGAGGAAGACGGTCCAGGAGGGAAAGACGGCGTAGGCGGTGATGGTGGCCAGATGGGCGAAGAAGCTGGTTCGCTTGGCCGCGGCCTCGCGGGCGGCGATCCATGGTGGCTCGAGCAATTCGAGGGCGGTGTGCCAGGCGAAGGCGAGGAGGTTGAGGCTCGCCAGCATCATCGCCAGGAAACGCTGGCCATGGCCGAAATTGTGTTCGAACTCGTAGCCGTGATTTTTCATCACGTTGAAGCCTTCGTTCTCGATCTTCCAGCGCGTCCTGCCGCAGGCGACGATTTCGGCGACATTTTGTTTCGTGACCGGAAGGCTCGTGACCCATGCCATGGAATATTTGACGCGGCCCTTTGCATCGATGATCTCGAAGCCGATCCAGTTGACGAACAAGGCGTCCTTGCCGTCGCGCAGCGGCACGGCCTCGAACCAGCGGTAGCGGAACGTGTCGGTGGTCTTACCCTTGCGGACTATTTCGTCGTGACGAAAGGCCTCGGCGCCCTGGATGAAGTCGTAGAGCGCGGTGTGCGAACTTTCCTTGGCTGTGAAGATGAAGTCGCCGCCATTGTCCTTCACCATCGTGGCGATGGGCTGGCAGGCGAAGAGATCGTCGCCGAGATAGATGGGCCGCAACGGCGCGAGCCGGGCGTGATGCTTGTCGAACCAGCGCTTGACGGCGTTTCGCTCGCAATCCTGCTTTTCGGCGCCGTCTTGCGGTGCGATGAACTCCGGCATCAGAGGTACGATTTTGGCATGGCCGGGCGCGACGACCGTCGCCGCCAGCATGGCGTGATACGACTCAACCTTGCCGTTGGAGCGCTTGCGCGTCAGGCAATGCGGGCAGCCGAGCTTTTGCGAGCAAAAGAACTCGGTTCCATCCCAGGCGACCAGCGTTCTGCCACCCAGCCTGCCAAAGGCCTGGCGCAACGGCGGCTCGGCCAGCAGAGCTTCCAGACGCCCGAAGCAGGGTGCGAGCAGCGCCGGGTCCGCTTCGTCGAGCATGTCGCGGATGTAATTGTCGGACGGAATTTTCTCGATGCCGAACAGGCTCTGGCAATTCGACCGGCCCTGGCCTTTCTCCAGAGCGCGTTGAAAGGACAGGAAAGAAGCGCTCTGCACGAAAAACATCGCGAAAGCCGACAGGCCGAAATCCGCCATGGCGATATTGCCGCCGCGCCCCTTACGGGGATCCGGAAAGGCGGCGCAAACCGCCTTCAAACCCGCCAGAAGGAATGGCAACAGCTTCATCGATATGGTGAATCATTTTCTCAATGATTTGGGAATCCCCAAAATTAGCCGCCGCCACTACTTTTAGAACTGCTGGCGTCGCTCTACACAATTTTACAGATTTTGAGTCTGATGCTATTCGAGAAAACGCCCATGGATCAGCTACTGCATGAAAGCGCTCTGCAAAATCCTGACGGTGAAACTCTTACTCAATTGAATCTGTTCGACTAATTGCCGGACAGCAGTGACCTTGGGACGTAACTCGAACTCAAATACCAGATCCAGCACCGGGTGGGGAAGGCGGCTAAGTCCATGGGCAGGCTTCGATTGGTCGACGTAAGGACAGCCGTCAAATTAACCGCGCTGGTTTGAGGTCGATCTTGGACGGATGGTGTAGTTCCATTCAGGATGGAATGCGTCGCCCTGGATGTCGAGAGTTTTCATTTCGGCATCGGAGACTTTGATGCCCTTTTGGTAGGTTGCGGTGTCGAGCGCGCTTTCGACTTTGAGGCCGGCTTTGGTGGTCGTCGCGGCAATCAGTTCGACTACGGCCAAGCGATCGGTCAGGGGCCGTGCACGCCAGTTTTGCGTGATGTGGCAGAACATGCGATGTTCGATCTTGTTCCACTTCGACGTACCTGGTGGATAGTGATGGACGTGGAGTATGAGGCCCGTCGTGTCGGCGAACTTCTGTAGCTCGACTTTCCATAGCCGGACACGCGATCCGTTGGAGCCGCCGCCATCAGCCGTGATCGTCAACTCGCGGGCGTCCGGGTAGCGCTCACGCCCCATGACGTCGAGCCAGCGGCGAATCGATGCGACCGCGAATTGAGCGGTATCGCCGTTGATCCCGACACTCACCCATCCCGCATTCGCGCTGATGTCGTACACCCCGTAAGGCACGACCTTGCCGAGTTCCTTGTCCTCGAAGTCGTGCACCTTCACGCGCCGCGGATCACCCTTCGGACGATAGTCGGTCCCACCGTTCTTGTAATTGCCGACCAGTTCTTTCTTCTTGGTATCGACCGAGATGACGGGCTGTCCCGCGGCCTGTGCCGCGACGACCTTGGCGTTGATGTGCTCGAATTGCGCATTGCGGTCGGGATGCTTCGAGCCCTCGTCGGCCTTGCGGTTCGACTGCCGGCTGTAGCCGAGCGTCGGCAACAGTCTCTTCACGCTACTGGCGCTGATCTCATGGCCCTTCTTCTGCAACGCGACGGCGAGCTTTTCGTGGCTTTTCGACACCCACAACATCGGGCGCATCGGATCGCCGAGCGTCGCCGGCTCGATCACGCTGCGCAGATCCTCGACCAGCGTTGCGTCCCGGCTCGAAAGATCCGGTCGGCCAGCACCACCGCGGCGGATCCGGCCCTTCGGCAGCGGCGCGGCTTTGAGTTCTTTCTTTCCTCGGCCGATGGTCGAGCGCGCAAGTCCCGTGATCTCCGAGACCGCCTCAACGCCGCCCCATCCTGCCACAAGCGCTTCCCCAGATGCGAACATCCGCCGACCGCGCTCATCGAGCTTCGAGCCGACCGCTTCCCACCTTCGCCGAATCGCCTGCCTGTCGATCATGCCGACCTGCATAATGCCCCAGCCAACTCCAGGGAATCCCGCCAGGCCGAGTCAATTTACCGCATGGCGCCAGTCAAATATCCGATTCAATAATTCTGGGGGCTGTCCTAAGTGTATTCCAGAAAGGCTCGCGTCCAGGCATTTGAAACCGGACTCCCCGTACAAACAAAGGAACCCGCTGACGACAGCGATGCGGGTTCGGGATCAACTTCGTGCTGCTCGGCAAGTTGCTCGGCGTACTGACCGACTAGCTCGCATGCCCACTTGTCATCGGGATGCATGGTCTTCGGATATTGGTAGTGGTCGCGTCCACCGACAATCTTGAGCATTTCTCCGCGATCCCCGAATAAAGTCTTCGCGGCCCTCAAAATCTCTGGAGCAAGCCGCTCCGACAAAGAAGTTTCGATCGGAATGAATTTGGTTAGCGTGGACCACTTATCCAGATTTGCCACGCCACGGAGAATGCCGTCCCAGGCAGCACTTCCTGCGGCACCTAGAACAATGGTCTCAAGAACTTTGCGCCTGTCCGGGTCCATGGATGGGTTTCCTGGGAGAGCAATTTTTGGGTATCGACGTCGCTATAGATCGGGTTGCTTTTTCCAATTTTCCAGACCCGATCGGGTCGAAAGATCGGAATGTTCTCCGGCGTCTCCACCTAT
>CAVWDY010000031.1:0-89993 GCA_963753875.1 uncultured Alphaproteobacteria bacterium | reverse complement strand
TTGGAGCGGGTGAAGGGAATCGAACCCTCGTATTCAGCTTGGAAGGCTGCTGCTCTACCATTGAGCTACACCCGCGCGCGGCCGATCAACTAACACGCCCTTCGAGCCGCCTCAACCACCCATGCGCCAAAGCGCCCCTTAAAGGCGACCGTTAAAGGGCGGCCCTTAACAGGCGGCAAATCCCTGCCTATACTGATGTTTCCATCAACAACGAAAGGAGGTGATCCAGTGTCTTATACCAAGCGCTGTCACCTCGCTGGGATCGCCCGCTAAGCTTTTCGGGCTTGGCAACAGGGCGCTCTCAGCGCCTGGACCAGCGAGTTTCAAAAGTCGGGGCGCGACGGGAGCCATCCCGCCGCGCCTTTTTTGTTTGCTTCATTGTCATTCCGGGGCGCGTTCGAAGCTGGCATTTTGCGAACGGTTTTGGTAGTTGAGGTAGTTTTAGTATTAGCAGCCGCGTTGGTTCGCAGCTTTTACGTTGATGTCACGTATTGTAATAGATTCATGGCGCGTGTGAAGTGGTGACCTTGCGGGATCAGACTGTGGCGGAGCCGCATCAATCATGAATACGAAGGAGCTAACTCAATACAAAGAGGTCATCACGGCCCTGACGCCCATTCTCTATGACCTGCGGAAAGTGCGAACCTCAGATGTGCAAGCGCACATCGGGGAATCTCGCGCCAGGAATCTCGAGATTCCGGGTTCAGCCCTGCGGGCTGCCCCGGAATGACGTGGATGGCATTGCGCACTCTCGCCGCACAAGCCGCGGTTGGAGCTATCGCCGCTCCGGCGCTTTACGAAAGACAAAATTGTTGCAGTAGTCCTTGCGCTTCCAGAACCACTCGCCGTCCTGGCGCTGATGCACGGCGGCATCGAACTGGGCGATCGGCAACACCTGATCGCCCCTGATGAAGCTGCCCTGATAGCCCAAACCCTCAAGGTAAGAAAATACATCCTGGACAGTGCCGGGCGCGAGGTGGCGATTTTCGCATTCGAAAACGAGTAACGGCGCGTGCTGCCGCAGGATCCGCTCGGCGCCCTTGAAGACCCCGAACTCCGCGCCCTCGACATCGATCTTGAGAAGCGCGATCTTCTCGTTCGCATCGAAATAATCGTCGAGTGCGGTCACCGGCACCGACAGCGTCGTGAAGCTTTTCGCTTCCGCCGCTCGGTGCGTGAGCGAGGCGCCGGGCGAATGCCCCGCGGGAACGAACAATTCCTGCTGGCCGGAATGCGAATAGACCGCCCTGGCTTCGACCGTCACGTTGTCGAGCCCGGTGGCGCGGCAGACCTCGGCAAGGCGCCGGGCGAATTCCGGCTGCGGCTCGAAGGCGACCACCCGTCCCGTCCCGCACCAGCGCGACAGCCAATAAATAAAACTGCCCTTGTTGGCGCCGATGTCGCAGGCGATATCACCGGGGCGGAGGTGCCGGCTGATGATCTCGAACTCAGCCTTTTGATCGCGGAATCTGGCCTTCAGCGCGCGCAGGCGAAACCGGATGCTTTCGCGCGTCAGCCAGGCTTGGAAAAAGGACACCGGTCAGCTTTCGCGGCGGGTGAGACGGGATGGCATGCCGAGCTGTGGCTCCCGAAACGAGGCCCGCCTTCGCCCCTCGGGCTTCGGCGCGGCAGCCGTCGCTACGCCAGGGCTTGCCGAGCCGTAGCTTGCGCAGCAAGCGAAGGCTGGTGGGGGAAGAAGGACTCGAACCTTCGAAGTCATAAGACGGCTGATTTACAGTCAGCTCCCTTTGCCACTCGGGACACTCCCCCGCTCAACCGCATCGCCGGCCCATCCGCCGAAACGGCGGCAGATAGCCCATGGATGACATTAAAACCGGGCGCCGATGGCGAGCTCCCGGTCGGGCGCGTTTATGGGCGAAGGGCCATGGCAAAGTCAACCAACGCCGGCGGCTAAACCGCGGTCCCCAGGACTCAAATTAAGGCACCAAATTGCCATTATCCGGAACCCATGACACAAGCTGGCGCATGAGCGATCGCGATCGAAAGCCAAAGTTCCGGCGTGGCGGCGGCAAGGGAGGAGACCGGGGCCGCGAATCCGGCCGCCGGCCGCCTTGGCGCGGCCGTGACGGGGGCGCGGACGATCCGGTCATCCTGTACGGCTGGCACACGGTCGCGGCGGCTTTGGCCAATCCACGGCGGCGAATTCGCAAGCTGCTGGTGACCGAAAACGCCGCCCGGCGTCTCGCCGACGACCATATCGACACCCGCGTGACGCCGGAGATCGTGCGGCCGAGCCTGATCGACCAGCGCCTCGGGCCGGACGCCGTGCATCAGGGCCTTCTGGCGGAAGCCGATCCCCTGCCCTCGCCGGATATCGATACGCTCGCGCAGGAAGGCATTGTTCTGGTGCTCGACCAGATCACCGACCCGCACAATGTCGGCGCGATCATGCGCTCGGCGGCGGCCTTCGCGGTCAAGGCCATCGTCACGACCGCGCGCCACAGTCCCGAAGCAACCGGTGTGCTGGCGAAGTCCGCCTCGGGCGCGCTGGAACTGGTGCCGCTGGTAACGGTGCAAAATCTCGCGCGCGCGCTCACCGAGATGAACGACCAGGGTTTTTTGACGGTCGGGCTCGACAGCCAAGGCAGCGAGAATCTCGGCGCGGTCGCCCTGCGGCAGCCCTTAGCGCTGGTGCTCGGCGCCGAGGGCAAGGGCTTGCGGCAGTTGACGCGCGAGACCTGCAGCGTGGTGGCGCGGCTCGACATGCCCGGCGAAATCAAGAGTCTGAACGTGTCGAACGCCGCGGTGCTGGCGCTCTACATCGGGGCGAGCAAGCTCGGCCTGATGGGCTGAGCATCCCAAAAAGAGACGCCCGCTCGCCAGAGCGTTTTCCAGCGAGGCCTGCCCTCGGACTTGATCCGGGGGTGGATACCGGTTCGCGCCACGAAACGCGTCAAAACAAAAAGCCAGAGCGCCGGTTCTGATTCGATCGGAACCGGGCTCTGTTCGCGAACGGGCGCCGCTGTTCTCAATTGAATGCGGCGATCAATAGTAGCGGCGCAGCACGTGCTCGCGATAGCCGTAGTGGCGAGCGTAGTGGTAGGAACGACGGTGATAGCCGTCCCAGCCGGACACCCGCCTTCCCGATAGACCCGATACGGCGCGAAATTGCCGGGACCGGTGAAGGTCGGGCCCTGATCGACGTAGTAGTACTGCGGCGGCGCCACCGGGGCGGCGCCATACTGCTGCACCGGATCGGGCAGCCGCTCAGGGTAGACCCAACCGCCGCAGCCGGTGTTGCAGCCCGCGTAAGTGTAGGCCGGCACGTAGACCTGCGCGCAGGGGCTGGCATATCCGCACGGCGAGCACCCACCTTCGAACAGTCCGCCGCATGCCATCGCGGGCGCAGCGCTCGCGGCCAGCACAGCGATCGCCGCTACCAATCCTGAAATCGTCTGACGCATTACTCTCTCCTGTGGGTATGTTTGTTGTTGTCGCAGGTTTCTACTGGCGGGGCTTCAGCGGGGTTCGGTCCCTGAAATCCCGCGGCGGATCGCCAAAATTCTGCTGGATGCCAGCCCCACCATATGGCGGCGCGGTGATCACCGCGGGCGGATAAAGCGGCACAGCAGGCTGCGGCGGCTGGGGCGTGGATTGCGCTGACGTCGATTCATGAAAGCTTTCGGCGGGCCGCGGCTTGCCCGCTGGTTCGATCTCGAGGCGCCCATAGCCCGGCTCGCGACCGGAACTCGGATAGTAATGACCGACAGGCGGCTCGAGGACGGGACGGCCGCCATAGACCGTGGGCTGCACATGGATGCCCTTGCCAAGGCCCCAGTCGCCCTCGACAACCGAGTAGGATGCGTCGACACCGTTAATGATGATGGGCACACCAGGGCGGCCGGGAATCACGATGTAAGGGCCGTTGCTGCCAGCCATGGCCGTGCAGGTCGCCCCGATCAAAATTGCCAGTGCAATTCCCGCGCGCATCATCTCAAATCCAAATCTCGCCGTACCCTAATCGAACGGGTAAGCCCAATGGTTAAGGCCGTGGGTCAAACCGCCGGTAAGCCTAACGCCTAAGCGTTCACGCTCCGTCAATTGCTGATGATCGCGGTTATGAAAATGTTAACGGCCGGAGCGCGTAGAAGTGCCACGGTCACGCCAACATGGTTTCCACGATCGTTCTGGCACCGATCGCGATGGTAATGACGCCGACGGCCCCCTGCAGGCCGCTGTTGGCCCAGGTCAGCCAGCGCGCGGAGAGCGCGAGCGGCGCGGCAATGACCGCCGACAGCGCGCCCATCCCGAACATCGAGCCGATCACACCAACTGGGGCGCATGCTGCGCTGCATCTGTATTACGCAACCATCACAACTATTTGTACCCGGTCAGGGAACCAAAATCGGAACCTGCATTCGCCGTTCGCGTTTTACGCTTTGCTCTTGGCACAACCCAATGGAGGAACGCATGACCAAACTTACATTGTTGGGTGCTGCTGCAGTCCTTTCTTGCGTGCTTGCAGGGCCCGCCATGGCGCAGCATGCCGCCGCCCACCCCGGCTATTACGTCGAAGAAACCGGCACTTGCCCGGGACACGACGCGGGAAATCCCTATACCAAGGAGGAGGATTACATGGCCTGGAGCAGCTGGCGCGCCAGGGGCGGTTGGGACGACCACAACGACTTGAATTGCCTACGCGACAGCCACTTGCGCCACCACGCAATGGGATACTAGCCCGACGGCGGCAAGCACCGTTCGCTTCGCATAGGCCTGCAAAGCATCGCGATATCGAAAAAAAGGCGGCCACAAGGCCGCCTTTTTTTTCGTCCGCTCAAATCAAGGATCAAGCGCAAAGCCTATGGCTCAGCGACCGGTACAGCCTCTCAAAAACCGTGTGCGTGCATCTCTTTCGGCGCCCGCGGCACCATAGGAGGCGCCAAGACACCACTCGTAATGAACCGCAAAATCCGAGGACCAGCGGGGACCTTGCAGGCCGCCGGCGCAAGCGGGATTGGCAAGCCCGCCCCGCACCTGATTGAGCGAGGCCTGGGCGTATTGTCTGCAAAATCCGGGATCGGCCGCATGGGCCGCCGTCAATCCTGCGAGCAAGAACATCGCTGAGATCAGTGTCGCCAGCCTGCTCGCCATGCCGCTTCTCTCCACCCCTTGATTCCCGCGGGGCAACTAACATCGGTTCCGTCCAATTCGGCAACCCAACGGGCGAAGGCGCACCGAACAACCACGCTGACAAAACCTGTCGAAGGCCTTTGGCGATCAGGTTTTTTGGTGGGCGATAGCCGTATTCGCGGTTTGGATGCCCGTATTCGGGTCGGTCACGATCGTCGTCAGCTTCGCCGTACCCTTTCCGGTTAACGCGAAGCTGGAATCGCCGATCCGAAATACGTTTTTGGTGGTGATGAAGGCTTTTTGTTCCTGCAGGCCCGCGGAACTCTCAAACGTCACGTCGGCCCGGTAGCCTTTGACATTCGTAATCTTGAAGGTGAACGGCTGATTCTTGAAATCCTTACCCGTCCAGGTGCCTTCCCATTTCGTCGGATCGACCTTGGCGAATTTCGACCCCGGCGAGAACAGGCTGTTCGGAGACGTAGCCGTGTAGCTCGACTGCAGGATGCTCATGATATCTGCCATGAAGGCCTCCGTTCGCCCCCGGGGATAGCTGGGCGTTGCACGCATCAGTGGCAGAAGGAAATTAATCAGCGGTTAACTAATCGGCCGACGGCATTCCAATGGCCGGGGGAAGAACCGATTTCGCCCCAAACGGGCTAGGCCCGCGCCTACTGTCAGGCCCGACGCACAGAACCTGGGAGGGCGGAACGCTGGATCCCGCCGGCCCCTGTTATGGGGGTGTTTTCCTGCCAGTAGCCCTTGCCACACAACTCTGATATTTGACGGCGCCTGCCCCAACGGCCCCGCCGTCGCGGCAGGCAACAGCGATAAAAGCAGGATTTTGCGCGTCGTTCAGTTGCCGGTTTAGCTCAGCGGTAGAGCAGCGGTTTTGTAAACCGAAGGTCGGGAGTTCAATCCTCTCAACCGGCACCATGAAATCAAATACTTGGCCGGCGCCATTACAACGTCTGACAAGAATGTCCCTTCTCCGAAATGGGTCTGCGAATGACGGCTACAGCGCTGGCCAGATACCGCCCGACACGGCGAGGATCTCACCCGTGATGTAGGACGCCTCGTCGCTCGCCAGAAACAGGCAGGCGTTGGCGACATCGGCTGGTTCGCCAAGCCGCTTCAACAGCGGTTTCGCCGCGTAGAAGGCAAGCTCATCCGCCGACATGCGTTGCAGCACCGACGTTCGAATGGTGCCAGGCGCAATGCAGTTAACGTTGACGTGAGGCGCGAACTCGATTGCCATGGTCCGCGTCAACGAGGCGACCGCCGCCTTGGCGGCGCCGTAGTCGGCATTGCCCATCTCGCCTGCGAAGTTGATCGACGAGATGTTGACGATCTTGCCATATTGGCGCTCGACCATGATCGGCGCCAGTAGCTTGGTCAGGTGCAGGATGCCCTTGGTGTTGAGCGCGAATGTCGCGTCCCAGCGTTGCTCCGTCATCGTCACCATCGGTTCGAATAACACCTTGGCCTTGATGCCGCCGACGATGTTGACGACGATGTCGACGTGGCCGATCGCGGCGCGCCCGGCCGCGACCACCGCCGCGGCCTCCCCCGCCTGTGTGACGTCGGCTCGCTGGGCGGTCACCCTGGCGCCGGCCCTCAGCAGCGGCGTGATCGCGGCGACCGACTCGTCGAGCCGGCTACCGGAAATGTCGGTGAGGACGAGCGAGGCGCCCTCGCGGGCGAAGAGCTCGGCGACCGTACGTCCCATCGGTCCGCCAGCGCCGGAGACGAGAGCAGTCCGTCCTTGCAATCGCATCATTCGAGATTCCACTCCGCCTCAGCCCTGTTGCGCCGCCACGATCTTTCGCAGTTCCTCGATCGCCTCGGGATTGACCAGGGCCGAGAGATCGCCGGGTTCCTCGCCGAGCAGCACGGCGCGGATCACACGGCGCATGGTCTTCAGGTTGCGGGTACGCGGCAGATCGCGCACGAACAGCAACTGTTTCGGCCGAAACGAACCGCCGAGGCCGGTAGCGACGGCGTCGGAAAGAGCGGATGCGAGTTCCGGACCGGGCGTCTCGTCCGGTCCAGGTACGACGGCGCAGACGACCGCCGAGCCTTTGACCGGATCGGGGACCGCGACCACGGCGGCATCGCTGACGCGGTGGGTAGCCAGCAACAGCGCCTCGATCTCGGCCGGGCCGGTACGCTTGCCGGCGATCTTGATGGTGTCGTCGGAGCGTCCGTGGATGAACCATGAGCCATCGGCATCGTGCGAGGCCCAGTCACCGTGCACCCAGATGCCCGGAATCCGGCTCCAGTAGTTTTCGATGTAGCGCTCAGGGTCGCGCCACAATCCGCGGGTCGTGCCGATGCAAGCCTGGCGCATTACGAGTTCCCCGACCTCGCCGGGGCCTACGCTACTGCCGTCCTGGTCGACAACGTCCGCGCCGGTCCCCGGTATCGGACCGGAGAAACTTGCCGGCTTGATCGGGTAGAGCACATTGGTAGCGACCAGGCCGCCGAGCTCGGTGCCCCCCGAGTAGTTCATCAAGGGGCCGCGCCGGCCGAGCGCATTTTCGTAAATCCACATCCAGGAATCCCGATCCCACGGCTCGCCGGTCGAGGCAGCGACGCGCAACGAGGACAGGTCGTATTTCGAAATGTCGGCCGTTCCGTAGCGCATCATCATCCGGGCGAGCGTCGGACCGCAGCCGAGGAAGCTCACCTTGTGGTCCTGCACCAGCCGCCACAGACGGCCGGTCTCCGGATAGTCCGGCGTGCCCTCAGCCAGCACGCAGGTTGCGCCGGCGAGCAGCGCCGCCGTCACCTGAAGCGGGCCGACCAGCCAGCCGAAATCGGTCATCCACATCAACCGGTCGTTTGGCTTCAGGTCGAAGCACAGGATGAAGTCTTCGCCGGTCTTTACGGTGGCTCCGCAATGGGTGTGCACCGTGCCCTTCGGCCGTCCCGTGGTGCCGGACGTATAGACGATCATCAAGGGATGCTCGGCGGGCAGTTCGATCGCCGCGAAATCGTCGCGGCCGCGTGCGGCGACGTCGCTCCACCACGCGTCGCGACCTATCTGCATCGGCACGTCGCTGCCGAGCCGCCGGGCGACCACCACGTGGCGGACGGTCGGCACGCCCTTGATCGCCTCATCGAGCACGCACTTCATCTCGACCGGCTTGCCGCGGCGCAGCGAACCGTCGGCGGTGATCACCGCAACCGCCTCGGCGTCATTGAGCCGCACCGTGATAGCGGCGGCGCCAAAGCCCGAGAACAGCGGCAGAATGATGCAGCCGAGGCGTGCGAGGGCGAGATAGGCGACAGCAACCTCCGGCACCATCGGCAGATAGACGCCGACAGCGTCGCCGCTCTCGAACCCGAGCGCCGCAAGGCCGGAGGCGAAGCGGTTCACCTCGTTTGCGAGTTGCTGGTAGGTGAGGCGGCTGCGGGTTCCGTCCTCGCCTTCCCAGACAATTGCGTCGTGGCCGCCGCGGCCGGCGGCGAGATGACGGTCGAGCAGCGACAGCGTCATGTTGCCGGTCGCGCCGATGCACCATTGCGGCCATTCGATCCCCTTCGACTGGTCCAGCACGCGGGAGTAGGGCTTCATGAACCGCACACCGATGAAGCGGATCAGGGCGTCCCAGAACCATTCCGGGTCCTGCGCCGCCTTGCGCTCCAGCATCGGATAGTCGGCAAGGTTCTCGGCCGCGATGAAAGCTGCCCAGTTGCACTCCCGCTTGAAGGCATCGCTCGGATACCAGACGAAGCTGCCGGCGGTGTCGTCGCTTCTGGCCATTTCAACGGCCTCCCGGCGAGCCGAAATCGCAGACGACGATATCGGCGATATGCGGCATCATGAACGCCTTCATCTCCTGGTGCACGGGCGATATCTGATAACGGTCGTGGTCGGCGGAATTATCGAACGTGCCGATCACCGTCCAGTCATAGCCGTTGGCACGATGAGCGGCGTTGCGGCCAAATTGGAAGTCCCGCACGTAGGGGAGCTCGCGGCGGATCCGCTCTGCGTAATCGCTCACCCGCGCAAGGAAGGCGTCGTCGGCACCGGTCAGCCGCATCAGAACGACGTGATAGAACATGCCTGTCATTCTTCCCTTGTCGCGGGCTACTGTCCCGCATCGTCAACGGGCGATCTGATGTCGCCCGCTATTGACACTCAAGACTGAATGAATGATCATTCTACTAAAAAGGAAGGGGAACCGCAATCATCTCGTGAAAGGGGAACGGTCAGAGATGCCAACGAAGCAGAGGGCCCGAACTGGCCTTGGGTCCGTGTCGCGGTTGCGATCAGCGCCCACCGGAACGCCGGCGTCAACCGCTTCCGCGGCCGGATGAGGATCGCCGATGCTGGTGCAGATCCTCAATGGTTTGGTCTATGGCGGGCTCCTCTACATCGTGTCGGTCGGGTTGGTGCTGATCTTCGGCCTGCGCCGGATCGTCAACTTCGCCCATGGCAGCCTGTTCATGCTCGGCGCCTATGTGGGCTTCAGCGTCACCGCGATGGCCGGCTTCTGGGGCGCCATACTGGCCGCGGCGATCGTGCTGGCGCTGGTCGGCGCACTGCTCGACATCGCGATCCTGCAGCCGCTGCAGCGCGAGGACCCGATCGTCACCGTGCTGGTGACCTTCGGCCTGTTGTTGATTCTTGAGGACTTCGCCCAGTTCGTCTGGGGCAAGGACTTCCTGAAAATGCCGGTGCCTTCGATCTTTGCGGGCTCTGTGTTGATCTTCGGCGAGAGTTTCCCGGTCTACCGGTTGGTGGTGATCGCGGTCGCGGCGTTGGTCGCGCTCGGCCTGTCGGTATGGCTGCGCGCCAGCAAGATTGGCCTCTACGTGCGTGCCTCCAGCGCCGACCCGCTGACCACCGCCATGCAGGGCGTCAACACCGACCGCGTCAGCGTAATCGTGGTGGCGCTCGGGGCGGCACTCGCCGGCATTTCCGGCACCATCTCTGCGCCGCTCCTGGCGCTATCGCCCTCGATGGGTGGCTACATCCTGATCGAATCCTTCATTGTCGTCGTGGTCGGCGGGCTCGGCAGCTTCAGTGGCGCCTTCATCGCCGCGATCGTGATCGGCCAAGTCCACAATCTTGGCCTGGTATATGTGCCGTGGGCCGCGACAATGATCCCGTTTTTGTTGATGGTCGCCGTATTGATCTGGCGCCCGACCGGCATCGCCGGGAGCCACGTCTGACGATGACCGATATCGTGACCACCAAACCCAGTGTCACCCGCTCTCCCCCGCGGCGTCATGCACTCGGGTTCGCCGCCGCAATCGGCGCGATCGCCATCGGCGCGCTGATTGCAGCAACAATCCAGTCTAACCTCATGATGACGCTGCTCACCCAGGCGATCATCACCGGCATACTCGCCACCGGCGTCGGATTTCTGATCCGCCAGAACGGTACCGTCTCGTTCGGTCACGCGGCGTTCTACGGCATCGCCTGCTACGCGATCGCGCTGGCCATGAAGCTCGGCGCGATCCAGGTGGAGTTTGCCATGGTACTGGCGCTGGTACTGCCAACGGCGCTCGCCTTCCTGCTTGGCCTCGTGATCGTCCGGATTCCCGGCGTCGCCTTCTCGATGCTGACTCTCGCCGTCGGCCAAGCGTTCTACGAATTCGCCATGAAGGCACGGCAGGTCACCGGTGGCGAGGACGGCTTCTCGGTTAATCTGCCATCGACCATCTTCGGCATCCCGACGGCGATGTTCCAGGACCCGCACAGCATGTTCGTGGTGAGCTGGAGCGTGCTCGTCTTGATCGTATTCGGCCTGGCCCTGATGGCGGCAAGTCCGTTCGGCCGCTTGACCGTTGCGATCCGCGAGAACGAGGAGCGGGCGCGCTATATAGGCTATGAGACAACGCTGCCGCGGGTGCTGGTGCTGACGCTGTCGGCCTTCGTCACCGCGATCGCCGGTGTGTTATTCACGCTCTACAACAGCTTCGTGTCGCCCGATGTGCTGCACTGGAGCCTGTCGGGTTCAGCCCTGATCATGGCGATCATCGGCGGCCCGCGGCTGATCTGGGGTCCGGCCCTCGGCGCCATCATTTTCTTCTTCGCCAAGGATATCGCCGGCGACTTTACCGAACACTGGCAGGGCATCATCGGCGTCATCCTGATCGTCGTCATGCTGGTGCTCCCGGTCGGCCTCGGCGGCGCGCTCGCAAAGCTATGGCAGCGGAGGCTGGGCCATGGCTGAGAGCTGCGCGATCGAAGGCGACAAATTGACCAGGCAGTTTGGCGGGTTCTTCGCCCTCAAGGGCGTCCACCTTGCGGTGCCGCGAGGGGAAATCCGCGGCTTGATCGGCCCGAACGGCGCCGGCAAGTCGACCCTGATCGACGTGCTGTCGGGCCGCGCGGCGCGCTGGTCTGGCAGCGTCAAAATGTTTGGTGCCGACATCAGCGCCATGACAGCGCAGCAGCGCCGCCGCGCGGGTCTCGCGCGCTCGTTCCAGCGCACCAACATCTTTCCGGATCTGACCGTGATCGATCAGCTCGATCTCGCGGCGCGGGCAGCCGAGACGCCCAACATCGACGAGATCATGGCCGAGTTGAACTTGACGGCACTCGCCTTCAGGCGTGCCGCCGACATCTCGTATGGCGACCAGCGCCGGCTTGACCTCGCGCTCGCGTTGATTGGCCGGCCGAAGATCCTCCTGCTCGACGAGCCGGCAGCCGGCCTGTCGATCAAGGAATTGCTCGAACTCGCCCATGGCCTCAAGGATCTCGCGGCCCGTTGGGGTGTTACCGTTCTGCTGGTCGAGCATGACATGGAGGTCGTTTTCTCGATCTGTGACCGCATCACCGTTCTTCACCTTGGCGCCATCCTCGCCGAAGGGACGCCGGACGAGATCCGCGGCATTCCGGAGGTGGTCACAGCCTATCTCGGAAGTTCCGTATGAGCGAACTGCTCGCCTTCAGCAATGTCGTGTCTGGCTACGGAGACGCCCGCATCCTGCATGACGTCGATTTGACGATCGGCGACGGCGAGCGCGTCGCAGTCCTCGGCCGCAACGGCGTCGGCAAGACAACGATCGTCAACACCTTCCTCGGCGTCGCCCGATTGTCGGGCGGCGAAGTCCGACTTGCCGGAGAGCGCCATTCGCCTATCCGCCATTTCATGGCTGCGCGGCGCGGCATCGCCGTGGTGCCGCAGGGCCGCCGCATCATCCCGACCCTGACAGTGCGGGAGAACCTGGTGATCGGCGGCGCGACCGGCCGCAACAAGCCGTGGACCCTCGACCGCGTGTTCGACTTATTTCCGATCCTGCGCGAGCGGGCCAACACGCCGGGTACCGCGCTGTCGGGCGGCCAGCAGCAGATGCTTGCGATCGGGCGCGCCCTGATGTCGAACCCCTCTCTGCTCGTACTCGATGAGCCGAGCGAGGGTCTCGCACCCGTGATCGTTGACGAGCTCGCAGTCGTCCTACGCCAGCTCGCGGACGCGGGCACCGCACTCCTGCTGATCGAGCAGCACTTCGGTCTCGTTCACCGAGTTGCGGAACGATACTACGTACTCTCGAAAGGCACGATCGTGGAGGAAGGCCATCTCGCGGGTATCTCGATGGAGAGTCTGAAGAAGCACGTTGCAGTCTGAGATCAACGTCCCAAGGAGAGAAGGAAGAAGAACATGCAAAAGGAAGAAAACATGCGCAGGTTAAAATTGCTCGCATTCGGCTTGCTCGGAGCGGCGGCCGCGCTCATCGCACCGCCTGGCTCAGCGCTGGCCCAGGAGACACTGAAGATTGGCGTGCCGACCGCCCTCACCGGCACCTATGCCGGTCTCGGTGCCGAGGCGGTGCGCGCCATCGAGTTCGCGGCGGCGGAGGCCAATGCTAAAGGCGGCGTCGCCGGCCACAAGGTCGAGATCAAGATGCTGGACACCGAAGCCAAGCCTGAAGTCGCCCGCAAGCAGGCAGAAAAGCTGGCGCTTGAAGGTTACAAGATCCTGACCGGCACCATCGCGTCGGGCGAGGCTCTCGCCATGGGCCCGCTGCTGGCGCGCTGGGACGCGATTTATGTCTCGACCATCAACAAGAGCGACAAGCTGACCGGAGACTCCTGTGTGCCGCGGATGTTCCGCACCAATCACCAGGACGCGCAGGATGCGGCCGTGGTCCGGCCGTGGCTCGGCAGCCGCAAGGAGACCAAATGGGCGATCCTCGCCGCGGACATTGCCTGGGGCCGCGACTCCGGCAAGAGCTTCGTCGACGCCGCCAAGGTCGACAAGAAGGACATCGTCGCCGAGATCTACTCGCCGTTCGGTTCCAACGACTACGCCCCGTTCATCCAGCAGATCAAGTCGTCCGGTGCCGAGGGTCTGTGGGTTGCGCTCGCCGGCCGCGACGCCATCAACTTCGCCACCCAGGCAAAGGAGTTCGGCATTCTCGACAAGTTGTTCGTCGCCGGTGTCAGCTTCGTCACCGACAACAATGTCAAGACGCTGGGAGCTACCTCCAAGGGCATCTGGGGCATCATCAACTATTCCTCGACGCTCGACACTCCGGCAAACAAGGCATTCGTCGAAGCATGGAAGAAGAAATACAACGGCGATGAACCGGCGAGCTTCGAGGGCGAGACCTATCTCGGTATGCAGGTGATTTTCCAGGCGGTCGAGAAGGCGAAGAGCGTGAAACCCCTCGATGTCGCCAACGCGCTGCAAGGCGGCACGTTCGACACCATCCTCGGCAAGGTGACGTTGCGCGCTGAGGATCATCAGATGATCCTGCCCAACTACTTCGGCTACATCGGCGAACAGGGCGGCAAGCTGCGCCCAATCATCACGGAGACGATCCCGGCCAACGTGGCCACCGCGCCGCCGACGGGCACTTGCAAAATGGGCGCACTTTAAGAAAACCAATCGATCGGCGGCTGCGCCCCGCGGCCACCGGTCATGACGAAGCATCCGGCGGCGAGAAAGGTGACCATGAGCCTGACGGTCAAGAGCAAGGTGGAGGTGCCCGAACTGATCGAGAGGCGGCGCGGACAGATCATCGCGGCGGCGATCGAGCTGTTTGCCAAGAAAGGCTACCACGTGACCACGATACGCGACATCGCCAAGCGGGCCGACGTCAGCATCGGCACCATCTACCAGTACGTCTCCGACAAGGAGGACGTGCTGTTCCTAACACTGATCGAGGTGCTCGACTCCTACCAGCGCCACGTGCCGGCCGCGATCGCAGGCTCCAGCGAGCCGCTCGCGCGATTCCACGCCGCGGTCAAGGCCTACTGTACCGTCAACGACGCCATGATCGGCGCCACCGTGCTCGCCTATCGCGAGACCAAGTCGCTACCCAAGATGCGGCGCAAGTTGATTCAGGAGAAGGAACTTGACACTAACCGGATGATCGCCGCGTGCATCAACGACTGCGTTGCCGCAGGTCTGTTCGAAGATGTCGACGTCGAGCTCTTCACCTATCAAATCGTCATGTTCGCACATGCCTGGGCGCTGAAGGCGTGGCGCTTCCGTCCGATGATGATACTCGACGACTATCTCGCGCGCGGCATCAAGCTGATGCTCAACCCGAAGCTGACGCCGCGCGGCAAGAAGGCGTTCGCCAAGCTCAACCTCTAGAGCATGATCCGGAAAAGTGGGAACCGGTTTTCCGAAAAGATCATGCTCAAACAAAGAGATGAGATCATGATCCGATTCGACCTAATCGGATCATGATCTAGTCTGGACGACCTCGTCTCGTGACGCGGTCGGCTCAATTGCCCTGGAACTCCGGCTTCTGTTTGGCCACGAACGCCTCATAGGCACGTTCGTAGTCCTTGGTCTGCATGCAGATCGCCTGCGCCTGGGCCTCGGCCTCGATTGCCTCGTCGATGCCCATGTTCCATTCCTGGTGCATGCATTTCTTGGTCATGGCGTTGGCGAACGTCGGACCGGCGGCGAGCGTCCGCGCCACCGCCTGCGCGTCAGCCAGCACGGCGTCGGGTTCTGAGAGTTTGTTGTAGAAGCCCCAGCGCTCGGCCTCGGCGCCGTCCATCGTCCGGCCCGTATACAAGAGTTCCGAAGCGCGGCCCGAGCCGATGATGCGGGGGAGCATGTTGCATGCGCCCATGTCGGCGCCGGCAAGGCCGACGCGCACGAACAGGAACGCCACCTTGCTGCGCGCGGTGCCGAAGCGCAGATCCGACGCCATCGCGAGAATTGCGCCGGCGCCAGCGCAGATCCCATCGATCGCGGCGATGATCGGCTGCGGGCAGGCACGCATTGCCTTGACCAGATCGCCGGTCATGCGAGTGAAGGCGAGCAGGCCAGCCATATCGTCTTTGCGCTGCATCTCGACCAGCGGGCCGATAATCTCGTGTACGTCCCCGCCGGAACAGAAGTTGCCGCCGGCGCCGGTGATGACGATGTTGGTGATGTCGCCACAATAGACCAGATCGCGGAAAGTGTCGCGCAGCTCGGCGTAGGACTCCAGCGTCAGCGGATTCTTGCGCTCCGGCCGGTTGAGCGTGATCACCGCGACCTTCCCATCGCGTTGCCACTGGAAGTGTTGCGGCTTGAAATTCGAGAAGTCGACCCGGGTCGGGTTAAAGCGGGCGGCGGTTGATGTCATGCGAAGTATCCTTGTTTGATAGCCTGAAAACGTCTGGCCGTGCGGCCAGGAACGGTCCTCATGTCGCTCAGCCGGAGAAAGTGAGACCACCGCTGACGCTCAGCACCTGGCCGGTGATGTAGCTCGATTTCGGCCCGGCGAAGAACACGATTGCGTCGGCAATTTCCTCTGGCTTGCCGAGCCGGCGGAAGGCGATCGCCCTGATGAATGCCTCCTTGAGCTTGTCGGAACGGGTGTCAAGCAGCGGCGTATCGGTCGGCCCCGGGCACACGCAGTTGACACAAATGCCTTGGCGCGCGACCTCGCGGGCGAGCGATTTGGTGAAAGCGATCATCCCGCCCTTGGCCGCCGCGTAGCCGGTCTCGCCGGTCGAGCCGACGCGGCCCGCGTCGCTCGCCACGTTGACGATGCGGGCGTTGCCGGCGGCGATCATCGACGGCAGCAGCGCCTGCGTCAGATGCACCGCGCCGGTCAGATTGCCGGCGATGACCTTGTCTAGGTAATCGGGCGGCGTTTCGAGAAACGGATAGAATTCGCTGAACCCGGCGGAGTTCACAAGGATGTTGATCTTGGGATGGCGCGCCGTGACGGCCGCGGCGCAGCGGCGCACCGAGGCGCTGTCGGTCATGTCGATCGGCTCGTACTCGATGTCAAGTTTGGACCGGCGCGCTTCCTCGACCAGCGCCTGCCCCGCTGTTTGGTTGATGTCTGCGCAAACCACGCGCGCGCCGCTGCGCGCCAGTTCCATGACTGTTGCCTTGCCGATCCCGGACGCTCCGCCGGTCACCAATGCGATCTTGCCCGCGAAATCCATGTCGTTCTCCCTGTGTCTTGCCGTTGGTCAGGTCCGCGCTCCGGCGATGAAAGCGCTGATGCGCTCCCGCGTCTCGGCGTCAGTCTGAAGGTTGCGTGTCAATTCCAGTTCGTCGCCAAAACCGCCGCGACCGGGGGTGGCTGCGGATGTCATGCACAGCTTGGCTGCCGCGAGCGCGGCGGCCGGCAGGGCAGCGATGCGCCCTGCGATCTCGGCCGCGCGATCCGCGAGTTCCGCGCGCGGACAGGCCCATTGCACCAAGCCGAGCCGCTCGGCGGAGGCGCCGTCGACAGCTTCGGCGCCGAGGATCAGCCGATTGGCGAGACCGCGGCCGACGAGCCGCGTCAGCCGCTGCGTACCGCCGGCGCCGGGGATGAGGCCAAGCTTCACCTCCGGCAGGCCGAGTTTCACTTCGGCGGCAGCGATGCGCAGGTCGCAGGCGAGCGCAAGCTCGAAACCGCCACCGAGCGCCGCGCCACCGATTTCCGCGAGCGTCACCTGCGGCAGCGATTCGATGCGCGCATAGAGCCGCTGAATTGAGGCTACATAGGCGTAGGTGCGGTCGGGGCCGTCGGCAGCCTCGAAGCGGGCACGCATTTCCTTGAGGTCAGCCCCGGCGCAGAACGCTTTCTGATCGGAACGCAAATACAGCACCTTCCAGTCGCTTCGCGCTTCAAGTCCGCCGATCTCGCGCAAAAATCCTGAGAGCCAAGCCTCGCTGAGTGCATTGACCGGCGGCGAACTCATGGTCAGCGTTGCGATCTGGCCAGCGATGGATGTCTGGAACATGGCTGATCCTAGCTGTGAACAGGGTAAGGCGATGGAATCAGGCGGCCGGCGTAACGCTCGGTCAGCAACACGATCTTGCCGCGGACCTGCCGGTCGGCGATCCGGCGCAGCGCCAGCGCCGCATCATTGAGGCGCAGCGCATCCGTCACCGGCGAGGCGAGCAGTCCCTGGCGCCATAACGCGAAGATCTCTTGCTGGGCTCCGCGGACGCGGGCCGGCGTGCGGTCGCGATAATCGCTCCAATGCAGCCCGATGGCGGCGATGTTCTTGATCAACAGATAGTTGGAACGCAGCGTCGCCGGAGCTCCGGCGGCGAAACCGACCACCACGATGCGGCCGCACCAGGCCAGCGAGCGCAGGCAGGCGTCGAACACGCACCCACCGAGATTGTCGACCACGACGTCCGCCCCGCGGCCGCCGGTCAGCGCGGCGATCTCGGCCTTGAGGCTCTGTTCGAGATCAGGCCGATCGAGCATAACGACGTGATCGGCACCGTGGTCGCGTGCGAAACCCGCCTTCGACGCCGTCGTGCAGCCGGCAATGACGATGGCGCCGCAGGCCTTGGCGAGTTGCACGGTCGCGATGCCGACGCCTCCGGTCGCGCCGGTGACCAGCACGGTCTCGCCGGGCTTCATCTGGCCGCGGGCGAACAGCGCAAAATGCGCAGTCTGGAATGCGAGGCCAAGACCGATGGCGTCGGCGGCATCGAGCCCGTCCGGCATCGGATGGCACAAAGAGGACCGCACGGTGATCTGATCGACATAGCCACCATTCTCGACATAGGCGAGCACATGGTCGCCCACCTGGAATTCGGTGGCGCGCTCTCCAACCGCGCTGACGATGCCGGCGACTTCCTTGCCGGGACTGAACGGTAGCGGCGCGAGATTCTGGTATGTGCCGCGCATCACCAGGAGATCGGGGAAATTGACCCCCGCCGCATGCACATCGATCGTGATCTCGTCTACCCCCGGCGCCGGCGCCCGTGCCTCGGCAAGAACGAGTTCCTCCGGTTCCCCGTGGCGGACGATCTGGAGTGCGAGAGCCATTCAGCCCCCCGATCCGACGAGGCCGCTATCGGCGCCGAGACGTGGGGCGGACTTGATGACGGCGGAATCGCGCAGAGCCGCATCGATCGGCACCGGTAGCGCCGGGATCGTCTCGGCGCCCGCGCTCACATGACGATCGAATATCTTGCGGGCGACCACATGAGGATCGCGCACCGCCTCCGCGAGATTGGCAACAATGGCGCAGCATGCGTCCTGCCCCTCGAACACCTGCCGCCAATGCGCCGTCGGATATGCCGCGATGCGCGCGGCGACTCCGGCCCGCGCTGCGGCAGGGTCCTTGGCGTCGTCGCGCAGCGCCTCGTCGAGTTCGATCAACCGGCAGAATACATCCCAGAACCGCTGCTCGATCGGTCCCGCCGACAGGTAGCCGCCGTCTGCTGTGCGGTAGATCTGGTAGCGCGGCGATGCGCCGGTCGTCAGCGCACTCCCCGCCGTCGGCCAGGCACCGGCCGCAAAGCCGTCGGCGAGCCCCCAATAGGCGAGCACGAACAAATTATCGGTCATCGAAATATCAAGACGGCAACCTTGGCCGGTGCGCTGGCGTTGCAGCAAAGCGAGCAGCACGTTGATCAGCGCCGGATAGGTGCCAGCGGCGATATCGGCTATGGACATGTGCGGCATGCCCGGCGTGCCTTCGCGGTCGCCCGTCAGCGACAACAGACCGGCGAGCGCCAGATAATTGAGATCGTGCGCCGCCATGTCGCGGCGTGGACCAGTCTGGCCGAAGCCGGTGATGCTGCAATAGATGAGCCGAGGGTTGATCTTGCTCAGCGCCGCGTAGCCAAGACCGAGCCGCTCCATCACGCCTGGACGGAACTGTTCGATCAGCACGTCGGTGCGCTCGATCAGCGACGTCAATTGTGCGACGGCGTCCGGCGCCTTGAGGTCGATCGCGATCGAACGCTTGCCGCGATTGAGAAGGGCGAAATTTGCGCTGTCCTCGCCGAGGCGCGGCGAGTAGCTCCGCATCTCGTCACCCGTCCCGGGACGTTCGATCTTGATCACCTCAGCACCTGCCTCGACCAGGAACAGGCCCGCCATCGGCCCTGGAAGCAGGGTGCTGAAGTCGAGAACACGGATCCCGGCAAGCGGCAGCATGGCGATCTCCGTCAACCTCCGAACGAACGGCTGATCACCAGCCGCTGGATGTCGTTGCTGCCCTCGTAGATCTTGGCGACGCGCACGGCGCGGAAGATCCGCTCGACGCCGTAATCCTCAATGTAGCCGTTGCCGCCGAAAGTCTGGATCGCGTCGGAACACACCTGCTCGGCCATCTCGGAAGCGAACAGCTTGGCCATTGAGGCTTCGACCAGACACGGGCGGCCCGCGCTACGCAGCGCCGCGGCGTGCAGCACGAGCTGGTGCGACGCCTCGATCTTGGTCACCATCTCGGCCAGTCGAAATGCCACCGCCTGATGCCCGATGATTGGCTTGCCGAAGGCCTCCCGCTCTTTCGCATAGACCAGGGCGAGTTCGTATGCGGCGCGCGCCATGCCGACTGACTGCGCCGCGATGCCGATGCGGCCGCCTTCCAGATTGGCGAGCGCGATGCGGTATCCCTCGCCCTCCTCACCAAGCCTGTTCTCGACCGGAATCTCCAGGTTTTCGAAATGAATCTCGCAAGTGTCCGAGGCGTTCTGCCCCATCTTCTTCTCGACCCGGCCGACCCGGTAGCCAGGCCATGCGGTCTCGACGATGAAGGCCGAGATGCCCCGCTTGCCGCCGCCCGGCTCGGTGCGGGCGAAGACCAGGGCGACGTCGGCATTCTTCCCGGTGGTAATGAATTGCTTGGTGCCGTTGAGCACGTAGCGACCGCCGCGTAGTTCCGCCCTGCTTTTCAGCGCGGAGGCGTCCGACCCGCTGTGTGGCTCAGTCAGGCAGAAGGCGCACAGCTTTTCGCCGGATGCGAGCGGGCGCAGATAACGCTCCTTCTGCGCATCCGTGCCGTAGTCGAGAATCGGCATGCAGCCGACCGAGTTGTGCCCGCTCATGACGGTGGAAGACGCGCCGTCGCCAGCGGCAATCTCCTCCAGTGCGAGGGCGTAGGCGACATAGTCCGTACCCGCCCCACCCCATTCCGGCGGCACCGTCATGCCCATGAAGCCGAGCTTGCCCATCTCGCGCAACGCTTGGCGCGGGAAGGTCGCGGTGCGCTCCCACTCGGCGGCGTGGGGGGCAAGCTGCGCCTTGGAAAAATCCCGCGCCGTCGCGCGGATCATCTCTTGTTCTTCGGTCAGTATCATGAATAAATAGTACCTGAATGAACGATCATTCGATCGAAGGATCGTCGTTTCCGGAGAAGCTGTCAAGCCGTCATGCGCGCACCGACGTACTATCCCGGCCGGTTCCCGGCGTGGCGCCAGCAAGGCGCGAGAAGCAAGGAGGAAACATGAAATTCGATCCGATATTGCCTGAGCCGCGGGTTCGGGCGATGCGGGCGCAGCGGTATTGGGGCGACGAGCTTCTCGTCGATCACCTTGACCGCTGCATCGCGCAGGCGCCCGACAGGACGGCGATCGTCGACTTCAACTCGATGCAGGGCGCGGGGCGTCGGCTGAGCTATGGGGAGTTCGGCGATCTCGTCGAACGCATCGCGGTCGGTCTTGCCGAGCTTGGCATCGAGAAGGACGACGTGGTGTCCTGCCAATTGCCAAACTGGTGGCAGTTCGGCGCGCTGGCATTCGCCTGCTGGAGGATCGGCGCGGTCATCAACCCTATGATGCCTATCTTCCGCGAACGTGAGGTCAAGTTCATGCTCGACTTCGCCGAAAGTAAGGTGTTCGTCGTCCCGCGGGAATTTCGCGGCTTCGATCACCCCGCCATGGTGCGAGGCATGCGCCACGAGCTGCCGCATCTCCAACGCTTGCTGGTCGTCGGCGGGAGCGGCGAGGAGAGCTTCGAGAGTGTGCTGGTCGACACGCCGTGGGAGACGAAGCGCGACGCTAAGCATCTGTTCGCCGAGCGGCGGCAGAGCGCAGATGACGTCATTCAGTTGCTCTACACCTCGGGCACGACCGGTGAGCCCAAGGGAGTGATGCATACCTCCAACACCATCCTGTCAAACGCACGCCCGTTCCGCGAGCGGCTCGGGCTTACCGGGCAGGACATCGTGTTGATGTCATCGCCTTTGGCGCACCAGTCGGGCTTCATCTACGGGCTGCTGATGCCGGTCGTGTTGCAGACGACGGTGGTACTGCAGGACCTCTGGGAGCCACGGCGAGCGGCCGAGTTGATCGCGGCGGAGCGGGTGACCTTCACGTTCGCGTCGACGCCATTCCTCTCCGACCTAACCGATGCCGTCGGCCGCGGGGGCTGCGACGTCTCGAACCTGCGTATCTTCCTAGCTGCCGGCGCGCCGATCCCGCGCGTGCTGGTCGAGCGCGCATCGAAAACGCTCGGTGCGGCCATTGTATCGGCCTGGGGTATGACGGAGAACGGCGCCGTGACCACCACTAAGCTCGGCGACCCGGACGAGAAAGCGTTTTTCACGGACGGCTGCGCGCTGCCCGGCATGGAGGTGCGGGTGGTCGGGCTAGACAACAAGCTCCTGCCGCCTGGCGCGGAAGGCGTCCTCAAGGTGCGCGGCTGCTCCAATTTCGTCGGCTATCTCAAGCGCCCGCAGCTCTATAATCACGACGCCGAGGGCTGGTTCGACACTGGTGACCTCGCACGCATCGATGCGGACGGCTACGTCCGCATCACGGGCCGGGCCAAGGACATTATTATCCGCGGTGGCGAGAACATCCCAGTGCTCGAGATCGAAGGCCTGATGTTCCGTCATCCGGCGGTGCAGGCGGTGGCGATTGTCGGCATGCCCGACCCGCGGCTCGGCGAGCGCGCTTGTGCGTTCGTGGTGCCGAAGGCAGGCCAACAGCTCAGCTTCGAGCAGATGGTGCAGTTCCTGTCCGACCAAAAGGTGGCGCGGCAGTATCTGCCTGAGCGGCTTGAGGTCGTTACTGAATTGCCGCTCACGCCGAGCGGCAAAGTGCAAAAGTTCAAGCTGCGCGAGATGGCGAAGGCCCTTGGCGCGTGACGACGATATCGGGCGGAGCTCCCGGCGCACCGCCCGAGACAAATTTCGAACCGAAGGAGACCAAAGATGACAGGCGTGAGCGCATACACCGACCTCTTGTACGAGGAGCGCGACGGCATCGCGACAATAACCATCAACCGGCCGGAAAAGCTGAATGCGTTCCGCGGCAAGACTTGCGACGAACTAATCGACGCCTTGAACCGCGCCGCCTGGAACGCGCAGATCGGCGTGATCGTCCTGACCGGGGCAGGCACGCGGGCGTTTTGCACTGGCGGCGATCAGTCGGCGCATGACGGCGGCTATGACGGCCGCGGCACCGTCGGCCTACCCATGGAGGCGCTGCACGCCATCATCCGGGTGGCGCCGAAGCCGGTGATCGCCAAAGTGCGCGGCTACGCGATCGGCGGCGGCAACGTGCTGGCGACGCTGTGCGACCTGACGATCGCCGCGGAAAGCGCACAGTTCGGCCAAGTTGGCCCCAAAGTCGGTTCCGTCGATCCGGGCTTCGGCACCGCCTACCTAGCTCGCGCCGTCGGTGAGAAGAAAGCGCGCGAGATCTGGTATCTGTGCCGCCGTTACGACGCCGCCGAGGCAGCCACAATGGGGCTCGTCAACAAGGTGGTGCCGGACGATCAGCTCGACGCCGAGGTCGAAACCTGGTGCCGCGAGATAATGGATCGCAGTCCGACGGCGATCGCAATCGCCAAGCGCTCGTTCAATGCCGATAGCGATTCGATCGCCGGCATCGGGGCACTCGGCATGCAGGCGCTCAAGCTCTATTATGAGACGGAGGAATCGAAGGAAGGCGTGCGGGCCTTCAACGAGAAGCGCAAACCGCAATTCCGCAAGTACGCGAAGTGAACCGGAGAGTGAAGGTGCGGCCGGCTTTCGGGCCGGCCGGGCGACGTAGTGTAGGATCTTTTTATGCGATGTGTTTCGAGAAACCCTAATGACCTACTGGGACGGACGCTGTGCTGTGACTGGAGTAGCGCAAAGGCGGCTTCGGACCTGTGTGTACCGAAAATCCTATCCGTATTGATGACGTGATGGAATCACCCAAGCTGGCGGAATGATCGGGCTTCTGTGTTTCGTCGTGGCCGTCTTGGCGTCGCCATTCAAGTCGAAGATGCGGCTTGAGGCTGAGAACGCGGTGCGACCGGGGTAAGACAGAGAGCTACGACCAGGCTACGAATACGCCGCATTGAGCAATTATGCGGCGCGGCAGTTCGATTCGACCAGGGTCTGTTGGGATTCAGGATCTCATCCGGGCTTGATTGTGATTCAAGCTGTGGATGGACCGATTCGTTTTAACTGACGCCCAATGGGCGAGCGCGACACTCGTCGGGCGGATTATCCAAGTCTTTACCGCTAAGCCCAGAATCACCTACAGCTCACCAAATCGGGGCCATTTCGAAAGGCGTTCATGAACCGTCGCGAGCGCCGGGCAGCTGGCCGAAAATCCCGGGGCATCTCAAGCGGCCCCGGCGCCAACACGCCTGCGGCGCTCTGCGATGCCGGCATGCGCCATCTGCGGGCCGAACAATATCTCGACGCTCAACTCTGTTGCCAGCAAGCGCTTGAAGCGGACCCCGATCACGCCGACACGCTTCATCTGATGGGTCTCTTGTCATTCCACGCCGCGCAATACGATCTGGCCGTGGAATGGTTCTTGCGCGCCATCCGCCAGGATGCCAAACCGCAATACCTTGCGAGCCTCGGCACCGCACTGCAAAATCTGGGACGGTTTGAAGAGGCGTTCCAGGTATTCGACAAGGCGGTGCAGCTCAAGCCGGACGCCGCCGTGTTGTGGAGGTTTCGCGGCAATGTTCTCGTAAACCTGGATCGCCGAGATCAAGCCGTCCTCAGCTACCAGCAAGCGCTGAAACTTGATCCGCGCGATCGGGACGCCGCTTACAATAGCGGGGCACTGCTTCTCCAGCTCGGACGATTGGACGAGGCCGTTTCCTGTTTCAATCTGTGCGACCAGTTGCAGGGCGACCATGCCCCGACATTGCAGAAACGCGCGCTTGCGCTCGGTGGCCTTGAGAGATTCGAAGAAGCCCTGGCTGACAACAAGCGGGCGCATGCGCTGGATCCGACCAATGCCGACGTCTGCAACAGTACCGGCACCATCCTGCAATCGCTCGGTCGGAATGAGGAGGCGTTATCGTGGTTCGACCGATCCCTGGAACATCGGCCGAACCACGTGGAGACCCTCAACAACAAGGCCTTCTCGCTGATTGAGCTTCGCCGCTTCGATGACGCTTTCGCCGTCTATGATCGGTCGAAGGCCGTCGATCCCGGCCACGCCGCAACCGACTGGAACGTGGCCCTGCTTCAAATGATGACCGGCAATTTCGAGGCCGGCTGGGCCGGGCGCGAGGTGCGCTGGAAGAAGCTTCTGCCCGGCGACGCTCCAAAGCTTTCCAAACCAATATGGCTTGGAGACGAAGCCATCGCGGGCAAGACCATCCTCCTCCATTCGGATGAAGGACTGGGCGATGCGATTCAGTTCGCACGCTATGTCCCGATGGTAGCGGCGCGCGGGGCCCGCGTCATTCTCGCGATCGAGGACGCGGTATGTCCCCTATTGTCGGGACTGTCCGGCGTCTTGGAATGCGTTCCGAAATCGGCCGGCAGGCTTCCCGCTTTCGACCTTCACTGCCCCCTTTCCAGTCTGCCGCTGGCCTTCGGGACCAGGCTTGATTCAATCCCGGCCGAGAAATCCTACTTAGCCCCGCCCGCGGCGGATCGCCTGCGGAACTGGGGAGACCGCCTCGGTCCTCACAAAAGATTTCGGGTTGGCCTCGTCTGGTCGGGTAATCCGAAACACAACAACGATCGCAACCGATCGATCCCGCTGCGCATGCTGGCCCGAATCCTGGATGTGGATGCGACCTTTGTCAGTCTGCAGAAGGATCCGAGACCGGACGACAGGGCTGCCCTCCTTGAACGGCCCGAGATCGTCGATCCGACCGCTCATCTCACGGATTTCGCCGAGACGGCCGCGCTGGTTTCATGCCTCGACCTGGTGATCACGGTGGATACCAGCGTAGCCCATCTTGCGGGCGCGCTCGGCCGCCCGACCTGGATCCTGTTGCCCTATACGCCGGACTACCGGTGGCTGCTCGATCGCGACGACAGCCCGTGGTACCCGACCGTGCGCCTGTTCCGGCAGGCGGCGACCCGCGAATACGGAAGCGTTGTGGACCGGGTGCGGGCCGAGTTGCAGGCAATGATTTCCGCCAGGAAGACGTCTTGATCCGCAGGTCGCGCGGCCGCTCCTCCCTCGCGCACGATACGTGGGGCATCGAAGGCTTATCGTGCAACTAATTGTCAACCATCCGCGGCTATTCTGTCCTCTATGGGGAATCGGCTTGGCGATGGCGAAAAGGCAATGCGAGCGCTTCGACGGCGCCACCCGCTGCTTCATGCCTGGCTGGATGCCCTGAATCGGCTCGACGGCCCGAGCTGCCGGATTGCCACGGTAAGGAATACCAGTGCGGAGCGCCGGCCTCTCATGCAGACCGTCGAACGCCGCCGGACCGGCCGCCGCGACTACTTACATCTGGTTGTTGTTCAGCCGGGTCCAATGCTGCAAACGCGGAAAAGGGAGTTTATGATCACCGTCGATCCTTCTGACGGCGAGATCGCAGCGCCTCCCTGCGAATGACCGGCAATCGAGGCCGGCACATTGCGTCATTTCGCTGAGGTCAGGCCTGTCCATCCTCAAGGCCGTATTCCCGATAAATGGTCTCCCGATCGTCGTCGGGAAACAACCGGCACTTGGCCTGGGCCAGGTGCAGGTTGACGGTTCCGGATTGGCAGGCGGCGGCCAAGAGCTTCCTGAGTTCGTCCATGTGAGTGGACGGCTGGTGTTTCCGTGGAAGCTGCTCCAGCGCGATCAGCGCCGTTGCCAATGCTTCCGTGACAACCCATTCGTCGTGGCCCGTGATTCCCTGTCTTGGCATTCAGACCATCCTCCGTCCCGCCGCCTGCGATGCGAAGCTTCGCTGTCCTCGGCGATCTTCGTCGGGATGCACGCCAGATCACGTGCGATCACGGCATAGGAAAATATCAAGATGAATTAGGGTGGGTTCAAGACCGAGGACGCTCCCGCATTGATGCATTGGTGGATGCCGCCGGAACCAGGCCTTGATGCGGCGGCGCTGGTCGAGCGCACCCCTCCAAGGCATCGCTCCAAGTCTTTGCCGCCCAACGCAGAATCACTTACTGGTCACCGAAGAGAGTCCATGATTGAAGTGCGCCGATGAGCCGTCGCGAGCGCCGGGCAGCCGCCAAGAAAGCCGGTGTCGACCTGACCAGTCGCGGGGCGGGAACGGTCGCTGCGCTCTATGACGCTGGCCTCGGCCACATGCAGGCAGGACGGCATCTCGACGCCCAGCTTTGCTGCCGGCAGGCTCTTGCCATCGATCCCAACCACGCGGACACCCTGCACCTGATGGGTCTCCTGTCCTTCCACGCCAAACAATACGACCATGCGGTGGAGTGGATATCCCGTGCGATCAGGCAGCAGCCAAAAGCAGATTACCTGACAAACCTCGGCACCACGCTCGCGAACCAGGGCCGGCACGACGAGGCTCTCAAGGCCTTCGACAAGGCGGTGCAGCTCGACCCGTTGGACGCGGATCTGTGGAGAAATCTCGGCAACGCCCTCGTCGATGTCGAGCGCCCGGCCGACGCGATCCTGAGCTTTCAGCATGCCCTCAAGCTCAATCCCCGCCATTGGGACGCAGGCAACAAGGCCGCGCTTCTGCTGTATCGATCGGAAAGGCTCGAAGAAGCTCTCCCCTGCTTCAACCTGTGCGACGAATTGCAACCCGACCATTTCCCGACGCTGCTCATGCGTGCGCTCACGCTGCACAAACTGAAAAGGCTCGAGGAAGCCCTCGCCGACAACAAACGGGCGCACGCCCTCGATCCGGCGAACGCGGACGCCTGCAACAATATCGGCAACGTCCTGCGCTCGCTCGGCCGGAACGAAGAAGCGTTGTCATGGTTCGACCGGAGCCTGGCGCTTCGGCCGGACTGCGCCGCAACGCTTGCCAACAAGGCCGTCGCGCTCGCCGAACTTCGCCGGTTCGACGAAGCTTTCGCCGCGTATCACCGGGCAAGGGCCATCGATCCCCATGACGCGGCGGCCGAGTGGAATTTGGCCCTGCTTCAAATGCTCACCGGAGACTTCGAGGCCGGCTGGGTGGGACGCGAAGCGCGCTGGAGGATTCCGGCGCTTTCGGTGCACTACCCGAAGTTTTCCCAACCGATGTGGCTTGGGAAGGAGCCTATCGACGGCAAGACCATCCTCATCAACGTGGACGAAGGACTGGGGGATACGATTCAGTTTGCGCGTTACGTACCCATGGTGGCCGGGCTGGGCGCGCGCGTCATACTGGCCGTGCAAGACGCTTTGTGCCCGTTGTTGTCGGGACTCGAAGGTGTCTCGCAGTGCCTGCCGTTGTCGACCAGTGAGCGGCCGGCGTTCGACATGTATTGCCCGGTCTCCAGCCTTCCGCTCGCCTTCGGGACCAAACTTGAGACGATCCCGTCGCAGACCCCCTATTTGCCCGCTCCCGCGCAGGCCCGCGTGCAAGCCTGGGAAGACCGCCTCGGTCCTCGCGACAGGTTACGGGTTGGCCTGGTCTGGTCGGGCAATCCGAAGCACGACAACGATCACAACCGGTCGATCCCGCTGCGCATGCTGGCCCGCATCCTGGATCTCGATGCATCCTTCGTCAGCCTGCAGAAGGACCCGAGACCGGACGACAGGGCGACGCTTCTCGAACGCACCGAGATCGTCGACCTGACCGACCGCCTCACCGACTTTGCCGAGACTGCGGCGTTGGCTTCATGCCTCGATCTGGTGATCACGGTTGACACCAGCATCGTCCATCTCGCCGGTGCGTTGGGGCGACCGACCTGGATTCTCCTGCCTTACATGCCCGACTATCGCTGGCTACTCGATCGCGACGACAGCCCGTGGTACCCGACGGTACGCCTGTTCAGGCAGACCGCGACCCGCGACTATGCAAGCATTCTGGATTCCGTACGGACCGAATTGCTTGCGATGGTTTCCGCTGGGAAGACCTGTTGATCCAATCGCTTGTCCCGGTTTCCTCACCGAAACCTTCATCCTGGCCGCACATGGCGTCACCCTCTATGTCATCTTCTCGCTGATCGAGGGCCGCGTCACGGGCTGGGCGGTGCGCAGCGACAGCTTTGCGGCCGGCGGTTGAGGGGCCGGCCACGCGAAGCGTTTGTCGATACGACCTCAGCGGGCCGAAATCTTCTCCAGCACCGGCAACAGGTGTTTCAGGAACTCCTGCGGGTTCTCGCTCATCGGGAAATGACCGAGGCCCTTCATGATGGTCACCTCGCATCCTCTGATGCTTCTTGCCACCGCGAGGGTTTCCTCCGGCGTGCAGGAATAGTCGTATTCGCCGGAGAGCAGATACAGCGGGCAGCGCCGCGTATCGATCTCGGCGACGCGGCCCCTGATATCGCCGTCGAGCTTGTAGAAATAGAGATCGCCCTTGAACACGCCGGGACCGCCTTGCATGTAATGCCAGAGCGTTTCCCAGCGACTCTCCTCGGGCGCGTCGGGCCCGACCAGTCCGGAGACGATCGCGGCGCAGACCTCGCCGCCATGAATGTCCGGCCGATGCAGGAAGTTCAGATCGTAGTAGGGATCGACATGCGCGCCGGCCTGCAGCCCGATGATGGCGCGGAAGCGCTCGGGATGTTCGAGCGCCAAATGCAGCGCGATGCGTCCGCCGATCGAGCACCCGATCAGGATCGGCCGGTCGAGGTCAAGCGCGGTCATGATCTCCAGTATCATCGTCGTGTATTGCGCCGAGGTGAGCTGATATTCCTCGTTGTGCCAGCCCGACGGCGGCGACGACTTGCCATGCCAGGGCATGTCGAAGGCGATGACGCGATGGCGGCCGATGATGCGTTCATCGTTCATCAGCGCGCGGTATTGACGGCCATCGGCGCCGGCGGTGTGCAGGCACAGAAGCGGCGTGCCCTGGCCGGCTTCCTCGACATAGATGCGATGTTTCCGCCCGAACAGATCGAGATGCATATAGCGGCCGGTGATCGGCTCAAATGGCACGGTCATGCCCCGGCCCCCAATGGCCGCAATTTGGCGAGCGCCTCCTTGAAGTAGCGAAGATTGGCGATGAATATCCCGAGGTTTCCCTCCGCCTTCAGTACACGCCGCTTGATCAGCGCCATCAGGTCGTTCGAGCCCGGCGGCGGCCGCTTGCTCCAGAATTTTCTCCACTCCTCTTCGGGCGCGCGCAGCGCAAAGGATGACGACGGCATGACAAACGGGCCTGGCGTCACCGACACGATCCTGCCCTCGAAGATCGAAATCAGCCAAGCGGATTGGCCGCTTTCCAGAAGGAACGTGGTGGTGAGAAATCGGCCGCGCCGGACCAGCGCCTCATCGCCATTGACCCGCGCCATCAGCGCCTCGATCATCTCACGGCCTCCCCTATGCAAATCCGGAACCCTTGCCATTCGCCGCGGTCTTTGCCGCCTGGGGCGCATGATTTGAGGGAACGGGCGCGGCGTCAATCGGCTAGAGCCAGACGCATACCAGCACGAGGTTAGCCGCGCATGCCGCCAGCAGCGCAGCGGCCAGCGCAACGTGCACGCTCTCGACGGTGGTTTTGACGGCCATTCTCATGACGGCCAAAACATCGGGCGATTCTAGCCGGGGAGTCTCGCACGATATTTCTCGTCCGATTCAGGACTCGTTTACGACTCAGGGACTCCGGCCAACAGGGCCCAAAAAGCCCCCGACCGGCGCCTCACGGACCTCACCTCCGCGCCTTGCAACCCGGGAGGGCGCCCGGAAAAGCGGGCGCGTCGTCGACGCGGCATCGCAGGACGACAAACCGGCACCGCGGCCGGTGCTGGACAATGACGATGAGATCAGGCCTTGCCGGCCGGATCCGCAGGAAGATCCAGCCAGGAATCGGGCCGACGCCGAGCGCGAGGCCGAACGGGAGTTACAATTTGGTTCTTCAGAGCCAGGTTAGTTTTTCGGAGCTAAGCTCTTCAAAGTGCTCTTGATCCGGCCGACGATCCGCGGTCGTTCCGGCGAACGCCTGATGAGGGCTGGGGTGCGGCCTGATATCTTGCGGTCTGAGATCTAAGGCGTCGCCACCGCCAGCGACGCCTGCTCGGCGGCGAGCGCCACACAGACTTTCCGGCGATGAAGCCCCCTGATCGCGCCGGTGACCTTGAGAACCTTCCCGTGAGGACATGCGGCGTCCTGCACAAGGGCAACTTCATAGGGCGCAAGCAGCAGGGGTTCGGATTTCAGCACGGTTTGGGCCAGACACGGCAATGCAATCGCGGAGAAAACCAACGCTAACATCAAAACGCGCATGTCTGTTGTCCACCAACCGGCGAAGCCATCATAGCCGATCGCGAGCGAAAGTTTCATGAAGCGCGAAAATTATTTTTTTTGGCCCGCCGACAACGGCAACCGCTCACGCCGTTAGCCAAAGTGGCGGCTCAAAGCCGACCGAAAGGGCGCCAGCCCGTCACCCCAAAGCAAGCCGGCGCCGCCGCCCCGAAAATACTCACTGTGGGTGGAAGAGGCTTCCTTCGATCGCCTCAATCAGGAACTTCGAGCCGGCGTCCGACAAATGAACGATGTCGGTTGTCACCACGTCATCCGCCGTCGGGCCAACCCGCGTCAGGCACCCTTCGCCGTCGCAGAGCGCGCGCCACGCCGAGATATATTCGACGCCGGCTGCCTGGCTGAAAGCCCGCATCTGTTCGTCGCTTCCCGCCCCGGTCACCCCCGACGCAATCCTGTCGGCGATCACATGCCGAAACCGGTAGGTGTTCACCAGCGAATGCGGAAGCGTGCGCTTCCAGAGCGGTACCGGCCCCAGGATGACAATTCGCGGGATGTGGAGGGCCTTCAATTGCCTGATGGTTTCACCAAGCTTTTCGAGATCATGGGTCCGGTCCCACATCGCGTGCAGCAGAACGATCTCGGGATGCGATGACTTCACGAAGCCAAACATCAGATCGTTGACCCCTGCGCATTTGACATCGGCCAGGATCGGCGCGCAGCCCGGAGCTGCAAAACGGGCCAGCCGAAACGGGATCGTCTCCTCCGCCTTCTTCAATCCGGGATAAAGCGCAGCCGCTGTGGAATCCCCCCACAAAAACAGAAGCGGCTTGTTGCCGGGCTCGATGCAGTTCGCATCCAGCCGGGCGCCCGGTGCCTCCAGGAAACACTTGTCGCGGAATCCGGCGTTATTCTGGGGCGATAGCATCGCGATGTCGCGAATGTCGGCGGGAAAGCGGAAGCCAAAGCCGGCACCGGCGGCGGTTGCCAGTCCCGCCACGCCGACCGTCAGCAAGGCGAACGATAGTCTCGGCACGGCATTCGGATTTCGGCGCAGCGGGATTTCGACGAAGCGGAATGTCAGCCAGGAGAGCACAACCGCGACAACGACCGCCGCCCAAATCTCCACGGCATTCGGTACGCCGTTCCGCAAGATCGCGAGATACGACAGCAGCGGCCAGTGCCAGAGGTAAAGCGGATAGCTGACCAATCCGATCAGAACCATCGGCCGGCTCGATAGCAAAATCCTGTTCACCGCCGAATTTGGCGCGATAATGATCAGCACCGCGCCAAGCACCGGCAGCAACGCATAGGCGCCGGGAAACAGGCTGTCCTTGTTGAGCATAATCGCAGCACCGGCGATCGCGGCGATGCCGATCGCCGCCTTGAAGTTGTCCGAATGCGGGAAACGTCGCGTTTCGCCTTGCGGGCGGTCGACAAGGCGGTTGGCGACGATGCCGCCGGCCAATAATTCCCACGCCCGCGATATCGGTGAATAGAACGACCACTCCTTGTAGCCGAGGAAGATCATCAGGCTGACGCCGAACGAGGCGACCGCGATGGCGCCCATCCAGACGCGCCGGTGTTTCGAACCGAACATCAGCATCAGAAGCGGCGGCCAGAAAATGTAGAACTGTTCCTCGATCCCCAGCGACCAAAGGTGCAGGAGCGGATTTTCGGCCGCATCCGGCGCGAAATAGCCGGTCTGACGGAGCTGGAACAGATTCGATACAAACGCGACGCCAGCCGCGGTCGAGCGGCCGAGCAAGGCAAATCCGTCAGGCAAAAGCACAAACCAGCCGATCAGGTAGGTGACGGCCAGCACGACGATGAGCGCCGGAAATATTCGCCTGATACGGCGAGCGTAGAATTCCAGCGATGAGAAGGCGCCGGCCCTGGCCTGGGTGAGGATGATGCGGGTGATCAGGAAGCCGGAAATGACGAAGAAGATATCAACCCCGATAAACCCGCCGGGAACCAGCCAGGGCTGCGCGTGATATCCCACCACAAGGAGGATGGAGACCGCGCGCAGGCCGTCGATGTCCGCGCGATAGGACGTATCGTTTTCGTGTCCGGGCCGACCAGTCGGCAGGACTGGGCTCCCCTCCCCGTAACTTCTTTCCAGCACCGATCGCGGCCCTCGCGCGGCCTGTCCGCAGCCGCCCGGTTGCTCTTTGCACCAGATTTCGGGATTGCAGAAGCCCTCCGCTCCGCCGCCGGCCTGCGCCAGGGGAAGCCCACCTGGCAGCCCAACAAAAAAGGGCCGGCGGAAGCCAGCCCCTTTGGTGTGAATCCAAATCCGGTTCAGTACCGCGCGGCCACCGGGCCACCCCAGCCGAAGCGATAGTTGATGCCCAGCTTGACGGTATGCTCGTCATCCCGGAACCGGGAGCCGATGATCTCGGCGGGCCCACCGGTAAAGGTGGTGCTGCCGAAGTTGTAATACTGGTACTCGCCTTTGACCGACCAGTTCGGCGCAAACATGTATTCGAGGCCGGCGCCAACCGTATAGCCATCCTTGTGATTGCCGGTGTTGGTAAAGGCGACCGGCACGCCGCCCAAACTGACGCCGATGTTGTCGTTGCCGCGCCAGGCGTAACCGCCCTTGGCGTAGAGCAGTGCCGGACCCCACGTATAGCCGAGCCTACCCGTGACCGAACCGAGCTGGTCGGTGTTCGCGGTGACCAAGGTGCCCGCCGGGAACAGCACGCCATTCCCGCTATTGCCGGTCAACCAGCTGTACTGGGCCTCGGCGCCAAGCACCCAGTTCGTCGCGAACTGGTAGTCGAAGCCGCCCTGCACGCCGCCCAGGAATTGGCCGTTGCTGCTCTCCAGGCTGTTGTCTCCCGGGAACGCTCCGCCGATGTGGCCGCCGATGTAGAAGCCGGTCCAGTTGTAGACCGCTTCGGGCGCCGTATACGCCGGAGCTTTGGTGTAGGTGCGCGCCGGAAGATCGGCCGCGAATGCGGGAGCAGCGAACACGACACAAGCGGCTGCACCGAGCAGAAGTTTTTTCATCTGAATTCCCCGTTATTGGCGAGTTCGAGATCAATCAACAACGTGGCGTCAATTTGGTTGCTTCGTGGCATCGCCAAAGCCCGTTTGTTTCCCGATGTGACGAAGCGGCAACGACGCCGATTGGTTCCCGCGCGATTCCCGTTTTTTCACGGGCAAATGGCTGTTTCTCAGCCTCCTGCTATGTCCGGCGAGGCTGCGTTCAGGTTCAAAGCTCGCCGAAATGTGATCGAAGTTCCGCCCCGCCCCCGGGGAGCGGTCCGGAGGAAAAATCGTGAAGTCGAGAGGGAAGATGGCGGGGCGTCATTTGGTGACGCGATCCAACTTTATCGCGTCAGCTTTTCCAGCTCGGGAAACGGCGCATAGACCGCGCCGGCGCAGATCTCGGCGGCTTTCTCGATCATCCGGTCGAGCCGTCCATTGACGTAAACAATCGCGCGCTCCTGGGGCTCGCGATAGCTGCCGTCGGATTCGCGCGCGGCAAAGCGCAGGCAGCTGACAAAACGCATCTTGCCGTTGACGTCGCGTTGGACGGGTTCGGCCATGACCGCGTCATGCACCCCGACCGGGTTGTTGAGATAGGTTTTCATGAATGCGGGCAATTCGGAGCGGTAATTGTTCGGGAACGGCTGATTGGTGGCACCGCCGCTGCCCATGAAGCTGATGCTTCGGCTGTCGTCGCTGCCCGCGCAGGCCGCGAGCGCGAGCGGCAGCATCAGGATCGCCACATGCTTTGCCGAAATCCCCAACTGCAATCCGTCTCTTGAAAAATTCAACGTCTGGAGAGCTTCTAGACCTTCCGCGGATGAAAGGGAATCTGCATTTCAGCCTTAGCGCGGATGCCTGTCATGATGCGGCGCCGGCCCAGCGCCGTGGGGGTGACACGGCGTGGGCCGGACCTGATATCCACCGGGAGCGGCAAGTGGATCGATCCGCTCCCGGCGGATCGGGTGTCAGCCGCGCTTGGCGGGGTGCGTCACGTGCTTGGCTGCGATCTTCGAGGACTGATGCAGCTTGCGCGTGGCCATCTTCTTGTGGAAGCGATGATGGCTGGCATGCCTGACATGATGGCGGCCCATCTTGGCATTGGCGTTCACCACGCTCGGCTTGGTCTGCGCAGACTTGGTAACGGGCGCCTGCGCGGTCTTGTCGGTACCGGCCGCAAACGCCGGGGCGGCGAGAACGGAAACGGCAAGCAGCGCTGCGGAAATTGTCTTCAACATAGTCTTCTCCTCCTTCAAAGGGGATCATGGAGTGGCCGGTCGGATGGCCGGGCTCGTCGATCATGTTGCGACGTTAACCGCCGCGCGCTGAACCCGCCCTGAAGCGCGGCAACAGACTCCGTTCATCTGGATGACAAGTTGGTCATGTTCGGCGAGCCAACCGCGAATACGATCCGCGAAAAATTCCCGAAAACTCCAAAAAAATGTCGCGGGAATGATCGATTGCGGCGGGTGTTCAAGTCTGCGGGCTTCGGTATAGGATTACTCTAACGGACATCAGGAGAGACGCATGACCAAATTTGCGATCCGGCTTTTGACACTTGCCATCTACGCGATGGCGCTGGCGGCAGTGCCCATGGTCAACACAGCCAAGGCCGCGGGCGGCGATAGCCCCTCACCGGCGACCAACTCGACCAAGGACAAGAAGAAGAAGAACGACAAGAGCTCCAGCATCGACGATCCCAAGTTCATCGAGGGCTATCGCACGGCCTACGCCACGATCTACGATCGCAACGATTATGCTTCCGCCATCGAGCAGTTGAAGGCGCTCGGCCAGGACGACCGCGCCGATGTCGCCAATCTGATCGGCTATTCCTATCGCAAGCTCGGCGACTACAAGGTCTCGCAGATCTGGTATGAGCGCGCGCTGCGGGCCGACCCCAGCCACGTGCGGACCTGGCAGTATTACGGATTGTGGCAGCTCGAACAGGGCAACCGCGATCAGGCGCAGTACCACCTGAGCCGCATCGGCCAGATCTGCGGCACCGATTGCGCCGAATACCGCTCGCTCGCCTCGGCGCTCGAAAAGCCGACCGGAACCGGCCTCGTCTACTGATTTCAGCGAATACCGATCAAAATTGGACAAACCGGCGCTGCCTTTCAGGGCTGTGCCGGTTTTGTCGTGTCTTCGCTCTACTTCATCAGCGCCTCGGCCTCGGCCCGGAAAGCCTGGCGCGCGGCATCCCGCAAGTAGAACATGTGCCCGCCGGGATATACGACGAGCTTCACGCGTTCGGGCGAAGCATAGGGTGGAAGTTGATCGAGCAAAATCTTCGTACCGAAATAGGGCGTGGCGAGATCGAACAAGCCGTGCCCCACGAGCAGCTTCAGTTTCGGATCGAGCGCGAGAATTTGCCGTAGCTGGGAGATCGACTGGGCGGGATTGAGGCCGCGGCCGAAATCCCAGGCTCTCTCCACAGCACTGTTGAGCAGCCGATAGGACCCGTCGGGCCGCCAGTTGAGCGTTCGCGTGGTGAGATCGACCGCCGCGCTGGTCAGCGGCGCGATCAACGGGTCACCGGACGGGTCGTCGAAATGAAAAGAGCTCGAATCCGGATCGGGGTCGAACCCTGAGACCGACGCATCGTAGCGTCCGGTCACCTTGCCATTGCGGCGGTCGTATTCGCGGCGGAACTCGGACACATCAAAACGCCCGGCCAGCCTGCGGCTCACGGCCTTATCGATCCCCGTCAAGGCGGAGACCCGGTCGGCGAGGCGCGTCGTGGCCTCGGCGTCGGCCTGACCCTTGACGAGGTCGTTCAGGAAATCGCCCCGCGCATAGGTTTCGACGTCGGCCATGTCAGCACGGGTCACCGGGCCTTTGGCCTCACGCGCCACCGCCGCCATGGTCGGCAGGCTCGCGACATATTGCAGGATGCTGGAGCCGCTATATTCGCGGAAATCGAGCACCGGAGAAACCAGGATCAGTCCGCTTACGCCCACGCCCTGCTGGGTTTGCAACTCACGAACGATCTTGGGTCCGCGGATGCCGCCATAGCTTTCGCCGACGATGAATTTGGGCGAGAGCAGGCGATCGGACTTCTCCAGCCAGCGGCGGACCGTGACCGCGAGCGCGTTGACGTCTCCGTCGATCGAGAAAAATCGTTTGCGCACATCCTCGTCCGTCGCGACGAAGCGGCTATAGCCGGTACCGACCGGATCGATGAAGACGAGATCGGTGAAGTCGAGCCAGGTCTCGGCATTGGGCTTGAGATCGGGTGACGCGGAGGAAATCGCCGCATCCCCATTGATCGCCAGCCGCCAGGGGCCGGCATTGCCGAGCTGCAAATAGGCCGAGGCCGCGCCCGGCCCGCCATTGAAGAAGAAGGTCACAGGCCGGTTGCGCTGGTCGACACCATCCAGTTGATAGGAGGTGTAGGCAATATCGGCTTGCGGCTCGCCCTTGTCGTTGAACAGACGGATCGAGCCCGCGGTGGCGGTGAAAGCGAGCGTGCGCCCGGGGAGTACGATCGTCTGCTTTGTCGTGGAATCCGGCGGCAGCCGATGTTGCTCGGCAGCCGGCGGCGAATTTGCCGCGTTACCGCGCCCGCCCGCGGCTCCGGACTTCTGCCCTGAAGGCACAGCTGCGGGTTGGGACGCCGGCGGCTGCGACGCATCCTCGGCGCGAGTTCCGGTCACGAGCGAGAACACGACAAACGCGAGGATAGCGGGCGCAAGGCGCCGCGCGGCGAAACGGACGGTCATCTCTGTATATTCTCCTTAGCTTTCCCCGCGATCCACCCAGAACCCACCGCATTCGTCATGCGAAAGCAGCTATTACCCGCAAGGGGTGGATTCCAGCCCAAAACTGCGACAGATCGACCGGTCCAAGCACCGGGGTCCATCTCGACAAGCACCGGCAAGGTCGTATAGACGACCTCGGCGCACCCGCTTTCATCGGCGCCAAAATGAGCCCGCGATCCCATGACCACACCCAAGCGATATGAACGGATCGCCTTCGTCGCCAGCGCGGGCACGGAGGCCCAGCAGGCGCTTGCGCAGCTGGTCGCACTCTACGGCAATCACGATCCCGCCGATGCCGATGTCGTGGTGGCGCTCGGCGGCGACGGATTGATGCTGCAAACGCTGCACCAGCACATGCATTCAGGCAAGCCGATCTATGGCATGCATCGCGGCACCGTCGGCTTTCTGATGAATGAGTTCTCGACGCACGATCTGCACGCCCGTCTGGCCGCCGCGCGCGAATTGCTGATCCATCCCCTGCTGATGCGCGCCACCGACATGCAAGGCGTGGTGCATGTGCATCACGCCATCAACGAGGTCGCGCTGTTTCGCCAGACCCATCAGGCCGCGCGGCTGCGGATTCTGATCGACGAACGCGAACGCATGCCGGAGTTGATCGCCGACGGGATCCTGGTGGCGACGCCCGCGGGGTCGACCGCCTACAATCTTTCGGCGCAGGGACCGATCCTGCCGATCAACGCCGCGCTGCTCGCGCTGACGCCGATCAGTCCCTTCCGGCCGCGGCGGTGGCGCGGCGCCCTGCTCCCGAACACCGCCTTTGTCGTCATCGAAGTGCTCGAGGGCGACAAGCGCCCGGTCGCGGCGGTGGCCGACCACGACGAGGCGCGCAACGTCCGCCGCGTCGAGGTGCTCTCCGACAAGACCATCTCGATGCGGATGTTGTTCGACCCCGGCCACAGCCTGGAAGAGCGCATCCTGAGCGAGCAATTCGGCTATTGATGCTCCGTTGCGGCCCGCTATCCCCGCCATGTTTGCCGGTTTGCAGACGGCAATCCGGACGGCCGGGCACTCCCTTCGCAACCATTCGTTAACGGGGGAGCGATATGGTTAACGCTGGGTAATACCCCTCTGCCGGTATGTCCCCAGGACCAGGCCATGTTCCGCATCGATTTCAACAAGCTGCGATTTCTTGTCTGCGACGACAATCCGCATATGCGCCGCATTTTGCGGACGCTGCTGCATTCGTTCGGCGCACGCGAGGTTTATGAGTCCGAGGACGGCGCGACCGCGCTCGAGATGTACACCCATTACGTTCCCGACATCGTCATCACCGATTGGTCGATGCCGATTTTCGACGGGCTCGAGCTCGCGCAGATGATCCGGCAGCCGGAATCGAAGGGCAATCCCTACGCCCCCATCATCATGCTGACCGGCCATTCCGAGAAACGGCGCGTAACGGTCGCGCGCGACGCCGGCGTGACCGAATTTCTCGCCAAGCCGATCTCGGCCAAGGGGCTTTATCAGCGCATCCTGAACGTCGTCGCCAATCCGCGACCGTTCATCAAGACCAAGACCTATTTTGGCCCGGACCGCCGGCGTAATACCAACGCCGCCTATATCGGACCGGAGCGCCGCGTCGGCGGTGAGGTTGAAGTCCTGCAGCAGCCCTCGCTGCTCGACAAGGCCCGCTCCACCATTTAGCGCCGGAGACCGAAGGAACCACCATGGCGAAAGACAAGTCCGGCGACATCGAGATCCAGAAATTCGCCGACCATCACGTCATCACGCAGCCCAATCCCCTGCGCAAGGTGCTGCGGCGTGTCGCCGATGAGGATCTCGACGATCCCGTCGCACGCGCCGAAAAGGCGCTTGCTGACCTGTCAGGCGAATTCAAGACATGGATGGCGATCGAATCCGATCGGCTTGCGGCCGCTCACGCCGCCATTCTCAAGGACGGCTTCTCCAGCGCGATGCGCGATGAACTTTTCCGCGCAGCCCATGACATCAAGGGCGACGCCGCTACCTTCGGTTTCCCATCCGCGGGCGCAGCCGCCGAGAGCCTTTGCAGGATCATCGAGCATGCCCCGGATCTTGCCAGAGTGCCGTCCGAACTGATCGCGCATCACATCAACGCCATTCAAGCCATCGTAGGCGAACGCACCAAGCTCGATACCATCAGCGTGGCGGGCGAACTGAGCCGGCGATTGCGCGGCGTCGCGGATGAGTACCTCGCCCGCGTCAATCGCGACCGGCCCGAACACCTCGAAGCAATAATGGCACCCAGCATCGCGCCGGCGGATTGAGGTTTTACCGCCGTCAGGCGTGGACCTCAGATGTGCAATTGCACATCGGGGAATCCCGAGCTTTTACACTCGAGATTCCGGGTTCGCGCTGACGCGCGCCCCGGAATGACGTTTCAAAAGAGAACTTCTTACGCGGCGATCAGGCCGTGCTGGATCGGCGCAACGGCCTCCTCGGCCATCAGCTCGTCGCAGAACATGCGGGCTTCTTCCCGCGCCAACTCCGTCGCAAAGCGCCGCAGCAGGATCAGAAGCGGTTCGGCGGCCTGCTGGCCGGTTTCGCAATGCGTCAGCACGCGTTCGACCATACGGCGGCGCAATCTTGCCACGCCGCCGAGCGTGTCGGTAAATCCGATTTCATGACTGACTTCGAGCGCGGCCCGGAACGCCGCGAACGTGGATTCCGGCAATCCGGCGCGCCGCAGCAGCGCGTGCAAGCTCGCGCCACCGCGGTCATGAAGCAGCGCGGAGACGCGGGAGCGCGGCAGACCGGACAATTCCGCCAACGCGGCTTCGAACAGTTCGAGATTGCCCGACAACAGTGCGCGCAGGATCAATCCGGCGGTGAGCTGGCCGGTGGCGCGCAAATGCTGCACCAGGCCGCGCATGTCCTCACCGCGCGACACGGCCGCGATATTCACCGTCGAGCGATCGCGCGCCTCGCTTGCGACCCGCACCGCGCGGTCGGCGCTCAGCCAATTCCGGGCGACAACAAACTGCGCCAGCGTATCCGACAATTTGGCGACCAGCGCGACCCTGGTCGCGGCGGGCAGGTCTTCCAGCACCAGCATCAATTCCCGGATCGCGGCGAGATGGCCGTGACGCTCGACGATGCGATCCCATGAGAACGGCGCCAGCTCGGCGTAGGCATTTTCAATCAGCTCCAGCGCCGCCTCGGGCTTACCGACCTCGGCGATCGCGGCACAGACGGAGGCCGGAAGATTGATGCGGCGTGCGACGGCGCATTGCGTTTCGCAATTGCCGGTCGCGACAATGTCGACGAGATCGGCATCGATCAATAGCGGCGAATGCTCCAGCACCGGAATGGCGACCGTGGGCTGGTCGAGCGACAGCGCCTGCACGATGGCGGCGGGTGCTTCCGTGCTGCGCGCAAAAACTTCGGCCATGGCCTGGCGAACAAGCGGCGAGGCGTCGTCGAGCAGCATCAGGAGCGCGCCTTCGGCGGCGGCGCGGTCGTCATCAGTGAGATCGGAAGTCAGCCAAGCCCGCGCCAACGATCGCGTCGCTTCGGCCCGTTCGCCTGCGGGAGCGGTCTTTACCCAATTGATGAATTGCCGAACGATCATTGCCCTGCCGGCTTACGCAACCCGAAACGACACCGTGACGCGGTGCCAACGCAAGACAAAATAAACCACGACGCTTAACAAAGCGTTCACCATAAGGGGCTGGTTTTATTGACGTTTTATTAAGGGCTGCGGCAGGGCCACAGGGTTGGTCCGATCGGGGGTTCTGCTCGAGCCGCTAGCCGCTGAACGTACCGCCGCGGTCGCTGAAGAGATCAAACGGCCGCGCTGCACTGCCATTCGGCGTCTGCCCGGAGCTATCGGCACTCGCGGCCGAGGTCAGCGACGAGGAATTGCCCCACAAGGCGCGAACCGCGGACGAGACCGGCTGAGACTGATCGCCGACCTGAAAAAGCGAGCGGAATACCGGCATGTGCGACGATGAATCACTGCCCGGCGTCGATGCGGAGGCCATCGTAACCGGCGCGGCGGCGCCGACATTCGGAAATGTCGAGAGGTAGGCGGCGTGGTCGATCGCCGTCGTAGCCGGCGCAGCGCCGGCGCTCGCGACCGCGGTGCTCGCCGGCGAATTCCCGTACATCGCCAACGCGCTCTGCGTCACCGGCGAGGCAACGGCGCTGGCATAGCGTTGCGACAGCACCGAGTAGACTTCGGAGATGCTGCGTGCGCGCCCGGTGCGGTCGTAGAAGATCGAGCGGTTCGCGGCCGCGGCATTGGGAAACAGCCGCGCGCCTGAGGCCTGCGGGTTATCCTCCGCGTTCGAGATCAGCTTGGCTGCGCCGCCAACGCCCATGAAGTGGGCCATGTACAATTCGCTTCCGGTCGGGCGGCGGCCGATCATGCCGGTGAGCTTGAAACTGTTGGACTGGGTCAGGACGGCCGCCATCGAAGAGGCGGCGGCGGGATCGTCGCGCAGCTTCATGATCGTGCGACGCGCGGCGGGATCGCTGACCGAATAACTGCCGTCAGGCGATTTGGTAATGGCGTCGGCGTAATTGCCGTAGCCGAGCTGGGCGCCGGCTTCCTTCACGGTGCCGAGCCAGGTCTGGTCGATGAATTGAAAGAGCCCGTGCGCCGACGAGGTCGAGGCGCCCGCCGTCGGATTGAAATCCGATTCCATCTTCGCGGTCGTGAGCAGATATTCGAAACTGGTGCCGCTGGTGTTCGCCGCCTGCTTGATCGCGCCGGCGATCCGGGCGCGCGACGGGTCGACACCTGCCGTTGCCGTGGCGTTCGATGTATCGACCGACATGTTTTGGTCTCCGCTCCCCGCGAAACGACCCCACCCGGCCTGTTCGAGAGCTCCCACTAACGTCCAAGCCACGGTCACACTGGGGTGATTATGGTTAAGGGCGGGTTAAGAGGTTCCAATCTGATCCGCGGCATTTGGGGGCGAAGCAGGCGCACCCAGGAATGACGAATCACTTCCGGTAAACCGCCTTCGGATCAAACACCTTATCGGCATCCACGAACGACAGTCGCGCCCCGCCCTCGCCGGCCTCGACCTTCCGGTAAAAACAGGAGTGCCGGCCGGTGTGGCAGGCGGCGCCCGACTGCTCGACCCGAATCCAGATCGCATCCTGATCGCAATCCATGCGCATCTCGACGACCCGCTGGACGTGACCTGACGTCTCACCTTTTCGCCACAACGCATTGCGCGAGCGGCTGAAATACCAGGCCTCTCCGCTCGCGACGGTCTTGCGCAAGGCCTCGTCATTCATGTGCGCGACCATCAGCACCTCGCCGGTCGCGGCATCGGTCGCGACGCAGGTGAGAAGACCGGACGCGTCGAATTTGGGCTGGAACGCCAGCCCTTCCTCGCGGTCATCGATAGCTGCTGAATTGGACACGGGTAGCCTCGCAAAATTCGGGCGAGGTTACCGGCTCGGTCCTCGCAACATGGACAGGAACCGCGCCTGCTCCGCCGGGTTGTCGCGGAACATGCCGGTGAAGCGGCTGGTGAATGTCATCGCGCCATGCTTGGCGACGCCACGCACCGACATGCAGGTATGCTCCGCCTCGATCATCACCGCAACGCCGCGGGGCTTGAGAATCTCGTCGATCGCGGCTGCGATCTGGGCGGTCAGATGCTCCTGGGTCTGCAGGCGGCGGGCGAAGATATCGGTGAGGCGCGCCAGCTTGGACAATCCGACAACCCGCTCCACCGGCGTATAGGCGATATGCGCCTTGCCGTAGAACGGCATCATGTGATGCTCGCATTGCGAGGTGAACTCGATGTCGCGGACCAGCACGAAATCGTCGTAGCCGGCGGTTTCGCCAAAGGTGCGGTTGAGCACCTCGGCCGGACACTGATGATAGCCCTGATAGAGTTCGTCGAAGGCCTCGACCACCCGGCGCGGCGTATCCAGGAGACCCTCGCGGTCGGGGTTCTCCCCGATATAGCCGAGCAAGGTCTGCACTGCCTGTTCCGCTTCAGCCCGCGACGGACGGGGCTGGTCGGGGCGCACCGCGGCGGCCAGGAATTCGGAAGGGTCGAGCTCGGCCGGCCGGATTTCGGCAAGCTTCGCTTCGGAAGGCTTGTTCTCGGAAGGCTTGATGTCGGAAGGCTTGCCTGGGCGGAGGGATTTGATCAAAGCGTCCATGTCAACTCCGTTCGACCGGTCTTAGTGAGACCGGAGTGTCACCGGCAGACGGGGCGGCGAACCGCCAGACGCCTGAATTCTGTAATCCTAGCATCATGGCGGCCCAATGGGTTTCTATTTCAGGCCGCCGGAATGGCCGGGCTGTATTTCCGCCATCGCCGGCCATATATAGGGCGCTGGACCGCGGCCGCCAAGGGTGATCGCGAGGACGATCAAGCCCTGGGGGCCCGGGATCTCGATCTATGCTGAACGATATTTACAACAAGCGCATCATCGAATTGGCCGGCAACATACCCCGGCTTGGCCGCTTGGCCGCACCGGACGCCAGCGCCACGGCGCATTCCAAACTGTGCGGCTCGACCGTCAAGGTCGACCTCAAAATGGACGGGCCTATGGTCACCGACTTTGCCCATGACGTGAAGGCCTGCGCGCTTGGCCAAGCCTCCTCCTCGATCATGGCGCGCCATGTCGTTGGTTCCACTGCGAGCGAACTGCGCGAGCTGCGCGAAACCGTCCGCAAGATGCTGAAGGAAAACGGCAGCCCCCCGCAGGGCAAATGGGCGGATATCGCGCTGCTCGAGCCGGTTCGCGATTACAAGGCGCGGCATGCCTCGACGATGCTGACCTTCGACGCCGTGGTCGACGCGATCGGCCAGATCGAGGCGAAGGCCAAGCAGCCGGCATCGGCTTAAGGGGTCAGAGGCGAAGTCGTAATTACTACTTGGCCGACGCCGCCGCGATGACGCCGGTCGGAACCACCGCCTCGGCTGTCTTGGTGGATTTCACGGCTGGCGCGATCGGTTCGTCGTCCGTCGTGCTGCTCACAAAGCGATCCTGCACCGGTTTTGCAGTCCACGCGGCCGCCGGCATGACCGAGCCGCCCGTCTGCGGCAGTACCTCGGCGACCATGTCGGTGGTCACGAGATTGGTCAGCCGCAATTCTTCCCTGGACAACTCATGCAGGTCTTCCCATGGCGGGACGTTCAGCGACAGCGCCAAGAGATCGCCGGCACCGCCCATATCGAACGTATATTTGGCAAGACGCCCGATATCACGCTCCACGATCATCAGATCCTCTGCGGTGTAGCTCGCGGCCTTGGCATCGTCGGCCCGGTCGCCCATCCAGATCTGATGCACCCTGACATGCGCGGCCTCGGGCACGTAACGGGTCTTGCCCGACAGCAGCAGGAACACGCACATCGACTCGCAATAGGCTTCGGGTGCAACGCCGGCGCGATCGCCCCGCGCGGTGTGGGTCTGGATGCTGGTACCCACCGTAGTCATCAGGCCGAGATTGCGAAAGCGCCGGCCGAGCGCGATGGAATTGTTGACCGAGCCGCCGCTGGAATCCAGCACGATCGTCGCGTTGCCGAGCTCGCGTCCGCGCGCGAAGTCATCGAAATCCTTGGGGCTGTCCGATGTCACGATGCCGACCGCGCTGACCCAGCCGCGGCAATCGGGCTGGCACGCCACCCAGGTAAACCGCATCGGCAATTTGCGTTCTTCGAGGCTGCCGCCGGCATGCGCTGAGCCACCAAGCGTGCCGACCATGCCGGGCAACGCGATACCGAGGACGGCGGCGCCGAGCAGCGCCAAACCGCGGAGTCGAAGCGATCTCACGAGCCTCAATTTGGTTCCTTCCCCGCAAGCCCCAAGACGAACAGTCAAGACGCGTAGTGGCAACGGCTCCAATTCAACGCCAAACGATTCTGTCATCCGGCGTTACGAAAAGGGTAAACGTGACGGCCCTTTTCGTCTATAGAACCTTTGCTGCACCGCCGCGCAAACCATTGATATTTCCCAAACTGTGGCACAATTATTTGCGAGGATGGGTTCCATGCCCGGGAACCGCGCAAATCCGCGCACAGCATTCCAGCAAAACGCCCATGAAGCATTCATCGTCCCAGTATTGTGAGGATTGCGCCAGCGCAGCGGCGCGGCTGCCGCGCAATGTGGGGCGCGCGATGATCTGGATCTATCGGCATACCCTATCACCGCTGGTCGGTTTCAACTGCCGCCACCTGCCGACCTGCTCGGTCTATGGCGACGAAGCGATCGAGCGCTTCGGACTGTGGGGCGGCGGATGGATGACGCTGGCACGGCTGTTGCGCTGTCAGCCCTGGGGCACCTCGGGAATCGACAATGTACCGCAGACACGGCCCGCCGGCGCGCGATGGTATTTGCCATGGCGGTTCGGACGTTGGCGTGGCGTCAACGCCCCCTGAAGACAACTCTGCCGCAGCGCTTCCAAGCGAAAGGCATTGCGTCCCGCCGGGAACGGGAGCTTTGTAACTGCATTGGTTCGGTGTCTTCCCAGGAGGACGTCAAACGATGCGCTGGAAAATTCGTCGAGGGGATCACGATCCCCGACAGATCGATTTATTGGCGGCGCTTGCGATTGTCATTCTCATCGTTGCGATTGGCCACTACTTCAGCCGGAGTCCGCAACCGTCGGCTAAAAGTGCCTTCATCGAGCCGAGCCAGACCGTTCGCTGGTGACGTGCTTCGTTGGCTTTTTGTTTAGCGCGAAAACCAGAAGAAACTTCGCGGCTGCGGCTCAACGGGCGCCGGCGGACGCGGCGTTCGCGAACGCGGCGGTTTAGGCGATGGTGGCGCGTCGGTCGATGACGTCGTCTCCGGGCCGGCCGAACCGTCGTCGGGCAGCCTGACCGACAGCAGCAAATTCGATTCATGGGTGCGCCAGCGATAACCGATGCCGAAATCCATCGGCTGCGCGCGCCGGAACAGTTCGGCATAGGACTCCTGGTATCTTCCCGGGAATTCGGCGATCGGGCCGGCATAGCGGCCGAACGGGAAGAAGCGCCACTTCTTCGCGCTGTAATAGCCGAGCGGAATTCCGGAATCGTCCTGAATAATCGTCGCGCTGTTGGCGAGAATGAAATCGCGCACGGTGGTGAAGTTGCCGGAATATAAGAGGTATGACGCGCTCTTGATCAGGCTGTTGCCGGGCGCGAGCGTCGCGCAGAATTTCAGGAAGCCTGAGGCCTTGACGCCGGGATCGGAAAGATCGGTCGAAAAATAATACAGCGTCTTTTCCACGCCATCGCTGCCGGCGAACACGATCCGCACCCCGCGCACAGCGTTCGGACCGGGGTTCTCGTTGGCAAAATACGCCGTCCCCTTGTCGTCGATCGCGACCGGACTGACGTTGCGAATGGTTTTTCCCGAGCGCGCCAGAAACACGTAAAGGATAGGCAACGTGCCGTTGAGCTGCCCGGCGCGCAGGTCGACCTTCATCCGCTTGGTGATGAAGAAGGAGAAACTGAGGATCGAGCCGAGCGAACGCTCGACATCGTAAAGCGCAGCGCCAACGCCGCCGCGCGGCAATCTCGTCAGGTCGGGCACCGAACCGGGCGGCTCCAGCGCGCTCAACACATAGGTCGTCGCCTTGGAGTAGAACGCGTCGGCATAGAGGAAGTCCGGACCCGAGAACATGTAGAACATGGTCGGCCGCGGCGCGGCCAGATTTGCGGCAGCCCAGGTCCGGATTTTTGACACCTGGCGCTGTTCGAGCTGCGCGAACGCCGTATCGAAAAATCTTGCGTGGCGCTGCCAGGCCGGATCCTTGGTCAGTGGCGTGAGCGGCGAGTCGGCTGACGGCGGCATTCCCGCCAGGAAACGCGCGGTGTCGTCGGCGGTCACATCGGCGGCGCGCGCGGGCAGCGAGGCTGCGAGGAGCATGGCCGCGGCGATTGCCGCGATTTTCATTGTCTGAAACATCTCTATTCGCGACCCGATGAATTGCCTGGCGATTTGGAATGGCCTGGCGATGGGGTCGCGGAGCCGGCAGCGTCCCGCTTGCGGAACATGGCGTAGATCAAAAGACCTGAAACCATAATCAAAACACCGAGAAACGACTGCAGCGGCCGCTCAACCACAAGATAGTACATCATGAAGAGGGTCACGAGCAGGAAAACCACTGGCGTCACGGGGTATCCCCAGGCGCGATAGGGCCGCGGCAGGTCGGGCTGGGTGATGCGCAGCTTGATGACCCCAAGCACGGTAAAGAACGAACAGAACAACAGGGCGAACTGAATGAAATCGAGCACCGCCTCGAAGCTGCGGGTGAACAGCATCAGGCTGGCGACCGCGAGCTGAAACAGGATGGCATAGGCCGGCGCTCCCTGGCCGGATTTTCGGGAAAATACCCGCAGCGCCGGGATGTCCTCGCCCATGGTCATCATCACGCGTGGACCGATCCACATCATCGCGCTGATGGAAGACACGAGCCCGATGCAGATCATCGCACCGACGATGCGGCCGCCGATCTCGCCGAAGATGGCGCTGCCGGCAATCCGCGCGACATCGAGCTGGCCTGCAAGTTTGTCGATCGGCGTGGTGTGGAGGAACACCGCGTTCAACGCGACGTACAGCACGAGCACGATCAGCGTTCCCGAGAGTAGCGCGCGTGGCAGGCTCCGCTGCGGAGTGTGCATCTCGCCGATGATGTAGGTCGCGGCATTCCACCCGGAGAAGGAATACATCACGAAGACGAGGCCGATCGCGAACGGCGCGCTGGTGACATGGCCGAGGTCGGCGGCGTGGGGCGCAAACGACACCGGCTGCGGCGTGCCGATGACGAATCCCGCAATCAGGAAGGCAACGATCAGCACGACCTTCAGGATCGTCGAGATCAGTTGAAAGGTAGAGGAGTGCCTGACGCCGCTGAGCTGCACGATAGACACGAGCCAGACCGCGCCGACGGCAAGCGCCAGTGGCGGCGCGCCCGGAAATACCGACTTGCCATATTCCCCGAAGGCCATCGCGGCCAAGGCCACCGGCGCTGCGAAGCCAACCGTCGCCGACACCCAGCCCGCCAGAAATCCGAAGGCCGGATGAAAGGCGCGGCTCAGGAAATTGTACTCGCCGCTTGAGCGCGGAAACATCGCGCCGAGCTCGCTGTAGGAAAAGACGCCGCACAAGGCGACGATGCCGCCAACGGTCCACAGCGAGAGGATCGCGAAGCCCGAGGGAATGTCCTTGACCTGAAAGCCCAGGCTGGTGAAGACGCCGACGCCGACCATGTCGGCCACGACGATGGCGGTAGCCACAACCACCGAAACCGTGGACCTGTCAGGGAGCCGGCCAGGCCACGCCGCGCTTCCCGTTTCCATTGCCGCCATGCCAGTCCACGCTTCAGGCATCATGCCCGCATTTTTCATGGTGCAGGTTGACCCCGGCCAATTCAAGCAGTGTTAACAATGATTTAAATCTGGCTTCGAATTTGGTGTCCGGATACCTTTTGATGATTCAGAGGACCCGACGCGTCTGTGTCGTTGCGAAAAGAACGGGCGAGTCCCACAATCAGGACACGATTTCGTGCTCACTGGGATGTTCCGGGAATGGGGAGAAATTCCCGGAGGGTTAACGTCACCGCAACTCAAGCGAGCTGACATACGCCGGTTGTCGGCGGTTATGGGGCAATGGGGTGGATGGTCGGGGCGAATCCGAAATCTGGCAAGTATGATCGCGCAGGCTTGGTGAGGTCACCGGTCGCGACGCAGCACGTGTCCGTGCGCGCTCCCCAACCTCACTCCGCTTCGCTTCGATTGCGCTGGATCGCCATCCTTTCGGTGTTTGTCCCGTTGTCATTTATCCTCGTCCAATGCGGTCAGGCGCCGGGCGCCGGTTCGCTTGCCGCCAACGTGCAGGCCACCAAGGGTGACACGTTCGACGACCGCTTCCCGCAACCCCAATTCAAGGATCGCTTTCCGACGCCGGGCGAGAGCCTGCGACAGCGGCAGGCTTCTACCTCGGACGCGCAGAGCCGGCGTACGGCCCAGCCGCAGCCTGCCCCCTACCGGGTCGCGTCGCTGGCGCCGATCGTGCCGTACCAGCGTCCGGTCCGGGAAGATCTGACGACGCTGGTCAGCCTCAAATCGTCGGCGTTTCCCTATTTCGGCAATAATCCGCATACCGACCAACCATTCCTGAACATTTCCAAGGGCGAGCGCCGCGGCCACCGCAGCTACAGCGGACGGGTCTACTGGCAGGACGAGACCTACAACGATAACCGCGTCCTGATGCACGTTCCCGAGAATTTCGACATCCGCAAACCCGGCGTGATCGTCGTATTCTTCCACGGCAACGGCGCGACGCTGGAGCGCGACGTGCGCGACCGGCAGCTGTTGCCGCAACAGATTTCGGATTCCGGCGCAAACGCCGTGCTGCTGGCGCCGCAGCTTGCGGTCGATGCAGCCGATTCCAGCGCCGGCAAATTCTGGCAGCCCGGCGGACTCAAGCGCTTCGTGACGGAATTGGCCGATCACCTCGCCAGGCTTTACGGCGATCCGGGCGCGGCCAAGGCGTTCGCCAACATGCCGGTCGTCCTCGTTGGCTACAGCGGCGGCTTCGTCCCGACGGCCTGGAGCCTGGAAGTGGGCGGGCTTGGCAATCGCGTGCGCGGCGTGTTCCTGCTCGACGCGGTGTATGGCGAGCTGGACAAGTTTGCTTCCTGGATCGCCAACAACCGATCCGGTTTTTTCGTGAGTGCCTATACGCGTTACACCCAGCGGCACGATCAGGAACTGATGCAAATGCTCAGAGACAAGGGCATCGCCATATCGGATGATATGGACGGACCGTTGCATCCCGGCAGCGTCGTATTCGTGAAGACCCCCGATGGCGTGACGCATCGCGATTACGTCACCCACGCATGGACCGACAAACCCGTCAGGGAAGTACTGGTCAAGATGGCGTCAACGCCGTCGCTGACAAGGGTCGCGGCGAGCAGCGCCGACACCTACCCCAACCGATAGATCGACGCGTTCGCGTCTGAATCTTCGGTCTCGCGCCTTAGCCTTTCGCTCTGCCGAAACCTCGCGTCGAGATCACCGTCATCAGCGCCAGCGCGACAAAGGCCATCGCGGCATATCCCGAGCCGTACAGGAGATCGCGCGAATACAACAAGCCGCCGATCGCCGAGCCAATGGCCTGTCCGACATAGAGAACCGAAGTATTGAGCGACACCGATGCCGACGCCAGCGCCGGCGCCGCGACGACCAGCCGAACCTGCTGCATCGAGTTGGTGGCGGCAAATCCCAACCCCCAGATCGCGACCGAGCAGGCCATCAGCGGATAGACTCCCGCGCTCAGGGCCCATCCGGTGATGCCTGTCAGCACCAGGACCGTGAACAACACCGAGGTCTTGTAGGCCCCCCAGGAATCGACGATGCGGCTGGCAATCGCAACCCCGATGAAACCGCAGATCCCGTAGATCGCAAATACCAGCCCAACCGCGTCGGGACCGGCGTGAGTCAGCTTGACCAAAAGCGGTCCCATGAAGGTGAACACGACGAACTGGCCCGACATCTGCAACGTCGTGATCAATAACAGCACGATGATCGCGCGGTTACGCCCGACGTCGGTCCAGGTCTTCAAATCCACCCGTGCGCCGATCAATCCGGCAGGCAGCCGCCAGGCCAGCAGAAGAAAACTGAAGGCGCCGATGACGCCGATGCCGCCATAGGCCGTGCGCCAGCCATAGCGGCTCGTGAGAATTGTAATCAAAGGCAGGCCGACCGCCGCGGCGAGCGACCATCCAAGAAACACATAGGCGATGGTGCCGCCGCGCCTCTCCGGTGAAACGATGAGGGCTGCGGTGCCCGCCGCCTGTGGCGTATAAAGCGCGCCGACCCCGAGCATGATCAGGCGAATGATCAGAAGGGTCGTGTAGTCGGGCGCCAACGCCGACGCCGCGTTGGCGAGCGCGAGCACGGCAAGCGTCGCCGTGAGCAGACTGCGGCGCTCGATCCTGCTTGTCAGCCACGCCATCAGCGGCGAGCCTATGCACAGCACCACGGCGCCAAAGGTGATCAGCAATCCCGCCGCACGGACCGTGACGCCGAGATCGGATGACAGTTCGACCAGCATGCCCGCCGGCGCCAGCACCGAGCAGCCCGTGACGAGATTTCCGAACATCAGCGCGGTGGGCGCGTAGCGCCGATGAACGGGGCTGTCGGAAGGCGGATTTTTCATGCAAATGCATCTAGGCCACGCTGGCGGGGATTGAAAGAGCGGCAACGAATTAATTCGCGTCGCGCCGTCTGGAGGCCCGGATCGCAGCGTTTTTCCTTTTGATCTCGATTGCGCCACGCGAATCGGCTGCTATACCGCTTGTTCCCGCTTACCTGCGCTCGTTCGCAGGAGTGAGCCACAGGAGACCGCCATGCCCGACAAGAATACGCCCGCGTCAGGATTCCAGTACAGCCTCACGAATTTGAAGCCGGTCGAACCCGTGCAGAAAATCGCCCTCACCTTCCCCGACGGCGCCAGGCGCGAATTCCCCAAAAACATCACCGGTCTCGATATCGCCAAGGGCATCTCGCCCTCACTGGCCAAGCGCACCGTGGCGATGGCGCTCGACGGCGTCATGGTCGATCTCGCCGACGGAATCGAACATGACGCGAAAATCGAATTCATCTCCCGCGACGATCCGCGCGCGCTGGAACTGATCCGGCACGACGCCGCCCATGTGCTCGCCGAAGCGGTGCAGTCGCTGTGGCCCGGCACGCAGGTCACGATTGGTCCGGTGATCGAGAACGGATTCTATTACGACTTCTTCCGCAACGAGCCGTTCACGCCGGAAGATTTTGCGGCGATCGAGAAGAAGATGCGCGAGATCATCGCGCGCGACAAACCCTTCACCAAGGAAATCTGGGATCGCGAACAGACAAAGCAGGTGTTCCGCGACAACGGCGAGATGTTCAAGGTCGAGCTGGTCGATGCCATTCCAGCCGACCAGACCATCAAGATCTACAAGCAGGGCGACTGGTTCGATCTGTGCCGTGGTCCGCACATGACCTCGACCGGCAAGATCGGCAATGCCTTCAAATTGATGAAGGTGGCCGGCGCCTATTGGCGCGGCGATTCGAACAATCCGATGCTGACGCGCATCTACGGCACGGCATTCGCCAAACAGGAAGACCTCGACGCCTATCTGAAGCAGATCGAGGAAGCCGAAAAGCGCGACCATCGCAAATTGGGGCGCGAGCTCGATCTGTTTCACTTCCAGGAGGAAGGTCCCGGCGTGGTGTTCTGGCACCCGAAGGGCTGGACCATCTTCCAGGCGCTGATCGCCTATATGCGCCGCCGCCTCACGGGCGATTACAGCGAGGTGAACGCGCCGCAGATTCTCGACAAGGTACTGTGGGAAACCTCCGGCCACTGGGACTGGTACCGCGAGAACATGTTCGCGGCCCAATCCGCCGGCGACGAGGCCGAGGACAAGCGCTGGTTCGCGTTAAAGCCCATGAACTGTCCCGGCCATGTGCAGATCTTCAAGCACGGCCTGAAGAGCTACCGCGATCTGCCTCTACGGCTGGCGGAATTCGGCGTGGTGCATCGCTACGAGCCCTCCGGCGCAATGCACGGGCTGATGCGGGTGCGCGGATTTACCCAGGACGACGCGCATGTGTTCTGCACCGAGGCGCAGCTCGCCGACGAATGTCTCAAGATCAACGATCTGATCCTGTCGACCTATGCCGATTTCGGCTTCGAGGGCGAACTGACGGTAAAGCTCTCGACAAGACCGGAGAAACGGGTCGGCACCGACGAGATGTGGGATCATGCCGAGCGCGTGATGGCGACGGTGCTCAGCGAGATCGAGGCCAGGAGCCACAATCATCAGCGCATCAAGACCGCGATCAATCCCGGCGAAGGCGCGTTCTACGGGCCGAAATTCGAGTATGTGCTGCGCGACGCCATCGGCCGCGACTGGCAATGCGGCACCACGCAGGTCGACTTCAATTTGCCGGAGCGCTTCGGCGCGTTCTACATCGATGCCGACGGCTCGAAGAAAGCGCCGGTCATGGTGCATCGCGCGATCTGCGGCTCGATGGAACGTTTCATCGGCATCCTGATCGAACACTATGCGGGCAACTTCCCGCTCTGGCTGGCGCCGATCCAGGCCGTCGTCACCACCATCACCTCGGAAGGCGACGAATACGCCAAGGTAGTCGCGGCGGCGGCGCGGCGCGCCGGACTGCGTGTCGAAATCGACCTGCGCAACGAGAAGATCAATTACAAGGTCCGCGAGCATTCGCTGGCGAAAATCCCGGCGCTGCTGGTGGTCGGCAAGAAGGAAGCCGAGACGCATTCGGTCTCGATCCGGCGGCTCGGCAGCGACGGGCAAAAGGTGGTGGCGACCGACGAGGCGATCGCGGCGCTGGTCATTGAGGCCACACCGCCGGATGTGAAGCGCGCGCACGCGGCCTGAGTGAGTTTAGAAAACGACCAATTGCGCGTTGCTTGCCAATGCCTCCGGCTCTCCCGATATCAGGGGTGACCATTCAGCTATCCTCAAATGATGGAACGCACATGCCCGACGCCATCGAACTCCTGAAATCCCGCCGCTCCGTGAAACCACGCGAGATGAGCGGACCCGGCCCCTCGCCCGCCGAACTCGAAACCATCCTAACCATCGGTGCGCGAGTGCCCGATCACGGCAAGCTGGCGCCGTGGCGCTTTATCGTATTCGAGGGCGATGCCCGCGTCCGCGCCGGCGAGGTCATTGCCAAGGTGTTCGCGCGGAAGAATCCGAACGCCTCGCCCGCCGAGATCGACGTCGAGAGGCGACGCCTCACCGACGCGCCTCTTGTTATCGGCGTCGTCAGTTTAACAAAACCGCATCCGAAGGTGCCGCCATGGGAACAGGAACTGTCCGCCGGCGCGAGCGCGATGAACATCGTCACCGCGGCGACCGCGCTCGGCTACGGCGCATGCTGGCTGACCGGCTGGTTCGCGTTCGATCGCGACGTGCTCGAGGGCCTCGGATTGAAGGCGGACGAAAAGCTCGCCGGCCTGATCCATATCGGCACGGCGGGCAAACCGGGCGAAGACCGCCCGCGCCCGGCGCTCACCGATATCGTGACGCGGTTTTAGTATCTGATCTTGATTGGTCTCGTCATGCCCGGACTTGATCCGGGCATCCATCGCTCTTCACAGAAGGCCCTTCTTCAGGATGGATTGCCGGGTCAAGCCCGGCAATGACAAAGGTGTCACGCCGCCTTTGACGCTCGCGTGCCGAACTTGAACAGCAGCGCATCGATCTCGGCTGCGGGTTTTGCCGCGCTGAACAGGAAGCCCTGCACCTCGTTGCAGCCTTCGGCGCGCAGCCAGTCGAGCTGGTCGATGGTTTCCACGCCCTCCGCGGTGGTGGTGATGTTCAGGCTGCGGCCAAGGCCGGAGATCGCCCTCACGATCGCGACACAGTCGGGGCGCTCCGCGATGTCCTTTACAAACGACCGATCGATCTTGATCTTGTCGAATGGAAAGCTTCTGAGATAGCTGAGGCTGGAATAGCCGGTGCCGAAATCATCCATCGAGATGCTGACGCCAAGTCCGCGCAACTGATGCAGGATCGCAAGATTGGCCTCGGTCTCCGCCAGGAACAGCGATTCGGTGATTTCAAGCTCGAGCCGCAGTGGCGACAATCCGGAATGCGCCAATGCCGAGATCACCGCCTGGACCAGATTGCGGCTGCGAAACTGCACCGGCGACAGATTGACCGCGACCTTGACCTCCGCGGGCCATTTCGCCGCTTCCGTGCAAGCCTCCCGCAACACCCATTCGCCCAACGACACGATCAAACCGATGTCCTCGGCGATTGGAATGAAATCCGCCGGCGAGATCATGCCCTTTTCGGGGTGGCGCCAGCGCAACAGCGATTCAAAGCCGCTGATCCGGTCCGCGGCGATGTCCACCAGTGGCTGATAATGAAGTTCGAACTCGCCATTGGCGAAGGCGCGACGCAGGTCGAGTTCCATGTCGCGGCGCTTTTGCGCCAGCCGATCCATCTCGCGTTCGAAGAACCGGTGAACGCCGCCGCCGTCGGACTTCGCCCGGTACAGCGCCATGTCGGCGTTGCGCATCAACTCCTCGGTGGTGACGCCGTCGCCGGGCGAAAATGCAATACCGATGCTGGCGCCGATCACGACCTCGATGCCGTCAATGTCATAGCTATCGCTCAATATCTTGATCAGGCGGGTGGCAAAATCGCTCACCTCGTTCGGCGTGACATTGGAGGCCAGTATGGCGGCAAATTCGTCGCCACCAAGCCGGGCCGCGAGATCGTTGCCGCGAACCTGGGACCGCAGCCGGTCGGCGACCAGCCTCAGCAGCCGGTCGCCCATCGGGTGGCCGAATGAATCGTTGACGTTCTTGAACAGGTCGAGATCGACACACAGCACCGCCACGCGCTTGTTGCTGCCATGACCCTGTTCCAGCGCCTGGCGAAGACGATCCCGATAAAATTCCCGGTTCGGCAGATCGGTCAGGCCGTCATGGTGAGCCATATAGGCGATCCGCGCCTCGGCCTCGCGCCGTTCGGTGATGTCGACAACGGCGACGAGGTAGCCGTCGCGCCCCTCGAAATTCACGCGCCGCCCGAACGTCAGCACATGGATTTCGCCGCCATCGGCCTTGATGTGCCGCCAGTTGCTGCTGGATTGATAGGAATCGCCGACATGCTGCAGCGCCTCTTTGTGGCTGATCCACTCATCCTTCGGCCAGATCTCCTGGAGTTTCATGCGCAGAAACCTCGCGCGGCTGTATCCGTAATGCTGCACGGCCGCGTCATTGACGCTCAGGAACCCGGTCGTCTCGGCGTCGAACACCCACATCGGCATCGGGTTGTTGTCGAACAGCAGTCGAAACGAAGCCTCGCGCCGCTTGAGCGCGGTGACATCGGAAACCGTCAGCGAGAGAATGTCGCCGAACGCGGTTGCACCCAACTTCAGGTTCCGATCGTCGCTGTCGATTTCGAACTGGTCGCGGTTGCCGCTCTTGACGACCTCGAGCAAACGCTCGACGACCTCGAGCGAACACAGGAGATTTCCTCTTGCGCTGAGCCGGTGCCACAGCAGACCGGTCGAAGGCACCTTGAGCAGCCGCGAGGCGCCCTGATTGTGGTGGACGATCTGGAAATCGAACGGCCGCCCTTCGGAATCGCGGATCGCGGCGAGCGACAGCACGCCCTCATCGGTCGCGGAGAAAATCGCATCGAGCAGATTATACTGTGGGGCCCGCTCGTTGACATAGGCGCCGATCAGCGTGTGGCCCCATCGCGACGATGTCGGGAGCGCCAGCACGTCATAAGTCTGGACCAGGCCATCGCGCACGCAGTGCGCGGCGGCGAGGTAAGGACGGCCGTTCGCAAGCGCGCAGGTGGCGGCTTCGCCGAGCGCGATCGCGCAATCCGGCGACAGCGCATTGACGGGGATGTCCTGACGATCGTCGTTCAGCCATTTCTGGACGTAGCGGCCGGCCCGCGATACTTCGAGCACGTTGTTGTCGTCTTTGAGCAGGACGATATGATCGGCCAGCCGGCCCAGGCTCCCCAGCATCACATCTTCATAACGCGGGAGCTTTTCGCCCGGCCGCAGTGCTGCTTGCCACTTGCGCTGCAGGACCGGGACATCATCGAACATTTCCGTGTTGAGTTTCCCCGACGACTTCTTGGCAGCAAGCATGGCATTTCCCACAACGCGCAACAATTCCGCGCGCCATCCAATGCAGCCGCGCTTAATGCGGTGTAAAAATTGCCGGTGGGAGGCGCCGAACCGTCAATTATGACAGTTTTAAGTCATGCGATGGTTAGTGCGCATTAGAGACTATGACAGCCGCAAGGGGATTTTGTATTGCCGGAGTTATTGCGCGCGAGTTTGTTATTTGACGCGTTTTCTTCACGCGAACCGGTTTCCACTTCGCTTGAAAACGCTTTGCTAGCGCGCGACGACCTCGATCTCGCCGTCGACGCCGTTGACGACATTGAAGGCGCGCTCGTACACCTTGCCCTCGTTCTTGGCTATGGCGCGATACTCGCCTTCGGACAGCACGACGCGGGGGAATGCGCCGATCGATTCCTTGATGACGTCGCCGCCCGGCGTAATCACGGACCATGCGGTGTTCGCCAGCGCCTCGCCGCCCCGGTCGCTCACCAGCTTCAGGGTAATGACCGCGGCGCGATGGGTGATGATCACGTCGGTCAGCTTGCCGGCCTGAACGCGAATGTCGGAGCGCACCACGGAATTGGCGTCGCCGTAGTTGGAAATAATGTAGTAGGTGCCCTCCGGCAGCAGTGCGACATCGCCGGCGGCGACGCTCGGCACCACCGAGGCGCGCTCGCCGACTTCAAACTGGCTGCCCTTGTAGATCGCGAACGAAATCTGGTTCTGCGGAATCTTCGATGTGCCGACGCGGCCTTCGATGCGCAGGCCACCCGCCGGAAGCACGAAGGATTCGCGGTCGGTCTCGGTCTTCAGGGTCACCGGCCGTACCGCGCTGACCAGTCCGAGCGCGACATGGACCACATAGTTGCCGGGCGGCAGAACGATATTCGGCGTCGCGCCGCGGTCTTCGCGGACCAATTTGGGATTGCCGGTCTCGTCCGGCCGGTCCGAAAATACCCGCCATACCAGCCCGTTGTTGATGACCGGCAGGTCCTTGCCAAAACGCGCCGTCAGCGCCAGCACGCCTTGGTTGGGCGCCGCTGCGCCGAGAGGCGCCACCACCGGCGGCACGGCAGCGATGGAGGGTTGCGTCAAAGGCGGTTGCGTCAATGGCGCAGGCAGATTGGGGATGGATGACGGGCCGGAAGGCGGCGCCAGATTCATCGCCGGCCCCGCCGGGGCTTCCGGGACCGATGCCGGGGGTACCGGTGGCGGCCGATCGCTGAACATTTGAGCCGAAACGGGCGATGCGATGGCCGAGACGAGAATCGCGGCAAGCGCAAGGCGCGGGCGCCCGCCCCGCCAAAATCCACAGATAGCCTGACCGCCGATTATCATGACGGATGCTTTTCACTGAAAACGCGGCAAATTCAAGCCTCCAGCTGCCCGGATGGGGTCCGTGGAACCGGCGGGAAACCCCGATGTTACTCCCTCCGGGGGCCGCGGTCCCGTCACAATCTTCCCCTTAACCGCGGCATAAACCATGCTTGTCGTAGATTCTGGCGGGATCAGGCCGCGGCCTGTAGCCTTGCGTTTCAGGAGATTGCCTCGGTGCTGGATAATTTGATCGGGCGCGGCCAGAACGGCTCCGATGGCCGCGACAAGATAGGGCTAGGCAGCATTCGGCGGCCGGTGATCGGGCTGGCGCTCGGCGGCGGAGCCGCGCGCGGATTCGCCCATATCGGTATCGTCAGGACGCTGATTGCCCACGGCATCATCCCCAACGTCATCGTCGGCACCTCGATCGGCGCGGTGGTTGGTGGGGCCTATGCCGCCGGACATCTCGATACGCTTGAAGAATGGGCACGCGGCCTGCAGCCACGAAACGTCCTGGGCTATCTGGATATCCGTCTCAACGGTTCAGGCCTGATCGGCGGCGAAAAGCTCGCCGCGCAGCTGGAGGCCGCCATCGGCCAAACCCTGATCGAGGACCTGCCGCTGAAATTTGCGACCGTGGCGACCGAAATCCGCACCGGCCACGAAATCTGGCTGACCCATGGCCGCATGGTCGACGCGATGCGCGCCTCCTACGCGCTGCCCGGCATATTCTCGCCGGTGCTGGCGGGCGACCGCTGGCTGGTCGACGGCGCGCTGGTCAATCCGGTGCCGGTGTCGGCGGCGCGCGCGCTTGGGGCGGAAATCGTGATCGCCGCCAACCTCTCAAGCGATGTGTTTACGCACGCCACGACGATCTATTCGCACAGCGCATCTGCCGCCGCGCGGGAGACCCAGGTCGAGCCCCCTCCGCCGAAGCGCGGTTTGGGCAAGTTCTTTTCCCCGGAACGTACCGTGAAGCGCGAGTTCTTCGGCAGCGGCGGACGGCCGGGCATCTCTTCGGTCATGGTCGATGCCTTCAACATCATGCAGGACCGTATCACCCGGGCCCGCCTCGCCGGCGATCCGCCTGATCTGCTGATCTCGCCCCGGGTCGGTCAAATCGGCTGGTTTGATTTCCACCGCGCCGACGATCTGATCGCGCATGGCGCGCGCGCCGCCGAGCGCGCCATCATCTCCATCCAGGAAGCGATCCACATTCTGGCGCCGGGCGCATGATCCGCCAAAGTGTGAGCGGTTCGGCGGTAAGATCATGCGCTTCTATAAAGATTCTGGAGCGCGATCGGACGCAAAACCGGATTCCACTTTTGCTGATCGCGCTCTCAGCACCCGCGGTCGAGAAAGCTCCCTGAACGTCAGGCGGTCTTGATGTAGTCGCGCAGGGCTTCCTGCTCCATCTCGTATTCGCGGACGCGCCATTTGACGATGTCGCCGATGGAAATCAGGCCGACGACCCTGTCGCCGTCGAGCACCGGCAGGTGGCGGAATTTTCCCAGCGTCATCATCTCCATGATCGCGGCGACGGTATCGGACTGTTTGCAGCTGATGACCTTGCGCGTCATCACCGCGCTGACGGGTTCGTCGAGCACCACAGCCCCGCGTTCGCCCAGCACGCGGACAATGTCGCGCTCCGACAGGATGCCTTCGATGCGGCCCGCGCTCATCACCAGGACGGCGCCGATCTTTCGTTCCCCCAGGATTTTGATGACAGAGGCGAGTTTCGCCTGCGGCTCCACGCTCTGGATGTTGTGACCTTTGGTATCGAGAATTGCACGTACCGTCATTGTCGTCTCCCTGAATCCGATCGCGCTCCCTTAAACGAGCGCGGTCTTTGTTCACTTTGAGTCTTCAATCAACAGTTCAGCGCCGGTTTCGTTGCGGGCGCATTCGACGGGGCACGGCTTCCAAAGCACATCGCGGGTTCGCGCCGTGCCGCGTGATAGCGAAATGATGGATTAAATCGCGTTGCGCCGCAAGCGACGATCAGCCGCGGTTCGTTCCATCCCGGGACGACGCATCTGCAGCATGGGGCGCAGCACGTGGAACCGGATCGAACAGCGAAAACAACAACAGGCCGGCGAGAAAGCCGCCGATATGCGCCTGCCATGCGACGCTGGCGCCATCCGCGCCGATGGCGATCGATCCGACGCCGAAGATGATGTTGACGCCGAACCAGACGCCGAGAAAACCCAGCACCCGCCTGTCGCGCAACGCGCGCGTCAGCGACAGCGCCGGCACCTGTGCGGCGGCTTCTGCGTCGCCGCGGCTGAATGACAGGAAGCTGCCGCGCACGAAGGCAAAGCGGATCGCGGCCGCCATGGTGCCGGAGACCGACGCCGATGCACCGATCATCGGCGCCACTGCATGCTCATGGCTGACAAGATGCGCCAGCGCACCGGCAGCCGCCGTCACTGCCATGAACACGAAAAACCGGATCGCGCCAAAGCGGCGCGCCAGCGCGCTGCCGAATGGCAACAGCCACAGCACGTTGAAACCGATATGGCTGAGATTGGCGTGCAGCAGCGAATAGGTCACAAAGGTCCAGACTTTGGCGCCTTCTCCGCCGGGAAAGTCGATTGCCAGCAGCGTCGAATCGTAGCGTTTCGGAATGAAGCCGAAGACGTCGATCGTCCAGTTCTCCAGATCGGGCGGCAGCAGCACGCGCAGGTGAATGACCGCGAGCAGCAGCACATAAGCCGTCAGGGCGCCGGGCAGCGTCAGGATCGGCTCGCGCGGGGGGATCGGCGGCAATTCCGGCGGGGTTTCGGACGGAAATTCCAAGGGGTCAAAGACCTTAAGAGGCGGCTCGTGTGAGCGATGGCGCCCCATTAGAGCGTTTTCGGGTGCAGTGGAAGCCGGTTCGGGCGAGGAAACGCATCAAACGCACGGCCGCCTCGCGCAAAATAGCGAAACAGCCAAACAAAAAGGGAGGGCTCTGAGAAAGCCCTCCCTCGCTTGCCGCTGATCTTGTGCGCAAGGCCCTGGGGAACACCCCACCCCGCGCAACGATCAAACTGTTCAACGCCGCCTGTGTCACAACCCCGCCGGAACCTGGAGACCACGGCGGGGGAATGCGTGGACACTAGCAGGCTGCCGCCGATCGCCAACCGCATAGTTAACTTAACCTTAACGACGCAAAGCCGACGCCGACAGCCGCCGCGGCATGGACGCTGCACAGTCAGTCCTGCACAACCAACAGGGGGATGCGCGTGCGTGAAAGCGGGACAGATATGTCCCGCCGCGCCGCACGCGGAGGCAAAGGCCAGGACATGAAACATCCGTCAAACCGCGAGTTTTTCGCCTATTGGGATGAGAAACGTGCCGGGGCGCGCGCGCCGGACCGCAGCGAGATCGAACCCGAAGCGGTGCGCGAACTGCTCGGCGATATCTTCGTGCTGTCCTACGACAGCGCCGCCGGCTTTCCGTTCCGCGTCGCCGGCACAAGGCTTAGCGCCCTGCTCGGCCGCGATCTCAGGGATCAAAGCTTTCTGCAGCTGTTCGTCCAGGACGGCCGCCGCGAGATCGAAGACATCATTACGGTGGTGACGGAAGAAATGCTGGCTGCGGTCGCCGGCATTACCGCGACGTCGGACGACGGCACGCCTGTGCATCTGGAATTGCTGCTGCTGCCATTCAACAGCCGCGCGCACACGCCGCTCAGCCTGACCGGACTGCTGGCCCCGTTTGAAAATGGACACAACGTACTCCGGGATTTCAAGCTGACCTCGTGGCGCTACCTCGGCCACCCGCAGCAACGCCTTGTTCCTCGCGCGTTGCGGAAACTCAAGCTTGCGCGCGGGCTCATGGTCTATGAGGGCCTGCGTTAGGAGCACACCCACTTCGAGACGCGACTAACGTCATTCGACCACCTCGTCGGCACGCGCCAGAAGCATTGGCGGAACTTCGAGGCCAGGAACCTTCGCAGAAAGGGCACAAGCTGTAACGGCAAGCCGGGAATTACGCCTTCACGTGTTCCAGCACCGGCTTGCCTTCTTCGAACTCGGCCGCATCGACAAACAGATTGGGCACCTTCTGGGCCCGACCCAGAAGCCATGCCAACCCAATCATGATCAGGATGCCGCCGACGCTGACGAGAAGTTGCGCCCAGACGCCATGGGAGTACTGGACCAGGATCCAATGGGCTCCAAAGGACAGGAATACGCCGAAGCAAAATAGCGGAAGCGAATGCTGACCGCACAGGACCATCGGACGCAGCCATTTTGAGGCGAGTATCTCCGACTTGCGCGGAAAAAATCGGGCGACCACCAGCGCCAAGGCGAGGAAGTGGGTGAAACGCAGCATATCGAGGTCAGTCTTGTCGATCGGATAGATCGCCTTGATCATCCATTTCGGCACCATGGCATCCAGGAACGGGACGTGCCAGGTCATCACGATCAGGAACGCGAAGGCAATCCACGCAAAGGCCAATATCAGCGCCGTGCGAGACTGGATGATGACCTGAAGCTTGGCGACGCCTCCGACGCCACACCATGCCGCGAACACAAACATCAATTGCCAGGCGAACGGATTGAAGTACCAGTGCGTCCCGGGCGGATACGAAGCGAAATTCCAGTCGAACAAGCGCGCCCCAACGTACAGAAGGATCGAGCCAAGCAAGGTCCAGTTCGGGCGGCGCAACAGGCACCACAGGATCAGCGGCGAAGCGGCCACCAGCGATATATAGAGCGGCAGCACGTCGAGGTCGACCGGCTTGTAGCGCAGCGTGAGCGCCTGCCCGATCAGAATGTCCGGGTGCTGGAGAAAATTGTGAACATTGAATTCATCTTCATACATGGGGTTGTCGAATTTCCTGACCGTGCGCGCGATCTGCGCCGTGAAGAGCAGGAACAGCATGATGTGAGCAACGTACATCTGCCAGACGCGTGTAAACAACCGCTTGGCGGCAGCGAGAAAATGTCCGGCGCCTATGATCGGACCATAGATATAGCCGGCCAGATAACCGGAAATGAACACGAAGAACTCGGCAGCGTCACTGAAGCCGTAATTGCGCAGGGTCAACCAGGCAACGAAGTCGTCCGGAATGTGATCGAGGAAGATCATCCACAGCCCGACGCCGCGGAAGAGATCGAGCCGGAGATCGCGCTCGACGGCAAGCGAGAGAGATGTCTTATCCTGATCGGCCATCATGCCCCATCCATATTGAGTATCGCGACAAGCGTAAAAAAAATCGCGGCTCCGGAAGATCTGCGAAAAGCTGGTGCGCCGCCAAAAATCACGGCGTTCGCGGCTCGCAGTCAATGGACTCAAATGAGTCGTCGGTTAAAAATACATTCCCCGCTCATTGATACCTACACGGATACTGGCGTCAATGTCCGAGTGGGGTCAAAGCCGGCTACGCCGAGTTTTGGCTGTGAGCTTGACCGATCTATTCCGCCAGGTCCGGCCACGGCACGATGGTGGATTTCACCGTCTTCATCGCCATCGCGTCCGCAACCGCGCGGCCGACGCCCTCGGCGGAAAACGGATACAGCGTCTGCATCTCAAGCCAGGGATATTTGTTGCGGGTACGATAGAGCATATCGACACCGAGCGGCAGATCGTTGCCGGTGAATCCCCACGAGCCCAGCACATTGAGGTCCTTGGTGCAGATGCGGTGCCATGATGTATCGATCGAGCCCGCATCGGTGAACTGGCCCATCTCGACATAGGTACCGCCGTCGCGCAGCATTTCGATGCCTTCGGGGCCGGCGCTCGGATGGCCCGAGCAATCCATCACCAGATCGGCGCCGAAACCGCCGACGATGTCGCGCACCCGCTTGATGCGTTCGACAGGCGTCCCGATCTCTTCGATATTGACGGTGGCCTCCGCGCCGAATTTGCGCGCCAGCGCCAGGCGCGGCATCTCCGGCGCGCCGACGCAGATCACCCTGCCCGCGCCCATCTCGCGCGCGGCGGCGACCGCGAGAATCCCGATCGGGCCGGAGCCCTGAATGACAACGGTGTCGCCCCAGGTGAAGCCGCCGGCGCGGGTGGCGCGGTTGAAGGCGCGGATGCAGGAGGTCAACGGCTCCGACAAGGCCCCCAACCGCAACGACATGTCGTCGGGCAGTTTGTAGATCTTGGTACCCGGCAGCATCTCGAGATCGACATAGACATATTCGGCCCAGCCGCCCCACAGATGCGGCGCCTTGTCGAAGCCGAGATAGCGGCCGTAATAGACCGGCGTCAGACACTTGTTGGCGCTCTGCGGATAGTGAATGCAATAATAGCAATCGCCGCAGGGCATCAGCGGCGGGATCATTACCTTCGACCCGACGGTGAGCGGCTTGCTCATGAAGTCTTCCCTGAATTCCGAGCCGACCTCGACCAGCACGCCGCCGATCTCATGACCGAGCGTGAACGGCCACGGCAATGGCTTGGGCCAGTGACCTCTGAGGATATGCAGATCGGTGCCGCAGACACCGCAGGCGCCGACTTTAATGAGCGCCGCCTTTTTTGGGATTTTCGGCCACGGCACGGTGCGAATGACCGGCTGCGCGCCGGGACCGTCATAGGTGCATACGCGGATCTGTTGCATGGGCTTCCTCTCGCGCCTCTTTTTCTTTGTTGATGACGCCGGCGGAAGGTTATTCGAGCCGAGGCGACATGCCAACGTCGCTGAAGTTGCGGGCCGCCGGCGCCAGCGGACGGCGCCGCGGCGGGGATGCTCGTCCCGGTTGAGGCAAGGCGGCTGCCCGCACTTCATGCAGTCATCGCTAACGGCTCGTTAACCTTGTCGGCCGTAGGGTCGAACGACTCCGAAATGCCGGTTGTCGGGTGGCGAAGATGGCGTTGGCGCACAAAAAATCTGTTCTGCCGGCCGCCGAAGAGCGACGGCGCTTCCAGCGGGTGAAGGTTCATCTGCTGGGGCGCTACATGCTGCCGGACCGGCGCGAATTCCCTTGCCAGATCATCAACATGTCGCCGGGCGGATTGGCCCTGCTGGCGCCCGGCATCGGCAATGTCGGCGACCGCGTGATCGCCTATCTCGACCACATTGGCCGGGTTGAGGGCAGGATCACCCGCATTATCGACAATGGTTTTGCCATGACCGTGGGCGCGACCGCGCGCAAGCGCGACAAGCTCGCGGCGCAACTGACCTGGCTCGCCAACCGCGACATTCTCAACCTGCCGGAAGACCGCCGCCACGACCGTATCGTGCCGCGCAACCCGATCGCGCTGCTCACGCTCGAGGACGGCACCAAGATGACCTGCCGGATTATCGACATGTCGCGGTCCGGCGCCGCCATCGCGGCGGAAAACCGCCCCCCGCTTAAATCGCTCGTCATGCTCGGCAAGGTCCAGTCTCGCGTGGTGCGAAACCTCGAGGAAGGCTTCGCGCTCGAATTCGTTCACGAGCAGATGGCCGATGCGCTCGAGGAGAGCGTGACCGCACGGTGAAGTCTGTCGGTCTGAAGCGCCTCGCTTCCGCAATTCATTCGCCGCGCGGCACTGGTTTCGACAGATATTCCCGCGATTGCGCCTCGCTTTTGAGGGGCGTCACCTTGTCGGGGTCGATCCGCACCATGAGATAGTCGATGTGATCCTCTATCCTGGTGAACCAGTGTCCGGTGCCGGCCGGGATCACGACGACGTCGCCGGCCTTGATCTCATAAGCGATGCCGTCGCGAACCTCCGAACCGTTATTTCCGGGACCATTGAATTCGACGACAGTGCGCATGGTCGCCGGGCGCCGCTGCCGGTCGACGATGTCGGGGCCCAGCACCAACGTCGCCGCACCGGAAATCACATGATAGACCTCGCTAATCTGGTCATGTTCGGCCACTGAATTCGGTGCCGGCTTGTCCAGCCTGCCGCGATGGACCATGCCGATGCCGATATGCGCCTTGCCGATATCGATATCCCGCACCTGCTGGTCGACCAGCTTCTCCGCGAGCGCTTTCCTGGCATAGCCCTCGAGTTCGGTCACCGGAATGTAAGTCCCGGGACACATGGTGCAGGTCGGTTGCGGGTCGGTTGGATTGATCCGGACCTGATCCTCCGCCCACGCCGGGGTGCCGATCACGAGGCACAGGACTGTCGAAAAGCTCCAGAAGACGTATTTCATGATCACCTCGCTATTGCCTGCGGCATGCAGGCACGGACTTCGCGCCTTGCCAAGTTCTCCTGATATCCCCGGCGACAGCGTTACCGCGTAGTAAAGCGCGGAACCCTGCGAATTCCCGCCTTTCGGGGGTCTGAGGTCGCATCCGCGCTGCCGGATGCCGCCTTCGGCCGGTCCGGACACGCGCCAGCTCGGTTAACGCGGGCGGCCTTTTCCGCTGCAACCGCTGGATTGACGGGCCGCGGGTCCTTAACGCCTAAAATTTGAATCAATTGCAGTTGTCTAAAATTCTAAGCGAATTTTATTCAAGTATAGATCGCATTATCTCAAGTATTTACCTGTATTAAGTTCAATTATACTTGTCTTGCTTAGCAGCGGCGCAAAACCTTTGTGCGAAAGATGGTCCCAACAAGAAACGGGGGCCACAATGATCGGGTTCAGGGGACAGGGAAAGGGATTGGCGGTCGTCGCCATCCTGCTGGGATTGAGTGTTGCGGCGCGAGCCGCCGACGAACGGACGCTTTATGCAAGCCTTGGCGACACCACGCGCGCGCCGATCGGCTGGGTTGAATTCTGCGCCGAGACTCCCGGGGATTGCCGGGGCGGTCCGTCGCAGCCACGCGATATCGTGATGACGCAGGCGGCCTGGCGCGATCTCTTGCGCGTCAACCGCTGGGTCAACGAAACCGTCAAGCCGATGACCGACATGGATCATTGGGGCGTCATTGAGAAATGGTCGTTGCCGACCGACGGCTACGGCGACTGCGAAGACTACGTGCTTTTGAAGCGCAAGATGCTGATCGATGCCGGATGGCCGCGTGAAGCCCTGCTGATCACGGTGGTGCGCGACAAGATGGGCGAAGGCCACGCGGTGCTGACCGTCAAGACCGACAAGGGCGAGTTCATCCTGGACAACCAGAACGAAAACGTCGTGGCCTGGACCGAGACTGGATACCGCTTCGTCAAGCGCCAGTCGCAGAGCGACCCGAATGTCTGGGTCTCGCTTGGCGACGCCCGTCCCGCGGTCTCCACCGCCAGCGCCCGCGATCGACAGTAACGAGAACGAGACAACAGGACACGCGACCCGGTCACATCCCCACCCCTCCCCGTCCCAGACCGGATCGCGCGCGGCCAGCCCTCCCCCAAGGGCTGGCCGCAACTTTTTTGGGGACGCGGAACTCGCCGAAAACCCTATAGATCATGGGTATTTGGCGTCGGACGCTGATACGCAACCTGACGTTTCGAGACGGAACTTCTCGGAAACACACCGCGCGGAGACGGGAATTCAGAATTCTTTTTCATTCGGGATGGCTTCCAAGCGCGCTGTGAAGCCTCGCGTCATGGGTCTCGAAATGCCGGGAGAACCACGCGTCAAGTCTTTGCGCGAGCAGTTGCTCGTCGATCCCGGCGCCGGCGTCGAAGTCTTCCATGATGTCGCGGATCTCGTCCAACAAGCGCTCATGATCATTCTTGTGCTGGACCAACTGGTCGTAGCCGCGTTCGCGCATGAAGCGCTCCTCGAGCGCAAAATGCGCCGAGATCGCCTTGAACAGGTCGCCGAAGAAATCGAGCACCGCATCCTTCGATCCCTGCGTCGTCGCCTTGTCGTAAAGGCGATTGATGAGTTCGACGAGTTCCCTGTGCTCGTGATCGACGGCGGCGATTCCGACGCTGTAGCGGCTCTCCCAATGCAGCAGGCCCATGATCCTGTCCTCAGCGAAAAATGAACTCGCCGCTCTCTGGCCGGTAGTCGATGACAAACATCTGGCTCGGCGCGAAATCCACGGTACCATGACGCTCGTGATCGAAACCGTCGGCGCGCGCGGTGTCACGCATGCGAACATCTATATCGTATTTTCCAGCCGGCATCACGAAGCGCTGATAGACGCGCGAAGGGCCGTCGCCCGCAATTCCGGTGGGCGGCAAGCTCGCGCGATAGATATTGCGGCCATCGATATCGAGTTCGACGTAAAGTGACCGGCGTACGCGCGGGCAATCCTGCACCCGACGCATGTTCGGCGGCAGCTTGGCGATTTCCTCCGGGGTAAGCCTGCGGCATTCGCCCTTGCGGTCCGCGCCATGCACGAATGTCAGCATCATGATGCCGGAATTTTCGGGGATTTGCCGATAGACCGGCCGGTCGGACAGCCACGCCACACCGGCGAACAGCGCGGCAATGACCACGAACTGGCCTGCGAGCCGCAGCACCTTCATCACGAATCCCCCTTCACTTCGGCGGGTTCACGACTCGTGCCGGGCCGCGACGCAAGGCTGACCGCCAATGGAGAACGCAGACGCAGCGGCGGCAGGCCGGCGATGTAGGCGGCGAACGACGCAATGGCGGATTGGGCTTTGGTCACCTCGATCGCAGAGGCCCAGATCGTGGCAATCCGGTCGCGCGGAACCCGCGCGCGCAAATAGGGATCGCGCTTTCCTGCAAAGCGCTGCTCGGTCCAGTCGACGCCGAGGCGGTTGTAGCAGGCGCTTTCCGCGCAGCCCGCGACCACCACGCCGTCGGCGAGGTCGCGGCTGAGGACGAAGTCGATCAGCGACGGCGGCATCATCGCGACACAGGGCATGACCACCGTTCCATCGAGGCGTCCGCCGGCGGCGCCGTGCTCGCAGGCGAGCACCAGCACGCGGCCCGGCTTGGTCAGCGTAGCGGCGGCGGCGACGACCCGCTCGCGCAACTCCTTCAGCGAATAGTCGGGCAGATCGATCCCGGTCTTGAGGTCCTCCGAGCGGCGGAACGGCGTCGAGGAAGGGCAAGCGCCGACGCAGATGCCGCAGGACACGCACAGCGATGGATTGACCTCCGCCTGGGTCGGAAACGGCAGGTCGTCGGTGCGACGCACCATGCGAATGGCCTCGTAAGGGCAATCCTCGGCACATCGCGCGCAGCCGTTGCAATGCTCCAGATCGATCTGCGCAGGCTTCGCCCGCCGCAGTGGCGGCAGCCATGGCATCAGCGCGATCATCAGCGAGAAGGCGCCGAGAAACGCCCAGACCGCGCCGTTGCCCCAGATATTGGTCAGGGGATAGAGCGGCAGATAAAGCCAGTCGAGGCCGACCTCGGCCGGCACCTTCGACAGATCGGCGTGGCCCTGCGACAGCGCGGGCTTCCAGATCGATACCGCGAGCAATGCCGTCAGCGACAACAACGCGAGCGTCCGCGGCGGGTTCATCTTCGGCCGCGAGATGCGGAGGATATGGATCCACATGATGAAGAGCAGGAACAGCGGCACCGCCACATGCATGAACACCATCAGCGAGAAGAAGCGGCTGGTGAGCGTGCCGGTGGAAATGAAATTGCGCGCAATCGGCTCCCCGAAAATCGGCAGCCAGTCCAGAAGCTCCGACGAGACGATCGCGACATACTGGGCAAGCTTGTCCCAGACCAGCCAGTAGCCGGTGATCCCCGAGGCGTAGAGCAGCCAGATGATCGGCAGGCCGGTGAGCCAGGAGAACCATCGAACGCCGCGGTAATGATCGAGCGAAAATTCACGCAGCAGATGCACCACCACCATCACGACCATCAGGTCCGACGCATAGCGGTGAAAACTGCGCATCACGCCGGCGTGAAACCAGTAGTCCTGGGTCAGATGTTCGACCGATTGATAGGCCCGCTCGATGCCGGTGTCGAAGAATATGAACAGGTAGATCCCGCTCACCGCAACGATCCAGAAGAAGAAGAAGCCGAGCGCGCCGAGCTGCGCGAGCGGATTGAGCTGCGGCGAGAACAGGCGCTCGAACGGCCGCTCGATCAGCGAGAAGCCTGCCCGAAGCCCGCCGCGGATGGCGCCAATCACATTGCTCTCCGTTTCATCCGGCCCTGGCGCTCATGCGTGCGCCGAGCGAAACCATTCCCGCAGAATGAGGCCACCCATGACGAGGAGAGAGAATGCCGCGATCACGCCGCCGAACACCAGCCCGAAATCGATACGGTAGCGGCCGGAGCCGGGATCGTAGGCGGTGCAGATGAACTTGATGCGGTCCACGATTCCGCGGAACGTGAACGAGGTCGTGGTGCCGTAGACGACGTCCTTCAGCGGCTCCATGAACATCTGCAGCGGAAACTCCTCGCCATAGACGTGGCGGTATATCCGGCCATCGCGGTCGACGATCGTGGTCTGCGTCAAATGATCGAAGCCACCAGCCGCCGCGCGGTAGCTGAAGCCGAGGTCGCCCAGCAGCGCTTCGATGGTCGCGGCATCGGCGCTGGCCACCCGCCAGTTCGGCGATTTGATACCCTGGGTCGATGCGAACTGGGTCAGCCGTGCCGGCGTATCGGCGCGGGCGTCGAAACCAACCGTGAGTACGTTGAAGCGGTCCAGTCCGATCATCCGTCCCGCCTCGTTCACGGCGTTGATGACATGCTGGGTGGTCGGCGGGCAGACCGAACTGCAGGCCGTGTAGACCAGGCTGATCACCAGCGGCTTGCCGCGGTAGTCGCGCAGCGCCAGTGACGCTCCGTTCATGTCGACCAGCGTATAGTTGCCGATGGCGCGTCCAAGCGCCTGCGTCCCCTTGGCGACCGTTGCGGCGGGATCGAGCTGCGGCGACGCCGGCGCGGCGGAAACCGGCGCGGCGAACACAAAAGCGAGCGCGGTCGCCGCGCATGCCGCAACGCAGCCCCTGGTCATAACCAATGCCTGACGGCGCTGGCGAGCAGCGCCCCGGCGATCAAGAGCGCCAGTTGCACCAGCGAAGCGAAAAAATTCGCCATCGCGTTCTCCTTGGAAGGGACGCGATACAGCTTCACGCTCTTCCAGACGAAATAGCCGCCGCCGATTCCAGCGCCGAGCCCATAAAGGATCCCTTCGCCGAACCAGAGCGGCACCAGCGAGACGGCCGCGAGCGCCACCGAGTGGGCGAGGATCGCCAATGTCCAGGCATGGGCCGGAACCACCACCGGCAACATCGGGATGCCGGCCTTGGCGTAGTCTTGGCCCTTGGCCGCCGCGAGGCTCCAGAAATGCGGCGGCGTCCACAGGAACAGCGCAACCGCCAGCACGGTCGGGATCACCTGCGGCGACGGATCGACGGCCGCAGCTCCGGCCAGCACCGCGAAACTTCCGGCCAGGCCGCCGACCACGATGTTCCAGGTGCTGCGGCGTTTCAGCCACACCGTATAGACGATGCCGTAGGTGAAGGCGCCGAGGAAGACATAGGCCGCCGCGACGTTGCCCGCGGTAACCGACGCCAAGCCGAGCGACGCTGCAAGCAACCCGAGAAATCCGACCAACCACCACGGACTTGGCTTGAACGTTCCGCTCGCAAACGGGCGCGCGCGGGTGCGTCGCATCAGCCGGTCCAGATCGCGCTCATAGTAATGGTTGAAGGCGCCTGCCGCGCCGGAGGCGCCGAGGATCGCCAGAGCGAGCCCTAAGATCTGCCACCACGCCAGCCCCGGTCCGTTCGCGACCGCGATGCCGGCCAGCGCGCTCGCCGCAATCGCGACACCGATCCTGAGCTTCAGGAGCGAGATCGTCATCCCGACCGCGGCGCGCATGGTTTCCTCCGTAGGGATCGACGGCAATCAGCGGAACAGCCAGAGTTCAGACAGATATTTCCAGTTGATGAAGTAGTAGAGCATGAAGCAGACGAAGAAGATCGTGACCAGAATGATCGTGCCCGGAAGCTTCGGAGCCTTCTCGTTGCCATAGTGCGAGGCCGCGGCACCGCCGCCGGAGTGCAGGGGGAAGGTCAGCTTGTGACCGCCCTTGATCTTCTCGCCGAAGAACACCGTGCCGACGACCACCAGTACGAAGATGATGCCGCCGATCGCCGCGATGATCGCGAAGATACCGTTCAGGCCCATCATCAGGAACGCGCCGGCAGAATAGGCGAACGATAGGTTGGCGTCACTGAAGGTGATGTCCCAGTGCCGGCGCGCCACGCCCAGGGTACCCGCCCCCATCATGAACAGCGAGATGCCGGCGGCGCCGATCCCGAACAGATAGGGCTGGAGCTTGGCGAGCTTGGGAAAGAGGATTTCGCGCTCGAACACCAGCGGCAGCACGAGGTAGGTCGCGCCCATGAAGGCGAGCGTCGTTCCCGCCACCACGGTGCCATGGAAGTGGCCGGGCACGTAGATCGTATTGTGCATCAGCACGTTGAGCTGCTCGGTGCCGAGCACGACGCCGGAGATGCCGCCGATGAAGCCGAAGAACACCAGCGACAGGAACATGCCGGCGAAAGCCGGATGCCCCCACGGCGCCTTGCGCAGCCATTCGAACACGCCGCGATTATAGCCGTTCCGCCGCTGTGCTGCCTCGATCGCGCCCGGCACGGTCAGGCCGTGAACCATCGAGCCAAGCACGGCCAGATACATCATGTAGCTGGTGTTGACGATCTTCCAGCTCGCATCCAGCGCAGGATCGGCCAGCAGATGGTGCGCCGAGGCGAGCTGCAGGAACAGGATGTACATGAAGAAGGCGGTGCGGCTCACCTTCTCGCTCAACGGCTTGGCGCCGACCAGAAGTGCTGCGGTCAGGTACCAGAGCGAGACATGCGCCGAGACGTTGATCTGCTGCGAGGAATGGCCCATCGCCCACCACACCACCTTGTACATCAGGGGGTCGATGTCGTTGATCAGGCCGAGCGACCACAGCCAGGTCGGAATCAGGATGATCGCGCCCGAGGCGATCGTGAACACCGCGATGATCGCGGCGGTCAGCGCGCCGAAGGTCACCAGCGGAATCGAGCCCTCGTAGGTCTTTTCCTCCTTGGCGATCGCAAGCGTCGCAAAGAAGATCGCGCAGCCGATCAGCGCGCCGACCGCGAACAGGATCAGGCCGAGATAGAAGTGCGGCTGGGCCTTCATCGGCGGATAGGAGGTGAACATCACGCTGGAATCGCCCTGCAGCACCGCAACATTGGTCGCGAGCGCGCCGACGACCATCATCACGAAGCCGACCCAGGCGAGCTTTGGCGCCGCCAGCCGCGAATTGAGCAGGATCGCGGACGCGAAATAGAGCACGGCGATTTCGAAGAAGATGATCCAGAACAGCAGCACATTGGCCCCGTGCCCGGTCAGGATCAGGTAGAACCAGTCGGCCGGCAGCAGATGCACCGCCGGCCAGCGCGTCAGCGCGACCAGTAGGCCCATCAGCCCGCCGATGGCGAGAAACACCACTGCGGCCACGGCATTTGCCTTGATCAGCGTCTGCGCCGCGGTATCGACCTTGAGGCCGGTATACTGACAGGTGCGGAACTCTGCCTGCGCAGGAACGGCGCCGATGACGGTTTCTGCGGTCATAAGCCTACCTCCCCCCGGCGAGGCGCTGTTCGGCCTCGGCTCGCTTCTGGTCCGTGACGTAAATCTTTCCGGTCATGGTGTGATGACCGATCCCGCAAAACTCGTTGCAGACGATGCCGAACTCGCCGCTCTGGGTCGGCGTCAGCGAAATAATGTGCTCGTAGCCCGGATGAACCGAAATGTTGATGTTGACGGGCTGCAGCGAGAAGCCATGCATCCAGTCGATCGACGAAATATGGATCCGGTAGCTGACGCCCTTCTCCAGCTCAAGAATTGGCCACCATTGCCACAGCCGGCCGAGCAGATAGACATCGGTTCCCGGCGTGGGCTTGACCACCGGGATGCCCTGCTCCTCGCGCACCTGGTATTTCTTGGCGAACTCGTCGACTTTCGCCTCATAGGCCGACGGTGCAATGCGGTAGGCTTCCTTGCTGAGATTTTGCTGACCGATGAAATGCCAGGCGATCATGAAGCCGAACATGAACAGGCCCCAGAGGAAGGCGATCACGATCCAGACCAGCTCGACCCTCTCGATGGGCTCGTTCCACCAAATTCGTTGTTCGGGCGGTGTGACGGCCATGTCGATCTCCCCTTCTCAAAAGGATTCGCGCTTCAGCGCGGGTGGGTGCAACTTGCAGTCTTCATTTCGCCAGGGGAACCGAGGCGACTTCCATCACGCCCCAGATCAAGTAGAGAACGGTCGGCAGCGTCACGCCAAGAAACAGCAGCAGAAAGGGATTATCGAGAATCCGCTGCATCGTCGGCATGTGCTCGGAACTCGGAGGCTGTTCATTAGGCGGCATGGCGGGACCCCTTGGACCTTCCGGTGAAGGACTCAAATCTATCTGGCGCGTACCCGTCGCATCCTTGACCGCGGTCAAGGATGAGCGGACCGACAACAGAAATAGTTCGGCATGTCTGGAATTCGGCTCGTCGCTCAACCGGCACGCCGTTCGGCGCGCTTTCGCCGAACGTTGTTTGGCGCGGGTATCGGCATAGCCATCGCGGCGATCGCGGTGACGGTGTGGGCGGGCCACGCCGGCAAGCCGGCGCGCGCGAAGGACGTCATGCTGCTGTATGTCGGCGCCGAGGATTGCGCGCCCTGTCGCGCCTGGCAAAACGGCGAAGGCGCCGCCTTCCTGGCATCCGCGGAGTTCCCGCGCATTACCTATCGGGAGGTCAAGTCGCCGCATCTCCTCGATGTCCTGAAAGACGAAAACTGGCCAGATGAAATCCGCAGTTATCGCGACGGCCTGAGGCGCAGCGATGGCGTGCCGCTGTGGCTGGTCGTCGCCGACCACAAGATCGTGGAGCAGCGCTTTGGCGCCACGGAGTGGCGCACCAACGTTCTGCCAGCGATCAAATCATTGTTACGCTGAAAATGGTCGGCCTCGCGGTTTCACGACAATGAGTGCTGAGAGTGCCCTTCACCCAGCCGATGCTTTCCATTCAAACCGTCTCGGGCCTTGATTCGATCGCTGGCGATCAGATTGCGAAGCTGCGCAACTTCGCTCACGACGACGTCGGACGCGCGAACGTCCACGCCGACCAGTCGAAGCTTCGCGAACACCCGCGATAGCGATTCCGGCTTGAGCCCAAGCCGTCCTGCGATCAGCGACTTGTCGTAGGGCAGCGAAATCGTGCAGGAACCGTTGATGTTCGGGCATAAGGCGGCGAGGAACTCCGCGACGCGCTGCAAACCACTTTGCGCGGAAAGCTGCTCGACGCGCTGAACCAGCCGGTGGAGATGCTGCGAAGTCGATGCGATCATCGCGATGGCGATATCCGGCATCTCGTGAATGCAGCAAATCACATGGTGCGCAGGTATCAGCACAACCCGAGAATTGGTGGCGGCGGAAGCTGTGGCGGGATAGCGGCCCCCCGCGAATGCGACCGCCTCGGCAAAGCTCTCGCCCTTGGTCAAAACGTGAAGAACCGCTTCATCGCCGGCAGGCGTGATCCGGTACAGCTTAACCCAGCCCTCGATGACGATGAAGAACGCCGCTGCAAGCTCCCCTTGCCGAAAGAGGGCGTCGCCGGGTCTGAGATCGACGACAGTCGCCGGCGCAAGAAGGGTCTGGACTGTCCGCGGGTTGAGGCCACAGAGCACTGCCGTCTGTGAAGCAGTTTTCAGGTCTTCCGGCGTCGGAGCTGTCATGGTTTCAATCCCTCAGTGGTGTGGACCTCCGCCTGCTTCGTTGCCTGCACCCCGAAGACTACTGGTTGTGCAGGAAAACATTTGACGCAGATCAATTGGGCGAAAGGCAAACGCGACCTCCTCAATATGATGCGACAACTGCGCGCAGCTTCTTCAGGGAGGCGTCGCGGTCGATGCGATGCTCACCTCACCCGTCGTCCACGGTCTGGAAGCACGCGATAGGACAGCCCTCACACCCCATTCGAAATCGAGAGAGACGCGGATGGCCTCCGGCCAGTCGTTCATGAATTGTGCGCCAAGTCGTCGAAGTCATCCGACATAAGAATTCGTTATTGTCCACGACCTGCCCGCCCCGTCTTTGCGGAAGCACAACCTTTGCGGCGATTCCGTCCCCGAGATCAGGTCTTGTCCCGCCGCCGCTTGGTGCTGATTCCGGGACCGACCTGCTACCGGCGATAGGAAAATCCGTGGACTCGACACTGAAAATCCCAAAAGCGAGGGCAAATCAATGATTGGGCTAACCGATCCCCCAAGGGCTGGCCGCAACTTTTTTGCAACCTTTGTGAAATGGATCACATTAGCCGGCTTGCCGGTGGACCAAAGTGAAGTTCACCGGATGGCGTAAGCCAATTTAATATCCGGGGCTGGCAAGGCCGTTAGCGTCATACTGCGCTGGCGGCCTTGTTTTTTGCGGCCTGATTTTGCGGCCATATCCCTGCCCGGCGGATTGGCCCTTGTCTTAGCGGGCCTTCAGGCCCCGAGGCGTGCCGGCTTCTCGCAGGCTGGTGATTGGCGTTCGGCCGGAATTGCCTGCTGTATGCCACCTTCACCAGCCTGAGGAATCCATCATCGGACTGACCAAAGCCGCGCCGTTTTCACGCCGCGGCTTCATGACCGCATCCGCCGCCGTCGCGGCGGGCTACACACTGGCCGCCGGCCCCGTGCGCGCCGACATCATCAAGACCGACACCGATGGTCTCACCACGGGCGATGTCAAAATAGAGGTCGCCGATGGCGAGATGCCCGGCTATTTCGCGCGCCCGAAGGACGCCGCCAATCCACCGGTCGTGGTTCAAGAAAAACAAAGTGCTCGGCTGAGCCTTATGAATCTCGGAAGGGGCGCGGTATCGTCCATACCAACTGACGGCATCAAGAAAGCGGCCTCGGTGCAGAATACACCGAGGCCGCTTGATTCTCCCCGGCACCCCGCACGATCCCCAACTTCAATTTACCGGCAGCGGAAGCGTTCTAGACCGAAGTCTGCGGAATCACCCGCAGACCTGAATCGGCTGGATACGCCAGCCGTGCCTGGTATGGATGCGCCGCCGCACAACGTAGCAGCTACCCTCGTCGTAGTAGGAATCGTCAGCTGTGTAATACGGATAATCGTAGTAACCGTCGTAGTAGCCGGGGCCAAAGAATCCGCCGACGAAGAATCTGCGCCCATGGTGGAAGCCACCGTGGTGGAAACCGCCGTGGTGGAAGCCGTTCCCCGCAAAGCGGCCACCTTGAATGGCTGCGAAGCGGCCGCCTTGAACTCCCGCCGCACCGATCGCGCTCGAGCGCGCGAAGCTGCCGCCAAACCCTACACCCCGACCGCCGAAGCCACCTCCGAAACCACCATGGCCGCCACCGAAACCACCACCACCATGGCCGCCACCGAAACCACCACCATGGCCGCCTCCTCCGCCGCCATGGCCACCACCTCCGCCGCCGCCACCGCGCGCCAAAGCTACGTCTGGCGCCAGCATGCCGATTGACGCAACTGCGAACAAGGCGATCATCGTTTTGCGAAACATGTCTATCCCTCCTCCGTGATACTGCGCCCCACAACACATTACGTTTTCGTTGCGATCCCGTTCCTGGATTTAGGGAGGGTCTTGCAGGATTGCCTGAATATTCTGCTCACTTCTGCGCGACCGGCTCGCGATCATCGGCAAGACCTGGAAGGCGACATCGCCAACATTGACCTGATCGGTCCTGTCCTTGATGATGTTGATCAACATATAGAAGGAGCCGACAACGCGTGCGCAAATTGATCGCCTTCGACGACGACACTTTCGACAAGCTGAAACAGCTCGCGCGCGACAGGATGGCAACCATCCAGGAGCTGGCGGACGAGGCGTTCGCCGATTTGCTGAGGAAGCACGGCATTCCCGTCGACCTCAGGGACGCGCTGCGCAAGAGCGCGTCGCTGTCGGATGCACGGGCGAAAAAGGACGCCGGACCGACCTCGCCGAAAAAGACCAGATCATAGAGGCGGGCAAGACGCAGGCTGGCTCGGTGACGCGCGAAATACCGCCCTCAGCCGATCTTCTTCAGACCTTTTTTGAATTGCGGTCCGTTGCCGACGTAGAATTTCGCAGCGCTTCCCATCGCCGCCACCTGCGCGGGATCGAGGGTGCGGATCACCCGCGCCGGCGCGCCGATGATCAGCGAGTGCTCTGGAAATTGCTTGCCTTCGGTAATCACCGCACCCGCGCCGACGATACTGCCGCGGCCGATCTTGGCGCCATTCATCACGATCGAACCCATCCCGACCAGCGCGCCGTCTTCGAGCGTACAGCCGTGCAGGATCACGTTGTGGCCGACCGTGCAATCCTTTCCGATGGTCAGCGGAAAGCCGCGGTCGGTGTGGCAGGTCGAATTGTCCTGCACGTTGGAATTCTCGCCGATCTCGATCCACTCATTGTCGCCGCGCAATACCACGCCGAACCAGACGCTGGCGCACCTCAGCAAGCGGACCTTGCCGATGACGGTCGCGGTTTCCGCGATAAAATAGTTGCCGTCCAGGGGAAGTTCGGGCGCCTGCCCGTCGAGTTCATAGATCGCCATGCGCTGGTGGTCTCCCGTGTCCTGAGGAGACTCTGGCATAGCTGTCAAAGCGTTTTCAAGCGAAGTGGGCACCAGTTCGCGTCAGGAAAACGCGTCAGAACAAAAAAGCTTCAGGCCAGCAGTCCGGCGGCGCGCAGCGTCATCAGAAAAAACGTTCCCGACATCAGGCTCCAGATCCCTGCAAGTACCGTCGCCATCATCACGAATTCGAAACGCCGGCGTTCGATCCGCGCACCGCGCAGCGTATTGCGCATAATGATGAAGGGGGCGGCGAACACCAGAAACGGCACGGCGGCGAAAGTCTTTGGCGCCACACCCTCCTGCAGTAACCCAAAGCCCGCCGGACGATGCACCAATGCCTGATATCCGCTGGTGAGCGCACCGGCGAGCGCAAAGCCGATGCACAGGGAGAACAGGGAATTCAACGCATCAGGCGACATTGCAGGCCCATCCGCTACACCACAGGAACGCATGGCTTCGCAAAATTGGCCGCCGCCCGCCACATCATCCTTAAAGAAAGGTTAACGCCAGGGCCGGACCCGCGGCCTGCACATGGCTCGCGCGGGATTCTATCACGCGAAACCGTGCGGAAATCCGATGCCACATGGCATATTTGAAAATGATTCGGGGCCCGCTGCGGACCCCTTGCGATTGCCTGTTCATGACCTTGCTTTCGACGGCCCAGCATTTCGCACGCAATACCCGCAAGGACCCTCGCGGCCACCTGATTCCGATCATGGTGGCCTGCGCGGTCACGGCGAGCGCGATTGTCTTGATTGGCTATCTGCTGTGGCCGACCTGGGAACCGGAGGTTTCAGCCGGTCCGGCGCGGTTGCCGGTAAGCATCGGCACTACCCTGTTTAACGTTCCGACGGCAGCCATCCGCATGAAAATCCAGCGCCACTCCGGGCCGCAGGAACGCATCGATCTCAGCTTCTCCTTTCCTTCGCTGGAGGCACCGCCCGAAGCCCCGAAACGCGTGAGCGCGGGCAGCGTGGAGGAAGCGGGGCAGCCGATCGACCGGATCTTTTTGTCGATTTCGGCGCATCATGACGCACTGGCGCCAGATATGCGAACGCGCACCATCTATCCGCGCTATCTCGAGCAGACCTCAACATCAGGGGAAGACGGATTGACGATACGCGCATTTCGCGACGGCTCGCCCTACGGTAATGAAGATCTGTTCTCTGCGAACACGCCAGATATCAGCGCACGCTGCACCCGCGACGCCGCGACCCCCGGGATGTGCCTGAGCGAACGCCGCGTCGACGGTGCCGATCTGACGTTTCGCTTTCCGCGGAGCTGGCTCGCACAATGGCGCGATGTCGCCGACGCGATGGATCGCTTGACGCAGCGATTGCGCGGGCCGAAGGGATAGACCTCGGACGAGCGGCAGGCTGGGCGTCAGCCCTGCTCGACCAGATCGTCCTCGAGGATAGCCATCTGAAATTGAAACGAACGATCGTCGTCTTCATCATCGACGAACAGCACGCCGATGAATTCCTCGCCGATATAGACCTCGGCTGAATCATCCTTTTTCGGCCGCGGCACTACACGTATCTTGGGGTTGCCGAACAGGCGCTTGAGGTAGGCATCGAGTTTCCTGACTTCCTGAACGTCCACGGCGGTCTCCAATACGATCTCTGGATGATCTTGTTTGAGCGTGATCTTTTCGGAAAACCGGTTCCCGCTTTTCCGGATCACGCTCTGGGTTTCGGGAAGTTTTAGGACGGGACGGAGCGAACCGCCAGCCATATCCCTTGAGTTCTATACGCTTTCAAAAGGCTTATAACTTGCGCGCCGTCCAATCGCAAAACCGTTATTTGGCCCCGGATCAATTCCGGGGCCTGGCATTTCAGAACGGGCTGGAAATCAAAGTCCGATCGCGTTGAGCATTTGATCCATGGTGCGTGACGGCTCGGCGCAGCCGGCCTCACCGACGATCTTGGCGGGAACGCCGGCCACCGTCACGTTGTGAGGCACGGGCTTCACCACCACGGAGCCCGCGGCGATCCGGGCACAATGGCCTACCTCGATATTTCCGAGAATTTTCGCGCCGGCCCCGATCAAGACGCCGTGGCGGATCTTGGGATGGCGGTCCTCATTCTCCTTGCCGGTGCCGCCAAGCGTGACGCCGTGCAGGATCGAGACGTCGTCCTCGATAACCGCCGTTTCACCGCACACGAAACCGGTGGCGTGGTCGAGGAAGACGCCACGGCCGATTCTGGCCGCCGGATTGATATCGGTCTGGAATACCGCCGACGAACGGCTTTGCAGGTAATAGGCAAAATCCTTGCGGCCCTTGTGGAAGAGCCAATGGGCCAGACGGTGGGTCTGCAGCGCATGGAAACCCTTGAAATAAAGCAGCGGGTCGATGAAGCGCGAGGTCGCGGGATCGCGGTCGTAAACCGCCACCATATCGGCGCGGAAAGCGTTGCCGAGATCGGGATCCTCCCGCAGCGCCTCGTCAAAGGTCTGACGAATCAAATCGCCTGACAGCGCCGAGTGATCGAGACGCTCGGCGATGCGATGCACGACCGAATCTTCCAGCCGGTCGTGATGCAGCACGGTCGAGTAGATAAAGGAGGCAAGCTCCGGCTCGCGGCGAACGATATCCTCCGCTTCCGCGCGCACGCGATCCCAGATTGGATCGAGAGCCGCCAGCTTCGCCCCCCCCTGCGGATTGATCTGATGTTTGGCCATAGGCTGCTCTCGCAAATTCTTCCACTGCCTTGCTTCTTATAGCACGGCCGGCAGACCCCTGTCCTGGGACTCTCAACACCAAAGGTGAACGACGGCATAAGCCCCGAACGCCCGCTAAGACCTTGAAACAACCGGCTTTCTTCACCCGAACCAAGGCCCGCCTTCACCGAAAGCGTTGCTTCAACGTGGTTGGGAATTCCGGGAAATCAAGCGGCGTGCCATCCGACTATTGGTGGATTTCCGTACCGCGTCCAATCCGGGCATGGTGGGCAAAACATCGGGGAGAGAAGGCATTACTACGCGAATCCTGCGCGCACGCGCCGCGGAGCCGGCCTGGGTCTGGGCAACGGCCATCGCCATTCCCCTGATGTTGCTCGCGCCCGCGCTATGGAACGGCTATCCGCTGCTGCAGTGGGACACCGGCGGCTATCTGGCGCGGTGGTACGAAGGCTATCTCGTCCCCAGCCGCTCCACCGTATTCGGCCTCTATTTGCATTTCGGCGAGGGCTCGAATTTCTGGATCAATCTGGGAATTCAGGCACTGGCGACGCTGTGGATCCTGCAACTGACGCTGCGCGTGTTAGGCATGGCCAAGCCTCTGCGGCTGTTGGGAATGAGCCTCGCGCTGACCCTGACCACCGCCCTGCCCTGGCTGTCCAGCATGCTGCTGACCGACATCTTTGCCGGCCTTTCGGTGCTGTCGCTGTTTCTTCTTGTGCTGCACGGCGACAAGATTTCCGGAATCGAGAAATTCGCATTGTTCGCCTTTACCGCCTTCGCGGCGGCCACCCACAGCGCCACGTTGGCCGTGCTGCTGGGGCTGTGCTGCGTCGGCTGGGCCGCGCGGCCCTTCTTGCGTGACCGGATTGCTGTTGCGGGGCTCGTGCAAGGCACTCTCACGACCGTTGCCGGCGCCGCCATGCTGCTGTCCGCCAATTTCGCGCTATCCGGAGAATTGGCTTGGACACCCGGCGGTTATGGTGTCGCGTTCGGACGGATGCTGCAGGATGGGATCGTCGCGCGCTATCTGCGGGATCACTGTCCAGAGCAGCACCTCAAGCTTTGTCCCTATCGCGATCAACTACCGGCCACCGCCGATCAGTTCCTGTGGGGCAACAGCATGTTCAACGCGCTCGGCCGCTTCAAGGGCCTCAATGATGAGATGGGCTTTATCGCAACGCATTCGCTCGCCGAATATCCGCTTTGGCAGGCGGAGGCCGCCATCGTCGCCACCGCCCGGCAGCTGGTCCATGTGGCGACCGGCGAAGGCACCAACGGCTGGATTCCCCATACCTATGGCATCATCGAGCGTTACATACCGGCGCAGCTCAAGCCGATGCGGGCGGCTCATCAGCAGCATTGGGACGTCAATTTCGCTGGCGTCAACTGGCTCCACGTCCCGGTCGCGCTTGTCTCGATGTCGCTGGTCTTCGCCATGTTCGCAAGCGCAGTCTTCCGGCGAAAGGCCGATGACCTTGCGCTATTCACCGGGACGGTTTCTCTGGCGCTACTCGGCAACGCCTTTGTCTGCGGCGTGATATCGGGACCGCATGATCGCTACGGCGCGCGCATGGTATGGGTCGCGACCTTTGTGATGCTGATCGCGGCTGTCAGACGCTTCGGCCGTGACGATGAGCCGCGCGACGATTCATTTTCTCTGTGAGAGAAAATCCAGCACGCCAGTCTTGTAAACCTTGTCACCCACCGCCCGCATATGATCGCGATTGGGAATGTCGAGCACTTGCGAACCGGGAATGATTTTCCCGAGTGAAGCCGCCGAGCCCGCGATCTCGTCCGAGGTGCCGACCGCGATCAGCACGGGCACGGCAATCTCTGCGGCTTCCTCTCTCGTCATCAGGCGCCGGGAGCCGCGCAGACAGGCTGCGAGCGCCCGGCGATCGGAACGGGTCTGGTCCGCGAAGGCCCGGAACGTTCGTCCCACCGGATCGGTCACGTCATCGAGCGAGTCGGCCTCAAGCGCTTCCGCGACGTTCTGGCCGGGGCCCCCGCCCTCGATCAGGCCGATCCCGATGCCGCCGAAAATCGCCGATCGCAGCCGTTCCGGTTGGCTGCGCGCCAGCACGGCCGTCATCCGCGATCCCAGCGAATAACCCATGACATCCGCGCGCTCGATATTCAAATGATCCATCAGCGCGCTGATATCGCCGGCCATGGTGGCGATCTCATACGCGCATGCGTCGTAGAGCTTGCCGGAGTTGCCATGGCCGCGATTGTCGAACGCGATGACGCGTCGGCCATTCTTCTTCAGCTCCGACACCCAGGTCGGATACACCCAGTTCACGTTCTTGGTCGACGCAAAGCCATGCACGAGCAAAATCGGATCGCCCTCGCCTTCGTCGAGATATGCGATTTCAACAGCTCCGTTATGAAAATTCGGCATCGATCATTCCATGTTTTGTTTTGGGAAAGGATTGAAATCCAGGCCTGGCCGAAAAACTAGCCGGTTACGCCGGCGGTTGTCATCGCCGGCGAAGACAAGGGCGCCATCTGCTTTCGCAACCGCCGCGCCTTTTTGTGATTAAGCCACGACTGGGTCGCCCGCTCGGTCGTGGCCTTGATCGACGCGAGAAACCCGAACAGGGCCAACAACGCGCCGAATACCCACAGCGACAGATCGAACGCGCCGGCTGCCAGCAGCAATGCGCCGCGGCCCAGCATTTTCAGGATCGCGCGGGTCTGACCACCCTTGGTCTCCGCCAGCCGTGCGGCGCGCGCCACATCCTCCGGCCCCTCGGCAATTCTCAGCGTATCGAGCGCGCCGCGCGCGCCGGCCTTTTCACTGACACGTCCGACGTCTTTGGCAAGCCGGACCAGTGCGCCCGCCTTTTCGGCGTGGAAGGCGGCTCTGATGGCGCTCACGGTTTCGCCCGGACGCATCACCGAGCCGGATGCGACGGCGTTCTGCAGCAACGGTGTATCCACAACCTCGCGCGCCGAGCGGCCAGCCCATTCGGTGAGTCCCTCGCCCAGGCGCCCGACCTTGCGGGCGTCCTTGACCAGCGTGAGACCCGCGCGCACCGGTGCCGCGCCTCCGACCGAGACGTAGGTCGCCGCCGTCACCGCAAGGCCGGCGGTGGCAAGGCCCAGCACCAGTTGATCGGTATCCTCGCCCATGACGAGGTGCTTGCCCTCGCGCACGACATCCCGGATATCGCCGAACACGAAGAGGTCGCCGGCAACGGTGCCCGACAGGCTCCCGGCATCGTCGGCATTTCCCGTCATGAACCCGTTGGCAAAGCGCGTTGCAAAGTGTGACGAGGAATTTTCCTCTTTGACGGCATCGCTCACTCGTTGCGACAGCTCGCTCGCAAGCGGAATGTTTTTCTCCCTCGCAAGTTCGACAAAGCTGTTGGCAAGATCCGCGTCACCGGCGGCGAGCGCGGCCTCGATATTGTCCGAGATAACTTTTTGGCTATTCCGCAGAGCAGTATTGATCTGGATATCGGATAATTGAGCGGGATCGTCCTGCGCGGCCAGGACAGCACCGGCGTCGCGCGCATGCGGCCACAGCACGGCAAGGGCGGCACCGCTTACCGTCATCGCCGCCAGTACCCAACCGATCCGCAACCGCTTCATCCCGAAAATCCCGAAGTTTCCGCTTCCCCTGAAATGGTGTGCCGCTTTTAGGACACAACGGCCCCGACGAAAGAAGGGCTTCTCTGGGACGCTAAGATTGTGTCGAATTTGCATGAGCAAATCAGCGGTCGGGGCTACCGTCGGTATTCGGAACCGGAGTTCCGGGCACTAGGAATCAACAGCAGCCGCCAGTATGGTTGTGTCGCATTTCGACGGTGCGGCGTCGTGTTGTTTGCGTCTGCCTCTGTCGCTTACCAAGGTGAATTCGATGTCCGATCATGTCGTCCCGCACTTCCACAACGATGCCGGCGTTTCCGTCATCGAGATCGGCTCGCAGGAGTTCATGTGCGTGGGCGCCAATCCGCCCTTCGACCACCCGCATGTCTTCCTCGATCTCGGCAACGACAACGAGATCATCTGCCCCTATTGCTCGACGCTCTATCGCTATGCCGCCGACCTCAAGGCCGGCGAGGCCCGGCCGCCGGAATGCGTACTGAAAGACAAGGTCGCCTGACCGGCCGGTGGCGGCTTCACGCACCATCATCGTCGCTGGTGCCGGGATCGGGGGACTGACGGCATCGCTTGCGCTGGCTCGGCAGGGTTTTCGCGTCATCGTTCTTGAGAAGGCCGAACGCCTGGAGGAAGTTGGCGCCGGCCTGCAGCTCTCGCCCAATGCGAGCCGCGTGCTGATCGATCTCGGCTTGCAGCCGCGGCTTGCCCCGCGTGCGGTTACGCCCGACGCCATCAGCCTCATGAGCGCGAGAACCGGTGGCGAAATCAGCCGCTTGGCGCTTGGCGACCCCGGAATATTTCAGGCCGACGCACCCTATTGGGTCGTCCACCGCGCCGATCTGCAGGCCGCGCTGCAGGCCCAAGTCAACGACAGTCCCGATATCGAATTGCGGCTCGGCTGCCAGTTCGAGGATGTCGGCACCCATGCCAAGGGACTGACCGTCGCCCAGCGCAGCGGCACGGCGCGCCAGCAGGAGCTGGCGGTGGCGCTGGTCGGCGCGGACGGAATCTGGTCGGCGGTCCGCCATCACCTGTTTCCGGAAGTGCAGCCGCGGTTCTCGGGCCTCATCGCCTGGCGCGGAACGCTCGATGCAACACAGCTGCCGCGCGAATATACCTCCCGCCGCGTTCAGCTCTGGATGGGGCCGAACGCGCACCTCGTCGCCTATCCGATTTCGGGCGCGCGCCAGATCAACGTCGTCGCGGTTGTACCGGGAACATGGAACAGGCCGGGCTGGAGCGCGCCCGGCGAGGCCAACGACGTCAAAAGCGCGTTCGCCTCGGCGCGATGGCATGCCGTCCCGCGGATGTTGATCGGCGCCGTCGATGGGTGGCGGAAATGGGCGCTGTTCACCGTCCCCGATGGCGGCGAATGGACCGACGGAGCCATCGCCTTGTTGGGGGACGCAGCGCACGCCATGCTGCCTTTCGCCGCGCAAGGCGCGGGAATGGCGATCGAGGACGCCGCTGTGCTCGCCAAATGCCTCGGGGAAACCCAAAGCCAGGGCGGACCGACCGTCCCCGCCGCGCTGAAGCGTTACGCACGCCTGCGCCGGCCGCGTGTGGCCCGGGTTCAGCGCGCCGCACGGCAGGCGGGGCGCATCTATCACCTCTCAGGCCCCCTGGCTGCCGCGCGCGACCTCGTCATCAAGGGGATGGGTGCAAGGCGCATGCTGGCCCGACAGGACTGGATCTACGAGTGGCGCGCGTGAGATGGGCTGCGCGCAGACGCCAGCCGTCCTTGCTCAGTAGATGGCGTTGCCGGACCGCACCGACGAACGCCCCGCTCTGTCACTTGTCGGCGGGACCGATGCTGTCGCGGGCTTGGCCGGCGATGGCGGCGTCTCATGGCATTTGTTGCGCTGCCAGGCTTCCTCGGCATTCTTGGCTTGCCCGCGCACCGCGATGTATTCGTTGCGATAGGCGAGTTCGGCCACGACAGCACCGCCGGCGCCGGTCTGCGCCTTCGCCATCAGCCCCTGCAATTCCGCCGCGCGGTTGGCGAGGTTCTTGCGTTCGGCCTCCAGTTGCTTGCACTCGTAAAGATCGTATTTGGCGGGATCGGCGAACGCGGACGTCATGCCCTCGCTCATGTCGGCGCAACCGCTGAGGCCTGAGCCCAGCGCAAATAGCGCCAGGACCGCGGCGGCGCGCGGCAACAGCGGGGAGCGGGAAAATGAAGCGATCATGCGACCCTGGTAAACCGACGACATTGAGGTTGCGTAAAGCAGGCACTGGTGTCGGGATTGAGGCTTTGCCTTGTCAGTCGCAGTCGCTTAAGGATGGGGCCGCGCTACAAGGGCCCGGCCAATTCCATCGGCTCGAAAAACGCGCTAAATATCTGATCCTGTGACCAAAGCGGACGTGGCGGAACTGGTAGACGCAAGGGACTTAAAATCCCTCGATGGCAACGTCGTGTGGGTTCGAGTTCCCACCGCCCGCACCAATGAAACTTTTTACATAAAATCAGTACGTTATCGTAGCATTGAGAGAGCATTTTGTAGCACTTTTGTGAGCATAATTTTGTAGCGGTGAGCTGCCTCGCGTTTGTGCTATTTTTAGATGTGATAGTCTTAATTTAAAATCTTTGGTTGTCCAAAAGTTCTCTTCTCCTTTCGACTAGTCGCGTTGAAGATATTCCTTTCGCGATTTGCACTGAACGTTGCTCCTCAACAATCATTAGACCACGCCAACGCATTTGATTGACTCATGCCTTGGCAATCTTGCTTCAGTTCAAACAGGCCTCACAAGGTGATTAAGCCTCAATGGGGGTGAAGCACATGCAAGCTCCGCCCGTCAGTATCGCAGTCCGGCAGAGTGGCGCGACGTTTCTGATACCCTGCATGTCCACTAGCCGCGGTTTCAGTTGCGCTGTAGATGCACTTCGTGCGTCAATTAGCCTTCAGGGCAAGGGCGCCGCGAGCCGTCAACGATCGGACCATCGCCGACACTACAAATCATGTTTGGGATCATTCACGCCTCAAGGTTGACCGGCCCGAGGCTTTAGCTTTTAGTCACCAAGCGAGTATAAATCCGCGTAAGTGACTATAGGGACCGAGAATGAGATCGGCTCTCAGATATCTCCCCTTGATTATCTTCTTCACGATGATTGGCCACATTTCTGTGGCGGCCGAGGGACTCCCAAGAGGATTTGTGTACCTGCGTGACGTTGATTTAACGATACGCCAGGACATGCGCTACAACGGGAAACATAATTTTATTGGTCGCCCAATCGAAGGTTACGATGCATCCGAATGCATATTAACAAATTCTGCAGCTGTCGCTCTAAAGAATGCGCAAACTCAACTTGCAACTAAGCAATTATCTCTCTTGATGTGGGACTGTTATCGACCTGTCAGAGCGGTCAGGGATTTTGTGAATTGGAGTCGGTTGCCTAAAGAGACGGAAATGAAGGCTGAATTTTACCCTCGAACGGATAAGGCGAATTTGTTTTCGTCAGGATACATAACCTCCCACTCAAGACACTCCAGAGGCAGCACGGTCGACCTAGGTATCGTCCCGGCAGACTCTAACGTGAATACCACTTCAACTGCCGAAATGATTCCATGTACGAAAACAGATGTGGTCCGACCAAACGAGGGAACGATCGATTTCGGAACTGCCTATGACTGCTTCGATGCTCTCTCAAATATTAATTCTCCTAACATCAGTAAGGTCGCACATGATAATCGCTTGATGTTGCGCGCACTTATGCAATCGGTTGGGTTTATTTCTTATGACCGAGAATGGTGGCACTTTGAGTTAAGAAGCCAACCCTTCTCAGAAGAGTTCAATTTCCGAATTGTACCGCGTCATGACTAATGCCAGCTGGGCTCAACGTGATATGACGCTGCAGTTTAAATATTTTGTGACAACCCAACCCAGAACACCACCTGAACTATCTGCGATATGAGACCAGTTCTGCCCCCTGTAGTCCCGCGCTTCTATTGGCGTAACACGCACGTAATTGGCGATCGTCGATAGGATATTTCCCAGCGGATTGTCTCTTATATTCAGGGGCGTGCCGGTAGGGTCAGCCACGAGGCAAGACGAAGCCGGTGGAGTTGAGCCGCAATTCAAATATTTCGTTACGACCCAGCCTAACTCGCCACCTGAGCTATCTGCAATGCGGGACCAGTTCTGCCCTCTGTAGTCTCGCGCTTCGATCGGTGCAACGCGCACACCATTTGCAATCGTCGATAGGATATTTCCCAGCGGATTCTCTCTTATATTCAGGGGCGTGCCGGTAGGGTCGGACACGAGGCAAGACGAGGCTGGTGGCGGAGTAGCGTTGCAATTCATAGGCATACTGGGTGAAAGTTATTCCCCGTATCACCGGTCCTTTGTGGTCCGAGGTTTTACCGTGGCATTCCCCGGTGGTTCTGTCGATCGCCACGTCGAACGCAGTGATTTCCATCAGCCGGTTTGTCGGGTCGATGCCAATATAGACCTGTCCCGAGCTGTAATCGATGTAGTCGAATCTTTGTCGACCTCGCCTTCCCAACCGACCGCGTGCAACATCTTCCATCGACGAACACCATGTCGTTGTTGAAACGGTAGAGCGGTGTTTGCTTGCCAAATTTATCGCCGGACTCCACCACGGGTCAGGTTTTGCCGGAAATAAATGCGTCCAGGATGTTTTCCACAAACCATTGCCGAGATTCTTCCCACTCCTTGGCCACATACGTTCCTTTCAGAACGGGTTGTTCGTCGCGGTAGGGCTGAATCGTGATTCCCTGGTTCACGGTATCCGAATTACCGGTCCGGTCTGTTCCTCCCCGCATCACGATGATCACCGGTCTTGACCCGTTCGATGGCCGATTCAATCGTCGTGGGTACTTCAAGCGACTCGCCCGTTGCCTCCGCTTTTCCATCAGGCGCAACATAAAAGATTGTGCCCGACACTTTTGGAAGCTCATACACTT
>CAVWDY010000030.1:0-25318 GCA_963753875.1 uncultured Alphaproteobacteria bacterium | reverse complement strand
TCGGTTTCGAATTCGTCGAAGGGCCGGTGACGCCGAAGCCGGAGAAACTGCCCGGCGCGCGCAAGCGCACGGTGCCGCGCAAGCCGAAACCAAGCGGTCCAAGTGGCGGGTCCAAAGGCCCGGCCTCGCGAGGTCCGCTGGTCAAGGTGTGAGCAGGCGATCTTAAGGAATCAGGAAGCCGGCGCGTCGCAAGACTGCCGGCTTTTTTATTGGGATAATCGCGCAGCGGTAGATATGCACACGAGCTGGGTGACGGCGCAGGGGTCGTACATGATCATCGAAAATCAGGCCATGGTGACGGACGCTGTCGTGGAGGCCGTCTTGCGCGTAGAGGACCCGCGTCTGCGTGAGATATTGCTGGCACTGGTGCGCCACTTGCACGGATTTGTGCGTGAGGTGCGCCTGACCGAACGCGAGTTCCAGGAGGCGGTCAGGCTCATCGTGGCGATGGGGCAGAAGACAACGCCCTCGCACAACGAAGTGGTGTTGATGTCGGGCTCACTCGGCGTGTCGTCGCTGGTCTGCCTGCTCAACAACGGCAACAACGGCCAGACCGAAACCCAGGCCAATCTGCTGGGGCCATTCTGGCGGGACGACCAGCCGCCGAGCGCAAGCGGAGATTCGCTGGTGCGCTCGCCGACGCCTGGTCCGGGACTTTTCGTTCGTGTTGCCATCGAAGATGTAAACGGGCGACCCGTCACGGGGGCTGAAATCGATGTCTGGCATTCCTCGCCGGAGGGTCTCTATGAGAACCAGGATCCCAAGCAAGCCGAAATGAATTTGCGCGGGCGCTTCATTTCCGACGAAGCCGGGCGCTTTCATTTCCGCAGCGTGAAGCCTGCGGGGTACCCCATACCGATCGACGGGCCGGTCGGAGAACTGGTGCGGGCCACGCGTCGCCACAACTACCGGCCGGCGCATCTGCACTTCATGGTCTACAAGCCCGGCTTCAAAACCCTGATCTCGCAGGTTTACTCGCCCGACGACGGGCATATCGATTCAGACGTGCAGTTTGGTGTCACGCGGGCCCTGATTGGCAACTACATGCGACACGACGAACCGTCGCCCGAGTTGGGTTTTGCGGCGCCCTGGTACTCGCTCGATCAGCGCTTCACCCTGGAGGCGGGCGAGGCGCGGCGTCCGGTGGCGCCAATTCGCGCCAAGGCTACGGCTGCGCCGCAAGAAGGCTGCTAGGCTGCGCGCCAATCTTCGCCAGCAGTTGCGTGTACGACATGCGTCCTGTTGATGCAGATCAATGTGGTGGCAACGTCACGGGCTAAACAGAAAATTCTCTTTGAACGATGGCCTGCATCGGACCGCTGCGAAAAGAAGCCTGGGATCGAAGGAGGAAACTCCGCTCGCTGCTCGACTTATCTGGAATTCTGAATTCCCGGCAGCTTGATTCAAATTAAGGGCCTATTCGTCGGCCTCTATCCAGAAAAATGCTGTTCCCGCGGGCGAACCATATTGCTGGGAGACGTATTGGCATGTGCACACGCAACATGAACACAATGCGAGCGACGCTCCACAACGCAGGCTCTTGGACGGCAGTCGGGTTGGTGCTGGCGGTCGCGACACTGTTCAGCAGCGTTACATCTGCTCAGGAAGTCTTGCCCACTCCACCGGCGCCCTTCAAGGGGCAGATTGGACTAAGCGCCAAAGACTCGAAGTCCGATTTTCCAATGCCGGTGCAGACCGCCAAAGACGCTCCCAACATCGTGGTCGTCCTCCTGGATGACGTCGGCTTTGGGGCTTCGAGCACGTTCGGCGGACCGATAGAGACACCGACGCTGGAACAGCTGGCGAAGCGCGGTCTGCGCTACACGCAGTTCCACACCACGGCGCTCTGCTCGCCCACCCGCGCGGCCCTGCTGACCGGGCATAACCACCACTCGGCACATACCGGCGTTATAATGGAGCAGGCCACGGGCTTCCCCGGCTACGACAGCTTGATGGGGAAGGACACCGCGACCGTCGGCGAAATCCTTAAGCAAAAAGGCTGGAACACCGCCTGGTTTGGCAAGAACCACAACGTGCCGGACTGGCAGAGCAGCCAGGCCGGGCCATTCGATCTCTGGCCGACTGCTCTGGGCTTCGAGCATTTTTATGGCTTTGTGGGCGCGGAAACCAGTCAGTGGCGGCCCGCGGCGTTTGAAGGCACCAAGCCTATTCAGCCTTACCTGGGCAACCCGGATTACAACTTCGACTACGACATCGCCGACCAGGCCATCAATTGGGTGCGCAACCAGAAGGCAGTAGCGCCCGACCGGCCGTTCTTTCTTTATTATGCGCCCGGGGCTACGCACTCGCCGCACCACCCGAAGAAGGAATGGATCGCAAAATACAAGGGCCGGTTCGACCAGGGCTGGGACAAGGTGCGCGAGGAAACCCTCGCACGGCAGAAGAATCTGGGCATCGTGCCGGCCAACACTCAGTTGACCCAGCGCAGCCAGGGGATACCGGCTTGGGATTCATTCAACGCCGAGCAGAAGCAGCTCTTTGCCTACATGATGGAGGTGTACGCCGGCTACCTTTCCCAGACGGACTACAACGTCGGCAGGGTCCTTGATGCGATCTCGCAATTGGGCCAGCTCGACAATACACTGGTCATTTACATTGTCGGCGACAACGGCGCCAGCGCCGAGGGCATGATGCAAGGGTCGCTCAATGAAATGGCCACGATGAACGGAATCGAAGAAGATTACAAAGAGGTCCTCAAACACAAAGAGGATCTGGGTACGTGGAAAACACATAACCACTACCCGATCGGCTGGGCCCATGCGATGGATGCGCCTTTCCAATGGACCAAACAGATCGCCTCGCACTATGGCGGCACCCGCAACGGGATGGTCATTTCCTGGCCTGCGCAGATCAAGGACGCGGGTGGCATCCGGTCGCAGTGGCATCACACGATTGACATCGTACCGACCATTCTGGACGTATCCGGTCTGCAACAGCCCTCCGTCGTCAACGGCGTAGCGCAGAAGCCCATCGAGGGCGTAAGCATGGCCTACACCTTCGACAATCCCAAAGCGCCATCCACTCGCCGGACCCAGTATTTCGAGATGTTCGGCAACCGCGGCATCTATCACGATGGATGGATGGCCTGCACAACCCCGCACTTCGCGCCTTGGGAAGACCCGTTCAACGCTCCTCAGGTCGATGTAATCAGCGGCTACAAGTGGGAGATCTATAACGTCGCCGACGACTTCAGCGAAGCCGTCAACGTTGCCGATAAGTACCCTGACAAACTCCGAGAACTCCAGTTGCTGTTCTATGCGGAGGCCGGCAAATATAATGTGTTGCCACTGGACGACAGCAAGGTTGCGCGAATGGACGTGGCCCTTCGACCCAGCCTGACGCGCGGGCGCACCGAGTTCACCTACTACGGAAGCCTTACGCGCATTCCTGAGGGCGCAGCGCCCGACGTGAAGAACAAGTCGTTCCGTATCACGGCTAGCGTGCTCCTCCCGAACGGAGGAGAACAAGGCGTTGTGCTGACGCAAGGCGGACTCTCCGCCGGCTACGCGCTGATGTTCAAGGACGGAAAGCCGATTTTCCATTACAATCTGGCGAACGTCGCGCACTTTAGCATTGCGGCCAAGGACGCCCTTACACCCGGCAAGCACGCCGTTGTTTTTGACTTCAAATACGACGGCGGCGGCATCGGCAAGGGCGGCACCGGCACGCTAAGCGTGGACGGCAAGCAGGTCGCTGCAGGCCGCATCAACGCCACCATACCCGGGCGCTTCAGCTTCGATGAAACCTTCGATGTGGGCGAAGACACCGGCACGCCCGTGAGCGAGGATTACGACGTGCCGTTCAAATTCACCGGCAAGATCGAGAAAGTCGTCGTCAACCTCGGCGAAAAGTGAGCGCCGCTGACCGTTCCGTATGGTGCGATCGATGCGAATGCGCCTCGCGGTACATTCGAGCAATGCATTGCGAAGCGGCCTGAGGGCCGCCACGCGATAGGGGCGGAGGCCTCGAAGACCCTGGCGCTAGCCCGGCTTCAAAACCTTGATCTCGCAGATTTACTCGCCCGACGACGAGCATATCGATTCAGACGTGCAGTTTGGTGTCACGCGGGCACTGATTGGCAACTACATGCGCCACGACGAACCGTCGCCCGAGGTGGGTTTTGCGGCGCCCTGGTACTCGCTCGATCAGCGCTTCACCCTGGAGGCGCGGCGTCCGGTGGCGCCAATTCGCGCCAAGGCTACGGCTGCGCCGGAGGAAGGTCGATAGGCGGGTCGATGGGCCGGGACTTTCGTATTTGCAACCACTGAACCGGCACGTCCGCGAATCTCCGCCAGGAGTGAGCAAAGTTAACGACGTGTTTCGGACTGACAACAATTTGAATTTTTTATGAGACAACGGGAGCAAATCATTTTCATGCCTAGTCGGTAGTTCTGTCCTTCTGACCTTAAAGCGGAAATGCAGGACGAGCCGATAGCCATGACAACATTCACTTCTCTGATTAGTGAAATTCAAGACCCAACCGCATCCGGGTCCACGAAAAGGCAGCTGAGAGCACTCACGCGCCTCGCCGATTTGTTCGTCGCCGGGTCCGGTGGTTATTCGGAGCAGCAGATCCAGCTATTCGACGAGGTATTCAAAACACTTGTCGCCGTGATTGAGTTGAAAACCCGGGCTAAGCTCGCGCGCCGTGTCGCAACTGACCCAAATGCGCCGGCGGCGTTGGTTCGGGCATTTGCCTATGATGACGTTATCGCTGTCGCGGCTCCCGTTCTCAGTCAATCGACGGTACTTAGCGAGGCGGATCTTGTTGTCAGCGCAAGTACCCAGAGCCAAGGACATCTCTACGCAATCGCGCAACGTCAGACCATCAGCGAAGTAATCACCAAAATACTCATCGAACGCGGTGAACCTATCGTCGTCCATACCGTTGCGAAGAATGCTGGTGCCAGCATTTCGGACGATAGCTTTCGCGAGCTCGTCGCGCGGTCGGGCGATGATTCCGAACTTGCGCTACATGTCGGAACGCGGCGTGACATTCCTCGACATCACTTCTTGAAACTTCTTGAAACGGCCTCAGCTGCGGCGTGCAGCAAGATTGTGGCGGCAAATCCGAAATTTGCCGATGCCGTGCGGGGTGCGGTAACGGAGGTGGTCGACGACATCAATCTGGAGGTCCGCAATAAATCCGCGGATCACGCTAAAGCAAAGAAAAAGGTAAGACGGCTCAAATATTGGAAGGAACTCGGGGAAGCCGATGTTCATGCGGCCGCTCGCGCTCAAAATTTTGAAAAAACGGTGATAGCTTTGTCGGTGCTCGCACGCTGTTCGATCGAGATAGCTGAGCGGGCGGTACTCAATGAGAATCCTGGCGTGGTGCAAGTTATAGCAAAAGCCGCCGGCTGCTCGTGGGCAACGGTCAAATCACTCTTGCTGATGGGAGTAGCCGACCGCAGGATGTCCAAGATGGATCTTGATCGAGCGCGCGAAAACTTCGAGCGGCTTGAAACCCGAACGGCAAAACGTGTTCTTGAATTTTACGATGAGCGGCGCAACGCGCCTACCGTTGCCAGTCCGCCGTTCGCCTTGCGGGCGCCCGCGGACCCCGAGTTCTCGCAGGATAAATTGACGGACGCGGTGCCTTTCTGACCCTGCGCTGACCGACTCTGATGATGTCTGCTTGTCGGAACTGGTCGGCCCACCGTCGGAACGACGCGATGCCCCATCGTGGACTTTGGGTCACTGCGTCCGGGATTAATTGTTTGCCCTTACCTGACTGCCCTCACTTAACGCTGGAGCGAGATGACTTTTCTTCGAATTGTCATCTCGCTCTATCCTTTTGTTTGAGCATGATCTCCGCGCAAACGCCTCGCGTTTGTCGCGAGGGAAAACCGGTACCCACTTTTCCGGATCATGCTCTAGGTTTTGCGGGGCGAGTAGCGTTTCACACGCTTGCTTTCGTTGGCGACGAACAGTGCGAACACCTCCTTAACGCGGTCCACAGGAGTGACATCGCGAGTAAATTGAAGCTCGGCTGCAACCACCGTTTCCTCTAATCGAGGCGCGTAAGTGGCGCTTTCATATAACGACCCGTTGAAGCGCGAATTGCTCTCGTTGTCGCCGAAGTAGGCGTCCGAAACGAATAAAAGCACGAGCAGTGTTGATCCTACGACGGCAAAATATTTGAAAATAGGCATGGGTATGCGAGCCTCCTTCTTTTTTAAGAAAAAGGATGCAGCACCCGCCATAAAAGTCAGGTTTAGAGCCGCTCAGTTTTTGTTGAAGCGGTTGTTCGCCGGTTGTCAATTTGCGAAAAATTTTAATTAGTCGTCCAAAAGAGCATGCGGAGGCAGCATTTATGGCTGCCTGATCCGCGATAGCCAATAACCTCCAGCTTTGCTGGAGGTTATTGGCTTACAGCTGAAGCGATCGCTGTATTTGGGGGGCGCCCGCGACGATTCTTGATCGCGTCATCCGGCAGCGGACGTTGTTTGCAGTTTTGTGTTGCCAGCGACCGATCCGCCGCAGAACAGTCAAAATCGTAAGTGTGCCGATGTCGCGACTCAGATAAAGTCTTTGTTGTAAATTGGCCGCTTCACGGGGGTGGGGTTGTGAATAATTTACAGGATTGTCGCGCCCAAGAGGCGCAATGCCGAAGGCATGCCGAGAGCGACGTGCAGAATCGAGACTTGTGGCTATCGATGGCGGAGCGGTGGTCGTATCTGGCCAGGGAAGCTCCATTCTGCTTCGCGGAAGGCACTCCCTTTCAAATGGCGCCTGACCAGCATGGCGTAGGCGGCTGAAGGCGAGCGAGCCTGCACAATCGCTTGCGATCTAGGGAGTTATCGGCAACACAGATAAGCTTCGTTGCCGATGATGAACGGGCAGGTCGATCCGGATGGCGCATTGCATTCGGTCGGGGCTGGAAACCGCATGACCCTTACCGCGGTCGGACAATTGTCCGGAAATACCGGCTCAGGAACATTCAATCGGTCCGACGGCTGTATCGGTCGTTGGATTGCTATCAAGAGGGAAACCCCGCCCGGACGCCGACCGCAGGCTGGACCGCGCAGCTTTCGCGACCCGCCATTCACGGGAGGCGCGACGGTGCCGGACCTCGCGCCTTACCTGATCAGGCCGGCGAGCCTCGGCAAAGTCAGGCTGATCTCCGGGATGCAGATGATCAGCAAGAGCCCGGCGAACAGTGCCAGCATGTATGGCACATAGGTGCGGAAGTGCTGGCCGACATTCAGCTTGGCGAAGCGCAGCGCCATGAGCAGCCCGACGCCCATCGGCGGCAGGAACAGGCCGATGCCCACGGCCGCGGTCTGCACGATGTTGAAGTGGATCGGGTCGATGCCCATCGCTTCAGAGATTGGAAACACCACGGGGATGAGCACGACCGCGGCGGGCAGGCCCTCCAGCACCATGCCGAACAGGCAGCTCATGGTGGCGGTGCCGATCAGAAACAGCCAGGGATGCGCCTTCAGCGGCCCGAGCAGCTGGCCGAGCAATTGCGGCACGCCGCTGACGCCCATCAGATATTGGTAGACGGAAGCGACCGCGAGCAGGAACACCACCGCGGCGGTGAGGATCGCGCTGTCGTAGGCGATCTTGCCCATCTCGCGCCAGGTGACGTTGCGGTAATAAAGCTTGGCGGCGAGAAAGGCATAACCCGCGACCACGGCGCCGGCTTCGGTGGCCGTGATGATGCCGAGGATGAAGCCCGCGAGAATCACAAACGGCACCACCATCGGCACGGCGGCGTGCAGCGCCGCGTGACCGAGGCGTTTGAGGCTCGGTCTGGAATCGACCGGCCAGTCGTTCTGCCTCGCGCGGATGTAAACCACCGCCATCAGGCACAGCATGATCACCATGGCCGGAACGAAGCCGGCGACGAACAGCGCGACCGCCGAGGTGTTGGTGACCTGCGCGATCACGATCATGAAGATCGCAGGTGGCACCAGCATTCCCATCGCGGTGCCCGCGGCGATCAGGGACGCTGAATCGCGCCGGTCGTAGCCGGCCCTGGTCAAGGGCGGCATCAGCGCCGAGCCGAGGGCTGAGACCTCCGCCATCTTCGATCCGCAAATGTCCGAGAAGAAATACGCCACCACGATCACCGACATGCCGAGGCCGCCCCTGACCCAACCGATCAGGGCGCGTGCCAGCTCGACCAGCGCGTGGCTCATGCCGCAGCGCTCCATCAGATTGCCGGCAAATACGAAGGCGGGAATGGCGAGCAGCACCCAGCTCTGCGACCCCGACACCATCGCCGAGGAAAGCTGTTGCATCGGGTAGCCGCCGATCCACAGTCCCGCGATGCCGGCCACGCCGAGCGCGAACACGATCGGCATCGAAAGCAGGATCAGGACAAGGAAGACGGCAGCGACGGTCGCAAGCAGCATGAATGGTCCGCCTCAGTGCTGGGGATCGCCGTGCGGCAGCGGCGAGATCATCATCGCAAAACCGTAGATAGCGATCAGGATGCCGCCGACCACGGAAGACGCGTAGAGCCAGGCCAGATTGATCTCGAGCCCGGGCGTCGTCAGCGTGCGATTGAGCAGGCAGAGCTTGAAGCCGTACCACGCCACCAAGAGGCCGACGCCCGATATCAGCGCGTGATTGAAGCGGTGGATCCAGAGCTGCGCGGCCTCCGGCAGGCGATGCACGAATACCGAGAGCGCGAAATGCGAGCGCGACTGGATACCGATCGCAGCACCAATCAGCGTCAGCCACGCCAGCGAGAGCTCGCCCACTTCCTCGACCCAGGTGAACGGCACCGGGTCGACGTCGAGCCAGTCGGTGATGGCGCCGACGAAATAGCGCAGGATCACGCCGACCAGCAGGTTGACGATTGCAAGGGCGATCAGCGCCGTGACCGTGAATTTCGGGACGGCTGAGAGTTGACGCAGCATGTGCAAGGGAATTCCGGCAATGATGGGCGAGGGGCGAAAGACCGGCTAAACGTCCGGCTTCGGCCCCTCGGTTAAGTCAGACCTTGAAACCTTCGATCTCATCCCACAAGGCGCCATACTGGCTTTTGTAGGCCGGCCATATCTTTTGTTGCGCGACCTTCTTGAATTCCTCGACATTGGCTTCGACCACGGTCATGCCGAGCGGCTCAAGCTCCTGTTTGGCTTTCGCGAAATTGTCGACCGACTCGGTCGCCTCGCGGATCTTTCCCTGTGCGGCGCGTGAAAGATCCATGACCAGCTTCTGCTGATCGGCCGACAACCCGTTCCAGATTTCGAGGTTCATCACCGCGTTGGTCGGGCCGTAATTGTGATAGGTGAGGGAGGCGTATTTCGATACTTCGTAGATCTTCAGCGCCTTCATATTGACGATAGGCAGATCGCCGCCGTCGATCACGCCCTGCTTGGCGGCGGTGACAACCTCGCCATACGCCATCGGCACAGCGTTGCCGCCGAGCCCGTTGATGGTGTCGCCAAAAATCTTGGCCTGTTGCACGCGGATTTTCAGGCCCCGCAGGTCTTTCGGTTCGACGATCGGCTTCTTCGCGGTCCAGAAATGGCGGAAGCCGTAATCGAAATAGCACAGCACCTTGAGCTTGTACTTGTCCTCGATTTCTTTGGAGAGCTTGTCGCCGATCCGGCCGTTGAGCATGGCGTAGGCCGAGGTGTAATCCTTCACCAGATAAGGCACGAGCAGCGCGCCCATTTCCGGAAACACGGTGGCGGCGGCGCCGGCGGGGCTGCCCATCGCGATGCTGCCGGATTTGACCGCGTTCATGATCTCCAGCTCCTGCGGGATCAGGGTCTTGCCGAAGAACTGCATCTCGAGCGCGCCGTTTGAACGCGCCGTCAGTTCCTTGGCCATCCAGTCGAAGGCGACCGCGGCCGATTCCGGGACCGCGTTGATGTGCGCGAAAACCAGTTTCTTCGGCTGGGCTTGCGCGAAAGCGGGCGCGCGGCCGGTTGCGAGAATACCGGCCATGCCGGCGCCCGCACGCAAAAGCGTACGGCGATTGAGCGAGACGCGGCTCGTCGGAGCTGCTGACATTGGGGCTTCCTCCAAGAACTCTTTTTTGTTTCGGTCCAGCGGCCGGGCAGGGGAAAGCCGGCCAATCCGGCCGTGAGCTTACAGCATAGCGGTTGCGTTGCCAGAGGGATGTTGGGCGCTTCTCCGCTGCTGCGACATCGCGCGCACCCGCAACCACAACTTGATCGCGAATGTGCGGTCGCCGCGGCCCTTGGCTGGATGTTTTCGCGGGCCAGCCGGCGTGGCCGGAGCTATGGCGCGTCAGGCTTCTGGGTCAGACGCCGCACCTCCCACGGCAGAATGACCTGGCGAAAGATCACCGGGTCCGGCCAGGCGCCGGCGGTGCGCCCCATATGCCCGCCGGCCGGATTGATCCAGGCCTCGCGCGGTCCGCTGCCGCTGTTGATGAGAAGTTCGAGATCATCGATGGGCACCTGTGTATCCCGCGTTCCGCCCACCACCAGGATCGGCGCCGTAGGCTTGCCGAGCAAGTCCTGCGCCTGCAGGGACATCTTCGGCAGAAATGCGATCAACTCGTCGGCTGATTTCAGGCCGTACACGAACAGGTTCGCCGGAAGCAGGTCGAACAGATATTCGCGGGTGTACATCCGGCCGCGGAAGAAGTCCGGCTGGAACGTGCGGTGGATCGGCGGGGACTGGGTAACGGCGCCCGCGAGGCGTTTGGCCTCGGTGTGCGCGAGCTTCGCGGCCCAATAGGCGCCAAAGCTCTGGCCATGCACAAGGATGCGGTTCTTGTCGATCTCCGGCCGTGTCGCCAGATAATCAAGGACCCGCGAATACATTTGATCGGAGGTCTCATCGGCCTTGCGCGGCGCCTGGCCGGTGCCGGGACTATCGACCGCGAAGAACCCGATGCCTTCGGCCAGCGCCACGGCATAGGTCTCGGCGACCGTTTCCTTGCGGCTGTCCAGGCCCGAAATCGCCAGCACCAGGGGTACCGGGCGCTTGGCGTTGGCGGGCAGCCGCAGGTAGCCCACGATTTCCTTGCCTTCAAAGGGAATGCGCACGACTTCGAGCGGCGGGTCGAAATATCGGGCATGCTGCAGGTAGGCATCAATGGCCCGCTGATACGCAGCCTGTTTGCCGGCGGAAGTCGGCGCCGGCCATTGCCCGAAATAATAAAGGCGCCAGGCGCGGACAAAGTTTGCATCGGCTTCCTTCGGGTCGGCTGCCACCTTCGCCTTTGCCATGTAGCCGTCGGCGACCGCGCTCCACGCCGCGGCCCATTCGTCAGGATCCCGGCTGTGGATGCGGCCGAGCGCATCGCTGGCGTCAACGGGCTGAATGCCCAACGCCGGGTATGCACCGGTCTGCGCGCGAGCGAGCGTTTCGGTCTTGATCTCGTCGATGGTGCGGTCCGCGGTCTGTGCCGACACGGTCTGGCTGACGAAGCACGTCAGCGCGGAGAATAAAATCAGTGAAAATGCACGCATGGCTTTTCCCGAACGCCCTCGTCGAAGGCGCGGGATTATGGGCATGGCAGGGGAGGTGTACAAGAGGCCGTCTGGCCGGTGACGCGAAGTGGGTGCGCATTCACGGCGAAGCAAAGTCAGAAGGGTCGATCTCTCTGGATATGCCGAAACCGGCGTATCGCCACGGTCAGCCTTCCAGCAGCTGCTTGATACGGCGCTGCAGCTGGCGCTTTTTCACTTCGCTCTTGCGCAGCCGCTCCGCAAGGTCGGAGCCGGGCAATTCGTACGGGGTTTCCGAATTGAACGCGACGCCCACGAAATTGTCGCGCCACCAGATGATCTTGGCGAGGAAGGAGCGTCCCTTTCGCGCGATCGTCAACAGCATGGTATCCTTGGGAAGCCTGACGTCGTTGCCGAATTCGAGATGAGCACCGTTTTCGGAGATGTTGCGCACGACGCAATCTCTGGACGCGCCACCTTGGCCGATCTCGGCGACCCCGCCATAAATCACCTTGTCGCGCGCGCTCTGGCGTCGGTCCAGCATCGAAAAACTCCCAATAAAGAGCTACTCTTTTACGCGGCTTTGCTGCCCGCGGAAGCCTGCGCCCGGCAAAATGCGGCGTTAACGTAAACTGATCGCCGCCGGCACGCCCGGATTTGGTCCCTGCAATCCGACGGATTATGATTAATTATTCTGGCGCTTCAGGGCTGAGGCAATCAGCTCAAATTTTTCGGTGATCATGGCGCCGGCAAGGTAAAGCGGAACGGCCATCATCAATCCGACGGCCGCTGCGACAATCGTGAATTCGATTCCGGTCCCACCAGCCTCGGCGGCGAGGAACGCCCGAACGGATGTGACTTTCGATGGGACCACCGGCTGTGTCACTCAATGCTCGGACAGTAGCCTGGCGATCCGGCTCTGTAGTTCGCGCCGTTCGGATTCGCATGCCCGCAATCGACGCGCCCAGTCGAGCGAAATCGGAGCATCTCGCTCGGCCGTGTCGAAGGCCAATCCGGCTTCGTTGATTTGCCGCCAGGCAACCTTTGCAGTGAACGCGCGATTTTTCTTTGCGATCAAGAGGTCGATGACATCCGGCAACACCGCGGGATTGTCGAACTCCACTTTCGCGCCATCCTCGGAGAAATTGCGGATAACGCATTCCACCGTCGATTGGCGTTGGTTGTAGGCGATAACGCCGCCATAGATGACACGGGCGCGTGCGCTCTGACGACGTTCGATCATGAATTACTCCCGAATTAACACTTTGCTAACAATAGCGGTGCCACCTCCTGTAGAAAATATGGAACTTTGCGATGCTGCTTTTAAGGTAAATCGGCGGGCGACGCGCTGTTACGCCGCGGTTTCGCGCAATCCGCGCGCGATTTCCTTCTGGGCGTCGAATTCGCGCCGCCGCCGCGCCAGCTCCTCGGCGCTCAAGGCCGCGATATTGTTATAATCGCGCTTCCAGGCGGCATCCGCGCTCCAGCGCAATGGCGATTGCACCGTGGTTTGCGCCGAAGGGGCGGTCTCCAGCACGCGCAGCGCGAGCTCAAGCGTAAAGGCCTGCGAGTCCATATCGTGCGGCTTGCCGGCGGAATTGCCGAGCGGGAAATCGGAGAACAGAAACCGCGGCACCGCGGCGTGTTCGACGATGTCCTTGGCACAGCCCATCACGACCGTCGAAATGCCGTTGGCCTCCAGATGCCGGGCAACCAGGCTGACGGTCTGGTGGCATACCGGGCAGTTCGGCACCAGCACCGCGGCGTCGACCTGGTCGGCCTGGCAGCGGGCGAGAATTTCGGGCGCATCGGTTTCGATGGTGACGCGGTGGCTGCGGTTGGTCGGCGCTCCGAAGAAACGCGGCGCAACTTCGCCGACCCGTCCCTCGCGTTCAAGCCTCAGCAATTGCGGCAGCGGAAACCAGGTGCCGCTGTCCTCGGCCGAGGTGTGCAGGCGGTCATAGGCGATGTGCGAAATCCGCAAATCGTGCGACTTCGAGGTGTCGCCGTCGTAGATCGAATAAAATTTGGCGCCGCTATTATATTTGGCGCCGGGACCTTGATCGCCCTTGGCTGGATCGAACGGCGCCGCTGTCGTGACGATGGCGATGCGGGATTGGGCGAGCGGCTTGCGCAAGGGCTGGAACGGCGCATCGACATAGTGCGCCCAGCGATAGGGCGTGGTGTAACCGATCGCCGCGTAATATTCCCGGGTGCGCGCCATATAGGGAACGGGCGCGTCATCGTCGGGCGCAAAGCCAAGGTGGTTGTCTGAAGGTGCCATCATGTCCTTACGCTCCCATAGACGCGCCATCATTCAAAGATAGCTAGACTGCCGGTTCCCCGTGTCAAGCACGGTCTGAGCCGGTGGAGTGGATTTGACATTCGCTACCCGTCGGCCGCGGGCTCGCAAAGCGAATGTCAAATCCAAGACCCCACTGGAAACCTATATTTTCTGGTGGTCCTTTGATTCTAACATTCGCAAGAGATATCGGTGGCAACGGGACGCGCGGGTGAGTGGGCTGCCATTCCGGGATGGAGCGTTAGCACCAGACCTCAGATGTGCAATTGCACATCGTAGTTCGATGCTGAGCCTGTCATCGGGCCGCGCTTCGCGCGGATCCGTTGGCATCGCCCCGGAATGACAACTTCATTGCATGCCAGCCGTGAGCCCGGCTTCGCTTGACGCTAGCTCGTTTCGTCAGCGTTATGCGCGCGGCGACTCAACCTGTCCGGTTTACCTTGGCCCTTCCTGCTCTCGACTCGGCCCGATGGCAAAGTCCCCTGCGTGCGTTCGCATGGGGAATGCGGTCGGTCGGCTCGACGGTGCTGGCGGTAGTGCTGTTTGCGACCTATGTCGGCATCGGCGCGCTCGCGCATGACACGCATTTCAGCCTGGGCTGGGCGTTGGCGAGCACGCTGTTCGTCTGGGCTGGGCCTGCGCAAATCATCCTGCTCTCCACGCTGGGTTCCGGCGCGACGGCGGTGCAGGCGGCCATCGCCGTCACGGTCAGCGCCATCAGGCTGTTTCCGATGGTGGTGTCGGTCTTGCCAATGATGCGCACGGCGCGGACAAAAAGGCGGCATCTGGTGCTGGCCGCGCATTTTGTCGCGGTCACCCTGTGGGTCGAATCGTTTCGCTTGCTGCCGCGGGTGCCGTGCGAGCGCCGCATCGCATTCGTCCATGGGCTCGGCGCCGGTCTCCTCTTGGTGTGTTTGACGGCGACCACGATCGGCTATGGCCTTGCCGCCAATCTTCCGGAACTGTTCGCAGCCGCGATCCTGCTTTTGACACCGCTCGCGTTTCTGCTCTCCACCGCGCGCAACTGCCGGGTGCTTGCCGACATCCTGGCGCTGCTGTTGGGGCTGGCGCTGTTCCCGCTCGTGGCCATGTTCCACACCGGCGTCGATATCCTGATCAGCGGCGTCACGGCCGGCACCATCGCCTACGCCGTTCACTGGTGGCGGGAACAGCAATGAACGAATGGCTGGGTCACTTTATTGGCGACTGGCATGCGCTGCTGGTGCTGCTGATCGCGGGCTTCCTGCCTAACGAGGTCTGGCGCATGATCGGGCTCTGGCTCGGCCATGGCGTCGATGAGGGCTCTGAGCTACTGGTGTGGGTGAGGGCGGTGGCGACCGCGATCCTCGCCGGTGTCATCGCGCAGATCCTGGTCCAGCCGCCCGGCGCGCTGGCCAGCGTGCCCGACTGGCTGCGCTATGCCGCGGTGGCGGGCGGATGCATCGTGTTCGCCCTCGCGCGGCGCTCGATATTTGCCGGCGTAGTCTCCGGCGAGCTGCTGATGCTTGCGGGCAAATGGTGGCTCGGCTGACAAGCGCATCGCCGCGGGCGGTTTCCGAATTGCAGCCGACCGGCATTCCGGTACTCTCTGGCAAGAAAGCGCCCATCGGGGAAATGGCATGAATTTGCCCGCGAGGTCGGCCTTGATCGCATGGCTTGTCAGCGTGACGGCCCTTGCCGCCACGGCGAGCGGCAATGCTGCCGAGTTTCCGGCGCGTCCGATCAGGGTTGTCGTTCCCTATGCGGCGGGCGGTCCGACCGACATTCTCGGCCGGCTGGTGACGGAGTTTCTTGGTAGGGATCTTGGGCAGGCTGCGTTTGTCGAGAACAGGCCGGGGGCCCAGGGCGCGATCGGCGCCGAAACGGTGGCGCGCGCCGACGCCGACGGTTACACCCTCCTGGTCGTGGCTGGTTCGATGATCGTGCAAAATCCCTTGCTGTACAAGAAACTGTCCTACGATCCGGTCCGGGATTTTCGCGTGCTGGCGTTGATCACCGAGGTGCCGGTGGTGATGGAAGTCCACCCCTCGGTGCCGGCAAGGACGGTCGCGGAATTTGTCGCCTACGCGAAGCAAAATCCCGGCAAGCTCAGTTTCGGCTCGGCCGGGACGGGAGGCACCATTCATCTTGCCGGCGAGATGTTCAAGCAAATGGCCGGCATCGAGATGACCCATGTGCCCTATAAAGGCGCCGGGCCGGCGCTGACCGATCTCCTGGCGGGCAACATCCAGCTCATGTTCGACTCCCTGGGCACGGCGCTCCCGCCTGTCCGGTCGGGAATGTTGCGGGCGCTGGGCGTAAGTTCGGCGCGCAGGAGTTCTGACCTTCCGGACGTTCCGACCATTGCCGAAAGCGGCTATCCCGATTACCTCGTCAGCGTCTGGTTCGGCGTCGTCGCGCCCGCCGGGGTGCCGGATAACGTCGCGCAAATTCTGGAGGGCAGCCTCGATCGGGCGATGAATGACGAGGCGTTCCGCGCGTCGCTGGAGAAGATCGGCTATTCGGTGCTACGACCGCGCAGCAGGGCTGCCATCACGGAATTCATCGATGCCGACCGGGCGCGATGGTCAGCCGTGATCAAGTCCCAAAACATCTCATTGGATTGAAACATGGTTCGAGAAAGTGAAATTCGTGAAGGGGAACTCGCCGTCGAGATGCCCAAGGCGAGCGATGCCGGCCTCGTCTTCATCGGCCGCATCCGAACGCCCTGGACCTCGCGCGAGGACACGCCGCGGCAGGGGAGCCAGGATGGTCCGGTCTGTCGGCTCGAGATTTTCGAGCCGTGGGTGCCGGCGCTGAAAGGCGTCGATTTCTACGAAATCTCGAAGTGATCTATTGGCTGCACCATTCGCCGCGCAATCTCGTGCTGCAAAGCCCGAAGAACAATAAATCGACCCGCGGCACGTTCTCGCTGCGCTCGCCGGTGCGGCCGAATCCGATCGGCACGTCGATCGTCAAGCTGGTCGGCATCGAGGGCTCGACCGTGCTGGTGCGGGGGCTTGATTGCCTCGACGAGACGCCGCTGCTCGACCTCAAGCCCGACCGCTGCGAGTTCTCGCCGCTGGCGGCGCAGAAGCGAGGGGATATTGAGACGGAGTGAGCGGAACTGTCATTCCGGGTCTGGTGCTATCGCACCATCCCGGAATGACATTCTCACCCCCTTCAACGCCGCCGCCAGCTTCGCCGCATTCTCCTCCAATACCTTGCCATCTTCCTTGCGGCTGGCCGGAGGCAAGAGCGCCACCCCATCGTGGCGCGGCATCACATGCATGTGCAGATGAAACACTACCTGGCCGCCGGCATGTTCGTTGAATTGCTGCACGGTGATGCCGTCGGCCTCGAACGCGGTCATCGCGGCGCGCGCGATTTTCTGGGCGACGCGCGCGACATGGGCGAAATCCTCAGGATTGATATCGAGGATGTTGCGGGCCGGCGCCTTCGGGATCACCAGCGTATGCCCGCCACAGCGCGGCATGATGTCGAGAAAGGCCAGCGTGTGGTCGTCCTCATACACCTTGTAGCAGGGGAATTCGCCGCGCAGGATCTTTGCGAACGGATTGCTGGGGTCATAGGCGGGCATGAAGGCTCCTGAATTCGGTTCTAATCGTCAGCTGGCTCGTCAGCCGTTTTGCGAAACGGCCCGGCCTCGGTGAGTTCGCGCCCGGCTTCCGCCACATAGGCGCGTTCACGTTTGAGATATTCTGATATCGCGCGGCGCAGGTCGGGGTCGGCGATGTAATGCGCCGAATAAGTGGTTTGCGGCAAGTATCCGCGTGCGATCTTGTGCTCGCCCTGCGCGCCGGCCTCGACGGTTTTCAGGCCGCGCGCAATCGCGAAATCGATTGCCTGGTAATAGCAGACCTCGAAATGCAGAAACGGGTGATGCTCGATCGCGCCCCAGTTGCGGCCGAACAGCGTGTCGGAACCGATGAAATTGATCGCGCCGGCGATCCAGCGGTTGTTGCGCCTCGCCATGATCAGCAGCACGTCGTTGGCCATGCTCGCGCCGATCAGGGAGAAGAAAGAGCGGGTAAGGTATGGCCGGCCCCATTTGCGGGAGCCGGTCTCCATGTAGAAGGCGAAGAACGCGTCCCACGCGTCCTCGGTGATATCGGCCCCATTGAGCGCGTGGATCGTGATGCCGTTGGCGATCGCCTCGCGCCGTTCACGCTTGATCGCCTTGCGGTGGCGCGAATTGAGGGTGGCGAGGAAATCGTCGAAACTGCGATAACCCTGGTTGTGCCAGTGGAACTGCTGGTCGGTCCGCTGCAGGAATCCATGTTTGGCCAGGAATTTCCATTCCGCCTCGCGCGCGAAGGTGACGTGTGCGGAGGAGGCATTTGTCGCCTCGCACAGCGCGATCAGGCCGCCTGCCAAGGCAGTTGCGATTTCATCCTTGTCGACGCCATCGCGGATCAGCAGGCGAGGGCCGGTGGCCGGCGTAAAGGGAACCGAGGCCTGCAGCTTCGGGTAATAGCGCCCGCCGGCGCGCTGATAGGCGTCGGCCCAGCCGCGGTCGAACACGTATTCGCCCTGCGAATGCGATTTCAGATAGCAGGGCACGATGCCGGCGATGATGCCGTCGCACCGCGCGAGCAAATGGCGCGGTCCCCAGCCGGTCCGCGCGCAGGCCGATCCGGACGCCTCCAGAGCGGAGAAAAATGCGTGCGAGACGAAGGGGTTATAGGTGTGCTTTAAGCCGGTACAGGAGTCGCTGGGGGAAGCAGGTAAGGCCAGTGTGTCGAGGCCATCGAGGCTGCCCGGATCCGGAACGGGATTGGCGCAAAAATCCCAATCCTCAGCCGGTATCTGGCTGATGGAGGAGACCGCTTCGAGGGTTATTTCGGATGAATCCATCGATGATTTGAACCGGTCACGCGTTACGATCAGCCATCGTACGTGGTGACCAATGCTAAAGATCGTGCATTGCATCATAGACTTCAAGATGCCGCCGCGCCTGATGCCTTACGGCCGAAAACCTTCAAAGATCATCTGATCGGCGTAGCGGGTCGCGCGCTCGCGCTGTTCCGATGTCCGCACCGTCCAGGTCAGGAGTGGCAGCCCGAAAACATGGCGGGCGATCCAGGGCGCCGGCGCCGGCAAATCATTCACCCAATAAGCGACGAAATGCGGCCGGGTGCGGAACACGTGTCTGAGATGCAGCATGCCCTTGCGCTGGGCCGCCGTGGCCTCCGGCCAGTCGGTTTCGCTGTAGACGCGTTGGGCGACGATGCCGCGGGGAAGTTCCGGCATCGTCTCGCGCAGCGCCTTAACCTGGTCCGGGTCGAACGACATTCCCGCCACCGGTCCCGAATAGTTGGCAAGCACCTCCGCCATTCGTTTCACCAGTTTGCGGTCACCGTCAAAATGGCTCTTCACCTCGATCACGATCGGGACGCGGCCCCTCACCAGCGCGCAGAGATCGAGAAGCGACATCATCTTCTCCGGCGTATCCTTGAAGCTGACCGCTTTGAGCGCCTCCGAGGTGATGCCGAGCAGGGCGCCGGAGCCGTCGGTGAGACGGCCCAGCGCGTCGTCGTGATGCACCATGGCCTCGCCGTCGGCGGTGAGCTGGATATCGCACTCGATGCCGAAATTGGCATCGATCGCGGCAAGCGCGGCACCCGGCATATTTTCGATGATGCCGCGGGCGCGGTCGTGCAGGCCGCGATGGGCCACCGGCCGTGCCGTCAGCCAGTCAGGCGCGCGCACCCCAAAGCTCCCCTTAAACAAGGCTCCCCTTTAAAAAAGACTCCGCTTCAGGAGACTTCGAACACCCCTTCGACCTCGACCGAAGCATCTGCCGGCAGCGAAGCAACGCCGACGGTGGTGCGGGCATGGCGGCCCTTGTCGCCGAAGGCCGCGACCATCAGGTCGGAAGCGCCATTGAGCACTTTCGGCCCATCCACAAAATCCGGGGCGGAATTGACGAAACCGCCGAGGCGGACCACCCGGACCACCTTGTCGAGGTCACCGAGCGCGGCCTTGATCTGCGCCAAAAGGTTGATGGCGCAACCGCGCGCCGCGGCGTTGCCTTGTTCCACGGTGACGCCGGCGCCAAGCTTGCCCTTGGCGATCAGCTTGCCCTCCGGGTTGACGCAGACCTGGCCCGACACGAACAGCAGGTTTCCGGTGCGCACGAAACCGACGTAATTCGCCACCGGGCTCGGCGGCTCATGCAAAACAATGCCTTGTGCCGCAAGTTTCTGCTCGACCGTACCCGCCATGTTACGTCCCCGTTTGATGTGACCAGCACCCGATACAGGTCCGATCGGGGCCGCTTTGTTTCGCGCATCGTGCGTGTACTTGCAAGCGAGGGTGGAGCGGTGGCGGAAATGCCGAAAAACATGGCGGTCCAGCCGCAAATCGTACTTTTCCGTGATGTGGCCGCAGTTGCGGCGCAATGGGGCGGTGAATAAGGTGTCGAAACCCAGCCCCAAGGAAAATCCAAGGAAAAAACATGGCTCGCTCGTTCCGGATTTTGCCCCGTGATGCCAGATCGCTGGCGCGGACTCTAGCCGCGGTTGCGATGGCAACGGGGTTTGCCGCCGGGAATGCGGATGCCGCGGCAAGCGGCGCGTTTCTCCCGCATCAGGCGCTCTACGAACTCAATCTGTTGAAGTCGCGCGGTTCCAACTCGATCAACAGCGCGCGGGGACGCATTCTCTATAATTTTACCGGCAGCGCCTGCGAAGGCTACACCTCCGAATTCAGGCAGGTGTCCGAGATGAATAGCGGCGAGGGCAAGGTGACGCTCAGCGATCTTCGCTCGACGTCGTGGGAAGACGGCGACGGCAAGAGCTATCGTTTCAAAATCGATTCGCGCATGAACGATACCGACTCAAACCCGGTCGACGGGATCGCGGAGCGGACCGGCGATCACATCACGGTCAAATTGAAACAGCCCCAAACCAGGACGTTCACGCTCGACGGCTCGACGGTATTTCCGACCGAGCAAATTCAGCGCATCATCGCCGCGGCGAAAGAAGGCAAATCCCTGCTCGAGCTGACGGTCTATGACGGCTCGGACAACGGCGAAAAGGTCTTCAACACGCTTTCGGTGATCGGGCAGCCGATACCCGGCGACCGGACGATTGCGTTACCGGACCCCTCGACCCAAAACGATGTCATGAAATCGATGACGCGATGGCCGGTCACGGTGAGCTATTACGATCATGACGCCAAGCCCGCGGGCGGCGAGCAGACGCCGGTCTATGCGATGTCATTCGAGCTGTTCGAGAACGGCGTCTCGCGGGCGCTGGTGCTCGACTACAATGACTTTGTGATCTCCGGCGCGCTGGGAAAGTTCGACGTCAAGGATTCCAAGCCCTGTAAGTGACGGCTTTGCCGTCATTCCGGGATGGTGCGGTAGCACCAGACCTCAGATGCGCAATTGCGCATCGGGGAATCTCGAGATTCTCCGATGTGCAATTGCACATCGTAGCTCGATGCTTCGCATCGCCCCGGAATGACGAAACATAGCGTCAGTCCGCCTTTTCCGGCCCCTTATAGGCGATGCCCCTGATCACGGCGGCCTGGCCGAATTTCTTGCGCAGATCGTCGATCGCGCGCTCGGCGTCCGCCGAGCGGCGATCGAGCATATCGGTGTCGTGGGCTTGCGAACCCGGGCGGAGCGCGCTGACGCCGGTGCCCATCAGGCGGAAAGCGGTGCCGTCGATTTCCTTTGCCAGCATTTCCCTCGATACCGCGAAAATCTTGGCCGCGAGCTGGGTCGGGGCGTGAATCGACTGCGAGCGGGTGCGCTGCCGGAAATCGGCGGTCTTCAGCTTCAGCGTGATGGTCGATCCCGCCAATTCGCTGCTCTTCAATCGCGACGACACCTTCTCCGACAGCCGCCACAGCGTCTTTTCGAGGGTGGTAAAATCGCGGATGTCGTTCTCGAATGTCGTCTCGCTGGAAATGGTCTTGGCGCCGCGATCGGGCACCACGCGACGATCGTCGATGCCGCGCGCCAGCCGCCACAGCCTGCGGCCCTCCGTCCCGAACCGCTTCATCAACTCGCTCTCGTCGGCGCGCTGCAGATCGGCGATGGTGCGAAAGCCGCGCTGGATCAGCCGTTCCTGGGTCGCAGGTCCCACGCCGAAGATGAAGCCGACCGGCTTGTCCTTAAGCATCGCGCGCGCCTCATCCTGGTCGAGCGCGGCAAAGCCGCGCGGCTTGTCCATGTCGGAGGCGATCTTGGCGAGGAATTTGTTGCAGGAAAGACCTACCGAAACCGTGATGCCGATATCGCGCTCGACCTCGCGGGCGAACCGCGCCAGCACTTTTGCGGGGATCATGCCGTGAACACGCTGGGTTCCGCCGAGATCGAGGAACGCTTCGTCGATCGACAGCGGCTCGACCAGCGGCGTCAGCGCCTGCATCGCGCGGCGAACCTCGCGGCCGACCCTGACATATTTCGCCATGTCGGGCGGGATCACGATCGCGGAGGGGCAGAGCGCCAGCGCCTTGAACATCGGCATCGCCGAGCGAACGCCGAAGGTGCGGGAGATGTAGCAGGCCGCGGACACCACGCCGCGCTTGCCGCCGCCGATGATCACGGGCTTGTCGGCAAGCTCAGGGTTGTCGCGCTTCTCGACCGTCGCATAGAACGCGTCGCAATCGATGTGGGCAAACGTAAGCGAGGGGAGCGCAGGGTGGCGCACGAGCCGAGGCGAACCACACTCGCCGCATCGCCTGGCCACGACGTCCAGATCATGGAGGCAGTCCCGGCAGAAGCAGGTCGGTCCCTCCATCGATGCTGTCACGGCACGTCGCGCTCCCATTGGGGATCGTTCAGCGCCTGGTGAGCCGCGGCAATGTTGGTGGGATGAAGCTGTGAGGCGGACGCGAACGCCTTCACGGTCGCGTCATCCCGCATCACGAAATCGAGCACGCTTGCGAGAAAATGCGGATCGGCGGCAGCCTTGCGCAGGGTTTCCGGGCCGATCCCGCTTTCGGCCAGGAACGCCCCCAGCCGCTCAGGGTCGCCCGCAACAAAGGAAAGCGCCTGAACTGCAACGATTTCAGCCACTTCCCGGGGGTTATGAGTGGGTTTTCTCAACTGGTGAGTTTGCCTTTCCGTAACTTATGGTCTCTATTTTGGAACGATCATGCCCGAGTCTGCGGAACGTGTTCAAGCAAGTGGAAACCACTTCGCATAAAGACGACACTTGGGCTTAACGGGTTAGAGCGAATCTGGCGCTAGTTTGATTTCACTTTTTGACAGCTTTGGCGGCGGCGCCCGATGCTCCGCCTGCCGGGACTTTACGGGGATTGGAGGGGCGGGATGGCAAAAACCGTCCTGATCGTGGAGGACAACGAGCTCAATATGAAGCTCTTTCGCGATCTGCTCGAGGCGCATGGCTATCAGACTTCCGGCACCAGCAACGGTTTCGAGGCGCTTGATCTCGTGCGCAAGCTTCGCCCCGATCTTATCCTGATGGATATCCAGCTTCCGCAGGTGTCTGGCCTCGAAGTGACGCGGTGGATCAAGGATGATCCGGAACTGCGCTCGATCCCGGTCGTCGCGGTCACGGCGTTCGCGATGAAGGGTGACGAGGAACGCATCCGCGAAGGTGGCTGCGAGGCCTATTTGTCCAAGCCGATATCGGTCGGCAAGTTTATTGAAACCGTCCGACAATTCATCGGATAGGGAGAGTGAGATGTCCGCGCGCATTCTGGTCGTCGACGACGTCCCCGCCAACGTCAAGCTGTTGGAAGCGCGACTTTCCGCCGAGTATTTCGATGTCCTGACCGCGTCCAACGGCGCGGAGGCGCTGGCCGTCTGCGCGCGTGCCGAATGCGACATCATTCTGCTCGACGTCATGATGCCTGACATGGACGGCATTGAGGTTTGCCGCCGGCTGAAGTCCAATCCGGCTACGCATTTCATTCCGGTGGTCATCGTGACGGCGCTGGACAGCCCGGCCGATCGCGTGCGTGGCCTGGAAGCCGGCGCCGACGATTTTCTGACCAAACCGGTGTCCGATATCGTGCTGATCGCGCGGGTGCGCTCGCTGACGCGGCTGAAGATGATGACCGATGAACTGCGCATGCGCGCCATCACCTCGCTTGAGATAGGCGTGCAGGCGCCCGAGCGCAGCGCCGTGGCCGACACCGGGAAGGGTGGCCGCGTGCTTCTGGTCGACGACCGGCCCTCGTCCTACGAGCGGCTGGCGCCGGTGCTGAGCACCGAGCACACCGTCGATGTCGAGACCAACCCTTCGGAAGCGCTGTTTCACGCCGCCGAGGGCGATTACGATCTTTTGATCGTCTCGCTCGGCCTTGATAATTTCGACGGCCTGCGGCTCTGCAGCCAGGCGCGCTCGCTGGAGCGGACCCGGCACGTGCCGATCCTCGCGATCGCCGATGCCGACAACAATACGCGGCTGCTCCGCGGCCTGGAGATCGGCGTCAACGATTATCTGCTTCGCCCGGTCGACAAGAACGAGTTGCTGGCCCGCGCGCGCACCCAGATCCGCAAGCGGCGTTATACCGACGATCTGCGCGACAACGTGCAGAACTCCATCGAGATGGCGATCACCGATGCGCTGACCGGCCTGCATAACCGCCGCTACATGGAGAGCCATTTGGGGACGCTCGCCGAGCAGGCCTCGAGCCGCGGCAAGCCGTTGGCACTGATGATGCTCGACATCGATTTTTTCAAATCGATCAACGATAATTACGGTCATGACGCCGGCGACGACGTGTTGCGCGAATTCGCCGTCCGGGTCCGCAAGTCGATCCGCGGCATCGATCTCGCCTGCCGCTATGGCGGCGAGGAATTTGTCATCGTGATGCCGGAAACCGACTTGCACGTCGCCGGCATGGTGGCGGAACGGCTGCGGCGCTCGATCGCCGGAGAGCCGTTCGCTGTCAACAAGGGCGCAAAACGCATCGATGTCACGATTTCGATCGGCCTGTCGACCCTTGAACGCAAGGGCGAGGCCGTGGCCGACGTGCTCAAGCGCGCCGACACCGCGCTCTACCGCGCCAAGCATGACGGCCGCAACCGCGTGGTGGCGAACGCGGCGTAGTCGGATTCTGGCGGTCGTGGTAGGCTTTTCCCCTGGCATCCTGCCGGTTAGCCATCAAACCCAGCGATCGCACCAACCTCCAGGCCGAGATTGCCTGGCCTACGGATATGGCGGCTATTGGGACGCGCTCGGCTCCTACATGCTGGCCTGGCGGATCGGCGTCGCGTTGGGGCTGGCAGCGGGGATCATCCAGGTGGCGTTTGCGCTGGTGCGTCCGTCGCAACCGCCGCTGCTACGAACCGCGTGAGACGAAAACGGGGCCCAAAAGGCCCCGTTGAAGTCAGTGGTATTTCCGCAATTTTACTTGATCTTGGACTCGCGGAATTCGACGTGCTTGCGCGCGACCGGATCGTACTTCTTCTTGACCAGCTTGTCGGTCATGGTGCGCGAATTCTTCTTGGCGACGTAATAGAAGCCGGTATCCGCCGAGGAAACGAGCTTGACCTTGATGGTGACCGCCTTGGCCATGTGCAAAACCCTTGATGTCTGGAATCGGGCGCCGGCCCATCAGGGGGCGCATTCGCCGCGCAACCTAGCCTCGATCCGTCCAAAGTCAAGGTTTC
>CAVWDY010000029.1:0-18526 GCA_963753875.1 uncultured Alphaproteobacteria bacterium | reverse complement strand
CGTCAAAATTTGCCTTTTGGGCGGTCGTAACTCGAGCCGGTCTGACTTGCGTTGCGTTGGGCCGGGCCCAAAAGCTAAAGGTCCGGCCGGTCTGCCCGAACCAGGCCCGGCGTCGTAAGCTGCGGGGCTCGTTCAGCTAATAAAAAAGAGCGGGTCCCGGAGGGCCCACTCTCAATACGCGATCGTATGAGAACCATAAGTTGCCGCTGATATAGCGGTTTTCCCCCGATCCGGCAAGGCCCGCGAGGCTTGGCGGCTCGCGATTTTGCGCGCCCTTCAAGGGGTGGTTTCAAACCTAACCCTTCCTTCACCATGCCTGTCTAGATTGCCGGAAAATCCGGCCTGCGCCGGGTTTGAGTGTGTTTCATGGCCGTTGCTATGTCGTTGATCCCGGGGCTCGATGAGATCGTCAGGCAGGGCGATCCCAAACGCCTCGCGGAAGTAGCGCGCCGGATCGCCGAGCTGTTCCTGCAGGGAGCCGCGAATTTCCGGTCCGATCACGTTGATCTGTTCGACCACGTCCTCATCGATCTCGTTCCGCACACCGGGATTCCCGCCCGCGCCGATCTGGCCGAGCGACTGTCCGTGCTTGCCAACGCGCCCCGCACATTGGTCGGGCAACTCGCGCGCGAGGACGAGATATCGATCGCCGGTCCGCTGCTGCGAAGGTCGCCTGTCATCGATGAGGGTGTCTTGATCGAAATCGCGCGCATGAAGGGTCAGGGTCATCTGCTGGCGATGTCGGAGCGGCCGAAGCTTTCACCCGACCTCACCGACGTCATCGTGCGCCGCGGCGACCGCGATGTCGTCAGGCGCACCGCCGCCAATGCGGGGGCGTTTTTTTCTCAAGCCGGATATTCCTCGCTGATCAAGCGCGCCGGCAAGGATGGCGTCCTGACGCTCGCGGTCGGCCAGCGCGACGATCTTTCGGATCACCTGCTGAAGGAGCTGCTGGCGGGATCGATCGATGTCGTCCGCCGACGCCTGTTCGACGTGGTCAAGCCCAGCAAGCAGGCGGCGATCAGCCGCGCGATAAGCGAGATTTCCGGCGTTGCCGAGTGCGTGGAGAGCCGCCGGGATTTTGCGCCGGCGCAACGCGCAATCCTGGCGTTGCATCGCTCAGGTGGGCTGAACGAAGCCGCGCTGCTTGGCTTTGCCAAGGCCTACAGATACGAGGAATCGGTTACCGCTTTATCGGCGATGTCGGGCGTGAAGATCGCCACCCTCGATCGTCTGATGGCCGGCGACCGTCACGATCCGGTCCTGATCCTCGGCAAGGCGATCGGACTCGAATGGGCGACCGTGCGCGCCCTGATCCTGCTCAGGTCAGGTCCGGCCCGGGCGCCATCGCCAGTGGATATCGAGAACGTGCGATCGAACTTCGTGCGCCTGATGCCTTCGACCGCGGAGCGGGTGGTGAACTTTTGGCAGACCCGGCAATCGGCGTAGCCCGAAGCGTCATTCCGGGCGCGAGTGAAACGAGCGAACCTCAGATGTGCAATAGTTCGATGCGGAGCCTGTCATCGGGCCGCGCTTCGCGCGGACCCGTTGGCATCGCCCCCGAATGACGGTGATGGGTCAGCCCACCTTCTTGAACCTCAGATACGTTGCCTGGCGGCCTTCGCGTTCGGCTTTGCGGCCGTATCGCGTCATCGTGTAATCGGGCCATGGCTCGCGCCAATCGGAAGCACACTCCGCGGTCCAGATGAAATCGGGGGCGCGTGAAAAATGTGCCAGTGTCCATGCGCAATAATCGCTGATATCGCTGACGAAGCGAAATTCGCCGTCTGGCTCGAGGACACGCGCCATCGCCGCGATGGTTGCGTCCTGAACGAAGCGCCGCTTCCAGTGCCGCCGTTTCGGCCACGGATCGGGATGGATCAGATCGATCCGGGCCAGCGAATGCTTTGGCGCCCACGCCAGCAGTTCGCTGGCATCGCCTGCGAACAGCCGGACATTGCCGATATCATGGGCCTCGATCTGTGTAAGGATCTTCGCCATGCCGTTGACATAAGGCTCGCAGCCGATGAAGCCGGTGCTGGGAAAGGCGCGGGCTTCCGCGATCAGATGCTCGCCGCCACCGAATCCGATTTCGAGCCTGACAGCATCGACCGGCGCGTCGTACAGCCCGGCTAGGTCGGGCGGTGGCGGACCGCCGATGTCCAGCGAAAGCCGCGGCAGCAAATGTTCGATCAGGTCGGCCTGGTGCGGCCGCAGCCGATGACCCTTGCGCCGGCCAAAGAACGAGCCTTGCGGGTGAACGGTGACGGCATCGCCGGACGATGCGTCGCGATCCCCGCGATGGCGGATGGCGGCACTCATCGCAGCGTCTGGCCGAAGGGATTGGTTGTCGTCAGCATGCTGTTTGCCTTGTCGTTCTCCGACGCGCAATTGTCCATCGGCGAATGACGGCATATTCCGGATTTGGACGGGTCTCAAACCGAAACAAGCAATTCAGCGCTTGTCGGGACCTTCGCGCGTGGCGATCTGTTCGACCAGTTCCACAATGCTGCGCCGAAGCTTGGCGTCGGTGATGCGCGTGAATGCGCGGGTCAGCGCCAGACCCTCCGAGGTCGCCAGAAAGTCAGACACGTAAGCCGGCGAGGTCGCTTCGGACAACCCTCCGGCGCTCGCCGTGCCGCTGGGGCCTCCCTCAAACAGAAATGAGACCGGCACCTGAAGTATTTCGGAGATCTGCTGAATGCGGCTTGCGCCGACCCGGTTGGCGCCCTTCTCGTATTTCTGAACCTGCTGGAAGGTAAGCCCGAGCGCGTCGCCGAGCTTTTCCTGACTCAGGCCCAGCATGATGCGGCGCATGCGCACACGACTGCCGACATATTTGTCAACAGGGTTGGGCGCTTTGGTCGACATCGCCAACACTCCTTGGGATCGCGCCGGTGGGATGAAGCAAGACAAGAACGAAGTGTGCCTCGGGCGCCATGACCATCAAATCCTGCTCGGAGAGCCGGTGAACCATCTATCCAGTCAATTTGAGCAAGATACTGACGGGTCGGTTCTTAAGCGGTCTTCTCGGCCCAGAATGCGAATTGCACCGTCGGTCTGTCAACTGGTGGATTTCCGTATGCGGGCCTTTCTGCCAACATTCGAAACCAGATCATGATCCGATTAGGTTGAATCGGATCATGATCTCATCTCTTTGTTTGAGCATGATCTTTTCGGAAAACCGGTTCCCACTTTTCCGGATCATGCTCTAACGGTCAGGAAGTGCGCTTCGCGACGCGACGCCTGACCACGAAGATCACGGCGGCGGTGATGATGATGGCGGCGGGAATGTCGCCAACGCGCGCATAAATTGTTGGCGGGATGGCAGAAGGCAGCCCGGAATCCAGCACGCCTTCGAGCCCAAGACCCAGCCGCGCGACCATCCGTCCCAGCGGATCGATGACTGCGGATATGCCGGTGTTTGCGGCACGAACCACCGGCAGCCCTTGCTCGATCGCGCGCAGGCGTGCCTGTTGCAGGTGCTGATAGGGGCCGGTCGAAATTCCGAACCACCCGTCATTGGTGAGGTTGACGATCCAGCCCGGACGGTCGTTGCGTTCGACAACGTCACCGGGAAAGATTGCCTCGTAACAGATCAACGGTAGCGCGCGCGGCGCATGCGGGATCTCCATGGTGCGCCGCCGGGTGCCCGGAATAAAACCGCCCTGAACCCTTGTCAGCTGAACCAGACCGATTTTTTCCATCCAGTCCTGGAACGGAAGAAACTCTCCGAACGGCACCAGATGCAGTTTGTCGTAAATTGACAGCACGCTGCCATCGCGGTCGATGACGTAGATCGAATTGTAGGCGCGCGTGATTCGCGTGCCCGGCGGCGCATCGGGTGCGCGCACCGAGCCGGTGATCAGAACCGTTCCCTTGGACAGGAGGTCGGCGATCTGCGCCATCGCATCCGCCTCATGCGTCAGGAAAAACGGGAACGCCGATTCCGGCCAGATCAGGATACTGACGTCGCGTACGCCGGTGGATTGCGGGCCGGACGCGCGATCAGACAGCGTCAGGTATTTTTGCATGACCTCCGCCTTGGCGGAGTAGTTGAATTTGACGTCCTGCTGCAGGTTGGGCTGCATGATCCGCAGCTTCACGTTTGCAATCATGGCGGTCGGCTGCAGACTTAAACGAACGGCGCCGAAAATGCCCATGGCGAGCAGCAACACCAGAGCCATCGCGGGCGCGATCCAGGGCTTGCGCCCGCGCGAACTTCCATCGATCAGCACGCTTGGGCTTGCGAAGATCGCCACGGCAAGGAACGTCTGACCCCACAGGCCGATCAGCGACGCCGTCTGCGCCAGCGCCAACGGCTCGGTCAGCGCGTAACCGAACGCATTCCATGGAAAGCCGGTGAGGGCTTGGCCGCGCAGCCATTCGCTCAACGTCAGGCTTGCGGCAAGCGCGATCACCCGCGAGGCGTCCCTGGTCCAGATCAGCCGCGCGAGCGCGAAGCCTAACGCGGTGAACAGTGCCAGGTAAGCGGGCAGGCCCAGTATGGCGAACGGCAACAGCCATGCGAAGGTGGATGCATCGACCAGGAAGGCGTAGCCGATCCAGTACAGTCCCGGCACGAAATAGCCGAGCCCGAACCACCAGCCGGCCATTGCCGCCGCCGGCACGCCGCGCAGACGTCCGGCGCCCGCGCCGTCGATCAGCCAGACCGCGACTGGAAAAGTTGCAAACAACACGGGCCAGGCATTGAACGGCGCCATCGCGAGCGCCGACAGCGCGCCTGCGACAAGCGCAATGGCGGCGCGCTTCCATCCCCAAGCCAGGATGATCGCAAGACCGGCCGCGCGGAGGTTGCCTGCGGCTTTCACGATGAGCCGGCTCCGGTGCTCGGCGGGTTGGTATTGTCGCTGGCTTGTGCGGATCCTGTGTCGGTCGCGGCTTCGCGACGACGGCTTTCGCGCTGGGTACGCAAGGCCGAGCGCTCCTTGCGCGTGGCAATGCGCAGGCGCTTGACGCGCCGCGGATCGGCGTCGAGCACTTCGATTTCGAAATTACCGGGCCCCGAAATGACCTCGCCGCGCACCGGCAGCCGGCCGACATGGGTCACGAGGTAGCCGCCAAGCGTTTCGACTTCCTCGCCGGCTTCGCCGGTAACGAATTCCTCGCCGATCACGGAACGAACGTCATCGAGGCTCGCGCGCGCGTCGGCGATGAAGGAATTATCCGCCTGCCGCACGATCGCCGGCGGCTCGTCGCTGTCATGCTCGTCGTCGATCTCGCCGACGATCTGCTCGACGATATCCTCGATCGAGACCAGCCCGTCGGTTCCGCCATATTCGTCGACCACCAGCGCCAAATGGATGCGCGAAGCCTGCATCTGCGCCAACAGATCGATCGCGCGCATCGAGGGCGGCACGAACAGCAGTTTCCGGATGATGTTGGCGTCCGAAAGCGGCAGTGCCAGGTCGACCGCGCGCAGATCGAGACCGGCGGGGAACGGCTTCTTGCGTTTGGCCTTGCCCTTGGCTGTCTCCGATATCCGGGCTCTTGCGGTCATGAACGCCAGCAGATCGCGGATGTGAACGATGCCTTCGGGGTCGTCGAGGGTTTCGTTGTAGACCACCAGGCGAGAATGCGCCGCGCTTTCGAACAAGCTCATCAATTCGCCGAGCGGAATGTCGCGCTTGACCGCGACGATATCGGCGCGATGGACCATGACGTCGGCGATGCGGCGTTCGTGCAGGGAAAGGATGTTGCGCAGCATGGTGCGCTCGATGGCGGAAAAGCCCACCTCATCCGGCGTGCTTGCATCAAGCACGACCTGCAAGTCGTCGCGGACCGATCCCGGCTTCCATCCGAACAGTGTGCGGATCGCCCGCGTCAGCCAGTTATCGGCGACGGGACGCATGACTTCGCCTTCCTGCACCACGGCAGGCAGGTTGCGCGTGTTGCGCGGATTGTCGTGGATCGGCTCTGAGTCCACCATCTCAGTCCATCCGCTCCCGGTCCGCATACGGATCGGGAATACCGAGTTGCGACAGAATCTCCCGCTCGAGCGCTTCCATGGTCTCGGCGTCGTCGTCCTTTTCGTGATCGTAACCGATCAAATGCAGGAAGCCATGAACCGCAAGGTGGCTCAGATGATGGTCGAACGGCTTTTGTTCGTCGTCAGCTTCCCGTCGTGCCGTTTCATAGGCGATGGCGATATCGCCGAGCATGCGCGGCGCATCCTCGGGGCCGCTCGGACCGCTCGGCTGCAACGCCGGAAACGACAGCACGTTGGTCGGCTTGTCGATGCCGCGCCAGTTGCGGTTCAGCGTACGGATGCCGGCGTCGTCGGTCAGCATGACCGCCAGCTCGGTCCCGCCGACATCGGCCGTGACGAATTCGGCCGCGGTCGCGATGGCCCGATGGATGACGGTCTCGGCGTCAGGCTCGGCCTGCCAGCAATCGGCGACAACAAGAACCTCTGATATGGGAAGGGCAAACGGTGCCATCGGTCCGGAATTCTGTTTGCGATGGGAATTCGCTCCCGGCGCGCTTTCGGCGGCAGTCTTCGGCATCAAGGCTTGCTGGTTGCCGGTCGCTGCGGCAATCCTTCATAGGCCGCGACGATCCGCGCCACCAGTTCGTGGCGGATCACGTCTTCGGCGGTGAATTTCACCTGCGCAATGCCCTCGACGCCGTCGAGCAGTCTGGCGGCCTCCGCGAGACCCGAGGTCTGGCCGTTCGGCAGGTCGACCTGGGAGGGATCGCCGGTGATGATCATGCGGCTGTTTTCGCCAAGCCGCGTCAGGAACATCTTCATCTGCATCGATGTGGTGTTCTGCGCCTCGTCCAGAATGATGGCGGCGTTGGTGAGCGTGCGGCCGCGCATGAAAGCCAGCGGCGCGATCTCGATTTCGCCAGCCTGCAACGCACGCTCGACGATGCGCGAATCCATCAGGTCGTATAGCGCATCGTAAATCGGCCGCAAGTAAGGATCGACTTTCTCGCGCAAATCGCCGGGCAGGAAGCCGAGCCGCTCGCCGGCTTCGACCGCGGGCCGCGACAGGATAATGCGATCGACTTCCTTCCGTTCGAACAATTGCGCAGCGTGCGCCACCGCGAGCCAGGTCTTGCCGGTGCCCGCCGGACCGATGCCGAACACCAATTCGTGGCGTTTGAGCGCGCGGATATAGGAGTCCTGCGCGGCGGTGCGCGCACGCACCGGGCGTTTGCGCAGGTTGATGGTCTCGAACGACGATTTGACCGTCTTGGCGTCGAATTCGAACAGCGAGCCTTGCGCGATCACGGCGCGGATCGCGCCTTCGACGTCGCCCTGCGCCAGGTCGTGCCCCTGCACCGCCTGCGCATAAAGCGTCTCCAGCACGCGCCGCGCGGCGTCGCAGCCGTCCCGCGATCCGGCGACGGTGATGTGATTGCCGCGCGAATCCACGACGACGCCGAGCCGTCGCTCGATCAGCGCCAGGTTTTGTCCGTAGGGTCCCACCAGCGCCGAGGCCGCACGATTGTCATCGAAGTCGATGACGAATTGCGTTTCGGGCGGGATCTGCATGTCGCGGTCGGGTTTGCGGCTGGGAGCGAGCGAAGTTGAATCCGATGCGCTTTTTGGCAAGGGTTCAGGCTCCCGTCGTCATTTGAGGAGGTGTCATTTGAGCAGGTGTCATTGGCGAAAAAGCTGATGGCGCCGGCCGACCGTGCGGAAGGGCGGCCAGTTCACCGAGCAGGCTGTAGCGCTCGAGGCTGTCGATTCTTACCGGCAGGACCTGTCCGATGATATCCGCCGACGCCATCACATGCGCCGGTTGCAGATAGGCGGTGCGGCCGACGATTTGGCCTGGGTTGCGGGCCGAGCGTTCGAACAGCACATCGACGGTGTGCCCAATCATGGCCTTGTTGAAGGCCGATTGCTGGCTGTCGATCAATTCCTGAAGCCGCGCCAATCGCTCGTCCATTTCCGCCGCTGACACCGTCTCCCGCATGTCCGCCGCCGGCGTACCGGGCCGTGGCGAATATTTGAACGAATAAGCGCCAGCGTATCCGATTTGCGTGACCAGCGCGAGGGTGGCCCGAAAATCTTCCTCGGTCTCGCCGGGGAAGCCCACGATAAAATCCGATGAAAATGCAATATCTTGGCGGACCGCACGAAATCGGTCGATCGCCCGGCGGTAATCGTCGGCGGTATGTTTGCGGTTCATGACAGCGAGAATGCGGTCGGAACCGGACTGCACCGGCAGATGCACGAAGGGCATTAGCGCGGCGAGATCGCGATGCGCCTCGATCAGCGTCTCATCGACGTCGCGGGGATGGCTGGTGGAATAGCGCAAGCGAACGATGCCGGGAATGTCGGCGAGCCGGCGCAGCAGGGTGCCGAGCGACCAGATCCGCCCCCCAGGCCCCGCGCCGTGATAGGCGTTGACGTTCTGGCCGATCAGGGTGATTTCGCGCACGCCATGGTCGGCGAGACGTTGCACGTCGTCGACGATTTTTGCCGCCGGTCGCGACACCTCGGCGCCGCGCGTATAGGGCACCACGCAGAACGTGCAGAACTTGTCGCAGCCTTCCTGCACCGTCACGAAGGACGAAATCCCGCGCGCGCGAATGGCATCCGGCCTCGGCGGCGGCAGAAATCCGAATTTGTCCTGAATCGGAAATTCGGTCTCCAGCGCGCGGCCGTCGCTTTTCGCGCGCGCCAGCAATTCCGGCAGATGGTGATAGCTTTGCGGCCCAACCACCACATCGACCACGGGCGCCCGCCGGATGATCTCGCCGCCTTCGGCCTGGGCCACGCAGCCGGCCACCGCGATGCTCATTTGGCGGCCATTGCGCGCGGCTTCGTCCTTGACGACGCGCAGCCGCCCGAGTTCGGAGTAGACCTTTTCGGAAGCCTTTTCGCGGATGTGGCAGGTGTTGAGGATCACCAGATCCGCGTCGTCCACGGTGGCGGTCTCGACAAAGCCCTCGCCCGCCAGCGTGTCCACCATGCGTTGCGCATCGTAGACGTTCATCTGACAGCCATATGACTTGATATGCAGTTTGCGCGGCAGCTTCATGGAACCGGAATGCTGGGCCGAAATGGCGCCAATGCGGCGCGGGGCTCAATTATAGGCTAAATGGGTGAAAATCCAGCGTTTGGAACCGTCATTCCGGGGCGCGAAGCGCCTCGATTCGCCCGATCAGCCCGGGCAATTGCCGCATATCGTCGAACGTCACCATTGCCCCGGCCGCGCGAAGCGCTTCGCCGTCACCCGGCCGGCAATGGCTGCCGCCATGGAAACCAAGCACGGTCATCCCGGCGGCCAGCGCCCCGGTCACGCCGGGGACGCTGTCCTCGATTACCACGCATCGAGCGGGAAGTGCGGCCATTTGCCCGGCCGCGAACAGGAACAGATCGGGCGCGGGCTTGCCATTACTCACTTGCGTGCCCGAAAAAATATTCGGCGCGAAGCGCTCATAAAGCCCTGTCCGCGACAGGGTGGTGAAAATCTTTTCATGCGCGGCGCTGGAGGCCACGCAGATGCGCGTCTCGATGGCGTCGAGCGCATCATGAAGATGAGGAACCGCTTCGACCGTGTCCGCGAGCGCCGCAAGCAAGGTCGTTCGCCGTTCCAGTTCGTAGGTCTCGGCTAACGGCCGCCCGAGTTCCCGCTCGACCTCGGCGGCCGCATCGCGCGCGGTTCGTCCAAGAAACCGCCGGTGCACCTCTTCGGCGGTGATCGGATAACCGTAGCGGGTGAGCACGTCGGCATGGACGCGGCATGAAATGACTTCACTGTCGACCAGGACACCGTCGCAGTCGAAGATGATGAGATCGAAATTCTGGTATTTGTTTTGACGCGTTTTCTTCACGCGAACCGGCATCCACTTCGCTGGAAAACGCCAGGGCTCAGGATTTGAGGGCTCAGGATTTGCCGTCTTCCAGCGGGATGCAATATAATTCCAGCCGGTGATCGACCAGTTTGTAGCCGAGCTTGCGGGCGATTTCGGCCTGCAGCTTCTCGATCTCCTCGGAAGTGAATTCGATCACCTTGCCGTCGCGCAGGTTGATGAGGTGGTCGTGATGGCTGTCGCGCATCTGCTCGTAGCGGGCGCGGCCCTCGCGAAAATCGTGGCGCTCGATGATGCCGGCGTCCTCGAACAGCTTGACGGTGCGATATACCGTCGAGATCGAGATCTTGTCGTCGACGGCGACGCAGCGGCGATACAGTTCCTCGACGTCGGGATGATCCTCCGCCTGCGCCAGCACGCGCGCAATCACGCGGCGCTGCTCGGTCATGCGCATGCCGGTGGCGGCGCAGCGCGCCTCGATACCGGTAGCCTTGAGCGCGGGGGTGGATTTCAGCTCGGTCATTTCGGGGCAGTCATTTTTGGCGCAGTTTTGAGATTTCTGTGTTTGACAATACCACGTTCTGCCACCGCGCGGGCGTCAGGACAAGTCGCGGCGCATCAGGAGCGCGTTCAACGGTTCCCCGCCGCCTTGCCGGTAATAGCGTTCGCGGCGCCCAACGACGGTAAATCCGGCCCGTTCGTAGAGCCGCCGCGCCGGCTGATTATTTTCCTCCACTTCCAGGAAAACCCTCCGCACGCCGCGGCCGGCGAGATGGCCCAGATGTGTCAGCAACAGATTGCCGGACAGGCCACGGCCGCGATGGCTTTCGGCAACGGCGATCGACAATATTTCGGCCTCGTCCGCCGCGATGCGGGACACCGAAAAGCCAATGATCTTCCGGCCCATTCTGAGGCGATGGACCAGCGTGTTGCGTTCGGTCAGCATGCTTTCGAACTCGTTTTCGCCCCATCCGCGATGAAACGACGCGCCGTGAATCTGCGCGAGCGCCGGCGCATCGCGCAGGCTTGCGGGCTCGACCGCGGCGGTGCCGCCGCTCCATAATTCGGAGAGCCATGCCATCATGTCGATGTGGGCTGCGGAGGCTTGTGCAGCGGGTCTTTTGGGGGCTTGGCGTCGGGCGCACGCAGGTAAAAGGGGCGGGCCGGCGCGGTGTTCGGACTGACCGCGGCTCCCAGCCATCCCACCCAGGCAATGTCGGGTGCTGCTTGCGCATCGACCTTGAAAGGTGGCGGCGCATTCGCCGGCCAGCGGTCGGCGAGGATCCTGGCGGCGTTGCCAACCAAATGGGGCGCTCCGAAGCGAGAGGCGCCGAGCGCCTCCGCGATCGGTGCGACGCGCGGCCGGATCAACGAACTGCCGTTACCGCTGACCACCTGGAGATACACGTGGTCATGTCGGGCATCGATCGCGGAAACCACGGGGTGCTCGGCGTTTTGGCTGACGACCGGCGCGGCGTAGGCCGTCAGCGTCGTCACTCCGACCACCGGTTTATTGGCGGCAAGCGCAATGCCGCGCGCCGCCGAGAGACCGACCCGCAGTCCGGTAAAGCTTCCGGGTCCGGTGGTCACCACGATGCGGTCGAGGCCTGCGAACGTGACGCCGGATTGCGCGATCACGCGCCCGATCAGCGGCATCAGCGCTTCGGCATGGCCGCGCTTCATGGCCTGGGATTCCTGCGCGATCAGCGTGTCGGCCTCGGTGTCGAGCACCGCGGCGGCGCAGGCATCCAGCGCGGTGTCGATGGCGAGGATCAGCATGGGGAGGAGGTGAATGGCGAGTGGCGAATGGCGAATAGAACGTCAGAGCCAATCACTATTCGCCATTCGCTACTCACTATTCGCCACTCCAATTACATCGGCCGGACTTCGACCACGTCGGGCACGAAATGTCTCAGGAGGTTCTGGATGCCGTGCTGCAACGTCGCCGTGGATGACGGACAGCCCGCGCAGGCGCCCTTCATGTTGAGATAGACGATGCCGTCCTTGAAGCCGCGAAAGGTGATGTCGCCGCCGTCGTTGGCGACCGCCGGCCGCACCCTGGTTTCGATCAGGTCCTTGATGGTCGCGACCGTTTCGGCGTCGGCCTCGTTGAAGAACTCGTCGGCCTCGTCGGCAGCCTCGTCGCTTCCGGCACTGCCGTCGGCCAACAGCGGCGCGCCCGACATATAGTGCTCCATGATGGCGCCGAGGATCGCCGGCTTGAGGTGCTGCCAGTCGCTGTCATCCTTGGTCACGGTGACGAAGTCGGAGCCGTAAAATACGCCGGTGACGCCGGGCACGCTGAACAGCCTCTCGGCGAGCGGCGAACGCGCAGCCGCCTCGCGGTTGGCGAATTCCATGGTGCCGCCGTCGAGCACAATGCGGCCGGGAATGAATTTCAAGGTGGCGGGATTGGGCGTGGCTTCGGTCTGAATGAACATGGTTTTCTCCGGCGTCGCCGGTTCAAGGCCGGCGCGTAAGGTCTTCTAGCAGATGGCGACGGCAAACGCACGGTCAAGGGCGGGATAGCTCCCATGCCGGCCACCCCGACGCTGGCGGAAAAGCGGAACCTTCAGGATAACGCGTCGATTTCCGAGTCACTCAAATCGCCGGGCACGATGACGACCGGGATCGGGAACGTGCCGACCGCGTTGGCCATCAGGGTGATGATCGGGCCGGGACCTTCGGGGCCGGGATTGGCGGCCAGCACGAGCATCGCGATGTCGACGTCCTTCTCGATGACATCGAGCATCTGTTCGGTCGGGTCGCCCTCGCGGATCACGCGTTCCGGGGTGATCGCGGCAATGCCGTTGGCGCGGCCGGATGCGCGATCGAGCGCGGCATTCGCTTCCTCCAGCGCCTCGGCGCGCATGATGTCGGCAACCCCCAGCCATTGCTGGTTCTGATCCTCGGTTTCGACGATGCGCAGCATCACCACGCCGCCGCCAACCCGTATCGCCCAGCGGCTGGCGTAGTAGACCGCGCGGTCCCCTTCCGCGGTGTCGTCAACGATTACAAGACATTTTGGCTTGTGACCCGTCTCGTAGCTTCGTCGCTGGGTGGTCATGCATGTCCCGATGCTGCGCCAAGCCGCATGCTGCCACGGCGCAGCCATCCCCGACAAGCGGGACGCTGGCGCGAGTTCCGCAAAAGCTTGCCCTCGGACTTGATCCGAGGGTGGACCGGTGTTGCGATCAGACCACGCGCGACCATCAGAGTGCGCTGCGTCATTTATGGCGCGTGATGGAACTAGCGCTTTCGGACGAAGCCGACGATGTCTCGCGCCGCCTTCATGGTTTCGTCGGCGATGGCCCGGGCACGGTCGGCGCCGTCGACCAGGATGGCATCGACGTGGCCGGGGTCTGCGACCAGCCGCTTCATCTCGGAGGCGATCGGCGAAAGCCCGGCGACGCAGAGTTCGACCAGCGAATTCTTGAAGCTGGAGAACTGTCCGCCGCCGAACTCGCCGAGCACCTCGGACTTGGTGCGGCCCGACAGCGCGGCATAAATCCCGACGAGGTTGTCGGCCTCAGGCCGCGTCTCGAGACCCTTTTCCTCCGACGGCAACGGTTCCGGATCGGTCTTCGCCTTGCGGATCTTCTGCGCGATGGTGTCGGCATCGTCGGTCAGGTTGATGCGCGAATTATCGGATGAATCCGACTTCGACATCTTCTTGGTGCCGTCGCGCAGGCTCATCACCCGTGTCGCCGGCCCCGTGATCAACGGCTCCGGCAGCGGGAAGAACAGCCCGTCATTGGCGCTGTGGCTGCGGATGGAGTTGCCGAAATCATTATTGAATTTCTGCGCGATGTCGCGCGACAATTCGAGGTGCTGCTTCTGGTCCTCGCCGACCGGCACATGGGTCGCGCGATAAAGCAGGATGTCGGCCGCCATCAGCACCGGATAATCGTAGAGACCGACCGAAGCATTCTCGCGATCCTTGCCCGCCTTCTCCTTGAACTGCGTCATGCGGTTGAGCCAGCCCATCCGCGCCACGCAATTGAAGATCCAGGCCAGCTCCGCATGCCCGGAAACCTGGCTCTGGTTGAACACGATGTGCTTTTTCGGATCGATGCCGCTCGCGATAAAGGCCGCGGTCACCTCGCGGGTGTTGCGCGCGAGCTCGGCCGGCCCGCCCCAGACGTCCACGCCTTGCGTGATCGCGTGCATGTCGACGACGCAATAGATGCAGTCATGCGTCTCCTGCAACTTCACGAAGTTGACGATGGCGCCGAGGTAATTGCCGAGATGCAGATTGCCCGTCGGCTGGACGCCTGAAAATACCCGTTCAACAAAAGCCATTGTCAGCTTCCCGAGGATGCCTGTTTGGCGCGTCGTTTGCCAGTAGGCGCTATGCGCCGTCCAATGCCACGCGAGCATCAGTCGCGCAAGCCGGGGTCCGGGGTTTGCCGGATCGCGTTGACCGCTTCACCCCAGCGGATCACGCCGAGCAGGGCCAGAAGCAGGCCATATATCGCCATTCCGCCCGATATCAGCGTCGCGACAAGAAGGGCCTGCGCCAGGCCATGCGCGTTCCCGCCGTCGGCCAGCACGAACGGCGCCGCCGACCACAGCAGGCCCCCCATCACGAGCGCGGCAGCCACGATGCGCGGCAGCCGCCGGCGCGCCGCGGCATCGATCGAGAACCCGAATGTCGCAGCACCCCTCCGGATCAATGCCAGCGCGCTGCTCCAGGCGCCAACCGCAATGCTCGCGGCGATGCCGGGCGCACCGAACAATCGGCCGAGTACGACAGCCAAGACGATCGCGACCGCCAGTCCCTTCAGGGTCGCCAGCAGCGGCGTGGCCGTGTCGTCGCGCGCGAAGAAGGCCGGCGACAGCGCCTTGACCAGCACATGGGCGGGCAGGCCGAGCGCAAGCCACATCAGCGCATGCGCGGTGGCCGCGGTATCGGCGGCGGTGAACACGCCGTGTTCGAACAGCATCCGTACGACCGGCTCGCTGAGCGCGATCAACCCGAGCGTTGCCGGCAGGGCCAGGCCGACCGCGAGTTCGAGGCCGCGCGATTCGGCATGCATCATGGTCTTGTGATCGTCGAGGCGCAGTGCGCGCGTCAGTTCGGGCACCAGCACGGCGCCCATCGCGACGCCGACAATGCCGAGCGGCAGTTCGATCAGGCGATTGGCGAAATAGAGCCACGACACCGCCGACGGCGACGCCGACGCCATGATCGCACCGGCGACAATGAGCAATTGCGGTCCGCTGCCTGCGATCATGCCGGGGATCGCCTTGGCGAGAAAGCCGCGCATCTCTTGATCGAATGTGATGCGCAGCGGCGTTGCGGCGCGATAGCCGCCGGGGCGCAATACCAGGATCAGCAGTTGCACCAGCCCGGCGATCCCGACCGTGGCGGCGATCGCCGGCGCGGCATGGGCCGCGTCCTGTTCCCAGACGATGAGCGCGATCATCACGGCTATCAGCGCGATGTTGAACATCAGCGGCGAGAACGCCGTGAGCGCGAAGCGGGCTTGCGCATTCAACAGCGCCATCATCACCGTGGCGGGGCCAGCGAAGGCGAGGTAAGGCAGCATCAGCCGGGCGTCGTCGACGGCGAGTTGCAGCGTATCGTGTCCGGCAAAGCCCGGCGCCAGCGCGGTAATGACAAAAGGCATCGACAGGCCGATCACGCCCGCGGCCACGAACAGCGCCGCGCTGACGGTGCCGAGCACGCGCCCCGAGAATGCCGCCGCCGCGATTCCGCCCTCCGCCTCGCGCACGCGCAGCCAGGCCGGCACCAGCGCCGCGTTCAACGCCCCCTCCGTCAACAGCCGTCTCACGACATTGACGAGCTGAAACGCCACCAGAAAGGCGTCCGCGACGGGACCCGTGCCGAGCAGCGCCGCGATCATGGCGTCGCGCGCAAATCCCAGAAGCCGCGAGGCCAGCGTTCCCGTCGATACGGTGAGGAAGGAGCGAATCATCGGCACTTCTATACTGAGCAGTCGCTTGCCCGTGGAGGGAGGATCGTGATAGGCCGCTGCACCTATTCAGACCAGTACCCGGAATCACAAGTTCGCAATCGCGGCCAATCCTTCGAGACGAGCCGCTTCGCGGCCTCCTCAGGATGAGGTCTAGGTGTTGAAACAAAACAAACCTCATGCTGAGAGCGAGCGTCGCGTGCTCCGAAGCATGGGCAACAAGCGACTCACGTGATAGGTCGCGCATCCAGTCAGCCGGTTTGGACCGGATTTTCCGCGCCACCGCAATCGCCGCAACAGGACTTTCGATGGCTTCAGCAAAATACGACGTTCTCGGGATCGGCAATGCGATTTTCGACGTGCTGGTGCAGACCGATGAGGGCTTTCCTGGCCGTCACGGCATGACCAAAGGCGGCATGGCCCTGATCGACGAGGCGCGCGCCGCGGCGATCTACCGCGACATGGGGCCTGCGACGGAGATGTCCGGCGGATCGGCGGCCAACACCATTGTCGGCGTCGCCAATCTGGGCGCGCGCGCCGCCTATGTCGGCAAGGTCAGGGATGACCAGATCGGCCGGCTGTACACGCACGACATCCGCGCCGCGGGGGTGGCCTTCGAGACCAGGCCGGCGGCGGACGGCCCGGCCACCGGCTGCTCCTACATTCTGGTGACCCCGGATGGCGAGCGCACCATGAACACCTATCTCGGCGCGGCGCAGGAACTTGGCCCTGCCGATATCGACGCCGCCGAGGTCGCGGCTTCCGCGCTGCTCTATCTCGAGGGCTATCTGTGGGATCCGAAAAACGCCAAGGAAGCTTTCGTGAAGGCGTCGACGATCGCCCATGATGCGGGTCGCCAGGTCGCGCTGACGCTGTCGGATTCATTTTGCGTGGATCGCTATCGCGACGAGTTTCTCGAGCTGATGCGAAACGGCACGGTCGATCTGGTGTTCGCCAACGAGGCCGAACTGCATTCGCTGTACCAGACCTCGGATTTCGAAACGGCGCTGAAGCAATTGCGCAGCGACGCCAAACTCGCGGTGGTGACGCGCAGCGAGAAGGGATGCGTGGTGGCGTCGAAAGACGGCGTCACCGCGGTGCCGGCGTTTCCGGTCGACAAGATGGTGGACACCACCGGCGCCGGCGATCTGTTCGCCGCCGGCTTTCTGTTCGGGCTGGCGCGCGGCGTCGGTCATGAAACCGCCGGCCGCCTCGGCGCGCTCGCCGCGGCCGAAGTGATCCAGCACATCGGCGCGCGGCCGCAGGTGTCGCTGAAGGAACTGGCGCAGCAGAACGGGCTGCCGGTGTAGCGGGAGCCCTCATGCTGAGGAGGCCCGATGGGCCGTCTCGAACCATGGGGACGGATGGATGCCGTATTGCTCATCCCTTCGCAACAGCGCGCTCCTCATGCGGTGCGAGCGTGGTAAAAGTTGTGGTGCCAGGAACGGACTGGGTTGCCCACCCCGGAATCTGCTATTTTGCTTGGGTTCTTCGAACCGGCCGGCAACCGGCTGTTCACCGGCAGCAATCTAGTCAAACCATGCCGGTCGCCGGCTTGTTAGCGGGCGACAAATGAACCTGCGGTCAAATCGCCGGGAGTAGATGAGGTGCCGGTATTTGCTGAAGCCGTAGGTACAGCTGCTTCGCTCGCTCAAGCCGACCGCCTTCTGCCTTTTCCGGTTTTCGGCGAGCCGTTTCCGCCCAAGGGTCAGGAAATTTTTCGTACGCCAGGAATGCGGCGGTGGCAGCTAGTTCAAGTTCCACTGCATCGGCATTTGCCATCTCTTGCGCGAGTCGTGCACGAGCGGGGTGCATCGAAGGATCGGCAGGCATTTGAGTGTAGAAGGTCGAGTACTGCCCACCCCAGGCTGCAACCGATTCGCTTTTCGACAATCAGTCGGAGGGCCGCTGCATGCTGAGCTGCAGCAGCGAGCAGCTCCGAGTAGGGCCCGTAGTGCTTGTACCGGAAAGGAAAGCCTGATCCGACACCTGCCGCTTCGAGGAAGAAAGCTATCTTCTGAAACTTGGTACGTCCTACAATGTGGCCCCCTGCATCGCGAACGATAGCTGCTGCTCCATGTGCGTAATCTATGCCGGCCATTTTGATATCCCCGCGTCCACGATTTCCATAATCTTCTTTCGAGCTTCTTCATCACCATCCGCGTGGTAAAGACGGAAGGCTTTGTAGGTCTTAAGTGCCGCCACAACGTTTGACCGCTTGGAAAGATCGGCCAGGTGGTCGCCCTCAGTACGGATATTAATTTGGCTGAGCGGACCTTTCGCCCCCTCGGTCAGTTCTTTGTAAGGTGACCGCTCGACCTCATCGATCAAAATCCGCGGAGGTTCGTCGGGAGATTTATCAAGCCGTCGTTCCAGGAGTTGCCTCGCGTCGTCGGCCGGCTGCGAGAAGTCGGTCCCCGTCAGGTGAAAGGCGAGGCCGTCGCCGCGCGGCAACAGCGTGAGCTCGAGCGGCTGCGTGTTGACGCTGAAGCGGTGGCGGCCGAGCTTGATGACGCTCTCGCCGTTGTCACCCTCCTCGAACAGCTCGGTCCGGTCGCGGAGCAGCCGCATCGAGTCCTGGCGGGCGCTCTTGAGTCGCCCCTCGACCTCGTCGGCCTTGACCGTGTCGCCCAGCGCCGCGAGCTGGCCCGAGAGCTCCGCGCCTTGAGCAGCATGGGTCCGAGGAGAAGTAGGCGTTGAGCTCGTCCTCGGCCGCGAAGGTGCGCGCCCGCCGGGCCACGCCCTGGAGGATTCGCTCCGCTGCGCCGAAGAGGTTCTGGGCCCGACGCTGC
>CAVWDY010000028.1:0-5757 GCA_963753875.1 uncultured Alphaproteobacteria bacterium | reverse complement strand
CAGCGGGCCAAAGCGGCAATGTACCAGCGGAAATCATGAATGATCCGGCCGCCGCAGCATTGGATCAGCAATTGGCACTGTTGTCGCAACACATGGCGTCGGCATTTCCCTCTTCGGCGTTCGGTAACGGCGGTGCTTCAATCGTTAGCCCCTCTGAATTGGGGGGTGCTCAGCTATCGCAACTAGCCCAGCCGATTGCAAATCAGCAGCATGCTTGAATGAAGGGTTAATTCCCTCGTCTCAGATGCCCGAGTTGCATCAATGTAGGCTTGCAACCGCAAGGGCCGGAAGCCAATCATGGCTGTTCAGCCTAACCAACTCTCTCGTCATGCTGTCCCACGTGGCAAGTCTCCTTGCGGCCACCGGCGTTTAGAGCGATGTTGAGGTAACTCCGCACAGGCGCCTGAAAATAGAATGCAACGACTATTGAAGATATCGCTCGCTTTTCTGGCCTTCCTCGCCGTTGTGTCATTGCCTGCGGCAGGCGCCGCGGCGTCGGAAAAGCGCCTGGCGCTTGTCATCGGGAATGCCTCCTACAAGGCTAAAGCTCTGGCGAACCCGGTAAACGATGCGGCTCTGATCGCCCAAACCCTGCAGGCGGCGGGTTTTGATGTCATGGGCGCGCGCGATCTCGATGAAGGCTTGCTGCGCCAGACTTTTCGCGATTTTACAGACAGGGTCACGAATGCGGGGCCGGACGCGGTAGCCGCCGTGTTTTTCGCTGGCTATGGGCTGCAGTTCGAAGGCGAGAATTATCTGGTCCCAATCGACGCGAATATTGGCGAGGCTTCAGACGTGCCTGTTCGGGCCGTGCGGCTGTCCGATCAGATGCATGCGCTCGCAGCGCTTCATTTGAAAACAACCTTCATCATCATGGATGTGGCTCGCGCAAGTTCGTTTGGCTTGCCAGGTCTGGCCGCTGGTCTCGCCTGGGTCGAGCCGGAAGCTAACATGCTGATCGCATTCAACGCCGCGCCGGGCACAGTGGCGCCCGTTGTCGGGGAAGGCTACGGCCCCTATGCGAAGGCGCTCGCCGAGATGATCCGCGAGGGCAACCTGACGCCGGCCAATTTGTTCGGCCGCGTGCGTTTGCGTGTCAATGAATTGACCAAGGGCGCACAGGTGCCTTGGGATGCCTCCAACATCGAAACGCAGTTCAAATTCTTCGAACGCGCTCCCGGTGCGCCGCGACGGGCGGACGCGCCAGAGCGTACCGCTCGGATGCGTGCCCAACCGATGCGTGTCCTCGGCGCCCATGACGCCTATATGGTCGCCCTGATGCGCGACACTTTCGACGCCTACGCAGATTTTCTTGCGGACTATTGGCAAGATCCCATGACGAGGCGCGTCAGTGCCCTCCTTGCGGCGCGGCGCGAGGCCATCACTTGGCGACGGACCTACCAGGCTAATGTGTCCGATGCCTACTGGTCTTATCTGGAGCGCTATCCGCGCGGACCCCATGTGGCAGACGCCCGCCGCCTTCTCACGCATTTGGGCGCCGCGATTGCGCCGCCTCCGAAATTCGCAAGAATGGATTGCGATGTGCCCCCGCCATTGCCGGACGAGCTTGAATATGTCGAGCGAAGCGTGCTCGTCCTCGACGATCCGGCATTCGCGTTCGAACCGCCGCAACCATCCCCCGTTTATTTCCTGGAGCCGCCGCCGCCAGAATTCCTGGACTTGAAGCCGCCGGGTGCTCCCTCCGGGGCCCACACTCTTCCGGCGCCAACCTTCGTGCCGTTGCCAGTCTATGTCCGCTTACCGGCTGAGGTGGTAGCGCCTAACCCGCTCATCTTCAGCAACGCCCGCGAAAGTATCAACACCACGAATGACGCTACAGCCAAGCCAGACGGGCAGGCGGCCTCCTCGCCGATTTCGCCGCCCCGCGGTGGCGATAACCGTGCGGGTAGCGCCCGTCTTGCGCCCTCGGTCGCGGCAAAGGCGACGGTGATCAATAGCCCGAGCCCGCCACCGTCAGCCGTAAGTCAGGTGGCGAGGGTAGAAATCAAGCCGCCCCTGGCCGCGCCTTCGCCGGCGGCGTCTTTGATGCCTCCGTGGCTCACCGACATTACGACGCCAGTAAATCGGGGCATCGAGCCGCCCACGCTTACAACCGAAAGCGATGTGCCGATTCCGGCCCCCACAATGTTCGCGCCGCCATCATCCGGCTTGACATTACGCACTTGGAGCTACGGCATACCGTCGTCGCCGACGACTGTAAGAGTTCCGCTGCCGATTCCCCGCTCTGTGGCTCATGCGCGGCTGCGAACCGGTTTGCCCCCCGAAATGCCGTCCCCGCAGACGACCGGGAGTATTCCGCCGTCGGTACCCCGTTCGGTAACGCTCGCGCCGCCAGCAACCCGCAACCCTTCAAAGCCGGTTGCAAACGCTGCTTCAACGCCGTCGCCAATAAGGACTGATCAAGCGAAGCAACCCAAAACGCCTCCGCTCAATAGGCCCGCATCATCGACCCAGGTGGCGCGCACTCCCAAGGAATCGCCTGGAGGATCGCCGCCGACGCCGTAGAGAAAACTATGTCCCATCACGAGCGAGAGACGAATCTGCGGATTGGGAGGGCTTGTTTGGCAACAGAAAGCCTCGGCAAGGACAGCATCTAATCTTTTCGCGCCTATCTCTCGCGCAAACTCTCTTGCTTGTATTTCATCAGCGGTGACAACAAATAGCTGATGATCCGTCGCGATCCGGTCTTGATCTCGGCGGTGACCGCCATGCCAGGCGAAAGGTTGACCATCTTGTCCTCAACCTGCATTTGCGTGCGGTCGACCGAGATCCGCGCCGCATAGGTCAATTCCTGGCCCTTGGGCTCGCTGGTGGCGGTGGGGGAGCCGGTCGGCGTATCGTTCGATTTATCGCTGGGAGCATCACGCACGATAGAATCGGATGAGATGCTAAGCACCTGTCCGTGCAGCAGCCCATATCTGGTGAAATCGAAAGTATCGACCTTGATTTCCACTTGATCGCCGGCATGCACGAAGCCGACGTCATGGTTGCTCACCATGGCTTCGATCTCCAATTGGCTGTCACTTGGCACGATGACCATCAGGGACTGGGCGGGTGTCACCACTCCGCCGACCGTGTGTACGGCCAGCTGCTGAACCATGCCCGACACCGGCGCGGTCAGCTGTTGAAGCTTGGTGCGCTGCTCGGCCTTCGACAGATCGGCCGCAAGGCCGGCGGCTTTTCGCTCGGCCTCGGTCATCTCGCCGAACAGTGTTCGGCGATATTCGGCCTTGGTCTGGCCCCGTGTTTCAATGATGGCGGCAACCGCTGCCCGCGCTTCCTTCAAATGGCTCTTCTGGACCAACCGTTCCTGCTGGCTCTCGGTCAATTGCTGTAACACCTCGAAATATTGCAACCTGGAGCCGTATTCACTGAGCGTCTTGCGGATGTTGACGCGCTCTTCAATGGTCGGAATGACCGCCTCAAGCTTATCGACGGTCGCCGAGATGGTAGCGAGTTCAGCCTCCTTTTGGGCCCTTTGCCCGTCCAGGGCGGCGATTTTTGCCCTGTGCTCGGTGACTTGCGCCAGCAGAAATTGGCGTTGAATGGCGACCAGCGCCGGGTTGGCTCCTTCCGGCGGGTGGAAGGCGCCGAGGGGATCGTCGGTATCGGCGAGTGCCGCATGCAGGCGGGCAATATCGAGCTGCGCGGACTGCAAGTCACCCTTGAGATGATTGGTTTCGCCCTCATTGATGGTTGAGTCGAGTTCGATCAGCACTTCGCCGGCATTCACGTCTTGACCGTTAGCGACCAGTATGGCGCGCACGACACCGGTCTCGAAGGGCTGAATCACCTTGCTATGGCCGGTTGGAATAATTTTCCCGGTTGCGGTGGCCACGATATCCACATGGCTCAGGCTCGCCCAGGCCAAAGCCAGCACGAACAGGCCAATGAGGGTCGCACCGATCGCCCGACCGATCGGGGAGGGCGGGGTCTCGACGATTTCCAGCGCCGCGGGGAGGAATGCAAGCTCCTCCCGGTCCCGCGGCTTGGGACCTGCCGGAAAAGGAACAACCTTCATTTCCGCTTTCATGAAATCCGGCCTAAAACGTCAAGCTCTCGCCCTTTTTGTAGGCGATTGCGGTCAATCAACAGGATAATCCGGGCCTTAATTGGCCATACCATTCGAATGGACCCAAAATACCGGAGGATGCGAGAATGCGCCTTAATATCCGCTGACTGTGAATTTTCTCCTAGTTGAGAATAAAATATGGTAGCGCCAAGGCACCGCTTAAACTATGGCTAAGAGGTTTAGAAGTATAGAAAATATTGCTAACAATATAGATCCACCGGCGCTCGATAGCGGCAGAACCACAGGAACGTAAACGCCGAAATGACGGCACATTCGGAAATACCCGGGCCGAATGATCCAGGTCTCACGGCGCTGGTCATGCTGCTGCGTTTTCATGGGATCGGGGCAGATCCCGCCCAAATTCGCCATCAGTCGGGAACCGTGGCGATAGGCACTGCGGACATGGTCCGATGCGCCAGGGAATTTGGTCTCAAGGCGCGGGAGTTGAAAACGAGCTGGGCGCGTCTTGCGACCACACCCTTGCCGGCCATTGCGGTGCTCAAGGATGGCGGCTTTCTCCTGCTCGGCAAAGTCGGCGGCGACAAGATTGTCGTGCAATCCACGAAGACGCCACGCCCGGAATTGATGACCAAGGACGACCTTGAGGCGGTCTGGGACGGCCGCATCGTTCTGATGACCCGGCGCGCCAACTTGGCGGAGCTGTCGCGCCGCTTCGATATCACATGGTTCCTGGGCGCGATTCACAAGTATCGTCAACAATTGGCTGAGGTACTCGTCGCATCCTTCTTTCTTCAGCTGTTTGCGCTCGCCTCGCCGTTATTCTTTCAGGTAGTCATCGACAAAGTTCTGGTCCATCGCAGCATCGGCACGCTCGATGTGCTGGTGATCGGGTTGCTCGGGATAGCATTGTTCGAGACCATTCTCGGTATCCTGCGGACTTACCTTTTTTCGCATGCCACCAACCGGATCGACGTCGAACTCGGCGCACGGTTGTTCCAACACTTGCTGGCATTGCCCACTGCCTATTTCCAGGCTCGCCGCGTCGGTGATTCGGTCGCGCGCGTGCGCGAACTGGAAAACATCCGGACTTTCTTGACTAGCTCTGCGCTGACACTTGTGATCGATCTGTTCTTCACCTTTGTCTTCCTCGGGGTCATGTTTCTCTATTCGCCGCTGTTGACCGGTATCGTCCTCGCCGGATTCCCTTTCTATGTGGGGATTTCTGCCGGCGCGACGCCGCGGTTTCGGCGGCTGCTCGACGAGAAGTTCAAGCGCGGCGCGGAGAGCCAAGCGTTTCTGGTGGAAAGCGTCACTGGGATCGAGACCCTCAAGGCGATGGCGGTCGAGCCGCAGATGCAGCGACGCTGGGAAGAGCAGCTTGCCGGATATGTGGCAGCGAGTTTCCGGGTCTTGCGGCTCGGCAACACCGCCAGCAACAGCGTGCAATTCGTCAACAAGGTCGTTATGGCCGGCATTCTGTATTTCGGAGCCCGAATGGTTATCTCCGGCAACCTGACCGTGGGCGAGCTGGTCGCATTCAACATGCTGGCAGGACGCGTAAGTCAACCGGTGCTGCGGCTGGCTCAGATCTGGCAGGATTTTCACCAGGCAAGGCTCTCGGTGGAGCGGCTCGGCGACATTCTCAACACGGCGCCGGAACCCAAGTTCAATCCGGCCCGCGCCGCACTGCCGGCCATTCGCGG